>CAVPMW010000008.1:0-300858 GCA_963706515.1 uncultured Chloroflexia bacterium
AGCTGTGAATATGGGGCGGGTGGGAATCGAACCCACAAGGAGTGTCACCTCCGGAGGATCTTTAAGTCCCCTGCGTCTGCCAGTTCCGCCACCGCCCCGCACGGATGATTTTACCCTAAATGAGTCGCCGGTCAAGTGATTGTCAGAATGTTTACTAACCTGGCAGCCGGCGGCTGAGAGCATAGGGGTAAGTGTCAATCACCTCACCAGCCGCCAGACGTTTCTGCATGCTGCGCCAGAACTCCACCCCGAACAGGTCGCCATGCTGTTGGATGAAGGTGCTGCGGTACGGCTCGCTCAGTCCCAGAAATGTAAGGAACTGTTCGGGAAAGATGTCGCCAGCTCCGACAAAGAACCAGGGATCGGATGCGTACTCTTCGATATCGTCCGTGGCGGCAGGCAAGCGACGAAAAACGCAATCGGTAAGCAGGGTCAGCTCATCATAATCGTAAAAAACGACCCGGTTGTGACGGGTCACGCCGAAATTTTTCAAGAGGATGTCGCCGGGGAAAATGTTCGTGGCTGCCAGATCTTTCAGCGCCTGCCCATAATCAACGACTACCTGCTCCACTTCAGAGGGAGGCGCCTCCTGGATAAATAGATTCAGCGGCACGGTGCGCCGTTCCAGGTATAAATGGCGGATGGCGATGGTATCCCCGTTGACACTGACCTGGCTGGGCGCCAGTTCGAGCAGCGCCTCGACCAGCCTGGGTGTAAAGCGCCGGCGGGCAAAGCTCAGGTGCTCGAATTCCTGGGCGTCCTCCAGCCTGCCCACCCGGTCGTGTTTGAACACCAGGTCGTAATGCGCCATCACCTTCTGGCGGGTAGTCGACTTGGGATCCTCGAGGCGATCGCGGATGACCTTGAAGACCATATCGAAGGATGGCATGGTGAAGACGACCATGACCATGCCGCGCTCACCGCGTGCCAGGTCAAATTCCTCCTCAGAGTGCTCCAGATGGTGGATCAGGTCGCGGTAAAGCTCCGTCTTGCCGTGCTTGTTGTACCCGATGGATATATACAGCTCGGCAATCCGCTTATTAGGCAGGATGGTTTTTAAGAATGCGATCATTTCACGGGGGACTGCCACTTCCACGTGGAAGTACGAGCGGGCGAAGCTGAACAGTATGCTGACATCCCCTTCGTCGAGTAAGACCGCATCCAGAAAGATGCCGTCCGCTGAATTCCGCAGGCATAATACCAGCGGACAATGCTTGAGCCTCATCCCGATCGGTCGTAGGAGAGATGCGTCCAATGAGATAGGCGCCCTGGCTCCTATAAAAGATGGAGTTTAATATTTCGATCACTCCGCTGGAGCCGGCTCCCCATTTCGAGGTGAGAGTCTTGCTCGATAACGGCTGCCGCGCCCCGGGCGTCTGCCAGTGCATCCACATATTGATTTTCGAAAGGCGTTGCGCTTAGGATATCGACCAGTGCAGCCGTGAGTTTGTCTCTCTCGGGCGAAGATTGCAGGATGTGCGAATGAAAAACCGGCGGGGAGGGGAGCTGATATTGCTGATCGAAATCTGAATCGACAAATTCGATCTGCTTATCCACGCCCACCGTGGAGAAAATCCTGCGGGTTACAGAATTGAAGAAGGTTTCCGCCAGCTCGAGATCGTCTCGCCGGGCGATTGCCTGCGAGTAGGAGGCTTTCAGGGCGGCCCAGGTATTCTCTTCCAAAATTTTTTCGCCCAGGATCGCTCGAACGTCGGATAAGAGAGCATCGACCACCAGCTTGTAGAGCTCCAGGCGCTCGACCGCATCCTGCTGGGCGGCGTGCCACTGGCGCAAGAGGAAGCGCGTTTGAGCTCGCCGGGTTATCTCCTGGAAAGATTGCTGGTAGGAGTTAAATGCAGCGAGGATTGCCGAACAAGCCTGCTCGCCGGGAGACGAGCTGGTACTGACCGCCGACATGCTTTTATTCAGCCAGTTTAGCGGAACGACCTTATGAACTGGTCAACGACCTTCAAATCCCACGTATCGATCGGGCCCATGATCATCAGCATCGCCGGACCATTGTTCCCATCGAACACGCCAATCATCTCGCGAAAGCCCTGTCCGGTCTGGAGCGTGCCTTCCTGGACGGCTAAAGTCACCTGTTTACCGCGGATCGTTGCACTGGTGGTGCCGGCAGGCCGGAGTGTGAGGTTCTGATTACCGAAAGCCTGCTGCTGGCCCATCTGTAAAAAACTCCTCTCCATCTCTTCGCGGCTGGTGGAGGCTGTAGCGGGAATCTGCATGAGCATAAAGATCGGTTTGCTCGAGTCATTTTTAGGGGCGATGACGATCATCGAATAATCCAGCAGGCTGAACCCACCTTGCTCGTATCCGGCAGGTATTTCGTATTGGGCAATTTGACTGCCTACCTTGGCGATATCTGCCGGGTTCGATTGGATTATTCCCCCAACCTGGCGCCGGATGGGCCCCATGATAAATGCAGTTGCGATGGCGGCACACAGGCAGACCACCATCAGGACGACCACGATAATTAATGCAATCCTGGTTCCACGAGTCATGTTTCATTCTCCTTTCTCATTCGCTGAGAGCTCGCCGCTCCGTTTCTTGGACCACACCGCATAGCGCGAGGTCATATGCACCCAGGGCATCGAGAGCGAGACCTGGGGCTGTCCCTGGCGGATAACCTCTCGCAGGCTCTGAGCATCCTTGAATTCAGGGAGCAGCAGGCAAGCCTTCCCCAGCTCGAAGGCAGCGTGGGCATCCGAGCCCACCGTACCCGCCAGATTGTACTTCCGGGCAAATTCCTGCGCCTGGTGGTTGAAACTGGCAAGCAGGCAGCGTGCATTAAAGGTCTCAATCGCGTCGATCAGGGGCACGATATCTATTAAGTCGGCAGTCTGCCAGTGTCCACTGCGCCAGCGATCGAAGGGGTGCGACACGCTGATGAAAGCCTGCTGCTGGCGCAGCAGCTCGATGACCTTTAGCGGAGGCAGCCCCGCCGGGATTTCCTCCTGGACGAATGCTGCTAACAGCTCCCCTTTTAAGGTCATAATCTCTTCACCGACGATTACCCGGTCAGGATCGGTTTTCTGCGCTTGAAGAGCCCCACCGATGCGATTATGATCCGTTATGATCACCCGGTCGATGCCTTTCTTCTGGCAGGTCGATAGCAGTACTTCTGGCTCGACCAGGCTGTCTTTGGAAAAACGGGTATGGCAGTGGAACTCAACTTTCAGCATTTATCCGCTCAATGGGCGCGCGCTCGGGAAGCCTTCTGCCGTTTGAGCAAGAAATAGGCAGCGCCGGAGGCTGCCGCCAGCAGCAGCGTCGCTCCAAGAGCCGCCTGGGTGACTGTCTTCGGCTCCATGCCCGGCATGACCACGGTGCCATCTCCATAGGACTCGAACAAGGCCCCCCAGGGGGTTTGGAGTGCAGCTTTCACCCGTTTGCGACCAATGAAGGGATACCAGTACACGTTATGGTAGAAATTGCTGGCGAAATAGGACCAGGGTACCAGCGGGCTCTGCAGTAATATTTTCTCGAACGGTTTGAGGGGACCGTGGTAGATCAGCTTTTGCCCGCGGCTGGCAAATGTGTCTTCCTGGATAAACCCCCAGGCTGGCTCATTTCCGATATCGTAACCGACGATATTAATCTGACGCGGGTCGCCAACCCCCAGACCCATTTCGTGGGCGCGGCGGATGAAGCGAATGGATAGCGGATCGAACCCCTGCAGCTTCGCTGAGACCGCATCGATCGCAACCTGGTCCGACGAAGCCAGGATAATGTTCTTCTCATGCCAGCGCATTGCCCGCGGTCCGGGACCATCTCCGGCGAACGTACCGTCCATCACTGCAAAAAGACCGGGGTGGATCTCCTGCTGGATCATGAGCAGGTCAACCAGGGTGTCATGGATGACGGAATGAGTCCAGTGGCGGTTGCGGTGCAGGAGCCCGCCGAAAGCATTCTTCATTGCCCCGGTGATCGTAG
Organism: uncultured Chloroflexia bacterium; assembly: GCA_963706515.1. Lineage (GTDB taxonomy): Bacteria > Chloroflexota > Anaerolineae > Anaerolineales > UBA4823 > CAVPMW01. The sequence goes on from CAVPMW010000008.1 coordinate 3,952, forward strand.
TGAATACGTGGGTCTTCACGGTGGGCAGGTGGATCATATTCATGCCGATCAGCGCTTTCGGTATGAAGACCCCGTCGGGATAGACCTTATCTAAAACGAGGAATGGCTGCCTGGGATGGTACTCCTGCCATTCAAAATCCTGGTTGTAGAGGTACAGGCAGGGAACTCCATATTTATCGGTTACGTACAAATGCTTGTTATTGCGCTCTGCATCGTTCGTGTTCACCACAACGGTGTCATTATGGACGCCGACCAGATCGGTGTATCCCGAGTTCCGCAAGGTGCGAATAACGCCCTCCAGCTGCCAGGGCTCGGTCGAGCACGCCGGGTACCACGTCTGCCAGGAAATATTGATCTTTAGCCCGGTGGTAACATCCTTCGCCAAGGATGAGTCAAAATTCGCCAGGTGCAATAAGCGGTCATAGTCGTCCAACACGGTGGCAGGGGTGGTTTTCAGGACTGCAACGGTTCCCTTGCCCGGAAAATCAGTCATCATTTTTCTCCTTCATCTTCAGCGAGTTCAGAGCAGAACGCCGGGGAAATAGAATTTCCTGTACAAGAAATTGTGATTTAACTCGGTGATCCGCTGTCTTAGCCTCGAATTTTGCATGTATACTATTGGCTAATATTTATCTCAGTATCTATCCGAAAATGGATGGGAGAACCGATTTTGTGGTGCATCACAAAATCGGAACCCCTCGTATCTTCGGACAGGTTCTTAGTTATTTTACCCAGAGTTACCCGGATAGGGAACTGATAAAATTGTAATATTCTCGGCAAAGAGGGCTACAGGATGGAGGAGAGATACCCGATTGTGAACCCGGATGCGCCTGTTTTGGTCATTGGCGCCGCCGGAGTGGATATCCTGGGCAAACTGAGAGGGGAGGTCCAGGCAGGGAGCTCGAATCCGGCCAGGATCCGCAGCTCGTTCGGAGGCGCTGCACGCAATGTGGCAGAAAATCTGGCCCGCCTGGGTCAGACAGTCTCGCTGCTAACCGTGGTCGGTGAGGACGAGACTGGCGAGCAGCTTCTGGCACAGATTGAAGAAGCCGGTGTGGATGTCGATAACATCCTGGAAAGCAGCGACTATCCTACGGGAGCATACATCGGGGTAGTAAACTCACGCGGTAACCTGCAGTTCGCAGTGGACGATATGCGCATCGTCTCTGCGATCACTCCGGCCTACCTGGAAGAGCATGTAGATTTGTTTGAAAAGGCATCGATCCTTTTTGTGGATGCCAATTTATCCAAAGAAACTTTGCGCAAAGCCTTTACCCTGGCGCGCAGAGCGAATTTGCCTGTGTGTGCGGACCCCACCACGACGTCGCTGACTCACCGCCTTAAGCCATACCTCTCAAGATTGTATATGGTCGTTCCCAATGAGGTGGAGGCAGGTATTTTATGCGACTGCACTTTGACGCCGGGCAATATCCAGCTCGCATTGGAACTGGCTAAACAGCTGGTATCTCAGGGAGTAGAAATCGCGATCATCACCCTGGCTAAGTTCGGCGTGTGTTACGCGACTTCCGAATCGAGCGGGCAGATTTCCGCCATGCGCAGCGAAATCGTAGACCCAACCGGAGCCGGGGACGCGCTGACCGCCGCGGTAATCTTTGCTTTGCTGAATAATATTCCCTTAGACGATGCCATCCGCCTGGGAGTATCGGCTGCAACGCTGACCCTGCAAAGCCAGGGCGCAGTCGTCCCGGACCTTTCCCTGGAAAAGCTTTATGAACGGCTGGTGATATAGGATGCCCACGAACCTACCCCCTTCCTATAAATTGAGCGCTGAAGTACACGCTGCCTTGCACGACCGCCTGCCGGTCGTTGCGCTGGAATCCACGGTGATTACCCACGGCTTGCCATATCCACAAAATTGCCACATCGTGGAAGAGATGGAAGGGCAGATCCGGCTGCAAGGGGCAATTCCTGCGATTATCGCCATTCTGAATGGTCAGATCTGCGTCGGCTTGACGGCGGATGAGCTCGAGCGCCTCGCCCGGGGGGAGAATATGCGCAAGATCAGCAACCGGGATTTTGCGCCGGCAATCGTAAACCGCTGGAGCGGCGGTACCACCGTCGCGGGGACGCTGTTGGCTCGCCGAGAGGGTCGGATTGCGTACATTTGCCACCGGCGGGATCGGCGGAGTGCATCGCCAGTCGCCGTTCGATATCTCAGCGGACCTGCCCCAGCTGGCTCGTTCGCCCGTGCTGGTTGTGTGCGCCGGGGCAAAGGCGATCCTGGACCTGCCTGCCACACTGGAGGTTCTGGAGACGTTGGGCGTGCCGGTCGTCGGATTTAAAACCCGTGAGTTCCCCGCATTTTATTCAGCCAGCAGCGGATTACCCCTTTCCGTTTGGGCTGACTCGGCTGATGGGCTGGCTGCAATCGCCGAGGAACACTGGAGATCGGGCCAGACGAGCGCAGTCCTGGTCGTGCAGCCTCCCCCCGCAGAAGATGCAATCGATCTCAGCCAGGTGGAGGGTTTTATCCAGCAGGCGATAGGGGAGGCGCAAGCTGCAGGCGTGCGCGGCCAGGCTGTAACCCCGTACCTGCTCCGGCGCGTGGCCGAATTGACCGGCGGGACAAGCCTGGAGGCAAACCTGTCTCTCCTGCGCAATAACGCCTCGCTGGCTGGTCAGATTGCGGTCGAGCTGGCGCGATCACAGCCGTAGTAACCAAATAAAATAAACCTCACCTGGCGAGCTCAGAAGCTGCCTGGGAATGACCTGCCCAGCCAGCTGCACATGCATGCTTATGGCGTCGGGGTTGAGGTTGGTCTCGGCGTCCGGGTCGGCGGCCGGGTGACCGTTGGCTGAGGGGTGATGGAGGGAGTAAGCTGGGTACGGGTGGGGGTCGGCCAGGGAGTCCGCGTGAGGGTAATTGTTGGAGAGATATACGGTGTGCGGGTCGGCGTGATCGTGGGGATCGCGGTTTGGGTAGGCGTGGAGCGCGGGGTGCGGGTGCCGGTTGGGGTAAATGTCAGCCGCGGGGTGCGGGTCAAGGTTGGCGTTCGGGTAGGCGTGGAGGTGCGCGTGGGTGTATCGCTCGGACGTGCGGTCGGGGCTCCCCCGGTGACCGTGAACGATCCTCCGGTTTTAAACTGGTTCCCGGCAAAGATCTGTACTTCGTAAGTCCCCGGCTGCCATTCAGACGGATCGGGCTCCCAGTCTGTATATCCCAACCCGCCGGTACCGCCGTCCCAGGGCTTGGTCTCGAAATGCACCACTTCACCCTCGCGCAGCCACAATGCGGTCCATTGGACGTTGTTGACCATGCGGTCGTAGCTGAATACTGCGTACATGTGCCCGACCGGGTTGGCAAACTCGGTGTTGGGGTTGATTGGACGGTAAAGGCTGTCCAACCCATTGGTAAAGATTAACGCGCTGAACACCGCCTCTGGGTTAGGGGTGACTGTGCTCACGAATTGAGCCTGGATAGCCAATGGAACGTAGGGGGTGGTGGTCGGGGTAGGGGTGTCGGAGACGGAAGGGGTCTGGGTAATTGTTGGAGTGAGGGAAATCGTAGGGGTGAGAGTGATAGTTGGGGTAAGCGTAATCGTGGCTGTGGGGGTAACGGTTGGGGTAGGGGGGTAATATTGATAGACCAGCGGCTCAACCCGGGTGACCATCACGAGTGCCAGGATTGGCCAGAATATCGCCCAGGCGACCAGCCGCCAACCGCGCACCATCATTTCCCGCCGCATGCGAAAGAAAGGGAGCTGCCGCGCCCGATGGATGTTACGATAGCCCTGCCAGATGCAAATCAGGCAGGCTACAATGCAAATTACGACAACGGTCTGGACAGCCGTACTGATGTCAAGGGACATAGCTCAGGTAAATTATACCGTCTCATTGGCGACGGTGTTTACCAGGGAGCCGATTCCTTCAATCGCGGTCTCGAGTGTATCTCCGGGTTGGAGTGGGCTGACCCCTGCCGGCGTTCCGGTAAATAAGATGTCGCCTGGTTCGAGGGTCATAATTGAGGAGGCGAAGGCAATCAACTGCCTGACGCTGAAAACCATATCGCGGGTTGACGCCATCTGGCGCATGTCGCCGTTAACATGGCAGGTGATCATGGCATCGGCTGGATTGAACTCAGTTTCGATCCAGGGTCCGAGGGGAGCAAAAGTGTCGAAGCCCTTCGCACGCGTCCACTGGTCATCCTGGTGCTGCAGGTCGCGCGCGGTGACATCGTTGCCGATTGTGTAACCCAGCACATGAGCCATCGCATTATCCGGCTGGATCCAGCGGCCGCGCCGGCTGATTACGACCACCAGCTCGGCTTCGTGCTCCACCTGCCTGGATTGGGGAGGCAGGATGATCTTCTCCAGTGGTCCGATCACCGCGCTGGGAGGCTTTAAGAACAATAACGGAACTTCAGGGATATCACTGCCGTGCTCTCGGGCGTGAGCAGCATAGTTGCGCCCCACGCAGATGATTTTTCCTGGCTGGACAGGCGCCAGCAGGCGCACCTCACTTACAGGCTGGGTGGCTTCCAGGCGGCGGAACTCAGCGAACGGTGAGCCTTCGAGCGGCCCGACCCGGTCATCCAAGATCCACCCGAAGCGCGCCGCTTCGGTCTTGGATCGATAGCGAATGATACGCATGGTTATTTTGAGGTGGTAATGAGATTAAGTACAGTCACATAAATTCTGTTAGCTAGTCGATTGCGTTTCACTCTCGAAATCCTGTTTGCGACCTAGCAATACAAATTTGACTGTACTTAGGTTATTCCAGTGGCTGCTGGATGCGGTCTGAGAGCTCCGAGATCGCCTGTTCCGTCCCGGCAAAGCGGTCGGCGAACCGCCAACGGAGCACCTGGGAGAGGGCGTAGACGATCGCTTCGATTGCCACCAGCCGAACTCCCATGGAGGGCTGTGCCTGGGCAGCCAGGACGATGTCTGCGTAGCGCGCCGAGGCTAATGAAGCCGAGCCTACGATCGCAGCGGTGGTGATGCCTCTGGATTGAGCTTCACCCATCGCCCGGGCGATGTAGGGCGCCTGACCGGCTACCTCTACCGCCAGAAGCAGGTCGGAAGCCTGGGCGATATTGACAGTTCGAGCGAGGTCAGCAATGCCGGCGCGTGCGATATAGATGGGAAAGCCTCCCTGTTCCAGGAAGAGCACCAGGCTGTATGCAGTCGGCTGTGCCGGACCTTCCGCCAGCACCACGATGCGCCTCGCCTGACCCAGAGCTTCTACCAGCTTTCCCATGGCGACGGTATCCAACGATAGGCGGGTTTGATCCATAGCCAGGATCACTTCGCTCATGGCGTGTGAGACAACTCCGGTGACGCTATCCGGATTAGCTGCCTCCTCCGGGCGGATGAGTAAATCTTCTTTCACCCGCTGGCGGATCTCCCTTTGAAGTTTGGGAAAACCAGAATATCCCAGGTTTTGCGAAAAACGCACTACGGTTGCTGCATCCAGGTTGAGGGTCTGGGCAAGTTCGCTGGCTGTCATGAATGCGGCTTCGACATAAGAATCAAGCAGGAAGTCCCCCAGCTTGGCGAAGCTCTTGGACATGTTGGGCCGTTCCCTGCGTATTCGTTCTTCATAAGTGGACATCACTTACCTCCTGCCTGGTCAGGGCTTGGATACAATGGTTGGCTTATAGGGCGGAGGAACCATGCAGCGATTCCGATGTATAGAGTGTATCATAAATAAAGTATAAATGCAACAAAGAGTGTTAAGATATGGAATGTCAGCAAATTGTTTGCAGGCAGGGTTTGATTAATTCTTATTGCATCGGGGAAATTAGATTTTCATGCCCCATAATGGTCGAAGAATAAGCGCTCGGTGACGACCAGCCAGATGTTGATCAATAATGTCCCGGTGATCAGCAGGTTGGTCGCCAATGCGAAATTCGCTGTATCGACTGGCGCTTCCTGTCCGCCGTTACGAATGCCCTGCTGCTGAGCAAGCTCCTTGATCCCGACGAAGAGACTGAACATGAAGGGGATATATAATCCATACGTAAAGCGCCGTTCCGGAGAGATTGGAGAATACCAGGCGAAGGCAGCTAAGTAACCGGTGAAAAATAGGACAGCAAACAGGATGGCATACGGATATTTCTTGACGAGCCCAAGCGCTGTTCGGATGTCGAGCAGGATGGCAACCAGGAAGATGAGCGCGTAGCTGAGCTGGTAGTTCGTCACGCTGAACTGGGATTCGATATTCGTCCACTGCTCTTGCACGCCCTGGGTGAACCGGTCCAGGATTTGGCGGAAGCTGTGCTCGCGTAAAAATTTCATTGGACCAGGGATCTGATCCTGGGCTAATTGGGAGGGCCAGTGCTCGGAAAACTGGTAGATTTTATCCGCCGCCATGGCTTCGTCAAGCGAGTCGTACCAGATGTAGAAGGTGGTATTGATGTTGTAAAAGTAGTGACCGAAGCGGACCTTCATAGCGTGGATGTAAGGGAAGATGACGGCTGTGAAGCAAAGCAGGACGACCGCCAGCGCGGCGAGATTGGCTAACGCTTTTCCGCCCCTGTTCGCGGTCGCGCTGCACCTCCCGCCGGCTGTGTAGAAAATTTAAGACCAGCCGCAGGGCGAAAATACTGATAAAAATAATGACTCCGAGCAAGATAGATCCTTTGGTAAGGTAGGCGAGACCCAATGCGATACCGGTCCCAGCGGCAAGCAACAACCCGGGGCGCACGAACATTTCAGCCATCCACAAAAAGGCAACAAAAGAGATGAAATAGTAGAGAATCTCAGCCTGGATATAGGCCGCTTTGAAGATGTACAGGGTAAAGCCGATCACCAAAATCAGGTTAAATGCATAGAACGCTGGCGAGATATCTGCGGAAGATCCAATAGAGCGCAGCCAGCAACACGAGCGACAGGATGAGATTCACCTGCTTCCCCTGAGCGAAGAATTCTCCATCGGTCATGCCGGGGCGGTAGAACATGCCCTGCAGGAATGGATATAAGGGCATGCGGTTTTGATCGCCAGTGTAGTTGAAATTCAGCAGGCGGGCTGTCTTCGCAAACTGGATGTAATCATCCTGGTCGGTGAAGGAATGGATATTGATCTCACGACCGTGGCGGCTTGCTTCTATATAATATACCCAGGCGAGTGCAGCCAATACCACCAGTATGACCACTTTTGGGAGCTGTGACCATCCCTTCCACTTGCGAGCCGCTTCCCAGTGGAGCAAATCGTAGGCGGCTTTCGTCAGCAGCACGGCGGCAGTGATCCCCAAGGGAGCGAACAGAGCCAGGAAATGCGCGCTCCGCCAGTAGCTGCGCGGATAGGTGTACCACTGGATGGTGAAGATCGCGGCAGCAATCAGGAGCACCAGCAGCCACAGGCGCCGCTCTTTAGGAGGCGCAGCAGCAAGCTGGGTAAAGAGCAGCAAGCTGATCCATATGGCGCCCGCCTGGCTGGCGTCCCGCATTCGGGGTGTGATAACGTAAGGGCGGGTGAGCTGTCCCAGGAAAAATTTACTGACGAATAATCCTGCTGCGGTGTACAGCAAGGCAAAGCTGATTCCCAGCAGCCATTTCCGGCTGTAGGCAATCAAAAAACGGGATTCCATCGCCTGCAGCGCGCAAGCGGTTAAGAAAAACAGCAGGGGAGCGAGGCGCAAAATGTACCCTTTTAGCTGTACATTCGTGGAAAAGAAATAATTGACCAGGAGGAGCAGCCCGATCAGGGTTATGCTGGAGGTCACGAACAAGAATGGCTCGCGCAGCCAGCGTTTTTCAGCGTATTCGGTTAATATTTGCTGTATCGCCTGCTGGTGAGCAGGGTTTTTGCGCAAGAATAAATATGCTGCGAGAAGCAAGGTGGTCAGCGCCATGAAGAAAGCGAGCATGAGCAGGCGCAGCGCTGAAAAACCCAGAAAACGTGCGTTTTCAGGATCTCGAGGGATAATGACGAGCAGGATCAGGCTGAAAATACTGAAAAATATCGTGCGTTTTAAACTGGGGAGCAGAGAATCCATTCAGGACATTCGGTAAAATATTTTTGGGTTTGGCATGGCTTTGAGGTGTGCAGGCGCGGCTAAGAGCAATATTACCATGCTCCAGTCCCGCGTGACCGAAGATAGCTGAGCAGGGTTCAAACTTCCTTCAATTTTAGGCGATTGGGAAAATAAGGTATAATCGCCTGCACGGGCGGATAGCTCAGTCGGTCAGAGCGCTTCTCTTACACAGAAGAGGTCGTAGGTTCGAGCCCTATTCCGCCCACTATAGGACCCCCAGATGTGGGGGTATGAACTGGTTTTGGTTGTTTCAGGGCTGGTTTCATTTGCAACTGTAATCACATCTTAGCCATAGTCTTCTTCAGTTGCACTGAGACAGATAATATCAAATCATCAACTTTTCTACAGCTTCGGTCCGCATACTGAGAATGAGATTGCCATTAATATCCAAGGTAATCGATGCTTTAGCGTGGACTAAGCGCCTGCAGACCAAGATTGGTGGGGTGTTGTTTAGCATCAAGTATAAACCGGTATCCTATAAATCGTGAAAGCGGAATTGGTGAACAGGGCATGGCACTTTTCCAGCCCTTCCATCTGCTCACAGGTCGCCAGGTAAAGCGTCAGCGCTTATATCCAAGTTTTTTTGATGTGTAAAGATTGTGATATAATTTATTGCGTCCTTATTTTGCTTACTTTCATCCCACAAGGATACCTTTAACGGGCGCGATGAGCCGGGAACCTGATTGGTCGCTAGCCTGTCTCAGGAGACAGGTAAAGTTCTCGGGGAGCGAGTAGCGAAACCGACCGTATGGTCGGTTTTTGTGTTAATTGTTCCATTATTCAATTGGAGGTTGGTACTTTTTTCAATAGAATAGTGTAACAACCATTTAGGATTTGTAAACAGCATTCTGGTATTGGTTTAATGGGGATAAATTGACCATCTAAATTAATAAATATTTCGTATTAATGTAAATGTCTGAGGGGACGATCATAGGGTGCGATTGCCCATTTTCGCACCCGTAATTGACGATAACCTGATGAGGTGTTCTTTAATGATGATCGTCAATTAATTGTATTCCACAACCCCGATTGAAAGGGTGAGGAAAGACCGGATGGTAGATGAGGTATATGAAGATGGGAGGCAATATGGAACAACTACAAAGATTTCAATTGGGTGAACCCCGAACTATTTTGATCGTTGACGATGATCGCGATACCTGCACGATGTTGGATACGATATTCCGGGTAAAGGGCTATACGACCAGGGTTGTCTATACAGGTCGGGAGGCAGTGCAATTAGTGGAGGTTCGGGAACCGGACGCGGTCGTGTTGGACGTGATGATGCCTGAGATGGATGGTTGGGAGACCTACCGACAATTGCGTGAATTTTCTAATATACCAGTACTCTTTCTAACAGCCTTGTCATCTGGCAAAGATGCAGCTCGGGCGTTGAATATTGGGGTATATGACTATATCCGCAAGCCGTTTGACCCCGAGGAGCTGATTGCGCGGGTGGACGTGTTGTTTACCAACCCAACCTATTCTGTCATTTCAGAACGCGTTGAGGTTATGAGACTGCAACGTCCCACTGTATCCGTAGTGATTCCAACACTCAACGAGGCGGAGAACCTTCCACTTGTGCTGCCATATCTGCCCATGGATTGGATCGATGAAATCCTTCTGGTAGATGGCTGTTCGACAGATCGAACGGTTGAAGTAGCCCAACAGCTGGTGCCATCGATTAAGGTTATCTTAGAGCCCCTCCCCGGAAAAGGGGTTGCGCTGCGCGTCGGTTACCAGAATGCATCAGGCGACATCATCATCGTTCTGGATGCCGATGGCTCTAATGACCCGCGTGAGATACCTCGCTTCGTCATGGCATTAAGTGAAGGTTCCGATTTCGTCAAAGGCAGCCGTTTCGCTCCTGGTGGTGGTACCACCGACATGTCTCGTGTGCGCCAGATCGGCAACAAGTTCTTCGTCTTCCTGGTAAATCTTTTCTTTAATGTCCATTTCACTGACCTTTGCTATGGTTACCACGCTTTTTGGCGCTATTGCTTGGATGACCTGAACCTGGACGATGTAAATGGTTTCGAGATTGACACAGCGATCTATGTGCGCAGCCTGCTCATGCGTCTACGGCTGACGGAGGTTCCCAGCTTTGAGGGCTATCGATTTCGGGGTGAGGGAAAGCTACGCACCATCCCTGACGGATTTCGAGTGTTGTTAACGATCCTGCGCGAGGTGGTGCGCAATTTCCGTTCTCCGCGCGGCGAATTCTATCAAGGATTTCGAGGCCAGCCCCCGGGAGACATCCCATTGCTGGATCCTCCGGAATTGAAAACGGACTATATTTCGTTAAACAGAGGCAGAACACTTGGCTAACCCTCCGGACATGTCTGTCATAATTTGTACCTATACCGAAGACCGTTGGGATGACTTGGTCAAAGCAGTTGAATCGGTGCGATGTCAAAGCTTGCGCCCAAGAGAAATTATCGTGGTGGTCGATCATAACCCTGGTTTACTCAAACTCGTTCGGGCTAACTTTCCCGGATGTGATTGCATTGGAGAACCGGGGTTTGCCTGGGGCCTCTGAAGCACGTAATAGCGGGGTTATGGAAGCAACTGGAAAGTTCGTGGCTTTTCTGGATGATGATGCTATGGCAGCTCCGGATTGGTTAGAACAACTTTATTCTGGCTACGAGCACGCCAACGTCTTGGGAGTAGGCGGTGAGATCGAACCGGTATGGCCAGCGGCTCGACCAAGGTGGTTTCCGGATGAGTTCAATTGGGTCGTAGGCGCTACTTATCGAGGTTTTCCTAACTCGACTTCTTCCGTCCGAAACCTGTGGACCGTCAATATGTCTGTCCGACGCGAGATCTTCGATGAGATCCATGGTTTTCGAAGCGGATTCGGCAAAGTCGGGAGTAACTCCAGCCCGGAAGATACGGATTTTTGTATTCGGGCTCTTCAACACCGGCCGCAAGCGATTTGGCTCTTTATACCCGAAGCGAAGGTGCGGCACAAAGTACCCGCGACGTCGAGCCAATTGGAAGTATTTTCTTTGGCGTTGTTACAACGAGGGACTGGGTAAAGCTAAACTCTCGAGCCTTGTCGGCGTAAAGTACGGCACATCGGTTGAGCGTGCTCATTTATCCAAAGCACTTCCCACGGGAATTGCCAGAGGGTCTTACAGATGGATTGATTTGTCGAGATCCATCCGGTTATGAACGTGCAGCGGCTATCTTGCTCGGATTGGCTGCGGCAATTATTGGCTATTCAGCAGGCATGATCTCGGAGCCATTTAGGAGACAAGCCCAGGGGGAAGGATGAGGATCGGGTTTGTCAGTCCTCATTATATGCCTTACAAGGGTGGAATCGAGACCCTGGTTCAGGCTATTGCTGAACGGTTGGCCTCGTGGGGTCATCAGGTGGAAGTTCTCACTTTGGCGACTTCTGCCAAACTGCCGAACACGGCAAGAAGTCAACCGTGTGATGATCCGTCGTTTCAGAGAGCGAATATCCGGAGATGCCTATCCGGTAGGGTTATCCTTGCTGTTCTACCTGTTAGAGCACAGGAGAGATTACGATGTAGTAAACGCCCACAATTACCACGCATTGCCTCTCTTATGGTGCAGTTTGGCAGCTGTTCATCCCCTGGTAGTATCGACCCATTATCACGGGAAGGGTCACAGCAGGTTAGCAAATTGGATGCATCCATTGTATCGTCCATTGGGAAGCTGGGCGGTTCGTCATGGACAGAGAGTAATCTGCGCTTCTAAGTTCGAGCAGGATCTTGTGTGTGCACATTTACGGGTTGAAAAAGAGCTAATTGAGATCGTTCCAGATGGAGTTGCCCTGAGTGCACTGCAGGCTGCCAAGCCGCTTGATCTACAGGCTATTCCATTGCTTTACGTTGGGCGTTTGGAGAAGTATAAGCGAGTAGATTTAGCAATTGCATCTCTGAGCCATCTTCCCGAGGATTTCCGGCTTTACATCATTGGTAAGGGACCTGAAGAAGAATCGTTAAGAACGCAGGCAAGCCGAATGAAAGTAGATCATCGCGTGGAATTCATGAAGGATGTACCCGATGATTTGCTTTACCGATGGTACCGGAGCGCACGAGTACTGGTGATGATGTCAGAAGCCGAATCATTTCCGATGACCTCCATAGAAGCCATCGCAACGGGCTGCCGGGTGGTCTGCGGCGCTCGTTCTCCATTTACTGAATTAGCAATTCAGCTACCAGATGCGATCTTCCTCCTTCGAGATCCTTCTCCCTTTACTCTTGCTGAAGAGGTTAAAAAGGATTGCCGGACTTCCTGGCCGGGCTGATGTAGATTTGAATAAATACGATTGGGATTCCATTGCGCGAGACACTCTGAATATATTTGAGAAAGCATCTGCTTCAAAATGGGCGTCGGATGAGAATTCTTTGGTTAACCGACTTCTATCCACCTCTTATCGGAGGCCTGGAAAGGCACGTACAGATGATCGCGGGCGAACTGGCTTCCCGCGGGCATGATGTTTGCGTTGCGACGATCTGGCATGAAGGGATGCCGCTCTTTGAAGTGGATAATGGAGTCAGGGTTTATCGGTTAATTGGGTCAACACAAAGATTCCCGTTTTTGTCGAGTGATGCTCAACGCAGATTTCATCCAACGGCGCCAGATCCATTCCTCGTAAAAAAACTGCTCGGGATTATCGATAGAGAAAAACCTAAAATTGTGATTGCCTCTGGTTGGATTTTATATTCCTTTTTACCTGTGAAAGCTCGTTCAAATGCAAAGCTTTTCGTCAGGCATCACGACTATGCATTTATTTGCCCAAAACGGACATTATTTTTAAAGGGAGAGATATGCAGTGGACCAGGCATCTATAAGTGTTACCCGTGTACAGCGGATCATTACGGTTTGCTAAAAGGGATAGCAATTAATACCTCATTTAGATTCTTTCGCCACTTCCATGGATTGGTAGACCATCATTTACCGATCAGCCAATATGTGGCTGAGGCTATTAATCTTTCGAATGCACTTCCCCCAGCATCTATCCACGTGATCCCAGCGCCTGTACCCGACGATATCTTTGAAATTAAACCGGATCATACGCCCTCGCCAGGGATACCGGAGAACGATGATTATATATTGTATGTAGGAGCGCTGACCCAAACAAAGGGATTGAATGTCCTCTTGGATGCATACAGAGGTCTGGAAAACAGGACCAAGCTGGTACTGATCGGAACAGAATGGCCTGATTCACCATCGAGTTATCCTGAAGGTGTCATAGTGATTAAGAACGCTCCTCACACATTTGTGATGGAAGCGTTTTCTCATTGCTTGTTTTCGGTTGTGCCATCCCTTTGGGCTGAGCCATTCGGACAGGTAGCAGTTGAAGCGATGGCAGCCGGCAAGCCGGTCATTGCATCAGCTCATGGGGGTTTACTGGATATCGTTATCCATCGAACAACCGGTATTCTGGTAGAGCCAGGGGACAGGTCGATGTTGAATCATGCGATGATTGAACTATTGGACAATCCTGATCTTCGCCGGCAATTGGGAGCGGAGGGTTATTCGAGGGCAAAACAACGATTTACCTGTACTCAGGTTACAAACCAATTAGAGGCGATCTGCGGGGACACTATGAACGCCGCAATGAGTGAACAAACCTCACCGCACAATTCACCAGCCTGGGCATGGTACCCATGGCTTGGACTCATCGTGGGGGTCGGAGTCCTCGGACAGCTCTACATGCAAGCGTCGCAGATGGATGTGCTCAAATCTTTTCGAGCGTTTCTGGTTGGGGATGTTTTTGTTCTTTATCCCGGCCTTTTGGCGGCTGCTTTCTCCGGAAGCAGAGATCGGAACGATTTGCTTTGCTTATCGGTACCGCTCTCTTTAGCTATGTTCCAAAGCTATTTCGTTGTCCATATTATTTTTGTTATTCTGATGAGCTAACCTGGTGGCGAGGAGTTCAAAACCTCCTTAAGGGAAGCCCAGTCCTTTCGAATAATCCATTGGGTCTGATCCAGGGAAAGTTTCCGGGTTTGATGCTGCTGACGATTGTCCTTCAGAAGGCAAGTGGATTATCGACATTTGAGGTAGGGCTCGTTCTCATGGGTGTTATGCGGGTGCTGACGATCGTATCCATTTTTTTGCTTGGAGAGAAAATATTCCACTCGAGCAGGGTTGGTGCAGCCGCAGCCCTGGTATATATGATGAACGCTAACTTTTTATTCTTTAGCTCACAGTTCAGTTATAAATCTTTGGCAGTTCCTCTCCTAATAGTGACTTTGCTTTTTCTTCAATATCTTGTGAATGGAGATTATGATCAATCAGGCGTCGCCTGGTTGATGGTTATTCTCTTGTGCATTACAGCCATCGTTGTCACCCATCATCTTGCTACCTATATGATGGTCGCCATGTTTATCTTGATGCTCGTTTTAGCCAAATTATTACCGCGCTTTACCAGCCGGATCAGTTCGACAACTTTTCGGTGTTACATTTTATGCAATCCTCGCTGCGATTGGATGGCAGCTGATCGGTGCTAACAATATCGTTGAATATTTAGGCGATCCAATATCCAGGGGGATCGGACAGATCGCACTACGCATGATTCGTAGACTATTTAGCGGCATATCTCTACCGTGGTATGAGATCGGCTCGGGATACGCTTCAGCAGTTCTGATCGTCTTGCTGGCGCTTCTTGGAGCGCTTATCATCCTGCGCAAAAAGCAGCCATTAAATTCTATGCAAATTGGCTTGTTGTCTTTTGGCGCGTTATATCTTGTGACCGCCCCATTGGTGCTTACCCCCTGGGGTGCAGAGAGCGGGCGACGGAGTTGGGTATATTCATTCATCAGCTTAGCGTTGTTATCAGGGTTTGCCCTCAGATGGCTTGCTAGCTCGGATTTTATCGGGTATCGCCGCTATAAACGCCTGGGCACTGCTCTGTACAACCCTGGTCCTTGCTCTACTTCTGCTTGGCGGCATCGCATCCAGCACATCCATCTCATATCGCTTTCCCGGACCATATTTACAGAACTCGGATGCGCGCTCATTTACCCCTGAGATCATTGATGCCGCTCAATGGATGTTCAATCAGGTAGGCTCCAATCAGCGAGTTCTTGGAGATCGTACAACCGAGCGTATATTTGGCTCGTATGGTCTGCAGGAGCCGGCAATGTATGGAGGGCCCAGGCCCTGGGAAGTGATTTTCCCTGCCTCCTGGACATCTGATGCAATGTATTGGCTGAATAAATCCAATGCGCCATTTGTTGTAGTAGACAAGCGCATGGCAGAGCTTCCACCGCAAATGGATTTTCGGTTCCAGCGCAATGAGCCGCCGAATAGCTTTTCCGATCGCCCGATTCCCGTTGCGTCTGTAGAAAAATTTGATAGATTGCCTGCGCTCGATCGTATCTACGAACTCTGGAAATATCCGCATTTATCACCTCAATAGTACCGGTCAAAAAATAGGGCTTGGGAACGCCACAGGATCTTCTTCAGTACAAAACCCTGTGGATACAAACGATGCCACCGGCAACCGGTTCGATGCAATATTAAACCTCCTGGTCGTTCTCTTTCGCTGCATTCTGGTCATCCTGATTCCTTTTTAATCCCTGGATATATTATTGGTGGTTTGCTCTTTCCTGACTGGTCAGCCATTGAAATGGGAACAAGGTTGGTTCTGGCGGCCTCGCTGAGCATAAGCATGATCATTCTCCTTACGTTCATCCTGGCTCTCTTGCTCTCTAACGCTGGTAACGCTGCTATCGTCGTTCTTTTCCTTTTTGGGCTGCTTCTGGCGGTTAGCATCATCCGCTATATTGCCCATACTTATCGAGACCATCCGGGTAACGATGAGCCCCGTTCGAAACCAGGGCCGATCATGGATTGGTTTCGGCATAAAGGAACACCTGCTGTTTTTGCCCTGGGCATCATCAGTCTCCTGTTGGTTGTATTTTTCATGGGGAAGATAAAGCCGAGGTACGAGCCCCGGACTTATTACGCCTTGATTTTTCATCGGTGCCGCCAGGCGTTCAAATCACAAATCTTGAAGAGGGAGCAAAAAACTATCAATTGATCATTTATGGTGAAGGCAGCAATACCCGGATCTCGCAACAGGTCCATCTGGATAAAAACCAAACGGTCGATATAAACCTTCAGCGGCCATTCCTCATCCTTGCCATCGCAAGGCAAAATCTATATCGACCTTTATCTTGAGGGTCAAGATAAACCCTATCGTTCAATCTACTTCTCTCGTGGGGAAACAACCACAGTCAGCCAGTCTCTTCCGCGGGAGGCTCCAAGAAATTAATTTGCAGACGATGATTAATTATTTCCGGGGTAAGGTTTTACAGCATCCCAAGATAAAGTCGTGGCTTTTCCGTTGGGGCGACTTTTTAGGTGTCATCTTAAAAAATGCCGGCTCGTTGGTTGGTACCAAGCGGTTACTTCTGCTTTGGGTTTTCTGTACTGGTGGTTGGCGGCTCTAGTTTTTCCCCCCATGCTGTGGGTTTAGCCTCTGCTTCTGTATCGGCCCTGATATTGTTGGGTACGGTGGGCATCATGGGATTCGGTACGCTGCTCATGGGAATGGTACGACAGGAACGAGATCAGGCAGGGAATCTGATCGCCAGCGCCATTGTTGTCGTAGGGTTAGCTGGATCGTTGATCGGGCTTATTTTTGTCTTGGTTACATCCTGGATTTCATCCGATCTTGAAGTATGGTCTGCGAATTTTTGGAACATCGCTCTATTTGCCGTCTCGGTGGGTTTGTCCTCGGTTGTATTCGTTATTGATCAGGCATTGATTGGATTGTTACTCGGGGGTCTTCAGCTGTGGCGTAATTCAATCTTTGCGCTGGCAAAATTAGGCGCTCTGATCGCCTTCAGCTTCTGGTTATCGACGTGTCCGGGATCACAATTTATATCTACCTGGTTTATGGGCAATCTGATCTCTGTATTATTTCTCATTTGTTATGCGATTTGGAAAGGGGAGCGGCTATTCGGTATAGGCCAAAGTTCAGATGTTCCGTCAGCTTGGATATAATGCATTGATTCATCACTCGTTGAATTTAGCGTTACAGGCTCCCGGGATTGCCTTACCGGTCATCGTTACCATCATCCTTTCGGCTCAGTCAAATGCTTTCTTTTATGCATCCTGGATGATCGCAAGTTTCAGCTTTGTTGGGCCGATCGCGCTTGCGACGGTGTTGTATGCCGTTAGCTCGGCGGATCAAGCCTTGCTCGCCCAAAAATTTCGCCTTACACTCAGACTCTCTCTATGGATCGGTTTCTGTCTGTGGGCGGTTTGATGGTTGCCGCCGAATATGTGTTGGGGATATTTGGATCTGATTATGCAATTACCAGGGGACATGGTGCCTTCGTATTCTCAGCCTGGCGGTTTTCCCGATCATGATCAAAAACCTTTACGTTGCGATCCACCGTATTACAGAATCGGATCCTCTGTGGCCACGCGTTTGGTGTTTATCGGCAGTTTCCTCGAGTTAGTTCTGGCGACGGCAGGGGCAAAATAGGGGGATTGGTTGGCTTAAGCATCGGTTGGGTGATCGCCGTAACGATTGAAGGATTGATCATGTCGCCTCCTGTGTTCCAAATCATCAATACCAAAGAAACACCGCACGTGCCGCCCGCACACCCCCAGATCTGGGCGATACCCACCCTGGATTCCCCAGCGTAGCCAGAAAATCATGAATGATCGAGCAAGAGAAAATGTTCTCGAGGAGTACGCCATGCCATTTATTCCGATAGCTTCACCCGTAATCGGTGAGCGAGAAATCGCATACGTAACGGATGCCGTCAGTTCCGGTTGGGTTTCTTCTCTTGGGTCCTATATCGGAAGATTCGAGCAAGAATTTGCCCGTTACCTGAATGTCTCCCATGCGATTACTGTAAATAACGGCACGGTAGGTTTATTCCTGGCTTTACATTCTTTAGGGATTGGACCCGGAGATGAAGTCCTGGTACCGGATTTAACCTTCGTAGCCACCGCGCATGCGGTATTGCAGGTGGGAGCGACGCCGGTATTTGTGGATGTTGAGCCAGATACCTGGTGTATAGACCCGCTCGCGGCTGAACGTGCCATTACATCTCGTACCCGAGCAATTATCCCGGTCCATCTCTATGGTCACCCGGCAGATATGCAGGCGATGACAAAGCTTGCCCGGAAATTTGGGCTTTTCATCATTGAAGATGCAGCCGAGGCCCATGGCGCTGAGGTAGATCAGCAGCGAGTTGGAAGCCTGGGAAAAGTGGGCGTTTTCTCTTTTTATGGCAATAAGATCATCACGACTGGCGAAGGCGGCATGCTCACAACCAATGACGCAGATCTTGCCGGGCATATGCGTTATTTGAAAGACCATGGCATGAGTCCGGCGCGGCGCTACTATCATACCGAGCTGTCGTTTAATTTTAGGATGACAAACCTGCAGGCCGCCTTAGGATTAGCGCAATTAGAGCAAATAGAAGAATTTATTGCTAAGAAACAGGCTATTTGTGGCTGGTATTCTGAGGTGCTTGAGCCAATTCTCCTGCCTTCAATTACCCGTATCACGACCAGGGGTAAGGAACGTATTTTGGTTGTTTAGCATTGTGCTAGGGGAAGAATGCAGGCTGTCTCGGGCGGATTTCGGTTCGGCTTTACACAGTCAGGGGATCGACTGGAGACCCTTTTTTTATCCCTATGCACCAGTTGCCCCATTTATCCAGGTACCGGACGGTCGGCAGGGATGTTGATCGTTGCCCGGTATCCGAGAGATTAGGCGCCAGAGGTTTAAATTTGCCGAGCGGCTGCGTGTTGGATGAGCCGACCGTGCACAGCATTGCCAATACTGTGGCGAAAATTGTATCGACAGGCTAACATCTATCCGAAGAAATTATTTTTCGGATAGGTTCTAGGTCAGACCATCAATCTTGAAATTCAAACGCTCCCAGGTCCGGCTTGGTTTGGACCGGCACCGGGTTATTTTCGAAGTCTAATGCGTATCCGAGATCTATTCCGGCATCAATCGCAGGGCTGGAGGGCATTAGATGAAAATCCTGGTTGGATAAGTCTATAAATCGCGGGTCAGCGAGCTGCTCATCTGAGCTCAAATTAAAACCTGGAATAGTTCCATTTTGGAGCGAATAGAGGTTATGGTTGTGGGAAAACGTCGTTTTGTTTGAAATTGCCTGGAAATTTTCTACATACAGGATGTTGTTACGAACGAGAAAAGTATTGGCAGTTGGTTCTCCTTCAAAGCCAAAGATAACCCAGCCACGTTCGCGCTTCCGCCTCCTCAATAATCGTATTATTCTCGACCCGGAAATCGGAGACAACGCTGGCGAAATCCCCCGTAAGATTGATCAACGAAAACCTTCGATTGTTAATTAAAACATTGTAGGTTACTCTGGCTCCATGCACGGAGCCGATACCCACTTCCAGGAACCCGGCGTTTCCGCTGGCCAAATTATGGTGGACATAATTATTATCCGCATTTCCAAACCATTCAATCGCGTCCTCCATCTACGCCAAAATCATAACTGGCAGCTTTACAATCGATGAAACGGTTGTATGAAACCTCATTATTTGAGTTGGCCAGGACAACCCCAACTGCCCCATAGTCATCAACACCGCCCGGTGTATTATTGATCATATGCAGATCGTGAATGCTATTCTGGGTGATCAGGTTATATTGTCCGTGGACTTTGATCCCTTCTCCAACCCTGGTTATTTCAAGGTCGCGGACGATATTATGGTCTGCGCCTTCGGCAATGTAAACACCTGCTTCATGAAATCATTTACTTTGAAACCTTCCACCACGATCCAGTCCGCTTCAATAAATATCGCAGTGCTCCAGCTTGATCCATTTCCCGAATTGCTGAAGACGGGGGGGTTGCCGCTACCATAGGGGGCAAAAATGACCGGGTTCCCATTGACCCCCGGGGTATCTATGAATAGCTCATCATTCCAAGCTGAGCCACGCTTAAGGATCTTGCTCCCAGGGGGGAATGGGTTAGCATTCACGCGCGCCAGGCTACGCCAGGGTTTATCGATAGATGTGCCAGGATTGGTATCGGAGCCGGCGACACTATCGACATAATAGCAAGCGCACATTTCGCCACCAGAGGCAGGAACACCGGGATGGGTGGGACTGGGTTGAGGCGTTGTGCATCGAGCGCCTTTTGGATGTGGATAAACCAGGTAGGAGATAGAAATTACCAGCAGGAGTAACAGGCGGATCCTAGATTTCACGATTGCTTACCGACCTGTCCCAATTCGATGTACCCTTTACTCGTCGGCATGACGGTTAGCACCTCAAAAAGCTGTAATTCACCAACTTGATCAACAATACGTGTTCCCCGTTAGCCAGGCGCTTCCTCCTCGTCGATCTCAATGCTGGTCAGTCGACCGTGCAAGTTCACAATTCTAATAACAAACCATGATATGGATATATAGGATTATCCTGCCCCATTATACTTCGGAGGTTACTTGAAAATTTAAAGGTTCAGGCAAGAGCTTTTCTGTAAAAGTAGTCAGGTGCTCCATTTTTAGTACTTCAGAACCTTCCAATGATAAATAAATCCTGCCTGTCTCCCAAGTTTCGCTGAGCTCCATCAGCAGGGCGCTCACCGACCTCAAGCAGGAAGCTTCGTTGGGGAAGATGCTTGCTACCCGGGTCCGTAGTCGAATTTCTCGGCACACTCGCTCCAGACTGTTGACAGTGCGGATCCGGCACCAGTGATCTTCCGGAAAAGAAAAAACGGTCAATCCTTCCGGGATGTTGCCTTCCAGCCAATCAGCCAGCCTGGAAGCGCTGTGCGCATATTTCTCAACCGTCCCGCGCAGCTGGGCTTCGGCTTGGGCTCAATCAGGGGCATTGAAGATAGCTCGGATATCGGCTGCCACTTCCGCTTCATGCTCTGGTGGGGCACATTCTGGAAACGGTTTTTTACAGCAGAAGGCTCCAAAAACAGGCTCAGGCGACCAGCTTTTTTGCCATACTGACTGCCCGGCTGGCATCCGGAGAGTAACCATCCGCGCCAATTTGCCTGGCGTAGCTTTCCGTGACAGGCGCCCCGCCCACCAGAACTTTAACCTGGCTACGCAGACCGGTTTCTTCTAAAGACTGAATGACGACTTTCATATTAGGCATGGTAGTGGTCAGCAAGGCCGACATCGCCAGGATATCTGGCCGCCCATCCTGTACCGCTTCAACGAACTTATCGGCCGACACATCGGTGCCCAGGTCGATCATCTGAAAGCCAGCGCCCTCCAGCATCACGCTCACCAGGTTCTTACCGATGTCATGCAGATCGCCTTTGACGGTGCCTATTACAATCTTACCTGCCGACTTGATGTCGGATTCGGCCAGATAAGGCTTCAGTACATTCATACCCGTCTGCATGGCTCGGGCTGAAACCAGCATCTCTGGCACGAAGAAATCCCCACTTTCAAACCGACGGCCGACTTCTCCCATGGCGGCGATCATGCCTTCATTCACAATCGTTTCAATAGAGAATCTGGCATCTAAAGCTGCATTGATCTTTTCGACCACCACATCGCGCTCGCCAGCAACAATGCCATCAAAGATTTCTTGAATAATAGGATCCATAAGAATTCTCCTTCTTTCCTCAATAATTTGGCCTGATAAATGAGGTGCAATAATTATCGTAGAAACAAGAACTCCTGTCTTCGCGATTACTGGCGAAGACAGGAGTCTTCGCACTCCATTTTCGCCGTTAGTGTATTATGCAGCAGGTGATTCCTTGTTCGGGCCGAAGTGCTTGAGCATCACAATCGGGTCGGTAAGGCTTGTGTTTGAAATCTCAACACCCGCCAGAGCTGCAGGGGCAGATACGAAGTACTCGTCATGGGTTAGCTGGCCAAAACGTATCATGGTTGGGGTGTCAACTGACCAGACACCCAGCCTACCATGCCCTTGTAACATAATCAACCCATACGGGCCTGCATCGCGGATGGTGGCAGTGCGGCCTGGCAGCACGGTCAACTCTTTTGCAGCAAAGTACGGGTTACCATAGCTGATCCAGTTCTCAATATACCCTTCGCTCTCCATTTCTTCCACCGGGCTTTACTGGCACAGGCGGGCGGAAGAAGCGTTGTTTGAAATGGGGATCCAGATTGGTTTCCCAATCGATCTGGTCCACAATATAATCCAGGTCGATAATGCTTATCTTCGGGGACGCTTTTAACCAGCAGATCCCAAGGGGTAGGGACTTCATTGACCAGCGATTGGAACATGGAAAAGACATCGCTGGCCCACTGGGGTTCATAAGTGCACAGGCTGCCCGGAGCGTGTAAAATTCCGGCAGGAACATACCAACCGGTGCCCACTTCCAACCGGTAGGCTTTGGAAAGGTCGGTGATGTGGTTATCGCCCTGGTTCCAGATCTCCAGGCAATGACGGACTTGCTCTCGAGTGGTGCCTGGCTCCAGTCCGAAGAAAGTGTGCGGGAAATCGGCGCCATAATTGTTCATCTGGCTGGGAAGAAATAGCTCTCGGGCTTTTGCTGCTCGCCTACCCGGGCGGCATGCTCTGGCATCTGGTGCAGGTGGTGAGGCAACGCGCCCTTGTTATCGAAAAACTTCGAGTACATGGGCCAGGCATGATGGGCATCCCACATCTCGTCGCCCAGCAACTTCGGTCCTAGCTCATCCACCATTTCGATCAAACAGCTTCTTATCGGGATGGGTTTCATCGCCATATACAACATAGCTGAGCCCTTCATCCGGTGTGGTTAGCGGGCCATTATCGGCCCTGGTGGTAGATGAAAACCAGCGTTCGTCAATCCCACCCCGGTTTGCGCCGAAGGCATACAGGTCGTCTGGGTGCAGCTTGATACGTTTGCCGGGGATGCAAAAAGAACGCGGCACCCAGGTAGGAGCCAGGCGGAGAATGCCTTCACCTTGTTCGAATACAGTTTCACTGTTCATAGTTGACCTCTCTCTAAATTTATGCTTGGATTTTGATAATATCAGCCTGCGAGGCAAGCACCCCAAATTCAAGGTGGTAGCTGCGCTGCTCGCCTGGCTGCAGGATTTGCAAAGCACCCCGTTCGCGCTCTTTGGCGCGCCCGGAGACCCAATTCGTAGCCGGCTCCATCCCCACCGCGTAAACCGACTCTGCCCATCATCTTCCACTGATTGAAGCAGGGCAACTCTTTCTGACGGTAACGTACATAGAAGCCGAACCCCTGCCCATTGTCGAAAGCCGGGTTTACCAGGGCAGCTGTTACGTAGCCATCCGAAGCGGCTTGCATTTCGTGAAAAAACACCTGCTCGCGGTAATTGGGGATCGGAGCGGTGAAGTGGTCGTATTCCTGGAGGCCGGGACGGGCATCCTCATCACGCGGCGTCACGGTACGCGAAGGAGCTACCAGCTGAGAGCCCTCATCGATCACTGGAAAACCTGCGTTGATATGGTACAGGATCATATGAGGGGTGGGCAAAAAACCTTCATTGGTCACCGTATCAAATACAGAAATCTTAGCTTCACCCAGCCGGGCTTCCACGCGACGATGCAGCAGCAGGTTCTCGCCAAACACGATCGTTTCGCGCACCTGGCCTTCGACGTAAAGACTATGTATTGGTCACCTTCCCAATAGCCTCCATACTGAACATTACTGGCTGGCAAATTCGAAATACGCCCATGCAACCCAAGCGCTTCACCCTCGTCCACGCTGGGCGCGCCGATCGTAGTCAAGCCGCAAGTGAGCATCAAACCGCCGTAGAATGTTCGCCGCCAACCCAGTTCGGGCGGCTCAAAATAGGCCGGGTGTGTCGGCCCGGTGGACGAAACCCATGCTAATGGGACACCGTTATACTCCGCGTCATAGATATCCATCCCGCGGTCGAGGAGCAGGCTGGCATTAAAGCCCGCGCCGGTGCGCAGTAAGGCAGTTCGCACCCCACGACCGATGCCATCGGTCAGCTCGGCTATCCGTACGCCTGCAATCTGGTCAACCAGACCTACTCGTTTCAACAGGTCCTGGCGGTTATAAAATTTTCCGTAGATATCTACCACAATTCACCTCAACCATCGGGCTCGTAGTATATTATTCCAGCCGGGTAGGAGACCAACCTCGTTGGTCTCCATGAACCTTTCAGCGCACATATGCGGCGATCATCTGCTGAGTCTCACGCAGATAATTCAGGCCGATGCGCAGCTCTGCATCCAGCTTTTCAGCGGGGATGTTGCCATCCCTTGCGTCATACGGGCTTTTGCCTCTCGGAAGCGGTTCCATGGATATGCCGCCTTCGAATTCGATGTCGTGCAGAGCGCGCAGGATCTCTTTCCAGGGCATGGTGCCCATCCCTGGCGCCTCACGCGTATTATCGGCGGCATGCATATGCTGGAACCAGTATTTACCGGCGCGTCGCACCGCGTTCGGGATACCATCGCCTTCCTCGATCTGCATATGGAATGTGTCGCCCATGACGCGGATATTAGGGTGATCGACCCGTTTTGCCAGGTCGATAGCATCGCTGACACTAAAAATTAAACCCACTTCGTAACGGTTAATAGGCTCGATTGTCAACAAAATGCCTTGCTCCCCTGCATAAACCGCCGCCTGGTGCAGCGGGTCGACGCAGGCATCCAGATCAGCCTGGCGGGAGACCAGCGTTGCCGGCTGACCAACCAGGCTGGGGACGACCAGCACACTGCGAGCACCCACACCTGTCGCTAGGTCCACACAAGCTTTGACGTAATCTACGCCCTTTTGACGTTCTTCCGGATCGGGATGAGAGAGCAGGCGCAAGTCGCCTGGCTCCGGGCCAGGGTGCATACCACAGATTGACTGCACTTTCATGCCGGCGTCTTCCACGATTTTCTTTACTTCCCTGGCATTATATGTCTTCGGCTCACCAACCAGCTCGATGCCATCAAAGCCAATTGCTGCCACACGGCGGACGATTTCCGGTAAAGAAACTGCGCCGAAAATCCAGTTGTTTACGAAAATTTGGATATCACGTTTCATTGAGCATTCCTCCGAACAATTCTATATAAATTCGCCTCAATACTTCAACGGTGCAGTCGACTCGCGCAACACCAGGGTGGGCTCCAACACGATTTGTCCTTGGTCCAACTTATCGCCTTTTAAGATAGCAAGTAGAGTTTGCATGCCGAGCGTGGCCAGCTGGGGAAAGGATTGGCGTACGGTGGTCAAAGGTGGGTTCAGGTAAGCTGCCACCTCGATATCGTCTAGACCGACGATCGATAGATGACCTGGGATGGACAGACCGGCTTCGTGGGCAGCCTGCATAGCACCAATCGCAATCCGATCGCTGGCGGAAAAAACTGCGGTTGGAAGCGGGTCGTTTAGGAGAAGGACCTTCATAGCCTGGTAACCCTCCTCGCAGCTCCAACCGGTGCTGTTCACCACCTGTCCGGGTTCCAAACCACTTGCCTGTAACGCCTTTCGAAACCCTTCCTGGCGCTCGCGCCCAGGCGTAGACTGAGCGGCCCGCTGAGATGAGCGAACTGGCAATGGCCAAGAGAAATCAAATGCTCGGTAGCGATAACACCGGCCTTGACGTTATCCAGCGTAACGGATGGACCTTCATATCCTTGAGGGATGCGGTCGATCGCCACATAAGGGATGCCGGCAGCCTGAAGACTGTCCAGGCCGCTCATCTGGTCCTGAGCAACTACGAACAGCATCCCATCCACCCAACGTTCTGTAGCGGTACGGATATAACTGGCTTCGCGGTCGAGGCTGCCGTGGGTGTTGTAAATAACCAGGCTGTATCCAAACGAATGAGCAATATTTTCGGCGGCACTGGCAATTGAAGCAAATGATGGGTTGTCAATATCTGGAACGATCAAACCGATGGTATGCGTACGCCTGGTGCGCAGGCTGCGGGCTACGGAGTACGGACGGTAGCCCAGCTCATCGATCGCGGCTGAATACGCGGTCGCGGGTTTCCGGTGTAATACCTGGCTTCTGATTTACCACAGCTGAGATCGTCTGCACCGAGACGCCCACTTTCTCAGCCACGTCTTTCATCGTCGGCGTTCTTTCCCTTGAGGTCATTAAATTGCCTCCCCTTTTCCTGTCAGGTCGATCGGGTTGGTAACCTACTTTCCATAGCTGTCGATGATCTGGTTCAGGCGGTTGCGGTAATATTGAAAGCCTTCCCAGGTCACTTCGGGTGGAATAAAGTGGTCACCGTAAGGAATATAACCGCCGGTCTTTAATACCGCCTCGACTGGCTCCAGGAATGAATCAATCGCTTCCTTCCCTAGCCCGATTTGGGATTTAGGGATTCCGCCCATCATTTGAAGCTGTGGAAAAGTCTTGCGAACTTTGACAATATCCATCCCGCAGGCAGTCTCAAAGGGGTACATGCCGGTCGCGCCGCCCTCAAGGAATAATGGGATCAGATCCCAACAATAGCCGTCAGTATCGACAAAGATATTCTTCACCCCTTTCCCTTTCAGGAAGTCGGTGAAGCGTTTGTAATAGGGAAGCATGAACTCACGCACTACAGCCAGTGAGATCATAGAACCGCTGCCATATGAAATATCTTCCCAGATATGCACCAGGTCTACATCTGTATAGCTCAGTACTTCTTCGTACAATGCGATCCACAGGTCGGTGAACGTGCTGACAATATCATGGATCAGCTCCGGCTCGTCAATATAACTGTAGAATAGGGTCTCGTAACCCATCAGGTTGGCCAGAATTCCAAAAAAGCCTTGTGGGTAACCCATTAACGCCAGGGGATAGTCCCGGTTGCGATAACCTTTCACCAGTTCGTCCCAATTTGCAGGCAGGCGGGCTTTAATGTTCTGCAGGTTGATGCGCTCGACCTTCAACTTTTCCCAACTCTTGCGGTCTGTGATCGGGTAGCCTTCCCCCGACGGCATAGTGGCAGTTTCCTTAAGGAAACGCCGCCGTACACCGTCCATGTCGACATATACCATGGACTTTTCGTCTTCAGAGATGACCTGCACATCGAACATGGGATACCAAATCTGGTTGATATCCACCAGGACGTTGGGGTAATCCATGCCAAAATAGCTGCGCACGTCAAAGTCGAGAGGAAGCTCTGCGTGGGCCAATAAAGCCCGCCGCCCATTACAGCGATACCATTAGGTAGGTGGTCGCCTTTGATCGAGCGCCAGGCTCGGTTGTATAATCCATCGGTCACGTTATTGATCTTGTTGGGGATTTCCGGATAATGTTTTTTGGGCAGGCCGCTTGCGTACCATTTATCTAACACCTCACCCCAGTAGCCGAATTCCCATTTGATCGAATGGACGCTGGTGTTGAAATTCATCACCTCAAGAAATCTCTCTCGTAAATTCATGGTACGGTCCTCCTTCCTGTCTCCCTGGACCTATCCCCCATCCCTACCTCTTTTTTGGGAAAGGGGAATGGGGGGTAGGTTCTTAGGCTGGCCTTAGTATTTATTCACACTCCCACTCATACAGCGGTAAAGCCGGCAGCCTGGGATAAGGAGAGATCATCTGATCTCTGGAACCAGCGCTTTGACTGTGGCAACGTTGGTTTTGTCAACCAGGCCAAGGCCGCCGGTCGCCATATCCGAAGGAAACAGGCCATATTTCAGGTATTCGGCCAGTTGAGCGACTGCATAAAAACCCTGTGAATAAGGCTGCTGGTCCACAGTGGCAGTAATGGTGCCGTTCTCGATGCCAGTGATGATGTCCTGGGTCAGATCGAACCCACCCAGGGGGATATTCATCTTAGCTTCCGCGATCGCCTTAGGGGCTACGGTTAGAGGCACTGAACCGAGGCCAATGATTGCCTTGGTCTCAGGGTGACCAACCAGATATTGCACTACTTTAGTCTGAGCGTCTGCCAGGTTGAACCCGGTACCCAGTTCCTCGACAGTAGCGCCGATCTCATCCATGGCCTTCTTGACACCTTCGAAACGCAGCGTGGCGTACACAGCTTCCGGAGCTTCCACCGGCGCTAACACCAGGTCGCCAGATTTAATCCCATGATCTTTGATCATGCGCTGGGCGATGAGATAGCCAGTGGAAACGAAATCCTGGCCCATGAAAGCGAAACGGCAGTTGCCAGCCGCGCCTTGGGAGTCGTCAACGTTGAATGAAACCACCGGGATGCCTGCTTGCACCGCTTTGCAAATGGAGTCGTCGAAAGCATTGTCATCTGGGATGGATACGGCGATTGCATCCACCTTGTTGGCAATCGCGGTTTCAATCATGTTGTTTTGCTTTACAGGGTCGCTGTCAGCAAACTGGATATCCAGGTCCAGGCCAAACATGTCAGCGGCTGCCTTCGCACCGTTTTCGACAGGTACGAAGAATTCCACGCTCTGGGGGGAATAGATAATCATAGTAACTTTTTTATCCATCTTCTCAGCCGGTTGGGCGGCAGGAGCTTGGACGGCCGGGGCTGTGGTCGGCCCAGGTGCCGTGGTTGGAGTGGCGGCTGGCGCGCAGGCTACCAGAACTATAGCGACCACAACCAAAAGGTTAATCAGAACGAGTTTCTTAGACATGGAGATCCTCCTAGAATTTTTATTTGGGAATAGATTTGAAAGAACCGGTTGATATATATTAATAACTACCTTTTAAGTTATAGGCAACCACACCTCCTCCCGAGATAAATGATCTTATTTAACAATCATTTCCCTCGCTAACTTTGATCGAGCTGAACCAATTTCTTACGCCCAATATCCATCGAATTCTGAGATCACACTTTAATCACATACTGGGTTAGCTCTTCGATGGTAACTTCTTTCTTAGGGAGATCCAGGGTTTTCTGACCGTGGCTCATGACAACAAAGCGGTCGCACACCTGGAATGCATGATAAAGGTTGTGAGTGACAAGGACGCTCGAAACTCCATCCTCTTTTAGTTTTCGGACATAATCGAGCAGCGCCTCCGTGGCGCGCACCGACAAAGCACTGGTCGGCTCGTCTAACAGCAGCAGGTTGCGCTTGAAGTACACTGCCCGAGCGATTGCTACTGCCTGCTTTTGCCCACCTGACAGCTCCCCTACCAGCTTGTCCGGCGATTCGATCCCACCGATTTGCACTGCACTCTCCAGAACTGTGGTTGTGATCTCACGCATCTGCTTATGCCGCATCAAGCCAATCCGGTTGGTTATCTCGCGGCCCATAAAGATGTTGCGGGTGATGGACATGGTATCCACCAGGGCTGTGTCCTGATAGATAGTCTCGATACCGAGTTGCTCAGAGTCACGGCGTGAGTTCATATGGATGACATTACCATTCCAATAGATCTCACCTTTATCGACCTGTACAACGCCAGAAATCATCTTGATTAGAGTGGATTTGCCTGCCCCATTATCACCCAACAGCCCAACAACCTCGTTTCTGAAGATTTTGAAATCAAGGTCACAAAGTGCCTGGACCGGCCCGTAATTCTTGCAAACACCGCGCATTTCGAGAATTGGAACACTATTTTCAAAAAAAGGATGGCTGGTCATAGACACCTCACGGCTTCGCCTGGCGGATGGTTTCATTCAGAATTGCTACACCAACAATCAACAGGCCGACAAACACATTTAAGTAAAAGCCTGGCGCACGCAAGAGCAGCAAAAGGTCCTGGATAGTATAGATGAGCGCTGCCCCCAGAAAAATACCCAGGATATTGCCCCTCCCGCCAGTGAGGGCTACCCCACCTATTACACATGCAGCGATCGCTTGCAACTCTACGCCAGCACCCTGGCCGGGCTGGATGCTGCCAACCCGCGCGGCTGCCAAGATGCCAGAAAACGCAGCGCAGAAACCAGCCAGACCAAAGGCAATCATCTTGACCCGGCTTGGGTTGATGCCGATGGCGGTGGAGGCTTCTTTATTGCCCCCGACTGCAAAGAAATGGTTGCCGAGCTTATGATGGTGGAGCAACGCCCAAAAGAAAACGGTGAGCAACAAGAACCACAGGAAAGTGGCTTCCAGCCAGCCGACACTGCCTGCAGTGAGGCCGGTGAACAGCTCGGAAGGATGGAACCGGATAGCCGAGGCCCCGAAAAACCAC
Source organism: uncultured Chloroflexia bacterium (assembly GCA_963706515.1). GTDB lineage: Bacteria > Chloroflexota > Anaerolineae > Anaerolineales > UBA4823 > CAVPMW01. Next base: position 33,906 of record CAVPMW010000008.1, read on the forward strand.
AACGTCATGCCTCCCCAGAACAATGCCATGCCCAGGGTAGCGATGAAGGAAGGGATCTTACCACGGATGGTGATGAACCCGTTTAATAGACCGATCCCAATCCCGATCAGCAGCACCACAGGCGCAGCAATAAACCCTGACAGACCTCTTGCTATCATCCATGCCGCTACTATCCCGGTGAAAGTGTAGTTAATACCCACGGATAGGTCGAACTCGCCGGAGATCATCAGCACGCCTACCCCCAGAGAGATGATCCCTAGCACGGGGATAGCTTTCAACATAACGGAAATGTTGGATGGACTTAGATAGTGAAATGTGTCTGGGAAGAGAAACGCACCGAGAATGGCAAAGAACTGCACCAGGAGAAAAAGGATCAAGACGTTAACAGCGGATTCTTTGTTGCGATATAAGAATTCTCTGATTTTCATGGTCGCCCTACTGTTTGAAGATTTGTCAATGCCACTCAAGTCTGGGTCAGAATGGACTATTCAATTGTAGAGAGAAGCTAAGCCCTTTTAGAGCACATGAACGATCATATGAACGTTCATGTTATCGTTCATATGATAGCATAAACTACGAGTTTGTCAATAGGAAATAGCAGGTCAGCTGGGGTTTAGGGTAATCGCATTTCAAACCGATAGCACCTTTTGTGTCCGGTTTCATGACTAATTGCCCGGAAGTGCTGACAGGAGCAATTTTCACTCCTAGAAAATTTGTTCAACCCTTTTTCACCGTTAATTCTTCTTTTTCTGACCTATTACGAAATTCCTCGAATATCGATTGACAAGACCCAAATTCTCCTCTATACTGGATATGCACTCGAATATTCGGTATGCGCCCGGGCAAAAAAGGGTCGAGAATACCGGCATACCCGAGAAGTAATACTACCAATAGAATTATTTCTGATGAGTTGCTGCGATCCGGTGGCTGGACATGGTCGCTACACCCAGACTGTGGGGGAGGCCACCGGATCGCAGGCGGCGAAACCCGCTCTTGAGACGGTTTTTTTATTCATAGGATTGAAATAGGAGGATCGACCATGTACAGAATCAAGCGGATGCGAACCATTTTCTCGCTGATTGGTATTCTGGCGCTGCTGGCTGTGCAATTTGGTGGAATTATCCCGGCCGCCGCCGACCACACCCCAGACCCGACCACCGTCACCATCGCCGGCAGCTTGCAGAGCGAGTTGGGCTGCGCCGGCGACTGGCATCCTGAGTGCGCGGTAACCCACCTGGCATACGATGCAGGCGACGATGTCTGGCAAGGGACGTGTTCACCGTCCCGGCCGGCAGCTATGAATACAAAGCTGCCCTCAACGATAGCTGGACAGAAAACTACGGCGCCAACGCCCAACCGAATGGCGCAAACATCGCCCTCAACCTGGCCGCCGACGCCGCATGTCAAGTTCTACTACGATCACAAGAGCCACTGGGTGACCGACAACGTCAATTCGGTCATCGCCACGGTCCCGGGCAGCTTCCAGAGCGAGCTCGGCTGCTCAGGCGACTGGGCGCCGGATTGCCTGCGCTCCTGGCTGCAAGACCCCGATGGCGATGGCATCTACAGCTTCAGCACCAGCGCCATCCCCGCGGGGAGCTACGAGGCCAAGGTAGCCTACAACGAGACCTGGGACGTCAACTACGGGGCTGGGCGGCGTGCTAAACGGCCCCAACATCCCCTTCAGCGTCGGCCCCAACCAGACCATGACCTTCCGCTACGACCCGGCGACCCACGTGCTGGACATCTTCGCAGAGGGCGGGTTGGAGCCGGGCGATGAGCTGCTGGTGCGCCCTGTCCTGATCGCACCCGTTCCAGGACCAGGTGCTCTACTTCACCATGCCGGATCGTTTCAGCGATGGGTCAGACGCCAACGATTGCGGCGACTATGCCGCCGACCTGCGTCGATCGACGATACCCAGGCCAACGTGCTCACCCACGGCTACCTGCCCAGCGATCGCGGTTACTACCACGGCGGCGACCTGGCCGGGTTGCGCTCCAAGCTGGATTACCTGGCCGATATGGGCGTGACGGCGGTCTGGGTCGGTCCGGTTTTCAAGAATAAGACCGTCCAGCCCGACTCCACCAACCTCTACGGACATTCGTCCGGCTATCACGGCTACTGGATCCTGGATTACCAGCAGGTCGACCCGCATTTGGGCACCAACCAGGAGTTCCAGGACCTGGTGAACGATGCCCATGCCCTGGGCATCAAGGTGTTCATGGATATCATCACCAACCACACCGCCGATGTGATCCAGCTGGACGGGCAATGCTGGCTACCGCAACAAGACCGATTTTCCGTACCGGGATGCGAGCGGAGTGGCTTTCGACGATGCGGATTACGCCTACTATGGGCAGGCCAACTTACACCTTCCCCGCCAGTCGATCTGAGCAGCTTCCCATACGTGCCCACGCATCCCGGCCGGTGAGGAGAACGCCAAGAATCCGGCCTGGTTGAACGATCCCCTGATGTATCACAACCGGGGGAACACCAACTTCACCGGCGAAAACTCGAAATACGGCGATTTCTTCGGCCTGGACGATCTGTGGACCGAGCGTAAAGAGGTCGTCGATGGGATGATCGATATCTACAAATACTGGATCGACAATTATGGCGTGGATGGCTTCCGCATCGACACCACCAAGCACGTCAACATGGAGTTCTGGCAGAAATTTGGACCGGATATCCTGGCAGCCGCCCAGACGCACGGGATCGCAGGACTTCTTCGCCTTTGGCGAGGTGTACGACCAGGCGTTCGGTTCGTCCTTCATGAGCGAGTTTTCCACCAAGGGCAAGCTGCAATCGACCATCGATTTCGGTTTTCAGCTCGCCGACCGGGCTTTTGCCTCGCAAAGCGGGGCCACGGATAGCTTGAGGGACTTCTTCGCCAGCGACGATTACTACACCGACGCGGATAGCAATGCTTACATCCAGCCGACCTTCATCGGCAACCACGACATGGGCCGTATCGGCTACTTCCTGATGCAGGATAACCCCGGCGCCGTCGACGCCGAGCTGCTGGCGCGTTCCAAGCTGGCGCAGGCCTTGATGTATTTTGCCCGTGGGACACCGGTCATCTACTACGGCGACGAGCAGGGCTTTGTCGGCGATGGCGGCGACAAGCTGGCGCGCCAGGATATGTTCCCCAGCCTGGTGCCGGAATACAACGACGATGACCTGATCGGCACCAACAACACTACGGCAGACGACAACTTCGACCCCACCCATCCCATCTACCAGGCGCTGGCGGGTTACGCCGCACTGCGCCAGGCTAACCCGGCGCTGCGCTCGGGGGCGCAGATCCATCGCTACAGCAGCAGCGCGCCCGGTGTGTATGCCTTCTCCAGGATCGGCAGGGACGAGAAGATCGAGTACATGGTGGCGTTCAACAACGCCGAGACTGCCAGCCAGGCGACCGTGCCCACTTTCTACGGCGCAGGCGTGCAGTTCGATCTGGTCTACGCCGAAGGGGGCAGCGCTCGCAGCCAGCCTGACCACCGACGCCAGCGGCAGCCTGGCGCTGGATGTCCCGCCGCTGGGATTTGTGATCTACAAGGCCAGTGCGCCCATCCCGGCCAGCGCGGCAGCCCCCGGCATCCAGCATCAGCAACCTGCAGAACAACCAGGAAGTCCACCTTGCAGGTCCGGGACAGGGACGGGCACGCGGTCACCGACCGGGTTGAGGTGGACGCAGAGCTCACCCCGCAGATCTACGCCGAGGTCACCTTTGCGGTGAAAGTGAACGATGGCGCGTACACCCCCATCGGCACCGATAATAACCCGCCCTACCGCATCTTTTACGATGTCTCCACGCTTGCCGGCAAGGGGCAACCCTGTCCTTCAAGGCGATCGTCAACGACCTGTCCGGCAACCTGAACGCAGCCAAGGTGGAGGGCATCCTGCCCGATCATCGAGACGCCGCAGCCGCCCTGCGACCGTCGATCATGCGGTGATCCACTACTTCCGCGCCGACGGCGACTACGGCGATCACACCACCGGCAACTACAACGACTACTGGGGGCTGCACCTGTGGGGCGACATCACCGAGACCATCGACTGGACCGCCCCCAAGCCGTTCCTGGGCGAGGACGAGTACGGGCGCTTCGCCTGGGTGAACCTTGCGCCAGGAGCGGCCAACGTCGGCTTTATCGTCCACCGCGGCGACACCAAGGATGGCACGCACGCCGACCGCTTCTTCAACCCGTCGCTGACGCCGGAGATCTGGCTGAAGGGGGACGACGGCACGACCTACACTTCGCAGGCCGCGGCGCAGGGTTACGCCACCATCCATTACCATCGCCCGGATGGCGATTATACCGGCTGGGGGCTGCACCTGTGGGGCGACGCCATCGCCGTTGGAGTGGGTACGGACTGGGCAAACCCGAGACCGTTCGACGGCATCGATGACTTCGGCGCCTATCTGGAATGTGCCGCTTGCCGACCCGAGCAAGGCGCTCAACTTCATCATCCACAGTGGCGACGAGAAAGATCCCGGCCCCGACCAGAGCTTTATCCCCCAGGACGACGCCTCGGTGTGGATTATGTCGTTAGATACGACGATCTACGCCCAGCGCGGCGCGGCGCAGAACTTTGCCACGCTGCACTACCGCCGCCCGGCCGGCGACTACGGCGATTACACCAGCACGAACTACAATGACTTCTGGGGCTTGCACACCTGGCTGGGCGCGGCCGATCCCGGCTGGACCACGCCGCGCAAGCCCGTCCGCTTCGATACCTTCGGCGCGGTGTTCGAAGTGCCGCTCAACCCAGGTGCCACGCAGATCGGCTACATCTTCCACCGCGGCGACACGAAGGACCCAGGTGCTGACCAGTTCCTGGACTTCGCCAAGTACGGCTACGAGGTCTGGCAGCTGCAGGGCGCAGACGTAGCGAATCCCTATATCTTGCCCATCCTGATCACCGGCGGGCCAAACCCCGGGAACATCGGTGAGCAGCGCGCCTACTGGGTGAGCGAAGATACCATCGCCTGGGCCGCGGCGAGCGAGCCGGCCAACACCTACCGGCTGTACTACGCACCGGATGGCGGACTGCAGGCCACGGATACCGGCATCACCGGCGGCAGCTACCTGACCCTGACCCTCGACCCCGCCGGCTTGCCCGCCGAGGTGAAGGAAAAGTTCCCGCACCTGGCCGCGCTGCCGGCGCTGAAGATCGCTGCTACCGACCTGGCGCAAGTGCCAGAGATCCTCAAGGGCCAGATTGCCGTCTCCGCTCTGACGCCGGACGGCGTGCCGGTGGACGCCACCGGCTTGCAGATCCCAGGCGTGCTGGATGATCTGTTCACCTACAACGGCGCGCTGGGTGTGAGCTGGCAGGGTGGCTTACCCACCATCCAGGTCTGGGCGCCGACGGCCAAGTCGGTTGCCTTGCAGCTGTTCGCCAACTCCGACCCGGCAAACGCCGGGACCGCCATGCCGATGACCTACGACCCGGCTAGCGGCGTATGGAGCATCACCGGTGAGGCCGGTTGGAAGGACAAGTTTTACCTGTTCGATGTCGAAGTCTACGTCCACTCAACGGGCCAGGTGGAGCACAACCTGGTGACCGATCCCTACTCGCTGAGCCTGTCGATGAACAGCACCCGCAGCCAGATCGTCGACCTGCGCGATGCGGCACTGAAGCCGGCCGGCTGGGATGGCGTAGTCAAGCCGCCGCTGGTTGCGCCGGAAGACATCTCCATCTACGAATTGCACGTGCGCGATTACAGCGCTGCAGACCCGAAAGTGCCGCCAAGGCTAAAAGGCACTTTCAAAGCCTTCACGCTCAAAGGCACCAACGGTTATAAGCATCTGAAGGCGCTGGTCTCCGCCGGGCTGACCCATCTGCACCTGCTGCCGGTCTTCGACATCGCCACGATCAACGAGAACAAAAGCGAATGGCAGTCACCTGACCCAGCCTTGCTGGCGACCTACCCGCCGGATTCGGACCAGCAGCAGGCCGCCGTTGGTCTGACTGCCGACCTGGATGCCTTCAACTGGGGCTATGATCCACTGCACTACACCGTGCCGGAGGGCAGCTACAGCACAAACCCAGATGGACCGGCGCGCATCGTCGAGTTCCGCGAGATGGTGCAGTCGCTCAACAAGATGGGCCTGCGGGTGGTAATGGACGTGGTCTACAACCACACCAACGCCTCTGGCCAAAACCCGAACTCGGTGCTCGACCGCATCGTGCCAGGCTACTACCACCGCCTGAATGATAGCGGCGCGGTGGAGACCAGCACCTGCTGCGCCAACACCGCCAGCGAGCACAACATGATGGAAAAGCTGATGGTCGAACTCGGTGGTGACCTGGGCTAAACAATACAAGGTGGATGGCTTCCGCTTCGACCTGATGGGCCACCACATGGTGAGCAACATGCTAAAGGTACGCGCTGCCCTGGACGCGCTGACCCTGGCTGAGGACGGCGTGGACGGCAAGTCGATCTACATGTACGGCGAAGGCTGGAACTTCGGCGAGGTAGCCAATAATGCCCGCGGCGACAACGCCACCCAGTTCAACCTGGCGGGCACCGGCATCGGTACCTTCAATGACCGCTCGCGGGATGCCGTGCGCGGCATCGGCCCGTTCGACAGCGGGCAGGGGCTGCTGGAGAAGCAGGGCTTCGCCAACGGCATGTACTATGATCCGAAAGCCACTGTCCCCGGCACACCTGCTGAACAGCTCAGCACGCTGCTGTTACAGACCGACCAGATCAAGGTGGGCATGGCCGGCAACCTGGCGAACTACACCTTCATCGACCGGAACGGCAACCTGGTGACCGGCGCTGAGGTGGACTACAACGGCTCGCCCGCCGGTTACAACCTCGACCCGCAGGAGGATATCTCCTACGTCGAAGCGCACGATAACCAGACCCTGTTCGACATCAATGTATACGCTGCACCGCAGACCACCAGCCTGGCCGACCGGGTACGTATGCAGACTGTTGGCTTGAGCACAATTGTGCTGGGGCAGGGCGTGCCCTTCATCCATGCCGGCTCCGACATGCTGCGCTCCAAGTCACTCGATCGCAACAGCTTCAACTCCGGCGACTGGTTCAACACGTTGGACTTCAGCCTGAAGACAAACAACTTCGGCGTAGGCCTGCCCCCGGCCGGAAGCAACCAGGGCGACTGGAGCATCATGCAGCCATTCCTGGCTGATCCAAGCCTGAAGCCTGGAGCGGACCAGATCGCACTTGCCGCCAATATGTTTGGTGAGCTGATGCGCATCCGTTACAGCTCCGAGCTCTTCCGCCTGGGTACGGAAGCGGACGTGCAGTCTCGCGTGGCCTTCTTGAACGGCGGACCGGACCAGAAACCCGGCCTGGTAGTGATGACCCTCTCAGATCAGCTGGACCCCGATCTGGATGCGAATCATGAGAAAATCGTGGTGCTGATCAATGCCAACGACGAGGCCCAGACCTTCACCGCCGCTGAAATGGCAGGATTGAAGCTGGCGCTGCACCCTGTGCAGCGCGCCTCAGCCGACCCGGTTGTGCTCAACGCCAAATTCAATAGGACCACCGGCACTTTCTCCATCCCCGCGCGCACAGTAGCGGTATTCGTTGCCTACGATGCGCCCACAGCCAGGATCATGCACCTGATCGAAGATGTCCAGGCGCTGGTTGACAGTGGGGTGCTGAATAACGGGCAGGGCAACTCGCTGATCGCCAAGCTGCAGGCTGCCATCAATTCGCTGGAGAGAGGCAATGTCAGCGCTGCAAGCAACCAGCTCACTGCTTTTATCAATGAGGTGAAAGCACTGCTGCGTGCTGGTGTGCTGACTGAAGAGCAGGCTAAAGCGTTGGTCGATCACAGCGATGGATATCATCTACCAGATCCGAAATGGATTCTGATCGACACTGAGAAAAAGTCAACTCAAGTATAGAAGGGCAAGCTCAACTGAACAGGCAAGCGACGCCTCCTTGGATTTAACAGAACCAAAAATTCAAGGAGGTGTCGCTAATTTATTGTACAACACCGGCAGCCGGGGCATCCCGTCGAATTTGGCTGCGCCAGGATGGCTGCTGGGTATGCCTGGAGCAGTTTCTTGAGCGGCATGCCCGGCTAATCCCGTTCATAGTTTACCGGCATAGTCAATGGAGTACCGACCATACCGGATCTGATCCAGGTAGGGTGGATCAGGTTTTGTGGTGTGTATTGATCGCTACCTGGTTTGTTCGTAGATTTGCACAGATATTCCCCTAATGCTAAAATATTTTCTGTCCAGTTATATTAAACCACACCACCTTCACTCCCGACTCTCTCAGCTGGTTAAGGTGCAAGGTCAAACATGACAATTGGTAAACTCACTTAGCTGCTCCCAAGGATTGTTATCCTGAATTATATGAAAATTTAATCCAAATAATGAAGATTGCTAAAATTGTTCTTCTATTACCGATGATGATCTATATATCGGCTGCCATTGCATGGCACATTGCCCGTTATAACATTATTACTGGAGACGAGCCTCATTATTTGACGATTGCCGAATTGTTGATTAGGGATGGCGATCTAAAAATACTTAACAACTATAACCCGGATACCCCAGTTATGCGAGAAGTACCATTTGAAGCAGGCGAAGGGCACGCCATAAACGGTTATAGTATTCATGGAATTGGATTACCTTTATTACTTACACCGCCTATTTGATAGGGTCGAAGCGAGAAGGTGTGACGCTGATTGGCCATGTGCCGTGGAATTGCGACCCCGAAATACGATACTGGATTTCAGTATGATCACTAATACCGGCATGCTGGGTTGGTATAACCAAATGGCTTTTCAATCCTTATTCGGGCCTTATCAGTCGAAAGCAGCAACGACTAACCTCAAACTAATCGTCATGATTTTTCTCGGTCTTCATCTGGACCGGATGCAAGGGTTATTCATTCAAGCGCCCATTTTCATTTTGGGAGTTTTCGGACTGGCTAAATTTATTAATAAAGTACGATTATTTTCGATTATTACCAGTTTCATCTACCTCTCAATTTTGATACCCAATGCATCACATTACAACTGGTATGGTGGTTGGTCGTTTTCTGGGCGATTTAATTGGACAGCGATCTTACTTTGGTGTTTTCCCCTTGTATTTGCTATGCAAGACTTGCGAGAATGGTTTTGTTCGGGACCGGAAAGTGGATCAACATTTTCGTTTCGGTACGCTAAGGAACATCAAGTCAGTATCCATTTTTCATATACAACAGTTTCCTCTTTTGAAAAAAGCAATTAGCGGATTAATAATTTCAATCCTATTTCTAATTCCAGCATTCTTTATCTTGCGTGTAATTTTTACTAACGAATATTTTTATAATCGAACTGTAACCAACTTAGTGAGTTGGGTGGGGGGGAATGCTTATTCCGATTTTCTAAGATTATCTCCTGTTCAGGTAGCTCGATTCGTACCCTGGTTTGGGGATTTCCTATCTTACTTTTCGAACCCAATTAATTGGATTTTCTGTGGGTTAATAGTTGTTATTGCATTGGGTGGATATTTCTTCTGTAAACGGCAGTTTATACCTTTATTTCTTGTATTTTGTATATCTATTTTGGCCTCGCTGGGTTTACTGGCGATAAAAAAACCAATCATTCAGCCAATAGTATTCGATGGGGGTAGTCTACCTGGCAACGTGGGTCGGATCGATGGTCTTTCAAAGGTTGCTCGTAAAAGGGATGTGGGATTTGTATCTAGGGGACCATACCTTCAGCTTCTGCCTGGAACCTATGAAATTACCCTTAAATATGGAACTGATAATCCTATTTCACAAGGAATAAAGTGGGATTGCTCAGCATCAACCGAGGGTGAGTTAAACATAATTGACGAGGGCAGCTTACCATTGAGCCAGGTCAATCAAGGGAAGTTTACTACCCTTTGTGTGCTACCAAGTCAATCCAATTTTGAATTTCGAGTATTTACTGAGGGGGACAAGCCTGAGCATAAGAAAACTAATGATAAGGCCAGTCCATTAATGACTATCGCATTAAAGAAAAAGATCTGCCCTCCCTTAATTATTGAAACCGTGCCGCTTAGCGGGCGTATCGATCGCATAGGGTCAGACATTATTCTTCATATAATCCGGAGGATGGCCTTAAATGCTTCCCTACCTGGATGCATGTGAGTGGTCGTCGAGCGAATCCGGTTGGGAACCCACGACCAGCTCTATGTTGCTTAGTAGGCAATCATGGAATAACCCTAGCTAGAATTGGACTGTTTTTGTTGACTGCAATCAGTACAGTTAACTTAGCTATGCCAGTAGTCGAAATGGAGTGCTGGATGAATTCATAACATAATCATTTTTATATGGGTCCTCGATAGGTATTTATGACCAGGGAAAACTTGCCGATGTATGCGCATAGATATATTTGTTAGGAAAATAGATCACAGATATATAATAAAACGCTGCAATATACGGTGGGGGTATTCTTGTAGACGCAGAGAACAAAAATTGTGATTTAGCTCAGAAACCAGTCCTTACATATGAATTCAAAAAAATATATAGCTTATCTTCTTATTCTGGTCCTGCTTATTGCCTGCGTATCCCTCGGGCAAGTCACTTCACCCATTAAAACCCCTGTCTCTGTATCTACTTTCACTGCTAAAAGCAGCGAGACCGCTTATAGCAGCGTAACTGCTGTAATTTCACCGACTGCCTTACCCACCTTTACCCTTTCTCCAACCGTAACCTCCACCCCAGTTCCGACTCAACCACCACCACCAACTCCAACACCTCCTCCGCTGAGCGTCTCGATCGTTACGATTCCTGCTCCCTCGCTCAAAGCCAATGTACTGGATGAGCCAGCGGAACAAGCCATCGAGGTCTACCTGCCCCCGTCCTATGCAAACTCGCAATTGCATTACCCGGTTGTTTATTTCCTGCCCGGTTTTGGCAGCAATTCGGATGGAAATAACAATTTTTTCCCGGTTGATGAGATAGCGACCCTCATGGCGAATAAGCAAATTTCCGAGATGATCCTGGTTGTACCGAACGGCGCGAATATTTTACACGGCAGCTTTTACGTCAATTCTCCCGTTACCGGTAATTGGGAAGATTTCATCGTGAACGATGTAATTAAATATGTCGATTCTCAATATCGTACCATCCCAAAACCTGAGGGACGCGCGATTGGCGGGCACTCGATGGGAGGTTTTGGGGCATTCAACCTGGCGATGCACCATCCCGATATCTTCAGCGCCGCTTACAGCCTGAGCCCCACATTTCTCAAGGAAAACGGGTTAGGGACGTCGCTGATGTTCGATAGGGAGAATAAGTCGATCAATTTCTTAGAAGCGCAAAAGGAGCTGGCATCCCTCCCGGACGATAAAGCTATCAAGAAAATGACCACCTATGAGGGGGCGCTGGGTTTTACGCTGGCTTATGGCGCGGCGATCGCGCCGCACCCCGAGCTCGGTCCCCCTTTCTTCGACTATCCCATGCAGAACAAAAACGGCGAGCTGCAGAAAATTCCTGCTATCTGGACACGCTGGGAGAATGGTATCGGGGGGTGGCGTCAGAAAATTGAGAAATATCACGCATAACCTGGAAAAGCTCTCCGGAATCGCGATCGACTACGGCACCGAGGATGACCTCGAGTGGATTCCGGTGGGAAGCGAGTATGTTTCCAATCAGCTCAGCAAAGCGGGCATCAACCACCAGATCTTGCATTTCAAGGGCGGTCACAGCGACCACATCAAAGAACGGCTGCTCAATGTAATGCTGCCATTCTTTGATAAGGTATTAGCGGATCCTTCCTAAATATGATGGAATATCGCCCTGTTCTGATGATCGATTAATTTCTGAAATCTTTGATCTTCCGCATATCGATCAATAATTCATTTGAGCCGGCTGCGTAGCTTTGATCGAACGGAAGATCCTGGACTGGGAGATCTATCAAGCGGGGATCGATTTCAGCCAGGGTGGCGATGACCATCGAGTTCGCTCCAAATTCTGGGTAAGATGACGGCAGCCCGAACTCGTCAAAGCGCACAAATCCCGAGATACTGTCATCCCAGTTGGAACGGATGACGACGATTTTTTGGGTGTCCTCGTTCAAGCCCTGAATCAATTCGTTCTTTAGATAGCGCTGCTCGATAAAACCGGGCTTTGCAAAATACTGGACATAACGGTACTGGGCCAATACCAGCACCCCTATGGTAAACGCACCTGCCCCCCAGGTCATTAAGGAGGTTGATCGCTGGTTCAATTTTCCTAAACCGGAAAACAGCCGCACAGCCAATGACTTCAATGCCATAAATGTGTATAGGAAAAGTAGAACGGTCAATGAAGCCTGGCTGCGGTATGACCCCCAATTTTCTGCAATCACCAAATTTGGAGAATAGGAAAAAATGGCAAGGCCGGCGAAAATCAGCAAGGAGGCAATTTTGCCCGGCAGATTGCCGCGCAAATATACGAGCAAACCAGCGATGATTACTATTCCAACCAATCCCGCAACCCCAACGTACGGTTTGAGCAGGTAGAAATTGAGAGAGCTGATCAAGGGATCGCCTACAAACCACTTCAGCTTGCCCAGGATGTCTACCACCAGGCCGGTTCGAATGTCGGACAAGCCAGATAAGGTTTGGGCAGTGATCGTTGTAAGATAGGATGCAAACATTCCAAGCATACCGATGATGACCACGATTGCGGTTCGTTTTGCCAATTTGAAGAAACCCGGGTTATCGGACAATAAGATAAAAGCTGAAATGACCCAATAAAACATTGCAGCTGGCTGGTAAATATTCAAAGCGACCCAATAGATAAAAACAGCGACCGCCCAGGTTGCAATTTTCCACCCGAATTTCTGGCTTGCAGCCCCACCGTGGCTGATCCATCCCGCTAGCCCTCCTAGAAGCAGCGGCATAAGGCACGAACAACAACATCGACCAGGCGAGCCATGCCTGGAAAGGCAGCAAGGCAAGGCAACATAGTGAAACCAGCAATGACATCACTGTCGGCTCATGTCGGCGGAGAACTGCAAAAAGCATGAAACCGGTCAGGATATATCCGGCAAGCAGAACGCCGCGGTATATGGAGAAATCGGATATTTGAGCTGGCTGAAAAAATATATATAACAAAATCCCCTGCATGATCCGACCCTGGGTCGGCCCGAAGGATAAAAATTCTAATGTGTTCCCGCTTTTAAGGTACCCTGCCAGATGATAATAGTCATCCGACATCCCAAATGGGATGATCAAGGCAGGGATATAAATCAGCAGAAGAGCAGCAGCGATGACCACTATCGCCCAGATATCCTTCCGGCTGAGTATCCCAACCTTTATTTGCATTGCTTGTTCCGTTTCATTCTGCAGATTATAAGCGAACCCAATCTTTCAGCCAGATATACTTTCATGTGCAATAACCGCACATTGCACTACTGTACATTATGCTTTTCATCACTTGACCTCTCATCCAGGGCACGCTACAATTTAGCTGTGGACAGCTTGTCTGGCCTTTGCCTCCTTTGCGGAGGACTAAGCCTGGCATACAGGAAACTATGCCTGCGGGATGGTGGAACCGCAGGCTTTTTTATTAATGGTGGAAGTTGACTGGTCAACTTGTACACAATTTTATGAGGAGCAAATCATGAAAGATTTTCTATTTCGCGGCAGCCTCGCAGACCTCGACCCGGAGGTAAGCCAGCTGATCGAGATTGAAGCCGAGCGCCAGTTCCGCAAGCTCATTTTGATCCCCAGCGAGAGCTACACGCCCCTGGCAGTGCGAGAAGCGCTCAGCTCTGCTTTCACGAATATTTACGCGGAAGGCTACCCGGATGAAGACACCCGCAGGATGACCGAGGCGGAGATCCTGGATTACGACGCTCGCCTCGCGCATTACCGCCGTTACGCGGACCCCCGTTATTATAAAGGCGTCGAGTACGCCGATGAGATTGAAGCTTTGGCTCGCCGCCGCTGCGCTGAGGCGTTCGCGGCCAATGGGATTGCTGCAGACCAAATTTACGTGAACATCCAGGCTCTTTCCGGTGCGCCGGCGAACAACGCCGTATATGCAGCCCTTGCGGAACCGGGCGATACGATTATGGGCATGAGCTTGCTCCACGGCGGACATCTCACCCACGGCTCTTCGGTAAATCGCTCGGGTAAGTACTACAAAGCAGTGCACTACACCGTCGACCCTCAGACTGAGCAGATTAACTATACTCAGATCGAAGAGCTGGCCAGGCTGCATCATCCAAAATTCATCATCGCAGGTTACTCTTCGTACCCGTGGTCGGTAGATTGGAAGCTGCTAAAAGAGATTGCCAGCTCAGCCGGCGCCTACCTGTTTGCCGATATCGCTCACAGCGCCGGATTGGTAGCCGGCGGTGTGCACCCTTCCCCGCTTGGTTTCGCGGATGTGATCACATTTACCACGCACAAATCGTTATGCGGGCCGCGCGGCGCCTGTATCCTGACCACCGACCCGGCGATATCGCGCAAGATCGATCGCGCAGTCTTCCCCGGCGAGCAAGGCGGGCCGCACGTGAACGTGTTTGCTGCCATGGCGCTGACCTTTAAACTGGCGCGCAGCCAACCATTTAAACAGCTCCAGCAGCAGATCGTGACGAACTGCGTCGCTTTTACTCGGAGATTGCAGGAGCACGGTTTTCGCATCCCCTACGGGGGGACGAATTCGCACTTGATGAACCTGGACTGCACTTCAGTCACCGGCGTAGAGCACGTCGGCCTGTCCGGCGACCAGGCGGCGCGCATCCTGGACCTGGCAGGAATCGTCGTCAACCGCAATACCATTCCCGGCGATAAGAGCGCAGCAGATCCCTCCGGCATCCGCATGGGCACTACCTGGGTAACGCAGCGGGGTTTCAAGGAAACCGAGATGCTGGAGCTGGCAGATATCGTTTCAGACGTGCTGAAAGCGACCACTCCTTATCCATTAGAAGCCCGCCGCGGCGATCTGCGCCGGGCAAAGGTCGATTTCACCGTCCTGGAGGAAGCCAAATTACACGTACGCGAGCTGGCCTGTCAGGCAGGGATCGATTTCACCCCGGCTGCGCACGGCTATCCTCATTTTTATTACATGGATGGAAGAGTCGATGAAGGAGAGAATGCAGTCTTCGAGATCGGTGGTGAGCGGGTGCGTGAGTTCGTCCAATTTGCTGCCGCCAGCGATGCCGGGCTGCTTATGCCGGGTCAGAGCCAGCCGACCTGCTTGCGGACACCGCAAGGCGAGATAGAGGGGGCGCTGACCTGTGACGAGATATACCTATACCGGCTGACGGTCCCAGCCGCTCAATCCGGGCTGGCGCAAGCCTGGCTGCAAGACCTTTCGGATGGGTTTATTGCCTTTAACGACGATCCGTTCCGCAAGCTTCCCGGTCCCATCTGGGTAAAACCTTCCCAACAAAATGGAATAGCAACCCAAGCTCGCAAAGGATCCCTGGCAGGCGACAAGCCGTTCTACGCAGGAATTATGGATGCGGATGGGAATGCAAACTCACTGCCTTCATTCCGTTGGGAGGAAAAAGAAAGCCCTTTCAGGCGCACGCCGATCTATGAAACCCATAAGCGCCTGGGCGCCAAGATGATCCCCTTTGCCGGCTGGGAGATGCCTGTCTGGTATACCTCGGTCGTTGAAGAGCATCTGGCGGTGCGCCAGGCGGCTGGATTATTCGACGTTTCCCATATGGGCGTTTATCAGGCGGAAGGACCGGATGCCGGGATTTTCCTTAACTGCGTGACCGGCAACGACATCAACGGGCTGGCGACCGGTGAATCCTGCTACACCCATTTCCTGGATCCAAATGCGGACGTCATCGATGACCTGCTGGTTTACCGGCGTGGCACTGGAGAAGTTCCTGGTGGTGGTGAATGCCTCCAATGATGATAAAGATTGGGCCTGGCTGAATGCCGTGCGGGATGGATCAGTCCTGGTGGATCTAAATCGCCGGGGGGCAAAAGCGTACGGCAGAGGGGTCACGCTTAGCAACTTGCGCGATCCTGCGCTGGGCTCAGAGATGCGGGTCGACCTGGCGCTGCAGGGCCCACGCTCACGAGACATCTTACTGGCGTTGGGCACTGACCCGGTAACTCATAAGCAGATTATGGGGCTATCCCGCACCCATTTATGTGAAGGGCGGGTGGGTGGATTTGACCTGGTGATCTCGCGCACCGGCTACACAGGCGAGAAGATGGCTTTCGAGTTATTCGTCCATCCCGAGCAGGCGGAAGCATTGTTCAATGCGCTGCTTGAGGCTGGCGCACCCTATGGATTGAAACCGATTGGCCTGGGTGCGCGCAATTCGCTGCGCACCGAGGCAGGTCTGCCATTATACGGCCACGAGATGGGGGGTGAACTGAACAACGGCGTCGCGGAAGCCGGTTTCGGCTCCTATGTGAAGACCTACAAGCCCTGGTTTATCGGTCGGGAGGCATTTTTGAAGCGAGAAGCCGCCCGTAATTCGGTGGTCATCCGCTTTCGCTTTCAGGATAAGTCAGTGCGGATGGCGCACCTCGGCGACCCGGTGCTGGATCGCCGCGGCAAGGTGATCGGCACGGTGACGAGCTGTGCGGTCGATGCAGAAGGGTACCTGACCGGGCAGGCGCTGGTTGAGCTGAAAAGCGCCGAAGAAGGCACCCTGCTTTATATTTTCCAGGGAGCAGCGGAAAAATCCGTTCAAGTTCCTCCCAACCTGAAAACTGGCGATAAGATGACCTTACCCTCGCCAGCCAATGTTCTCAGCCGGTTCCCAAAATAATTGCGAGGTTAAAAAATGCTTGGAGTCCCTGAACTAGAGAAGCTAAATGGTAACGAAAAAGGCCTGAAAACCCCTTGGGAGCATCGTTTCGCCCAACGGACACAGCGGATGGGCAGCTCTACCATCCGAGAGCTGTTAAAATTCACCGAGCAGCCGGATCTTATTTCATTTGCCGGGGGGCTGCCGGCTCCGGAGGTATTTCCCGTTGCCGAGTTTGCGGATGCCTGCCAGCGTGTGCTGCGCGACCACGGCGCCCTGGCATTGCAGTATTGCACCACCGAAGGGTATCTGCCGCTGCGGGAGATGATTGCACGGCATACCGCTCGCTATGGGATTGGGGTAACTGCCGATAATATTTTGCTTACCTCCGGCTCTCAGCAAGCCCTGGATCTGATCGGTAAAATATTCATCAATCGTGGTGATCGCATCCTGGTCGAGTCGCCAACCTACCTGGGCGCCCTGCAAGCCTGGAATGCATACGGCGCAGAGTACGTCAGCGTGCCGATGGATAAAGAGGGGATGATCACCGATGCGCTCGAAGAAGCCTTGCGGGTCGGTCCTAAGTTTATCTACGTGCTGCCCAACTTCCAGAACCCAACCGGCGTGACTCTTTCACTGGAGCGGCGGCATCAACTGGTCGAGCTGGCTGACCGCTACGGTGTGCCCATTATCGAGGACGATCCTTATGGGCAGCTGCGTTATGAAGGCGAACACCTGCCATCGGTCGTCTCCCTGGATAACCAATATCGCAATAACTGCGGGTTGTGTTATTACGGCAACGTAATTTATTTGAGCACATTCTCGAAGATCTTAGCCCCGGGTCTGCGGCTGGCCTGGGTGATTGCCCCGCCCGAGGTGATTCGCAAGCTGGTGCAGGCGAAGCAGGGCGCGGATCTCCATACAGCAACCTTCAACCAGCTTGTGGCTTATGAGGTTTCGCACGGCGGTTTTCTCGACCAGCATATCAAAGTGATCCGCTCTACCTATCATGAGCGGCGCGATGTCATGCTGGCGGCTATGGATTCTTACTTCCCAGGGTCGGTGGACTGGACCCAACCCCAGGGCGGGCTGTTCTTATGGGGCATCATGCCGGAAAACCTGGATTCTACCGAAGTATTGAAAACAGCGATTGAGCACAAAGTGGCTTTCGTGCCTGGAGGCGCATTTCATCCCAATGGGGGAGGCAACAACACTATGCGGCTCAATTTTTCCAATGCCACTCCCGAAAAAATCCAGGAAGGCATTTTCCGCCTGGGTAAAGTGCTGCAGGAGCATATCAAACCGGCAGGATGACAGAATCGTTCCAGACTCGTTTGTGCGGGAAGGAGCGTAACCTTTCTGCTCAGACGTAAAACGTTTATTTGATCTCCATCAGCTCAACTTCGAAAATGAGGGTAGCGTTGGGAGGAATGACTCCCGCGTAGCCAGCCTGGCCATATGCCAGGTCGGGTGGGACGGTTAGCCGGCGCTTACCTCCAACCTGCATACCGGCCACGCCCTCGTCCCAGCCGGAGATGACCTCTCCGCTACCCAGGCTAAATTCGAACGGCTTATTCCGATCTACCGAAGAATCGAATTTTGTGCCGTCAGGAAGCCAGCCCGTGTAATTTACCACGACCTGGTCGCCAACTTTGGCTTGTGCGCCGCTGCCAACGGTGAGGTCTTCGATTTGCATTCCGGAGGCTGTGGTGGTGGAATTCGCCCCGGGAGTCAGTCCGGGGGCGTTGGTCGCTGGTTGTTTATTCCGGTTTAGGATAATCAGAGCAACGACGATCACAACGACCACCAGGGCGGCAATGAGCAGCAGTCTGCGGTTGCGCTGCTGGGCTTCACGCGCCGCACGGCGCGTTCCTTGGCTGGATGGATTAGACATAACTTCTTTCTCCTCTCCAAGAAAAAGCGATATTATTTAGCCTGCCAGACCTGGGTCAATTATAGGACTTATGTGGTTTGCATTCAACAGCGCAGATACTATCCTTGGACTCTATGTGATTGGCCGAAAGTATTTTATATAAATCTACACCCAGACGGCCAATCACTGGGGCAAACCGCTAATTTATGCTCCTATGTATTTAAAATACTTATGGCGGTTTGCATATATCCGGATGATTTTTCCATTAACTGGGATACTACTACCATCAATAGATTAGCGGAAAATAGGTCCGGTTCCAGACGTGGGTCGTCAACGGTAAATTGATCGTGAAATCCGGGTTCGAGTGAGAAACAAATTGAACCAGAACGGTGTCGCGGTCACCGAACGCCGCGCTAGCAGGGATTGAGATAACCAATGGGAAGCTGCTCCTGGCTCCCCCAGCTAATATCACCTGAGCCGGGGGTCCGCTGGCTTGCCACGCGCCCGGCTCGAGATGGATGTCGTACGTGTCTTCAGCTGCGCCCACATTTTGCAGGGAGAGAGTGTAAGTCACCACTTGGGAAGGTAAGCCCCAATACTCCCGGGGCGTGGCGCTCAAGGCTGGTATCGGTTGAGCGATGGTAAGCAGCTGGGCGGATTTTGGTTGAAGGTGCGTCCCCGCCGGCCGCGCAGAGATCATAACTGTATCGCTCATCGTCGCCGTTGCGGTTATCGGGATCGTCACCCTGACTGGAAGTGTGCCGCCTTTCCCCGAGCCGAAAGGACCCAGTGTCCCGGGGGCTGAAATTGGCCAAGAGCTCCCTTCCCATTGGATGGCAAACGAATCACTGATATTCCCGGTATTGGTTAATTGTAATGTGTAGGTGAGCGTCGTGCCCGGGGTTCCACCCTGGATGCTGATCCCCGGCTCGAGGACCAGTCCGCGCTGCTCTGAGGCATACGTGGTCAGCCGGAGGCTCACCAGGTTCAGCGGGTTGCTTTGTGAAGTAGCAGTGACCGTCACTGCGTCACTGGCTTCAGGAAGCGCCTCCTGGGGAACCTGTACCATCACGTGAAATAGCGCCTCCTGGCAAGGTGCCAGCTCTCCCCCGATCGGAGTGATGTCTGTTACCCACTGATTCCCTTGCAGCTGGATGGTGTAGCTGTCAGGGGTCGGTGTAAAATTGTGGATCCTCAGAGAATAGGTCTGAACCGTGCCTGGGTTCCCGAATTTACTGGAAACATCCGGGGTCAGCGTGAACGGAGCAGGGCTGGCGCTCACATCCATAAAAACTGCACTGGTGACCCCCCAATTCTGGCTGGGGGCGGCATCTTTGCTTTCTACAAACATAGTATGGCGCCCCGGCGACAGACCGGCTGTGCACACACTGCCGGAGATATTTTCAGTGCTGGTGTTGAACACCCCGTCAGTGGCAACCATGTCCGCCGGATTTGCCCCCGCCTGCCAGGCAGGCATATCGAGCGTGAAATGGGCGCCCGAGATCGGCTGGACCGGTTCCCCGGCGCCTGCGACGTAATGGGAATCGTCCGCCGTCGCGGTCAGGTTGATCAAACCGCCAGCCGGTACGCTCGGTGGAGAGACAGCCAGGTTGAGTGAATCAGGTCCAGCCGGATTCTGGTAAGGGCGGCGAGCTGCCTTGAATGCATACAGCAGCGCCTGCCGGTTTGCCGGGTAAATGGTGTTGTTAAACCTGTGACAATCCTGGAAGAAAGTAGTGCCCACCTCGAAAGTATATGCCGCGACGCCCAATTCGCCGTATGCCCAATCGTCGCTGGTCCCGGTAGTCGGATAAAGATCAATGGATTGTTCGGCGAGGTAGCCGTTGAAGTACGCCATCTTGCGCCCAAAGGTCTGGAACTGGGCAGCGTTCGGAGCCAGGCTGTTTCCCCATCCCCAGGGCCACAGCACCAGATTGCCGTAGGAGTGCAGCGTAATAAATGAGCCGCTCGCCGTGAGAGGCGCCGGGTCGTTGTCACCTGGCCCGCGCTGATCGGGGTAGAGTGTGGCTAAATACGCCTGCAGGGCGCGCGTCTCCGGCTCGGAGCCCGCGGCTGGACCCTGGTAGGTCTCAGAACAAGGGTTGTTGCTGTCGCCACCCCATTTGAAGGTGTGGTTGCGATTAAGGTCGATCCCCCAATTATCAGAATCGTTGCACGCCCAGGGGTCGGTATTCTTGCGCCAGTATAAGCCTGTTTCGGCTTTTTTACGCCCGTCCGGATTGGTCATGGGGACGATTACGATCTTAAAGTTGTCCAGCAGCCAGGTGATATCCGCATCCAGATTGTATTGGTTCAACAGATACTCGGCGAAACGGGTGGCTAACTCGGCTGTTGCCAGCTCGCGGGCGTGGATGGCAGCCATCACAAAAAATGTCGGCTTAGGCCCGGGAATGGATCCGTTCGTCAGCTCAAGGGCGTAGAGGTCATACCCAGGCAGCCCCCCAGAGCGGTTTTTTTCCCAGCTGTCCCCAAAATCATGCCATACAGCCAGGTTTGGGTGAGCAGCCGCCAGACCGCTCAGCGATGAATAAGTTTCCTCAACGGTCCGGTAGCAGGGAAACCCCGGTATCCCTTCCACCTGCCCTGGTTGGCGTACGAGTGGCTGGTTCAGCATCGCACTCAGCACTGGATCGATCTGGATGCGGAATCCCTGGGCGAGCAGGCTGCTGTATTCTGCAGGCGTAAGAGCCGCCACCAGGTAGTCTGCATCTGGGTGTACCTCCCAAACATCCAGGCGGTTGATGAGCGCATCCCTTACAACGGGGTCCGGGTAGTATATTTTAGCGACGACTGGCTGGCTAGGAGGAGGCGGAATGGCCCTCTCCTGAACCGTGATGGCGGCATTCGCGCCCCGGTCATCCTGAAGGAGTAGGACCAGCAGCACGCTGAAGGTGAGTGCGAGTATTGCTTGCCTAAATAAACCCGGCTTCAATGACCACCTCGCTAATAATAATGGTGTGGTTCAGCACCAATATAGCACAGCCGGGATAGGCTGTCAAAACAAACCTTGTATCCCCCGATCGAGAGATCGCCCGCTCAGACTGCTAGCCCATGCCGGTGACTTAAAAAAACCTGTCCCTGGTTAGCTCAGGCGTGCCAGACTTTGAAGTTTTGCAGGATTGATCCACCGATGAATTCTCTCAAGATAGAATTGTCGGGGATCAGGTTGATATCGAGCGGCAGAAACCACTCCAAAAATGCCAACAATCGCTTGGCTTCGACGTATTCCGGCTTACTGTGAGGCACCTGGTGCAGGAGCGGTTCCACCAATGGTTTCAGCGCAGAAAGCTCATATACCAGGGCGGAATTGAACATTACATCGGCGTTCTCCTGGTAGGGGAAAATGTAGCGTTTCTCCCCGCGCCGGACGGATTCCCAGCGTGAGATGGTTGTTTGCGGAGGGTAGCCGCGCTCACGGGAATCACGCACGATCCGGCGGATAAGGCGGGTATCGGTTGTGGATATGCGGTTGTGCCGGTCCAAATTTAGCTGGGTCAGTGCAGATACGTAGACGCGGTATTTTTCATCTGGCTGGATACCCGTGATGAGATCTGGGTTCAAACCGTGGATGCCTTCCAGTATGACCACCTGACCTTCTTTAAGCTGGATAACGTCACCAGCTTCGCTCATCCCGTTCAAGAAATTGTAGCGAGGCAGCTGCACCTCTTCGCCCCGGATGAGCATGCGCAGGTCTGCGGATAATCGTTTACGATCGAGCGCCTGGATATTTTCGAAGTCGAACTGGCCGTTCTCATCCTTGGGAGTTCTCATCACGAGCAACGAAATAATTATCCAATTCGAGCGGAAACGGTGAAATTCCCCGGACCAATAACTGGACTGACAGCCGCTTTGAAAAAGTTGTTTTTCCCGAGGAAGATGGCCCGGCGATCAGGACAATGCGCACCCGCTCTGACTGTCCGGCAATCAAATCTGCGATATCGCTGATCCGTTGCTCGTGGAGGGCTTCGGACACCAAAACAATCTCATGGCTGCGGGTGGAGTGAATGGCAGAGTTCAGAGCGGCGACGTTGGAGATGCCCAGTTTTTCCAGCCAGCTGCTGTACTCAAGAAAGGTTTTAAGCAGTGTCGGGTATTCCGGCATCGGCAGGAGCATGGTCGGGGCGTGCCGCCGTGGAAAACGGAGCGTAAATCCCTGCCCGGTGAGTATCAACCCGAACCAACGCAGGAAACCGGTGGACGGCACCATATATCCATGGTAATAATCGGTGAAATCTCCCAGCGTATAGACCGTAAGGTAATTCTTCTGGCGGAAGGAAAGCAAACGAACCTTATCCTCCTCACCGCGCGCCTTGAAGGTTTGGATCGCTTCAGCCAATGGGATTTCGCTGCGGACGAAAGGTAGATCCTTGTCTACCAGATCGCGCATGTGGGCTTCTAATTGCGTCAGGTCTTCAAGACCGAGAGTGGTTCGCCCGGTCACTTCGCAGTAGTAACCACCCGAGGCGACTGAGTGATCGATTGTGAGGCTTGCCTCGGGAAAAAGGTCCTCGAAGGCGGCTTCGAGCAAAAAGGTAAGCGACCGGCGGTAGATGCGCATCCCATCCGCGTCGGCCATCGTGATCGGGATGACGGTGGCATCCATCTGCATCGGATACGTTAATTCGCGCAAATCTCCATTGATGACCGCGCCGACGATTGGCGGCTGCGAAACGCTGGCTGTCCGATGCTGCGGGCAGGGTGAGGACAGGGCTCTGAACGCACTCTAAGAATTTTCCGACCGGCTCGCCGCGCAAGCCGCAAATTGCTCGCCCATCCGGCAAATGGATTTCAATCGTATCGCGCGGCTCAACGATCTTGAATGCTGGTTTCTCGAGAGTAGCCATTGCTTCTTTCAACCTGATAGTATTACCTGACAGGCAGCTGCAAACAAGGGTAAATTTGATTAATAATTCCGTTGATTGGCTGAATTGGCATTTCGGAAGTAAAAATACTTCAGCCAATCACGACTGCTCAGAAGGAAGCATATTTTATCATCGTTAAACGAAGTTCCATTCGCACCTCATTGAAGTGCAAGGACAATCGCTCAGGTAAACGTATGGCGCACTTCTGCCAGAGAACCAGCCGCAACCTTAGATCAGGATTTGATCTACCCAGAGACTATTAATATTGCATCGAATGACATACAAGAAAAAGATATTTGACAGAATATAATTACATGCTAAACTATAGAATGTATGGCTCGGTCAGATGAAATCCAAATTTCCACGCGGCTGTTATTCAGAAAATTATGGCCTGATTTGTGCAACGATTGATTGCAGACACTATCCAGCCAAGGAGTATTAAATGAAAAACACGAAAGAACCCAAAACATATAACTGGCTGTGGTTTGGAATTTTAGGATTCGCTTTCGGTTTATTTTATATCGTTCTCGGCACAATCCTGGCAATGTATGTTGCCCGCGTGGATTTCACCCTCCAAAATGCAATCCGGCAGCAGCTAACCAACCCGTTGTTGTGGTTGATCGATACCGCTCCATTCATTCTCGCCGCAGCTCTGGCGCTGGTCGGATTTCGTGAAGATAAGGTGATCTCCACCCGCAGGCAGTTAGAGCGTGCCTTGCAGCGCCGGTCGACCGATTTAAAGAAAGTTAACGCTGAAATCGAGAAACAGACCCACGAACGGCAGGAGCAGGAAGAGATTATCAGCCGGGGGAAGCGCCAGTGGGAAGCGACGTTTGATTCAGTTGAAGATATTATCGTGGTCACCGATACCAATGGGATGATCATCCGCTGCAACCGGACGACGAGCGATGCCTTTCAAACCGGCTTTCGCCAGCTTATCGGTCGCCAGGTGGATGAGCTCTTCTATGGAGCGAACGGCGAGCACCTGCCCACTCAAAAGACCGAAGTGCGGTTTCCCCGTCTCGAAGGTTGGCATGAAGTCTCCAGCAGCCCTCTGATGATCGAAGGAGGACGCCAGGGGACAATCTTCATCATACGGAATATAACCGATCGAAAACAGGCGGCGATCGATCTGCAGCGCCAGAAGCAATATTATGAATCTTTGGTCCGCAACAGCCCAATCGCGATCGTGACCCTCGACCTGGAGCAGCGCATCGTCGCCTGCAATCCGGCGTTCGAGATTCTTTTCGGTTACCGCCAGCAAGAAGTGTTGGGCCGGGATCTGGATAGCCTGGTTGCACCAGCAGCCCTTTTGGAAGAGACAAAATCCATAACCGCAATGGTACGGAAAGGCGAGATTGTCCACCATGTCACCCAGCGGCGGCGTAAGGACAGCAGTTTACTGGACGTCGAGCTGTACGGCGTGCCGGTGATCGTCGGGGGAAAGCAAATCGGAATCCTGGGATTATATAATGACATTACTGAGCTGGTTCAGGCACGGCGCCAGGCGGAGGAAGGGGATCGTGCCAAGAGCATATTCCTGGCAAACCTGAGTCACGAGCTGCGCACACCGTTGAACGGGGTCATCGGGATGCTGGAACTTACCCTGGACACGCCGCTCAACCCAGAGCAGGAGGATTACCTCAAGACCTCGTTGAAGAGCGCCGAAGAGCTCATGATCATCCTCAATGACCTGCTGGACCTCTCTAAAATTGAAGCGCGCCGCCTCGACCTGGAAGTCATCGATTTCAACCTGCGCAGCTCCGTCGAAGATGTTGCCAGGGCATTAGCTCACCGGGCTCAGTCTAAGGGACTAGAGCTTGCCTGCATGATCCCACCTGAAGTACCTCTTTATTTGCGCGGCGATCCGGGTCGCCTGCGCCAGGTCCTGGTCAACCTTGTGGGGAATGCTATCAAGTTTACCGAACAGGGAGAAGTGGTCATCCGGGTCGGCCTTGGTCAGCGAGACAGAGCAGGACGCCAGCATTCGCTTCGAAGTGCAGGACACCGGTATTGGCATCGAAAAAGACCGCCAGCAAGCGATCTTTGAACGGTTTGTCCAGGCGGATGATACTATCTCGCGCGAGTATGGTGGCACCGGGCTGGGGTTGACGATCTCCAAGCAGCTTGTAGAGCTGATGGGCGGGACGATCGGCGTCGTCAGCGAGGTGGGTAAAGGCAGCACCTTCATTTTCACGGTTTCGTTCGAAAAACAATCCGAGCAGGAAGATAAGTTATTCGTCGCCCCATCCGATTTACAAGGGGTGTACATCCTGGCAGTCGACGATAATGCAACCAACCGGACCATCCTCGAAAAAATGTTAGAAGGATTTGGCTGCAGGGTGGCTCTGGCAGCAGCTGCGAGCGAGGGAATTGCCCTGATGCGCCAGGCGATTTCAGATAACGACCCATTCCAGGTCGTGCTGCTGGATATGCAAATGCCCGAGATGGATGGCAGGCAGGCGGCTCAGCTGATCCGCAGCGACCCTGATCTCAGCCAGTCACAGTTGATCATCCTGACCTCCTATGGCGAACGCGGCGATGCGATGTACTTCAAAGATCTGGGCTGCGATGGCTACCTGCTAAAACCGATCTTGATGGCACAGCTTTTTGAGGCGGTTCTTTCGGTGGTTGGAAAGCCGGGCAAAGAAAAGAAGCAGACCGGACGGTTGGTAACCCGCCACACGATCTCCGAGCAAATGAAGGAACGGCCTCCAATCCTGCTGGCAGATGATGACGAAGTCAGCCGCAAGCTGGTCTCAACTCTCCTGGAAAAATCTGGTTACCAGGTTGAGACAGCCAAAACTGGGATGGACGTTCTCAATGCAGCTCAGCAGGAAGATTACGGCTTGATCCTGATGGATGCCCAAATGCCTGAAATGGATGGTTTCGAGGCAACCAGATTGATCCGCCAGCTGAATGCTCCCGCCCGGCTGATACCGATCGTCGCCATGACGGCGCATGCCATGAAGGGAGACCGTGAGCGCTGCCTGGAGGCGGGAATGAATGATTACATTCCCAAGCCCATCAATCCGGATATCCTCTTCGCAGTGATCGAGCACTGGCTGCAGGTTAGCCCGGAGGATATGGAAGCCCTGCTCAAGCAGCCCTTAGAGCCGGTGTATACGGTGGAGGAAGCCTCGGTTGTTAAGCCTTTCGTTGAAGAAGAAGAACACGTTGCAGAATCGGAAGATGCCACGCGTCCGAAGCAGCGGGGTTATAAGATCGAGACGATCGAAGGTATCGGACCTGTTTATCGCAGCAAACTCAGCGAAGCGGGCGTTACCACAACGGATGAGCTGCTGGATGCTGCCGCGACCCGAAAAGGACGCCAGGACCTGGCCCAAAAGACGGGAATCTCGGAAAAGCTCGTCCTGGCCTGGGCCAATAAGGCTGACCTGATGCGTGTGCCGGGCGTCGGGAAGGAGTTCAGCGACCTGTTGGAAGCTGCTGGGGTGGATACCGTGAAGGAGCTGCGCAACCGCGTTCCAGAAAACCTGTATGCAGCGATGATCGAGACAAATAACGCCAAAAACCTGGCCCGGCGGGTGCCCTCTTTAGCCGAGGTCGAATCGTGGATCAAGGCGGCAAAGGAAATGGATCCCCGCATGACCTATTGAGGCTCCCTTAGATCATTATACAGTCCGGGATCGATCGCCAATCCCGGGCTGTTTTTTATTTTGGGGTGAATCTACAGATTCATTAGGCTGAGTGATCTTTTAGCGGCTTCCAGGTAGAATTCTATGACCATGGATGAGATCGACCCGGACCTCAGCGTCGCCAACGCTTCATTAAAGGCAGAATTGCGCGCAAAAGATGAGCTGATCGCCCAGATCAGCCACGATCTGCGGACACCCCTGACTGCAATTCTATTAACCGTGGAAAATCTGTGCTTGCTGCGTTTTGGCAGCCTGACCGAAGGCCAGATCAAAGCCTTGGAGAATATCGAGGCATCCAGCGAGCATCTGGTCGAGCTTATCAATGATTTGCTTGACCTTTCAAAGAGCTATTCGGGAAATTTAGAAATTCGCAAGCAGGTTGTAGATGTCGTTGAGCTGTCCCGCTCCAGCATCCTGGTTGTTCAGAATCAGGCTGCCAGGAAAGGGATTCGGTTAAGGATCTTTATTGAGGACGCTCCAGAATACATCGATGCAGACCCTCAACGGCTCAAGCAAAGCCTGGTTAAATTGATCGGCTACAAGATTAAATCCACGCCGGAGGGGGGGACGGTGGGACTGGAAATTCGGGGAGATTGCACAGCCAGCGAAATCTATTTTACGGTATGGGATACCGGAAACGGGTTCTCGGCGAGGGAACCGGATCTAGCTTCGCGAGGGCTCGCAGAGAATAATGGCAATTATGTTTTGCCGAAGACAGTTGATGAGCTGGGATTTTCTCTGGTTTCAGGCCTGGTAGAGCTGCACGGCGGCAGAGTGATAACCGACGGCGCCCAAAACCCTACCTCAGGGAAGCGTTTTACGATAGCGCTGCCGTGCTCTCCTGAGCGGTTCGATTTCAAAGCGGAGGCCTCTAGCATGGACTTTTCTAGCTTTGATCCGGCTAGCTCGGAAGGGATAAGCCAGGTCAGGCGCGATGAGCCATTGATCCTTATCGTAGAGGATAATGAAGCGAACCTGGCTGGAGTACGGGATGCCTTACTCCAGGAGAACTACCGGGTTGAGGCAGCTACCACCGGTGAGGAGGCTCTCCAGAAAATCCCAGCAATGCGTCCCGACTTGATCTTAATGGATATTCATTTGCCAGGGATGGGCGGTCTCGAAGCCACTCGCTGCATCCGTGGGATGAAAAATGGGGGATCGGTGCCGATCATTGCCCTGACTGCCTTCGCAATGCTGGAGGACCGCCAGAAATGTCTGGAAGCAGGCGCAAACGATTATCTTCCCAAGCCGTTTCGCCTGAAAGAGCTGAATAAAATGATCGAGGCCTGGTTGAAGACAGAGCCAGGCGTAGTTATCTGATCCGGTTTATGGTCCGGCGACCAGGTTCCGGCAAGCCACGGCATCCGACGTGGCATTTTTCACGCAAACCGTGAAAAAGCTGCTCTTCACTAACTGAGACGGCAGCTTGAACGTATACTTATTGGCTGTCGTGCTTCCCGTACGGAAGGTCCCGACCTTATACCAGTTCAATCCCGCTGCTTTCGAATCATCTGCCTTCACATAAAAGACGTTGTTCTTCGGGAAATTCACCGTATAGATTGAAAGGTTATTGCCTGTGCGGACAACGGCATAGTTTGCCGGCTTCGTTTTGAATGCACTTCCTGAAGGCACAGAAAAATTCTTCTTGCTCTTAGGGATGCACAATTTTTGACCGACATAGATTCGGTAATTTGGCGCAGCCAGATGATTCACTGCGACCAGATCCTGCCATCTCAGCTGGTGTGTTCTGATGATCGTTCTCAGGTCATCGCTGACCTGGACTGAACGGTAGCTGACGCAGTCCGAGTTTGCGTCCGTGGCAGCCATGGCTGGTGCAATTAAGATTGCGGAAAAGATTACTGCCATCAAAAGCGAAATGCTCCGGATCAAGGAATTTTTCAAACGAGAGGAATGAATTTTCATATCAGTCTCCTTTTGATTATATAGGTGTTACAGTCAAGGTTCGGTTGACGTCTCGTCGGGAAATAGCGTCTCGGTTGGTGTTAAGGTCTGGGATCCTGTGCTGGTTGGAGTCGCGGTGGCAGTTGGCGTAGGGGTCAGCGTCGCCGGCGGTGTTGGTGTGGACGTGGGTGAGGCTGTCGGACTTGGCGGAACCGGGGTTCGGGTCGGGGTAGGGGTCAAGGTTGGATGGGGCGTCCCCAGGCGGATTGAAGGGACCAGCCAGAAAGCGTTGGCTTTGCTGGGTTTTGCATTGGCTTGAACACCGAGGACGAATTGGACGGTTTGACCATCGAGCCCTGAAATATCCTGGTTGATGCGTGTAATTTTGCCATCGTAAACCTCGTGCCAGGATCCGAGGTGCTTGACCTGCCCGTCGCTCTGAATGTAATCGAGGTAGAAAGTGATATCGCAGCCCTGACTGCCTTGCAGGCAGCCGACGTCAGCGATGAAGTAATCTCCGTTTTTAACCTTAAAACCTGGGAACGTGCCGGCGATATACCCGCCGTTTTTATCCTGAGGTTTGGTGAGCAGGGTTTCTTCGTTTTCCTGGTGATTATTTTCGAGTGTTGGGTCTGTGACAACTGCGACGGACCCATATTGCTGGTTTGTAATTGTGGGGCAATAGATCTTACCTGCCCCGCTCTTCCAGGTCGCCTGGCAATAGTTGGCTGCAAAATCGTACTCGAATCCCAGGTCGGGCGGCAAGACGACACGGATGCTCACCAGGAGCGGGGTTTTGCTGCTGGAACCTACCCCGAAGCGCTGTCCGTTTGGTGCTTGCAGCAGCCAATTGCCGGAATAGGTGCCTTTGTTCGCCGGAGCAACCATGGGGACTTCCAGGTTGACGCTTTCGCCAGGCCGGATTTTACCGGGAATTTTTACACTCGATGGAGCATCCATTCGGCTGCCGTCGGTAAAGACCAGCTTGTACGACGTCGTCCAATCACAGCTTCCAGTGTTTTTTACCTGCCAAATTTTCGGGAATTTTACGCCGGGAGTGTATTTTGTCCCGTCCGGCACGGTGACATCCTGGATGAATTGCGCACGGTTGCAGGGGGGTGGTGGAGGTGGTGGAGGGGGAGGAGGTGGGTAATAAACTGTGGTTGCGGTGGGCACCAGTACGATGCTGGTTGGGAAAGCGGTTGGCGTAGGCAGAGGCGGGATGAGCGTTGGAGTTGGGAACAACACTGTTGGGAAAGCTGTTGGAGTAGCTAGGACAGCTGTCTCGGTGAAGTGGGCGGCAACGGTTTGCGCAGCAACCGTATAGAGAATACCGTTGCCAGAGGAAGGCGTGGGGGTCGAGCTGGCAAGAAAATTGCACCCGAGAAGGATCAGTGCTGCGATCAAAATTGCAACAACGAGAGGGTATGAGTGGTTGGTTTTCATAAATTCTGTCCTGGTTTTACCGTGGCGGACCACGCTGAACGGAAGAAACTGTTCGTCTTAATCATAGTACATAAATAGGCAATGTGTGCCTGCGACTTTCTGGGCTGAAGCGATTGACACATTTGTTAACAAAATTGACTGCAATCCATTTATAATTATGCTATGATTTATGTGAAAATTTGCTAAAAAAGGGTTTGGAACTGAATTTATCGGCTGCATATTATAAAGACGTTCTTTTTCCAAATTTAGTTCCTCGACGTGAAAGGAGGATGTAAATATGTTTCGAAAGTATGTACTCTTCTCAATGGCGTTGATCATTGCCCTCGGTGTGTTTGCCGGCAGCTGGGAGCAGGTGGTTGCGAGTGGTGCAAATACGATAAGGTCCTGGGATATCGTATACGGAAAGAAATATGATAAAGGGATCGGTTCAGCGGGTGTGAGTATGCCCAGCTCTGCTTTTTCGGGCACCCTGGAAATTATGCGCGAGCCTGCCAATCACCAGATGCCTGCCGAATTCACGCCAAAATTTGTCACCCGTTGGGTAAACTTCCAGGTGTATGGCACCGATGGCAACAAATTTGGGACGCTATTTGGCTTCAACTATTTGTACTTCCAGTCGACCCGGGTGTTAAAGCGCCTCTTCGACGAAGGTAACCTGGCAATCTATCGCTATGATTATGCCAAGAAGAAGTGGGTGGAGTGCCCTTCCTGGACGCTTCAAAAAGGGAAAAAATATCGCATTGCCTGTATCGCCCCCAGCTTTGGACTTTACGGACTGGCGACAAAGTAAGCGCGGTTAATTACTGCATCAAAATGCTGCAGCATTTTGATGCGCAAATCGTTGCGGGTAAAGCGGGAGGGATTGCCAGGGATATTTTGCCGGGGCAAGTTACTTCTCACTCAGCTTGAATAAAGTTGGATTAAAAAAGATGCGCTGCTCGAGCAGCGCATCTTTTATTTACTAGATGTGTAGTAGCTTATTCCTGGTCGTCATCGGGAAGGGTATATTTCATGAAGGCAATACCTTCGCGCAATGCGTAAAGTGCGGCCTGGGTCCGATTGGTCAGACCCAGCTTGGCCAGAATATTGGTGATGTGGGTACGCACTGTACGCTCACTCAAGAAAAGCTCGTCCGCAATCACCTGGTTTGTTTTCCCTTGAGCCACTTTTTGCAATATCTCAATTTCGCGTTCCGTCAGCGCATTCTCGTCTGCTTGAGCGGTGCCCTGCCTCTGGATATCGCGCATTAATTTCTTGGCAATCTCCGGCTGCAAGGCGGGTATATTAGCATAAGTATCCCGGATCGCCTGGATGAGGTCTTCAGAAGAAGTATCCTTCATCATATAACCCATGGCGCCTGATTTAATTGCCGAAAAAACCTGGTGGTTTTCTGCAAAACTGGTGAGCACCAGGATGCGCGCGTTGGGATTATCACGTTTTATCTCTACGGTCGCCTGGACGCCATCCATGCGCGGCATGATCAGGTCGAGCAAGATTACATCCGGTTGGAGCTCTTTTGCCATCCGGACGGCTTCGATTCCATCCGGCGCAGCGCCGACAACTTCCATCCCTGGCTCGGCAGAGATCAGCGCAACCAGACCATCCCGGACAACCGTATGGTCATCGACGATTAAAATCCTAATCGGTTTGTTCATGGCTTGCCTCAATTTCGACCATAATGCGGGTCCCTTTGCCCGGTTCGCTGTAGATCTGCATCTGACCGCCTAAGGCAGCGGCGCGTTCGAACATGTTTGCCAACCCCATCCCGCCGCCTCTCAAGTTTTGTTTCAGGTCAAATCCACAGCCGTCATCTTCTACCTCTAGCCGGACCCGGCTTTGATCCGCAGTTATCTTTACACTCACCGAGCCCGCCCCGGCATGTTTCAAAGTATTGTTGAGAGCTTCCTGGGTGATCAGATATAAAGCCATTTCTTGATACTCATCCAGGTTTAGCTCACCATCGATAAGCAGCTGGGCATGGATATCCGACCGCTTTTCGACTGAATCCAGGCGGCGCTGGAGGGCTGCCGGCAGACCGTCCTCGACGTATTCATACGGGCGGAGCTCGTACACGAGCAGGCGCATCTCACGTAATGCCTGGCGGGCAACTTTTTCCATCCTGGCAAGATGCTGCTCCAGGAGTTCTAGATTCCCTTGTTTCAAAACCTTCATACTCGCCCCGGCAAACAAGACCTGGCTGTATAAGAGCTGGGTTACGGAATCGTGCAGTTCCCGCGCCAGGCGCTGACGTTCCTGGGTGACGGCTGCTTTCTCCGATTGTTCAATCAGGCGGGTGCGTTCGACGTAAATCCCGACCTGGTCTGCGATGGTTTGAAAAAGGGTAATCTCATCGCTGGAATAGTCGCTGGGCTGGTTTCCTAGGATGGTCAGCAGTCCGAGCGGTCTATTTTTTACCCGCAAAGGGGCAATGAGACACGATTGAAAACCGGCGGCTGGAACATCCAGGCTGGCAGCCCCGAAATTTGTACCCTGACCTATCCAGGGAGAGTTTCTTTGCACCAGATCAGCCCAGAAATCACTCTTAAGCGATAATTCCTGAAAAGTGACGAGCTGATCTGCGGGAATATTATTTTGTACGATCAGGTGCAAATCTTGACTCAAAGGATCCAGCAAATGAATACACCCCGCCTTGCCCATGAAAGCCTGCATGGTGCTTTGTAGGACCTCACCCAGGATCTTCTCCAGATCGATTTGCTCACTGGCGATTGAATGGATATCATAAAGCGTCGCCAGGTGCTTGGTGCGCTCGCTGACCTGCCCTTCAAGTGCCTCCAAAATAGCAACTCTATGAAGAGAAGCTCCAGCGATTTCTGCGATGGTGTTGTACAGATTAATATCGTCGGGGGTAAAGTCCACCGCTAAGTCAAAAGCCAGGCATAGGACGCCATAAGGTTTTCCTCCCGTTTGGAGCGGAATCAAGGCAGCCGAATTACTCCTATCCAAAAGATAGCGATAGATACCCGACCGATTTTTCTCCAGAAACGAATGACAATCGGAAATAACTGCCGAATGGCTGGCTAAAACGACGCGCCAGAGCAGGTCATTCCCATCTGGGTGCACCAACCCTATGAGGGAATCATTCTGGCTGTATTTAACCCTCAGTTGTCCCAGACGCTCATCGATGACCAGGTAGGTGCAGCAGTCGGCGTGAAAGAAATTACTGACCTGGGAGACGATCGCGGCCATAGTATCTTCGTGGGATTCTGCCTGACCGAGGGCAAATGTAATGTTGGTGAGAACCTCCAGCTCTTCGGTTTTCCGGTGAGATTGCTCATGGATCCAGGCTTTCTCGATCACTTCGGCTACCTGGCTGGTGAATTCCCCGATCATTTCCGCTTCCAATTGGGTATAAGTACCGACCTCCAGCGAGCCGATCGACAAGAATCCGATCATCTCCTGTCCTGCCATCAGGGGCACACCCATCCAGCCACGGATCGATTCCATGTCGGGCCAATCGTGAAAGCGAGCATCTCCCTGGATGTCCGCCACGACAAGCGGATGTTTGTTATCGAGCAGCTCTGCTACGAGGGGTTCTGCCGCCGGATGTGAGATTCCGGAATACGTCCGCGCCGCCGGCTGCCCTTCGTCGGATAAATTGAGCTGGCTCTCATCGAGCAGGAACATACTTGCGCGATCGTAGCGAATAACATTATGCAGGTTTACCAGGATAATTTCCAGGCTTTGCTTTAAATTCGCAGCGCGTGCCAGCGAGGCCATCACATCCCGCATCCATTCGGCTTCCTTCCGCCGTTGGGAATCCAGGCGCAGCTCTCGCCCTCGTTGAACTGCTACCGCCAGAGCATCGGCAACCTCGCGCGCCATCTGTATCTGCTGTTCCTGGAATGCAATCACTTCGGTGGAAGCCAGCAGGAGGCTGCCTGTGGTCTCGTCCTTCGAGCGGCAGGTGACTGCCAGGAGTGAGCGGATTTCAAGCTCGTGCAAGACGTGGATGAGGGGTTGCTCCAATTCTGAAAAATCTGTGACGAGCAGTGCTTCGGCAAGCCCTTTCCTGTCATATCCTGCGTGGTCAATACTCTTCTGGATAACCTGCTGGCATTCAAACTCTGAGGCGTTTACAGGCAGGCTGTACTCCGCGGCCAGGACTTCTTCCTGCAGGTCGAGCTGGGAAAAGGTGGTCACAATACCTGCCCGGAACCCAGGTACGAGCGATTTAATTTTGTGCAGAGCGGTACAGGCAGTTTCGTCTTCACCTTGATCGCTCAAGATGGCGGACTGGATATCTCGCACGATCTGCAGCCGCTGGATTGTCCACTGCAGGTTAACTTCGGCTAATTTTCGCTGCGAAATATCGATAAAGTTTACCTGGACGGCAGGACGAGCCCGGTAGGAGGAGATGTTAACCAAGAGATCTACCCTGCTGGTAGAGCCATCCTTGCGTTGGATGCGAGCATTGGGCAGGATCGGCGCGAAATGACCGGTAAGGACGGCCTGGTAGGCGTCCATAAAAGCACTATAGTCTGCAGGATGGATGAGATTGAATATTTCCTCTAAGGTTAACGTTTTGAGATCATCCAGGTTGTAACCCAAGAGGTCGGCGCAAACTCTGTTGGCATACACCGGTACGCCACCCTGGAAGACCAGCAGACCAACAGACAGCGGCAAGCCGTGCTCTGCAATCGAATCCATTTCGGTGCTTACAGAAATCTCGCCCTGGTCCTGGAACCCCCAAGAATTATTGGAAATACCCCCACTAGCAGTAGTTTGTTCTGACATATCTGAATTATTTACCCGCATCCTGATCTCAGGAGCCCAATTCTTAAAATTTATCTTCCAGGAGCTGGTTTACCAGGCTGTGAAATTGGTCATCGGGTGCACCACCCAACATGATGTGCCGGATGATTCCGAACTCATCAATAAATATCGTGGTCGGTAGGAAACCGATACGGTAAGACTGGTAAATAGTATCGCCCTCATCCAGCACCACTGGAAATGTAAGGTGATTCGTCTCCAGGAGCGATTTGACTGTATCTAAGTGGTCCTGTTTGATTCCATCAACCGATAGAACTACTAAACCCTTTTCACTATATTCCTGATGGATCCTCTGGAGCGTAGGCATTTCCTCCTTACAAGGGATGCACCAGGTTACCCAATAATTTAGGATAATATTCTTGCCGCGCAAATCGGACATACTGATCTTATCCCCGTCAATGGAAAGCAGGGTGAAATCCGGTGCACTGAAGCCGACCTCGGGTTTTTCCGGGGGCTGAGGAGGCGCGGAAGCGCTTTGGGCGGCAGCGGCAGTCTCTGGGTCCGCGGGCTGGTCCGCTGTTTTTTCCGCGGCCGGCGGCATGGCGCTGAGATCGGTTTGGTTTAACTTGGCAGACGGAAGCGGCATCTCTTGAGCTTCGCCGGGAGCTGCTACTGCCATGAATGCTTCAGGGGTCACATTAACCGGAGAGGTTAATAGATTACTCACTACCTCAGGTGTAGACTCGCCAAGGGGCATATCCGTACCAGAGTTTGCAGCAGGCGGGTTCCCGCAGTTGGTTATAAGGGAGGCGATCGAAATAAGGATTGCGATTTGGAATACGATATGCAGTTTTGATAATGTAAAGCTCACACTAATCTCCAATACCAGTTTGATTTAGGGTTGGAATTATAATCGATGCAAGTTTTTCTCCGATCATACTGCCCCATAGATTAATAAAAATCCACCAAATGTTAGGTCAGGGGATAAGCCCGGCGACCGTCATTCGTCGTAGAGAGATATAAAAATTGGCAGGCGGTCTTCGCCTGCCAATTGGGTTACCTCCTGCGCCGGATTTTCAAGCAGCGCCAGCCGGGACAGCCAGCGGCATGTCCGGTTGTTTGCGCCTGCTCGGGTTTTTCTCGGCGGGTAATATTTCCTGATCGTCTTCTTGCTCCGGAGCCTCTTTGGAAGATTTATCGTCCTTTGCCTGCTGCAGCGCTTCACGAGCTTTCCGGAAGGTATTGCTGTAGATCACGACCACTTCTACGAAGGTTTTAAACAATGCGGGCTGGCTCACCAAACTCCCGCTTTCAATCTCCGTTAAACTGAACCCCAGGCTGCCAGCATACATATCTAACGATTCACAGAACGCTGCGGCTTCTTCAGGATTGAGACTGATCAGCCAAAGCTTAAAATCCTGAGGGAAGGCAGCACCTCCTGGACCGGTAGCCCACTGGATGAAGGCAGGCTGCAGCATCCCTGGTGTGTTACGGTTAGAGCTGGCTCTCTGACTGTCTGATTTCTGGCGCCCGCGCAGACCCCAGGCCAGGAAATATCCTGCGAGACCAACCAGGATCAATAAGATAATCAGTTCCATGAGTCCTCCGCGAATAATTAAGATTAAAGCAGTTTGCCCAGGAATTTTCCGTGCGGCTAATCGATCCAGCCATTGTCAGGTGTTAATTCAGGGGATGCTCATGGCAGCCTGCCAGCTGCCTTGAATCGTCCGCAGAGCGGCGCAAAATTCATCTCCTTTTGGGATTATAGCATAAGCAAACCGCCAGGAGTATTTTGAATTAAGTGAAATTCCAAAATATGTGGCAGCGATGGAGCGCTTATTCGGTCTCTGACCCTCCATTGCGCTCGAAAAGCTCACCTTTATCCAGAACCATTTTACGCCATTCGGCGCTGCTCCATAAACCCGTACGCACAGCCTCCTCAGCATCGAGGAGTGTACGATAACGGGAGCCCGGGAGGGCAGCCAGCTCGGTTGGCGGACCTTGTTCGACGACGCGCCCATCTTCTATAACCAGCACGCGGTCGAAGGCAAGCGTCTCACCGACGTCGTGTGTGACCGTAATGATAGTAGCAGCCTTCCAATACAGCCGCGCTTGCTCCAGAAGGAACCGCCTTTTTTCCCTATCCAGCCCGCGGAATGGCTCATCCAGGATAACCAGCCGCGATTGTGTGCCGAGCAACGCTCGACCCAGACGTACTCGCTGCCCTTCACCGCCTGAAACCAGTCCGCCGCTTTCGCCCAAGGGTGTTTTCATCCCTTCGGGAAGGCGTTCGAGGACGTCGAATAAATCTGCCATCTGGATGGCAGCCCCGATCGGTGGATTCTGCTCAGCTTCAAGCCCGTAGCGGAGATTATCGTAAAGCGAGCGGTTCCACAAATGGACCGCGGGATCGACCCAGGCTGTATGCCGCCGCAAAGCTTTGAGTAGCTTGCCATCCAGAATTCTTCCATCGACCAGCACCTTTCCCTGCGCGGGACGGTGCCAGCCCAGGAGGAGCCCGACCAGGGTTGACTTCCCCGCCCCGGAAGGTCCAATGATTGCCAGATGTTCACCGGGCGAGATCTGCAGGTCGATCTCCTTCAGGATTTCATGCCCGCCTGCCTGGACGGTTACTTGCTCAAATGCGATCCCAACCGGATTTTGAAATGGAATATCTACTGCCAGAGTTTCAGTTTCAATTGTGGGTTCTGTAAACCAGGCTTCTTCTTCATCCGGGGCTCCAAGCGGCTCGAGCAGGCGCAGCACACGATTGCGCAGCATCGGATATTGCTGCACCAACCCGGCAAACTCCTGCCCGAGAGTCGGTAGGGAGAGTGTCCAGTAGAAAAGGAGCAGGATTTCATTCGGATCGCCGCCTTTGGATATATAGTTGAAGACGATCAGTACAGCGAACATAGAATAGAGTAATGCGCCGAAGGAGTTAATGAAGGATGCCGCCGTATATGATTCTCGGCCGGCATGCACCCATTCGTACGTCTGCGCTTCGTGCTCCCGGCGGATTGCTCTTTCGGCGCTGTGGCTTTTAATCGGCACCAGTCCAAGCAGGGCGTCCAGGTAGAACCGGCTCATGCTGGCGGTCTGTGTCCGCATGCGTAGATCGCGCTCCTCCAGCAGCGGGCGAGTGAAGAAGCTCAGCGCGGCGAAAAAGACCGTCCCAAGAATAGCCAGGGGTGCGCTGATTGGATCCAGCCAGATCACTCCCAAGGTAGTCAGTATTAATTGAAAAGTCACCCTGAGCAGGTTAAAGCCGAGCGTTGGCAGGCTGCGCAGCTGGCGCAAATCATGCGCACGCTGGGTCATATCCGAAGCCAGCCGGCTGCGGAAGTAGCGATCACCCAAACGGGGAATTTTATCCAGGAAGGCCACCCGCATGCGTGTTTCAAGACGCCGGCCCATGCGCAGGATTGCTGCGCTGATCGGCAGCTCCAGCAAGAAGGGTACCAGGACGAACGCCAGCAGGATCAGGACCGCCCAGATCCTTTGGGAAACCAACCCCAAACTCTGCCCGATCTTGAGGATGCCTTGCAGGAGCAGAGCCTGGATCAGCACGCTGATCGTGGAAACCAGGAGCGCCAGACCCACGATAGTGGGTGTGAGCAGGCCATCTTCGCGCAAGGATTTGATGATTTCACGCTCAGGCCGGTAAGCCGGCTCCTTGAGCGCGGCCTCCAAATCCGGCGAGAGACGGACGCGAGTCTGTTTGAGCGGGTCATCCTCACCGAGATTGAGCTCAGCCTGGTCCCGGCGGCCCAGAATCCTGACCAGGACTGCACCGCGCAGCATCAGCTCCTCGTCAGTCCCATCCTCCCTTGGAATCGGAAGGACAGACCAGAATGTTCCCGGAATGCGGACGCCTTGGGTGCCTGTTCCGTCTTCTGGTTCAGGGGATTCCTTGCCTGCGAATTCAGGCGCAGTGCGGTTCAAATCATAAAACCGGCTCAGCACCCTGCCGGCTTGCTCGCCCTTTTTTAGCCCGCTCGAACCAACAACCGCCGCGACCATGCGCGTCGC
This sequence comes from uncultured Chloroflexia bacterium, assembly GCA_963706515.1. GTDB lineage: Bacteria > Chloroflexota > Anaerolineae > Anaerolineales > UBA4823 > CAVPMW01. The sequence goes on from CAVPMW010000008.1 coordinate 73,124, forward strand.
CGCGTCCAGTGTGGCGAGCGACCTCCAGGTTGGGTCCTCTACTGCGCCTGTGATCAGCGCAGAGACCTGCTCGGCTGGAATTTCGAGATCGTTCAAACGATGGCGTAAGGGTCCGAGCATTCCCTCGGTCTCAGCCCACTGCCGCCAGGAAGCGGCACTGACCGGGAAGGAATGGATAAAGATCTCTTTGGTAAATTGCTGCCAGCTCGGCCAGCGCCGGCCCGAGCCGGGATCCATCACCTGAACCCGGTTTCCAAAACGGCTCCAGAGGACCTGGAAGTGAGTGAGACCGCTCGGGAGACGGACGACGATGATCGCCGGGAGTGCTTCCGCTTCTGGGAGCAAAATATGGTCAACCGGGATCATAATTTGCTCAGCCCGCAAGCCCAGCTGCAACGCCAGATCCTCCAGGGTATCGATCGAAGTCCCATCTACGTCGGTCTGGCAGGCTTCGCGCAAGCGCCCGTAGCTGACCGGGATGCCGAATCCCTCGAGAATGGATTTCAGGGCGGCGGGACCGCAATCCATCGCGGAGGTCTGCACCACCTCATAGGCAAAAAATCGCTGCCCTTTTACCGGAGTCTCGGGGATCATTGGTTCGAGGTGTTTTCGATCGACTGCGGGCTTACCGGGAGCTGGCTGCTGTTCAGATATTTTCCTGAAGCGCGCATGACCAATGCCAGGGGTGAGATGTGCTCCACTTCGACCTCCACCTGACCTTTCAGGTCGGGAGGTAATTCTTGCAGGTTGATCTGGTTGTCGAGCGGGGCAAAATCTGCCAGCTTATCTTTTTGATTGACCCGCATAATCATGACGGGGACGCTTACGGGGGGTTGGTCGGCGCCCAGGCTGAGCCGCAAGATCGCTGCCTGCCCCGGTTGGATGCGCAGGAAAGCTTCCGGCGAAAAGCTGGCCTGTATCTTCCCATCCTGTCCGAATTGCACCTGATTGCTGATCTCATATAACGTAATCTGAGACAGGAAAAACCAGACGAGCAGCAGCAGCATGACTCCCACTGCAACAATAAGCCCGATGTGGGCTGCCCGGTAGCTATCCAGATTGATCGACCGCATTGAGCGCGAAAAATGTAAAGACACGTCCTGGCTCTCCACTCATCGTTATTATATATGAAATATCACTGGCGTATTTCAAGAACCACTCTGTCTGGCGCCAAGTTGCGTCATATGTCTTAGCCCGCAGTGGGGCTGAAATGGGGCAAATTGCACTTACTGGGGTGTACATTGCATGTTAATATGCCTGGAGGGCAGCCAAACTGCCTGGAATTCAGGGTAAAATGTTAGCCGGGATGGCTCGAATTACACTTAACATCAGCTCCATCAGCTGGCCGGCTTCGCGCCTGGGGGAAATGATAGATTACCTGGCCCGCCGCAGCCATCTGATCAGGCATCCTGGTAAGCTTCCTCAACCGCCGGATAACCTGGCGCAAGGCGGAGACCAGGTTCTTGGACGGTGGATCGATACTGCAGCGGGATACCTCGGACTCGAGGCAGAAAGCATCGATGCATCTTACGCGGAGGTGGAAGCCTTCCTGCAAAACGGCGGACCAGCAATCTTGCGCTTCACCGACCCACAAAGCGAGGAGCTGCGCTTCATCGGCCTGCTCAAAGGAGGGCGAAGGTCAGTCAAAATCCTGAAGCCCGACCTGCACCTCCGCCGGATTTCCATCGAAGATTTACGGAATGCTCTCCTGCAGCCTTACGAAGGCGTTATTGCCGTAGATGTCGACCGGCTGCTGGTGGACGCGGACGTGCCCGTCGAACGGCTGGTGCGCGCTCGCCGCGCGATATTGAAGGAGCAGCTGGGCTCGCAGCACATATCTATCGGCTGGATACTGCGTTTATCGCCTGGGAGCGGGATGTTCCAACAATTCCGCCACAACGGGGTGTTTCCCCCCATGCTCTCGATGACGGTTATGTTTACTCTGCAGCAGCTCCTGGCAGTTGCTTCCTGGATCGTCATCGGAAGAGGTGTATTCCAGGGACACTTTGACCGCGGCTGGCTGTTTGCCTGGGCAATCCTGCTGCTGGCTACCATTCCAGTCCAGATCATTCTCAGTGATGCCCAGTCTGAGCTGTCCATGCGGGCTGGGACGGTATTCAAACACCGCCTGCTTTTCGGGATACTCAGCCTGGACCCAGACGAGATACGCCACCAGGGTATGGGCCAGTTCCTCAGCCGGGTAATGGACGCCGAAGCCGTCGAAAGTATGGCGCTGGGTGGCGGATTGATGGCCATCCTTTCCTTCATCGAGCTGATTATCGCGGGATTTATCCTATCCAAAGGCGCGGGTGGCGCTGCTCATGCGGCGCTATTATTGGTTTGGGTGCTCATTTCCCTGGCGATTATGTGGAACTACTACCAGACCAGCCGGGAGTGGACGGAAGCGTACCGTGAGATGACCAATGATCTGGTTGAGCGCATGGTTGGGCACCGGACCCGCCTGGCGCAGGAAGATCCTGAGCATTGGCACGACGATGAAGACCAGGCATTGGACCGGTACCTGAAACTGTCCGAAAGCCTGGATGTCGTTGGGGTGCAGGTGAATACGATCATCCCGCGCGGCTGGATCATCATCGGTCTGGTAGGGGTTGCCTTGCCATTTGTTACCCATACCGCGACCCCGCAGCAGCTCGCAATCAGCCTGGGCGGAGTCTTATTGGCTTCTCAAGCGCTGAGCAGTCTATCCCGCGGGTCGCAAAGCCTGGTCGGACTGCTGCTTGCCTGGCGGCAGGTTGGACCCCTTTTCAATGCAGCCGGGCGCCCAAGAGAGATGCCTTCTCTTGATTTTGTTTCATTGGATACAAGCACGCAAGTATCTGGAGATGCGCTGCGCCAGGCCCCGCAGCCTGTCTCACAGGAAGCCGGTCCTGTGCTGCTGGCGCGCGACGTGATCTTTCGCTACCGCCCGGCAGGAAGAGCGGTTATCCAAGACGTCGATCTGCAAGTTAATCTTGCCGACCGGTTGCTCCTGGAAGGACCTTCCGGCGGCGGAAAGTCAACCCTGGCGGCAGTGCTTACCGGGCTGCGAAAACCTGAATCTGGATCGCTGCTCCTCTGGGGTTTTGATCGCCAGATCCTGGGCTCCGATTTGTGGCGCAGCCGCGTGGTTATGGCGCCCCAATTCCACGAAAACTACGTGTTCTCGGAAACTTTTGGATTCAACCTGCTCATGGGTAGGAATTGGCCGCCCAAGCCCGGAGATCTGGAAGAGGCTGAAACGATTTGCCGGGAGCTCGGTCTGGGCGAAGTGCTCGACCGGATGCCCTCGGGTTTCCAGCAGATGGTGGGCGAGAGCGGTTGGCAGCTCTCACACGGGGAACGCAGCCGCCTGTACATTGCGCGCACCCTCCTCCAGAAGAGCGATGTGATGATCCTCGATGAAAGTTTTGGAGCGTTGGATCCCGAGAATTTATTCCGGTCATTAAGCACAGTTTTAAGGCGTGCGCCGGCTTTGCTGGTAATTGCCCATCCATGAAATTGTGGGAACGCAGGCTACTCCCGGGTTGGAAGCCGGATTTTGCCCAAAGTTAATAGATTGATATAATTCATGCGGGTTGGGTCATTTACGGTCAGGAGAGAATAAATGAAGGTTAAATCGGGTCTCCGTGCTGGAACGGGATTAGGCGATATGGTCGCCGATGTTACCCGTCAGACCGGTTTAGATAAACTGGCAGTCATGTATGAGCAGACTACCGGTAAATCGTGCGGTTGTGATAAACGCCAGGCATTATTGAATACGTGGGTGCCTGAGTTACCCTTTACCAGGAAACCAGCCTGACGAAATAGCCAAATGATTTATTCATGAACCGGATGCGCTTGCTCATATTGGTCTTGTTGTCGAGCTGGATCCTGGTTGGGTGCGGAGCTTCGCTTCCCTCCGGCTGCCCGCCGGAATGCGTGGGTGCAAAACTCAGCAACCGGAACTTGCGCGGTGCCAATTTGAGTGGGGCGCAGATGGTTGGGGCGACTTTGAGTGACAGCGATCTGGTACAGACCAATCTTTCAGGAGCGAATCTCAATTCTAGCCGCATGGATGGGGTCAACCTTAAGAACGCCGATCTTTCGAATGCTACACTTATTGGCGCCGATTTGTCGGGAGCAAGCCTGCTCAATACTCTGGTGGATAACGCCGACTTGCGCGGTGCTAACCTCTACCGGGCATCCTTAGTTCAGGAAGACCTGTCGTCCACATTATTATCCGGCGCTTCATTTGAGGGAGCCAACCTGATCGGCGCAAAATTGATCGGAAAATATTTGCGCGGGATGAATGCCCTGGATGCTAACCTGAGCGGAGCAGATCTAAATGGGGCAGTGCTTTCCGGATCAGTGTTAACAGGCGCAAACTTGAGCGGAGCGAACCTGAGCGGAGCGAACCTGGTAGGCGCCTGGATCAACCTGGCCGATCTGGTTGGGGTAAACCTGCATCACGCCAATCTATCTGGGACGACCTTTTTCGGGACCGATCTTACCGGATCCGACCTGAGCGGCGCCCAGCTAAATGGCGCTATTTTTATCGGCGCTGATTTGAGCGGCGTTGACTTGCGGGGCGCAGACCTCTCCGGCGCGCTGCTGGATATGCCTCTCCCACCCAATGCAGCTCCAGATTTTTCCTACCAAAACCTGACCGGTCAGGACTTGAAAACCGCTATCGGCTACCGCCCGCAGGTAAAAATACTGATCGACCCTACCGTCCGCAACTTAAACGAAACTCGGATTAAACCTCTCCTGAAAGGGGCAAACCTCCAGGGCGTGGTGTACGATTCCAGCACGATCTGGCCCGCAAACTTTCAGATCCCTGATACGGCGATCCTGAAAAACGCGCCATAACCTTACCGGGATAGGGTGACTTCATTCGATGAGCACAGCTGCAATAGACAAACGAGCCAATCGTAAATCCCGGATCATCCGGATAGTTATAATTATTGTTTGCCTGGCAGCATTCCTTGGGTGTGGATTCCTGGTGTACCAGGCATTCCACTGCCCACCGTTCTGCTCGGGGGATAACCTGGCAGGACGGGATTTAAGAGGCAAAACGCTGGATAATTCCAATTTCAGTGAGGCTAACCTGGATGGAGTAAACCTGAGCGGGGCATCGCTGCAAAATGTGAATTTTTCGAATGCGGACCTCGCCGGCGCTGACTTGACTGGAGCGGTATTAATTGGCAGCAACCTTGAAGGGGCAAATTTGGTGGGAGCTAAGCTGGTTGGGGCCATATTAAGCACGGCCAAGCTCGAAAATACCAATTTCAGCGGAGCAGACATGACTGGCGCCATTCTGGATAGCGTCGATTTTACGCACAATGTAACCCTGACTGCTACGAATCTGAATAAAGCCAGCCTGGTTGGAGCATTGCTTTCCGAGGTTAAATTGGAAGGCTCTCAGTTAGTTGGTGCGCGGTTGAACGGGGCCAGATTGACCGGCGCCATTCTTTCTGGTGCTAACCTGAGCGATGCAGATTTGAGCGGCGCTGTCCTCCAACAGGCAAACTTAACCGGTGCGACTCTAGACCGCGCCAAACTATCCAGCACAGATCTGCACGGCGCGCAGTTAGGGGGAGCCTGCCTGGCATCGGCTGATTTCTCCGGATCGGATCTCTCTCAGGCCGATCTTACCGGTGCAAAAATGCTCTTAACCAACCTGACTGGCGCCGAAATGACCGGGAGCCGCCTCGACCGGGCGCTGATGAATGGCGCCTGGCTGGCTGGAGCGAACCTCACCGGTGCATCACTACAAGGCGCTTACATGGATTTTTATACTACGGAAGATGGCATCGTTAAATTGCCAACCATCCTGGATGGCGCGGACCTTCACCGGGCGCAATTGGGTGGCGCTTACCTGGTTGGAGCATCATTGTCTGGCACGAACCTGATCAGCGCCGATTTGCGCGAGGCAACTCTGGTAGGAGGTCCATCGACGACCTCACTTGCACCGGGTACGAGCATCAAAGGTGTACCGGTGAACGACCAGACGACCCTCAATGGAGTCATTTATGATTCAAGCACGCTGTGGCCTGAAGGCTTTCAGCCTTGATGCTGAGTGCGCACGCGTCATATGTGATTGGCCGAAAGTAACCTTATAAAATTCAGCATAAAGACAGCCAATCACCGAAGTTAGTCGCCTAACTTCAGCAAACCGCTCGTTAGCGCAACGATTAATCTGAAATATTTTCTGCGGTTTGCTATACCACCCCTTTCGAAATAACACTTATAATGGGTTGAGACTCCATGCTGACGATCACGATTGCCAATCAAAAGGGCGGGGTAGGTAAGACTACTACGGCGGTCAATCTTGCCCATGGATTGGTCTTGCGCCATAAAAAAGTGCTGTTAATCGACCTGGATCCGCAGGGTCAATGTGCGTCCATTCTTGGACTGCGCCAGGAACCGGGTGTATTTAATTTGCTGGTCGCTGAGCTGCCAGCGAACCAGGTCGTCCGTTCGACAGATCGCCCAAATCTGTATGTGATTTTAGGGGACCGGAAAACGGCGACTGCTCAAACCGTCTTAAGCGTTCAGCGCTCTTCGATTTCTTACACCTACGAACACCTGGTACAACCCGAGCAAAATGAAGGCTACCATTATTTAATCATCGACACCTCTCCGAGCATAGGGGAGCTCCAGGAACAGGCATTATGGGCCGCCGACTGTGTGCTGATCCCCGTATCCACGGATTATTTATCAACAGACGGTGTTTTTAGCATACAGACGAGCATCAAACGCATCCAGGACGAATTTAACTGGAAAGGTCATATCCTGGGGATTTTGCCAACCTTCTTTGATGATATTACCCGGGAGAGCCGGGCTACGCTTCAAGACTTGCAGCAGCGGTTTGGGAAGCTGGTCATGGACCCGATCCACAGGGCAACTATCTTGCGCGAGTGCCCGGTCGAGGGAAAGACCATTTTCGAGCTGGATGCCGCCAGCCGGGCGGCGCGCGAGTATAACGCTCTGGTCGATTATGTCTTGAGCTGGAAGGGTCATTCATAAAAGACACTTTCTGAAATAAAAAAAACACCGGATGAAAAAATCTCCGGTGTTTTTTATTTTTTTGCCAGTGGGTTATGCCGCAACGCTCTCTGGGCTCTCGCTGCCAGATTTTCTCCGGCTGGGAGCTTTCTCAGCTTGATCTTTATCGTTTGCGGGTGGCGTGTTTTGGGTCTCGGCTGTAGGCGCCGCTGGAGGAGGCGCTGTCTTTGCCTCCTTAAGTGCTTGCCGTGACTTCCGGTACGCACCGCTGTAGACGACGATCGCTTCGGTAAACACCGGCACAATCATCGCCTGGTTGGCGAGTTTTCCCTCAACCAGGTCCTGCAAGTTGTACCCTAATGAAGCGGAATATTTATCCAGCGCGCGTGTGAAATCCTCAGCTTCCTGGGGTGAGAGCCCAGCCACCCAGGTTTTAAAATCATCCGGGAACAGACTTGCCCCGCTGCCGGCTACCCAGGCAACAAATTCGTTGCCGGTTTTACCTCTGCCGAGGGTCGTCTGCCACCAGCCAGCTGCCTTGCCTGCCACATCCTTCGTGCCGCTGGAGACTGCCCCTGCCGCAGAATCGATCGGCTTGCTGAATCTGCTCTTGGCAATTGCATAGCCAATGACACCGGCTATTAGAGCGAAAATGATCAGCTCCATGAAAAACCTCCTCTGAATAATAAAGTTTCAGTCTTGTTTCTGGATAGTCAGGACTTTGCTTTCCGGCGGGTCCCTATAAAGTAGCCAATTCCTAAGGCGATTAACAGCATTATGATCAAGTACATGGTTAACCTCGTTATTGACTCGGTTTTGGACGGCTCCAGGTCGAACGGATTATAACATATAAGGATTGCTGAACTCGCCACGCGTGGTCTCGGTCATACGCCGACGAATCAAACCGCCGAAAGTATTTGTATAATCAATCGCGAAGTTCAAGGACGCGCCGTCGCCGTAGGTGTGGCAGTCGGGGCAGGAGTAGGGGTGAGCACACCAGGAATGGAAACTGGCAGCGTCGAAGTGATCGTAGAAGTGATGGTTGAAGTCGGCGGCAAGCTGCTTCCGGGAACAGCTCCACTCTCACCGCCCAATCCCAGGTCAGGCAGCGAAAGCAGCAGGGGATTATTATTGGGTACGAGCATCACTTTTATTCCAGGCCCAAGCTTATCAATATAGCGATAAGTAAGCAGGTTTGGATTCTTCTCGAGGATATCATTGATCAATTGTAAAGCCTGCGCTTCGGCTTGCGCTTTGAGCAGGATAACCTGCGCGTCAGCCTGACCTTTCAGGACGGTTGCATCTGCCTGGCCTTGAGCCTCCAGGCGAGATTTATCCCGCTGTCCTTCGGCCAGTTTGCGTATTTGTTCCGCCTCGAACTCGCGCATGGTCTGCTGCTGCTCGGCGACCTGCTTCGACTCGACGGCAGACGCATATTGGTCAGAAAAGCCGATATTGCGCAGCAAGAAGCGGTCGAGGATAAATCCTTTTTCGGCAAATGCGTTTTTCAGCTCTTCTTGAAGGTCAGCTTCCAGGTTCACCCGTTTCGAGCTGTTCACCTCATCGGCTGTATATTGAGATACCTGCGTGCGGACAACTCCGCGAATTACCGGGCGGATGAAATTATCCAGGTAGTGATTCTGGAAGTCGATATGGACCCGGATCGCCTCGTTGGGGTCGATCTTGAAAATAATCGACGTGTCCAGGTAGACTGCCTGCCCATCGGAGGTCCTGGCTGCGATAGAATCGTCGCCTGGCTTGGTCCCCTCGAGTGGTTCGGTCGACATTGTATAGGTCTGCCAGGAGATTGGATAGGTTGCCACACTCTCCGCCAGCGGGAATATCCAGTGCAGGCCCGAGTGCAAAGGTTCCTGGCGATACCCATCCCGGTTGATTAGGGAGATCACCACGCCCACTTCCTGAGGCTGGACGAAGACCAGGCTGGCGCTCAAAAGAGACAATGCCACTGCGACCACGAAGGCAATGATAACGCGCCGGGTGGTCAGTGCCTTTGCGGCATTCCGGATCCCACCGGTTTGAAAAGCCTGGAAAGCCAGATAAGCTACCAGCAGTGCAAAGATTGCCCAGGCGATTGCAGAAAGAGCATTGAGAAGATTATCGAGCATAGCTTATACTCATATGGGGAAATTATTTTTGTTGATTGTAATTTAGTCCATGATCGACGATGATCTTTATTATATATGCATTGCCCCGAGCGACGGGTTTCAAACAACCCACCCGAGAAAAATTCAGTCAAATGACTTATTTAAAGCTTGAATGGACATCCCCTAAATGGATTAATTTTGCAAATCCGGTGTAGTAGAAGGTTTTTGTCGAGTAAAATGGAAGCTGGTACATGGATATTTTAAAGCTAGCCGGAGTAATAAACTTAGAGGAGAGATCAGGCAATGAAGGTTCGCACTAATCTAATATCCGGTGCTCTACTGGAAAAAACCGGGAGGGTCCTCGACCAGGGTGCACAGCAAGTAATACAAACCGTCAAGCTAGCGAGCCAGCAGGCAGACCAGGTATCGACAGGTTTCCTGCGCAGATCGTCAGCAATATATCGCTGCCTTGAGCAGCAGCTTGAAATAATCTATTCACCCAAACTGTACCCATTGAAATTGGGCAGAACTATCCCGAGAGAAGCCTTTAATAATAAGTTTTTGGCACGGACAAGCGGTAATAGCCTGTCCGTGCCTTTGTATATATCCATATGTATATAGATATAGCCTATCCGATTTGCAAGGATTGATTTACATAATATTAACATTAGGTTATATATTTATCACGGTCTTATCACGGGTGCTATTTATACTTGGATTATCAAGCGAGGCTGCAGCAGAGCTCAATTATGCATCTTCGCTTACTACCCCGGAGAATCTTCGGGGATCCCGGAAAGTTCCGTCTGGGGGTATAAGCGGTCTGGTCGTGGGAAAAAAAGGTTCTCCGGGGACCAACATTGTCCTCAAAATACATAAATCAGGTCTGAATTGACCTGACTGGAGGTAACTTAACTTCACGATTTGCGTTATATATAAAAGCAGAGATCTGTACATAATAAAATATTTAACTTTTACTTAACAATTACTTAACAGAAACTGGCCTTATGGCATTGACCGAACATTTCCAATCTGATACTATCTATGGGTTATACGGCCAATTTGATCGTCTTAGTGATCTTAGAACGGGCTGGTGAGTGGGAATTCTCCGATATAGGCGTCTCAAGACCGGCCTGATACCGATCAAGATTGTAAATATAAACCAGTTTATTTAACGGCCGCCCTATCCGGTCAAGGGTTCATCCGCAAGCCAACGATTATGATCGAGGACGCCAGCCGGCATGCAACATGAGCAGTTTACCAAGGACCATCCCATAATTTAGCTGGTGTAAGCGTGGGTATCTGGTACCTCAGAGCCCTGGTTCTTGAAGCGATTGTCGACGGATTATCGGCGAAGTGGATCAGATCGGTAGACTATGGGTGAATCATTTGATTTATATGGACGAATTTGCGAAAACCGTAGTTACGACACATCGAGATAGCATTGAGATCAACAAGTCGTTGTAAACTACAGGAGTAAACCGCTCATGCAAAGGTCAGCATCGCTAGAATCATTACTGATGACCCCGCAGGCATTGCGGATTCAGAAAGCTTCCATTGCCATCCCCCGCCGGCGGCAGTGGCAGTTATTCATTGCTTCATTAATATTGATGGATTTTATAATGATCGGCGTGGGATTCCGTGCGGCGTATTTCTTCCGCTTCGAACTTAGCCTGCCGCTTTTCGTCCAGGATGCGTTCTCGTCGGTAGTGTTTTATCGCACGTTGGTGATGATCCTGATCCCGGTGTGGATTGCAATTTTTGCCCTGCTCGGTCTCTACAACCGCAAATACCTCCTGGGCGGCACACGCGAATACGCCCTGGTTTTCGATGGTACTCTGATCGGGGTAATTGTGCTGATTGCGGCCAGCTTCTTCGTTACCGAATTCGTCTTCGCCCGTGCCTGGTTGATCCTGGCATTTTTCCTGACATTTCTGTGCGTCATCTTTGGGCGCTTTGTCTTGCGCCGCACGGTTTATCAGCTGCGCCAGTTGGGATACTTCCTTTCGCCGGCGCTCATCGTTGGGGCGAATACAGAAGGTTTTTCACTGGCAGAACAGCTCTTGAGCTGGCGCTTTTCCGGTTTGCATATTTTTGGCTTTGTAGATAAGAAGTTCCCCGTAGGTACGCTTGTCTACAAAGACCTCTATACGCTCGGTTCTGTTGAGCAGCTGTATCAGATCGTCAACAAATATAATATCGAGGAAATCATCCTGGCGAGCAGCGCGTTTACCACCCGGGACAACCTGTTGGAGATATTCAAAACCTACGGTGTAGCCAAGGACGTCAACGTACGCATGTCCTCGGGTTTGTATGAGGTCATCACTACCGGGCTTACCGTGAAAGAGTACGCCAATGTCCCCCTGGTTGGCATCAACCAGGTGCGCCTGTCTGGCATCGACCAGGCGATGAAGATGATCATGGATTATACTTTGACCATTCCGGGGCTGATTTTGATTGCTCCAGTCCTGTTAATTATCGCTCTGTTAGTCAAGCTGGATTCACCCGGACCGGTAATCCACAAGCGCCGGGTGATGGGTGTGAATGGCAGAGAATTTTATGCCTTGAAGTTTCGCACGATGTATGTGAATGGGGACGAAATTCTCGAGGTATATCCTGGATTGAAAGAAGAGCTTGCGCTGAACCAGAAGCTCAAGTATGATCCGCGGGTTACGCGTATAGGGAAAGTCCTCAGGAAGTTAAGCTTGGACGAGCTTCCCCAATTTATCAATGTAATCAAAGGCGATATGTCACTGGTAGGACCGCGAATGATCACCTGCAGCGAGTTGGGTAAATACAGCCAATGGGACATCAATCTGCTCACGGTCCGGCCGGGAATTACCGGCCTCTGGCAGGTAAGTGGGCGCTCAGATGTTTCTTATGAGCAGCGCGTCAGTTATGATATGTCGTACATCCGTAATTGGAGCATCTGGTTGGACATTCAGCTGCTCCTCCAGACAATACCTGCAGTCATCCATCGCCGGGGTGCATACTAACCGCAGGTAACCTCCAAAGGTAAGGAGAGTCGAATGAAGGTTTTAGTAACCGGCGGAGCCGGATTTATTGGTTCGCATGTCGTTGACCTGTATATTCAGGCTGGGTACGACGTGGTTGTTGTGGACGATCTTTCAACAGGACGTCCAAGCAACCTGAATCCAGCAGCGCGTTTTTACCAGGTAGACGTACGCAGCCCGGAGCTGGCGCAAGTATTCTTAGCAGAGCGGCCAGATTTTATCAACCATCACGCCGCTCAGATGGACGTGCGCCGCTCGGTAGCCGACCCACTCTTCGATGCCTCGGTGAACGTGCTCGGCTCGATCAACCTGCTGGAGAATGCCCGTCAGTACGGCGTTAAGCACATCGTTTATATATCCACCGGCGGGGCTGTTTATGGCGAGCCAGAATACCTGCCTTGTGATGAGAACCACCCGATCAACCCAATTTGCCCGTACGGAGCGAGCAAACATACCTTCGAGCACTACTTATATATGTACAAGGAAATTTACGGTCAGGAGTATACCGTTATCCGGTATCCCAATGTTTACGGACCTCGCCAGGACCCGAACGGTGAGGCGGGGGTAGTCGCCATTTTCACGCGGCAGATGCTGCGCGGGGAGCAGGTAACCATCAACGGCGATGGCGGGCAAGAGCGAGATTTTGTTTACGTTGGTGATTGCGCACGCGCCAACCTGTTGGCGCTTACCGTACCCCATGAGAGCGGGATCTTCAACCTCGGAAGTGGTAAGGGGACGAACATCAATGAGATCTTTTCCACCTTGAAGGAGATCACCCGCTATCCCGGACAGGTGTTGCACGGTCCGGCAAAACTGGGTGAGACGCGTAAAATATACCTGGATGCGCATAAGGCAGGCCAGGTGTTGGGTTGGGAGCCGACAGTGGGCTTATCGGCTGGTTTGAAACTGACCGTTGAGTATTTTCAGACGGCGGAGCAGTTCGCTTGATCATCATCCAGACGCCATTGCGGATCAGCCTGTTCGGCGGTGGGACAGACTTCGCCTCGTACTACCGGCTCGATGGGGGAGCTGTCCTCACTTCAGCCATCGATAAATATATATTCATCACGGTGAAACCGCGTTTTGATCAAAAGCTGCGCGTCGGCTACACCCATACCGAAATGGTTGACCACGTCGATGAGCTACAACACGAATTGATCCGGGAAGCGCTGCGCAAGACAGGCATTTCGGCAGGCATCGAAATCACCACGATGGGCGATATCCCTTCAGCCGGTTCGGGATTGGGCTCCTCCAGCACGGTAACGGTCGGCTCTCTGCACGCTCTGTATACTCTCCTGGGGGAGATCGTTCCGGCAGAACGCCTGGCACGCGAAGCCTGCGAGATCGAGATCGATATTCTAAAAAAGCCGATCGGCATCCAGGACCAGTTTATTTCCGCATATGGCGGTCTGCGCCTCCTGGAGATCAGCCCGGATGGGTGCGTCTGCTCAAAAAGGCTTGAACTAACTCCAGCGGTCAGACGGCGCCTGAACGAGAATTTGCTGCTGTTCTTCACCGGAGTTACCAGGAATTCCGGGGATATTTTGAGCGAGCAGCAACGGAATATAGGCGAACGATTGCCTGTGTTGCACGAGCTTAAGGGCATGGCCTACCTGGCATTTCATGAGCTGCAAGCTGGAAATGCTGATGCAATCGGTGAATTGCTGCACGAGAGCTGGGAGCTGAAGAAGCGCCTGGCCAGCCAGATCAGCAACTCGCTGATCGACGAGATCTATAGCGCAGCCAGAAAAGCCGGCGCAGTGGGTGGAAAGATTACCGGGGCAGGCGGCGGAGGCTTTTTCTTGTTCTATTGCCCGCATGAAAAACAGGAAGAGCTACGCACGGTGCTTCATCAGTTTCAGGAGCTGCCTTTCGCCCTGGAACATGATGGCAGTAAGGTGATTTTCAACTATCACCGTTCAGCAGATCAATGAGGCGGTCAGGACTATGGACATGAGCGATACTATTACCAGTTACTTGTCAGGATTGCAGGATACCCTGGGCAAATTGCCGCATAAAGATATACAGCAGGTAATCGATGCCCTCGCTCTCGCTCGCCAGGAGAGAAGACAGATCTTTATCATGGGAAATGGGGGAAGTGCTGCAACTGCTTCTCATTTTATGTGTGATCTGGCGAAGAACACCCGCAATGCTGCGCTGCCTCACTTTCGGGTGATTGCATTGACGGATAATGTTCCAGTATTTTCTGCCCTGGCGAATGACGAGGGCTATGATAACGTCTTTGCCGGGCAGCTGGCAAATCTCGTGCAGCCTGGAGATATCGTCATCGGGATTTCCGCCAGCGGGAGATCATCGAATGTATTGAAGGCCATCGAACTGGCGAACCAGGCAGGCGCTCGAACGATCGGGTTTACGGGTTTCGATGGCGGGCAATTGCGCCAAATGGTGGATATTCAGGTACATGTACCCAGTGATTGTATCGAGTTCGTCGAGGACATCCACCTTGTTCTGGAGCATATGATCACCAAAGCCTTGAAGGAGACAGACAGAGAACTTATCTCTACCGGTCTTTTTAGCGACAGAGCAGATGATCCGTCCGGTGTAGAGTGTTGATTCTCAAATGGAGGCGGAATTGTGTGAAAGTGGTCCCAGGATAGCGAGCCAGTGCTTCATGAAGCGAATCGTAAATCGCGAACGGACCCAGACTGGCTGGAGGTTTCAGCAATTCCTGTGTAGCTCCTCGCCCTGTCCGTACCAAAACCAGCCTCTGGATGCCAGCAGCTTTACCAGCTTGCAGATCACTGAACGCATCGCCGATGATGATCGATTTAGCCAGATCGATAGAAAGATCCTCAGCAGCCTGGAGTAGCAGACCTGGCTTTGGTTTTCGACAGTCGCAGTTATCATCCGGAGCATGGGGGCACAGATAGATTGCATCGATCCGCCCGCCAGCTTCGCGGATGCACCTTACGAATTTAGAGTTGATCTCTTCTGCAGTCTGGAGTGAGATCAGGCCTCGCCCGACCACAGATTGGTTGGTCACGATGACAATCTTGTACGGCGAGGAAGCAGCCATCACCAGGTCGTTCATGACCTGGGGAAGGAAAACGACATCCTCCCAGCTCCGCACGTAGTCCGCGTGGTTTTTGATTACGACGCCATCTCGGTCCAGGAAGAGTGCTGGGATCATCGTCGTAATTATAGTCAATCTATCCGTAGTGGTTGGGGCAATTAAGCCGCAGCCAGCTCTACCGGAAGCTTCACTCAATAGATCCGAATGTCGGAAGGGCGGAGCATGCCTGGTAATAAAATAATATGATCAGCAGTTTACGCCTTTATATTAGCCGCCAGGCGAGCAGCCTCGGGAGATATATTCTCGAGCAGCTCATGTACTTCTTGTTCGGCTGGATCCCTTCAGCACTGGGCATCGCTATTCGCGGAATGGTTTACCGCGTCATACTGGATATGAAGGGGTGGGCTGCGATTGAAAACGCAGTGCGCTTACGCTTTGCTGACCATATCCACCTCGCAAACGGCGCCTACCTGGATATGGGAGTATACCTGCACGCCTGCCCGAACGGAATAGATATCGGCGAGAACACTTTAATCATGCATGGCGCCGTGCTGCATGTGTATAACTTTCGAGACCTTCCCCATGCTGGGATCAAGATAGGCCGCGACAGCCTGGTGGGGGAGTACACTGTCATTCGCGGCCAGGGCGGTGTTCATATCGGGGATAGGGTATATACATCACCCTTCACCCAAATCCTGGCAGTCAACCATATCTATTTCGATCCAAACCGCCCATTCATCGAGCAAGGGATTACTGCGGAAGGCATTACCATCGAGGATGATGTTTGGTTAGGGGCAGGTGCAGTCATCACCGATGGAGTTACGATCGGCAATGGGGCAGTGGTCGCGGCTGGGGCGGTGGTTACCAAAGACGTTCCAGCCCACGCGGTCGTGGCGGGGGTGCCAGCCAAAATAGTGAAGATAATCGATGGCAGAGACGACGGATCCAAGGAGAGGGCAGTTTTTTTCGAGACCTGGGAGGCAAAATTATGACCACATTATCCGTCATTATTCCCGCATATAACGAAGAAGGGGGGATCGAAGAGATTGCCCTGCGAGTCTTAGCTGTGAAGGATGATCTTGCTCAGGTGGGGATCGATCGCCTCGAGTTATTGGTGGTTGATGATGGCTCAAAGGATCGCACCGCGGAAATCGCAGGTAATATCAACGGCGTACGCCTGATTAGGCACACTACCAACCACGGCTACGGTGGGGCGCTCAAGACAGGATTTTCCAAAGCTAACGGTGAGCTGATCGGATTCCTGGATGCGGATGGCACATACCCACCGGAATACTTCCCCCAGCTGTGTCAGGCTGCGCTGAACGGCTCGGATCTGGTGATTGGCTCACGTATGGCGGGTGAGGCGAGTCAGATGCCGTTGACGCGCAGGGTAGGAAACCTGTTTTTTGCCTCGCTCCTGACGATAATCGGCCGGCAGCATGTCACGGACAGCGCCAGCGGGATGCGTGTATTCAAGCGTGAAATCCTTGAACGCATCTACCCGCTCCCAGACGGTCTCAACCTTACGCCGGTAATGAGCACGCGCGCTATCCATGAAGGCATCAAGATGACCGAAATCCCGATCCCATACAGTGAACGCGTCGGGCGGTCTAAGCTGAGCGTTTTCCATGATGGGCGCATCTTCCTGGAGTCTATGGTCTGGACCGTCTTAACCTACAACCCTGTGCGGATTTTTGGTCTGATCGGTCTGGCAGGAGTTGCCGCTGCTTTGCTGATCATGCTTGGGCTGGTGATTGCCCGGCTAACTGGGTTACCCACCTGAGCCCGGTGGCTGTCGCGGCTGTTTTCTGGATGCTGGTCTCGGCAGTAGCGGGCATCAGTATATTTGCCCTTGGTGCAACATTCAATTACCTGGTATCGTTGTTTTACCACCAGCCTATACAGCAAGGTTTGTTCGGAAAGCCGATCTTCCAGCCATCGTTAGACCATTATTTTGGCTGGTTCGGACTGGTTGCCCTGGGGTTCGGTCTATTGCTGGGAGTATTCAGCGTTATACTTGGCCTGAGCGGATGGGATATTGCACGCTTGTGGCTCTATCTTTTGGGCAGTGCAATGCTCATCCTGGTCGGCGTCCAGTTAATCCTTTATTGGATCCTGATGCGTGCTCTGGAAGAATTGAGCCAACGTGAGCTTCTCGTCCAAAAGGATTTAAATTCGGGATATGCAGTAAGTGATGCACTTTAGTGAAGCATTTTAATGTACTTTGTATCTATCCGAAAATGGATGGGAGAACCGATTTTGTAGTGTGTGCGGCGAAGCCGCACACACTACAAAATCGGAACCCCTCGTATATTCGGACAGGTTCTTATTCTTGTTGGTAATTGAAGTTTGGAGATTACGAGATGACAACTGAGAAAATTCAAATACAGGATAATCTGGGTTCTCGCCGGATTCCGAAGCTGAGAATGTCTAATTTCCCGAACGCAGATGACATCGTCCGGGACGTTGTAATCAGCACGCCGCGCAATGCCGAGGCGGTAGATATTATGCTGGTAAACCCGCCTACACCCGATGGGGGTTATTGGATCCGCACCCAACACCGGGTAGGCCGGCGCACGCGCGAAAACATGGTCTGGCCTCAGGTATCTCTGGTTCAGATGGCGGCTCTGCTGCACCCAACCTATAAGGTAAAAGTGGTGGACTGCAATGCAGAACGCATGGGTTGGCCCGAATTTACGCGGCTGCTGGACCATTACCAGCCGACCTATTACCTTACCCAGCTCACTGCGCCGACGCTGGAGAATGACATGTATGGTTGTTTCCTGGCGCACGCTCGCGGCGCGAAGACGATCGCATTTGGGACTCACGTTACTCCCATCCCACGTGAATCAATGCGCCCCTACCCCAGCCTGGATTTTGTGCTGGTAGGCGAGCCTGACCTGACGATCCGCGACCTCCTGGATCATCTGGAGGGCAAAATTGACCAACGCCCAGCCAATATCGAGAAGATATTTGCAGAGCACGACCCTACCTACCGGCCTTCCTGCGCGAGGATGGGAGCGTGGATCTGGCTGGAATTAAAGGGCTTGCCTGGCGGCGCGAAGACGAAATCGTAATCAATATGCCCAGGCCGTTCATTAAGGATCTCAACGATTTACCGATCCCGATGCACGAGCTGCTGCCCTTGCAGAAGTACCGCATGCCCATGATCAAAGGGCCGTTCACCTTTATCGTTACTTCACGGGGATGTCCGGCGGGTTGTACCTACTGCATTAAACACGTTAGCTACCAGTTCTCCACCCGTTTGCGTTCGCCGGAGCTGATCATGCAAGAGCTCTGGCAGTTGAAAGAGCTCGGGATTAACAATATCCATATGTATTCTGACCTGTTTACGGTTAACCGCGACCAGGTGATGGAGCTTTGCCAGCGAATGATCGATGAGAAGATCAACATCCGCTGGACCTCGAACAGCCGGGTGGACTATGTTGATGAAGAGATGCTCAAGATGATGAGCAAGGCAGGCAACTGGCTGATCTCCTGGGGGATTGAAAGTGGGAATGAGCAGATCCTCAAGCACGCCCATAAAGGAGCTTATCCGGAAACTGCCAAACGCTCCTTAGCCTGGGCGCACAATGCCGGGATTAAGAATTGGGGTTACTTCATCATCGGATTGCCTGGTGAGACGGAAACAACCATCCGCCAGACGATCGAATTTGCAAAGAAGCTGCCTTTGGATATCGCCTTGTTCCACGTCGCTGCACCCTATCCCGGTACGCCATTCTTCTTCGAAGTGGTGGAGAACGGCTGGTTCCGCCCGGGCACACGGTGGGAGCAGGTGGATATGGATAAAGGCACCGTGCTGGATTATCCTGATCTGCCGGCAGAACGCTTGCTCTTCTGGCAGAAACGCGCCTTCCGGGAATGGGCATTCCGACCGGGTCCCATGCTCACTTATCTCAAGATGCTTTTCTCTGACTGGTCGACTGTACGCTCGGCGCTGAGTGTCGGGATACAGCACTTGAGCTGGGCTTCTTCTGAGTCCGAAGTGCCGGTCACTGGCGAGCTGGTGAGCAACCTGGGAATCAGGTCAGGTGAGTGATCGCTGAAAATACCTCCCGCCTTCGGTACGTTGTAAACTTACCCCAATTTGCCCTGCTCGATCTCGGCCTGGTATTGTTCAGTGGGGTGATGTGGTACCTCAAGCCGGAGTTGGGGGCATGGCTGTTGATCATCCCGTTGCTCCCCTGGATCATCCGCATGCTGGCAGGGCGCTTCCCATTCAAGAGAACTTACTTCGATCTCCTGCTGTTGGCTTTCTTGCTGAGCGCCGGGGTAGGATTATGGGCAGCTTATAACCCTCAGGCAGCACAGGCAAAATTCTGGCAGATCGCCGCCTCGATTCTGCTGTTTTATGCCCTGGCAGGTCAGCCGAAGGCGAATTTGTGGATCGTTTGCGGGATTTTCAGCGGGCTGGCGGCGCTAATCTCGATTTACTTTCTCCTTTCGTACGATTTCGGCGCTCAGCCTGCCGATATCGCCCTCTTGGACCGGCTCGCCCGGACTTGGTCATCCTTCAGGCCTGGGCTGCCTCCCCTTGAATTGAATGCGAATATGTACGGGGGAATCATCGCAGTCCTCTTTCCGTTCACCATTGCCTTCGGACTTCTGGCGCATAAAAGGAAGAACCAGGGAATGGTCCTCCTGGCTGTAGTGTTTGGCAGTCATCGCGCTGGCTGGGCTTTTGTTGACCAGCTCGCGCGGTGCGTGGGCTGCGTTGGCAGTGGGGATTGCTCTGTGGCTGCTCTGGGAAATGAGCCGCGGGCTATCAGGAGGTAGCTTGCGGCGCCGTAGGATCCTGTTCGCGGCAATCTTCCTGGTCGGCCTTGTTGGTGTGACCTTCCTGGTCGCTGCAAATCCAGAGCTGTTGGTTGCCTGGGCGGATAAGGTGCCTGGTATGAACGACGCCGGCAGCCGCCTGGAGCTCGCTCGAAATTCCATATCCATCGTCCAGGATTTTCCCTTTACCGGCGGGGGATTGGCCTCTTTCGCCGGGCTGTATTCTCGTTACGTTCTGCTGATCCCCAATTTATTATTTGAATACAGCCACAACCTGTACCTCGATCTGGCGTTGGAGCAAGGTTTGCTTGGCTTAGTGCTTGTGCTGGTCTTATTTGCAGGCAGCCTTGTGCTGATAACCACCCGTAATGTAGATCCGATCATTCGCTGGGCGATCCTCTCGGGAATGGTCGTTTTCGCCCTGCACGGCTTGCTCGACGATGCGTTGTATGGTGTGCGCGGGACAGCCCTGCTGTTTTTTATACCGGGAATGAGCTTCGCCGCAATCCAGGTAGGAGGCGAATCCTCAACGAAACTGCCTCTCAGAGTGAAAACATTCTGGGGCGAGTTGGCTCTGGTCCTCGCTCCGGTCGGCGGAATCTTGCTATTCTTCCTGGTGAGCGGCAATGGGGCAAGCGCCTGGTTTGCTAACCTGGGGGCGGTCGGAGTTGCCCAGGTTGAGCTGTCAGAGTATCCCCACGGAGTCCGCAACCCGGGTAAAGAAATTCTTGCAGATTTGCCTGCAGTCTCAGAACTCGATCGGGCTATTGCGTTAAACCCAAACGAGCGGTCAGCCCAACAGCGCCTGGGACTGATCGCCCTGGATAAACAAGATTTTCCGGAGGCGATCTCTCACCTGGAAATTGCCTATCAGGCTGATCCGGGCAACCGGAACGTGCGCAAAGCGTTAGGCTACGCTTATGGTTGGTCGGGAGATCCGCAGAAAGCTCTGCTCCTGCTCGCTGGGCTGCCCGAAGCACCTAAAGAGATGAAGGAATATTATTTCTGGTGGCAGGCAGAAGGTCGTGGAGATTTAGCCCAGGCTTCCGCGACGTTGGCAAAAGCATTAAATTCGCAAAGATCTGGCGCTACCGCTGGGGGGCAGACGAAAAAACCATGAATCTATCCAAAAAAAAGCTAATTATTATCACAATCTCTTTCTCGCTCGGAGTAATTGCTCTAATTATGACCCTTCGCGCTCCGGCGAAAGTCTCTGCTCAAGCTGCCCAACCCACAGCTCAGCCCACACCTCAAGCTACCGTTCAATCAACAGCACTAGCTCCAGCAGGGAGCTGGAGCACTCCATACAATCTGTCTCGATCGGGCGGAACGAGCAATCCGGCGCTGGTGATCGACTCGAATGGTTTGGTTCACGCGATCTGGCTCGATGCCTATATAGGCTACGTCTATTCGCAGTGGGATGGCACTCAGTGGAGCGAACCGACGGCGGTTAATTTTCCATTCAATGCTGATACGTCGCAATCAAACCTTGCTACAGCTCCCCTTCCCACTCTTGTCGCCGATAATTCCGGAAATGTCCATGCATTCTGGGTCGGCAAACGCGGGGCGTTGGATTACAGTAAGGTCTCGGGGAGTAAATTTGGCAATTATGCTTCTTGGATCCAACCGAAGATATTGAGTGATTCGGCGACTAAGATTAGTGCAGTCGTGGATAGCCAGGACGGGATCCACTTAGCTTATATTCGATCTGAAACATCCGATAAGGGCGTTCCAGGGGTATATTATCGTAAATCCATCAATGGAGGCGGGGATTGGTCTGGCAATATCCCCTTATATGTCTCCCCTTATTTTCGCGGGCTTACCGATGATGATTCGAATGTCAGCATTTCTACAACCCATACCGACCAGGGTGAGGTGATTTATGTCAGCTGGGATAACCCAGGGCTGAAACGGATATTCTTTACGCGTTCAGACGATCGCGGTGTAAATTGGACCTTACCAAATGAGGTAGATAACCCATCTTCCACCCTCGGAACGGATACCCCATTCGATATCCTACTTCAACCAGATGGCGACCAGGTTCTGGCGGTCTGGAAATCCGGCGAACCTGGAGTAAGCTGCGTTCAGGTGTACAAAACCTCCGATGACCGGGGTATTACCTGGAGCGACCGGGCAGAAATGCTCGCAGAGATTAGCGGATGTCCCCAATCGAACCAGTTCATTCCTGGACCGGATGGTAATCCAATCCTGATTACTTCCATCCAGGATCAGGTTTACTTGCTCAGCTGGAACGGTAAAGAGTGGAGTGATGCTCAACCCCAACCCGAATTGAATGGGTTCGAAAACCCAGACACCCTGGGGACCATCCAGTTCCGTTGTCGAAAGCCGGCGATGTCAGCGGAGAACTTACTTTACGTGATTGGCTGTGAACAAGGTGGCGGTGCCGATACCTGGGTACTTTCAAAACCGATTACCTCAGTGGATAATTGGTTTCCGACGGCTGTATCCTGGGAGGGTCCTGAGCAGATCATCACTCAAACCGTGGTTGCCCAGTCGCCCGTCTTGATAAGTGATCCGCAGGGTATTACCCATGCATTATGGACTCAAGGCTGACGAATCCTCTCCGGATTCGGCGCCGACCGCTATTTATTACAGCCGCAATAATAATGGAACCTGGATAACCCCGGTAAGTATCCTGACCTCTCCTGAGGGGAAAGCTGATCAGGTCAGCGTCGCCCAGGATTCAAGAGGACGATTAATGGTAACCTGGGTCGGTGGTCAATCCGGTGACTTGTATTTTAGCTGGGCGAACGCCGGAAAGGCTGCCGCAAAATCGGAATGGTCGGAGGCGACCAAGCTGCCGGTTCTCCATCCGACGGCGAGCTCTCCGGATATCCTCATCGATGGGTTGACCGTTTATGTTGCCTACGCCATCCCATTGAATGAAGACCGGGGAATATATTTAATCCGCTCAGAGGATGGCGGCGTTACCTGGTCTGATCCAATCCAGGTATTTGATGGGGCTGTGGCAGGTTGGGATCAAATCGATCACCCGCGCCTGGCGATGACCGAGGATGGAAGTCTCCATATATTGTGGACACGAGAACCTCTTCCGGGTTGGGGGAACAGTCTGGGGATCTATTATGCCCGGTCGGTGGATCAAGGCCAAACCTGGAGCCCTCCAGAAACAATCGTCGAAGGATCTGTCCCGTGGAGCGACCTGTTTGCTTCCGCAGGCTCGACCCTTCACCGATTCTGGCAAGAGGAAAAGGATAACAATATCAGCCTGTGGCACGAGGTTTCACTGGATGCCGGGCTAACCTGGAGCCAGCCGGAAAATGTAACCAGTTTT
This sequence comes from uncultured Chloroflexia bacterium, assembly GCA_963706515.1. Taxonomy (GTDB): domain Bacteria; phylum Chloroflexota; class Anaerolineae; order Anaerolineales; family UBA4823; genus CAVPMW01. The sequence goes on from CAVPMW010000008.1 coordinate 96,371, forward strand.
GGGGATTTTGCCGGACTGGTCAGCTTGATGAGCGATCCAGCCGGCCGGGTGCATGTCATGGAAGCAGCGCAAGATAGTATTTATCAAAATCTGGTATTGAATCATTGGATTTATGACGGCAAGCAATGGAGCTCGGATGAGAAGTTCGAGATAGGTTCACAAAAAAAATATGATATTCTCTCGTTGGCAGCTGCACTCGGGGTAGACGATCGTTTACTCGCAATATACGATGTGGCAAATAAGCAACTCATTGCAAACTCCTCAGAACCGCTGATCCAGGAGGTTGATGCAATCAGCAGCCTTGTGGTGATGCCTGCAGGAGCGACCCCAATCTCACCGAGCTTGACGGCAACTCCTATACCTACTGTGACACCACCTCCCAGAAGCATCCGAACAGCCCACCGAAGCACCGCAATCGCAATACCCCGTGCCTCCTGAACCATCAGGGAATGGCCCTGGTGGACTTACACAGTCGTCCTGGTTTGGTTTGGCTATCGGCGGAATACTGGCCGGGTTAGTTGTTCTGGCGGGATTTATTTTTGCGATTCGAAAAATGTCGGGCGCCGCTAGATAATCCTAATTATACTGCCAATTTGGTCATCGCCATCTACATAAAAATCCTCATGATGCGCCAATTTCCCGCATTTCGCGGGATAGCTATTCTATTAGTTGTTCTAAACCATTCCGTTTTTTTTGCCATCACCGCACCAGCGGAGAATGGGATACCTGTCCCGGGTGGGGCAGTTGGAAACTTCCTGATTGCAATAGGATTATTGGGTTGGCTGGCGGTTCCGACTTTTTTGTTCATCTCCGGAAACTTTTTTGCTTATGCTGCTCAAGGCAGCCCGCCTAAATTATCTTATAAAATCGTCTGGGTCAATTTTTTACACTTGCTGTGGCCATATTTAATCTGGTCATGTATTTATTACCTGGTCTTATTTTTCGTTCAAGGAACGCATTTGACGGTCGGTGGCTATATCAAAAGCCTTTTAGTCGGATTCCCATTCAACTTCGTCCCGCTGATCCTGTTCTTTTACCTGATCTCGCCAATCCTAATCTGGTTATTCAACCGGATTGGCTGGCTTCCGATTTTGCTGATCATAGGCACTTATCAACTCTTCCTGATTTTCGCTCTGGACACTGAACAATACGGTCTGGTATTACCTGGGTGGACTCATTATCTGGTAGTGCCGGTGCTGGCGCGCACGATGGCGGACTGGGGGATATATTTTCCTCTTGGCATGGCTTTACGCTTCAATGCACGCCAGATCACACCCTGGTTGCAGAAATTGAAGTGGTTTTTGGTCGCATCGACGATTATCTTTTATTCGATTGCGGTATCTTGCATGCGTCAGGCTATTGCGCTTTCCCGTTTCCAGGCATATCTACCCGCTGACGTTTGTCTTGTTAACACCACTCATCACGCGTGATTCAATCCCGTTTACCCGCTGGTTTGAAAATGTTGGTAAAAAAGCTTATGCGCTATATATGATCCATCTAACCTTGTTGGTCGGATTGACGGCTCTCCTGGAGCAATATTTCCCCCAGGTATTTGGTTATCCGGTTCTACTGGTAATTGCGTTTTTCCTTTTAGCCGTATTTATCCCGCTCGGTTTCATGAACCTGGTAGCGAGGATACCGAACCAGCATGTGTATCGCTACGTGTTCGGTTAATGTAGAAATAAAAGCACCCCTCTGAGCTGAGGGGTGCTGCAGGAAATGGCGGCGGAAAATTATTGTATACACGCCAAATTGGTTTCCCCAGAATTTGCTGGAAAATTAGCAGCGCTGGATTGTGAGTCCAATAACGCGATCAAATTTTGAATATAATACAAATCTCCACGTTCAAACGCTGGCACATCTAAATATTTTGATAGTTCTGACCATGTCTCTCCCTGGATGTATGCTTTTGCCTGGAATAGACTATAGTAATTATACAGGTTAGACATCACTCCTTCGCCGATTGTGCCTTCGTACCGAGAGACAAACCAATAGGGCGCTACGTATTCGTATTCTGATATGGCCTGATCGACCTGATTTGGGATGTGTTGTTTCAGGTAAGCTCCCAGTTCAGGGACCAGGAAAATGAAGTTTCGGGCGATATCCAGGTTTTTCTTATAGAAATGATCTTCAGTCCAGTATGAATCTTTCGTAAAAATATTGACTCGCATCTGTTCCAGCCTGTTCAATTCATTCGTAACCGAGGTTCTAAGCTGGCTGTCCTGGTTCTGCATACCAGCTAGCTGCTGCAGATTTAATAACCCGATGTAACCGGCAATATAACCATTCAGCTCATAAGGTTGTTGTTGGAAGTAATCTGTCGTTGCCATAGCAGGAACAGGAACTTGCAACTTACTTTTCGCTAGGTTATATACTTGGACAGCCTGACTCGGGAATATGGTTGCATATTTCCACATTCCATAGAAATTATATTGGGGGTACGGCCAGGAGAAGCCTCCAACCGAGGGACGGGGAGGGTGGTTAGCTAGATCCGCAACGACCTCCGGCGGCAATATCATTGATTCTCGAGCTGCGCCGCTCGACCATCCAATCGTCGCGTACATATTAGGATCGAAATAAGTCTGGTATTCATTCTGTAAATAGGCTCGTACCTGAGTCTTGAGCGATTCTGACAGGTAAGGATATGCACGGGTCAATGTATACAGTGTGTCACCAGGATTCCCATAGTAATCCGCAAGTCCTGGATATAGAAATTGAGCGACATTGTAGTAGCCGGGTCTCAAATGACCAGCATCAACTATTTTCTGGACTTCACTTTCTAGCAATTGGCTTACCTGTTGTGTACCGGGTGTTGGGAAATTATCTTGATGATTGACGATAGGTAAGGTGGGTAAAGCACCTGGTCCCTGTCCGGCGCCGAAAGCGATTATTGTATTGCTCCTATGTACAAATAACTTACCCTGATAGGGAATGATTGGGTTTTGATCGCCGTGATTATGATAGGCAGCATTGATGCTGTTTGAAGCGCCTTTATAAAAACCATGCAATCGAGGCCAGCCAGGATAGATCGTCCATAATGGGTCGTAATTTGGGGCTAAATCCGACAAATTGTACGACCATATCTGGCGATTAGATCTCTGCCGTAAAATAGAAAAATAATCACCAACGCGATCACAGCAAATATTTCGGTAAATCAGAATTCCCACCCGCAGAAATCGCCTGGGGTTCAGCGACTGCGCCAAATCCTTCGGTTACGCTCAGATGAGATGGAGAATCACTGTTCCACCCCATAATTCTCCCCTTTGCATCCGAGCAGCAACTATAGAGATTCGAAAAATAAAAAATTCCGTCACTACCCACAATCCCAGGATAGCGATTGCCTGATCCAGTCCCCCAATAAGCCGCAGGTAAGTATTCTGGATAACCGTCGTGATCGGAATCAAAAGTGAATTCTCTGCCATCTCCTCTTTCCAACGCGACTAATAGCCGTCTCCACGGTTTGTGTTTATTAGGATCTGCATTGGGATTGTTTTCCAGGTATTCAGTTAGCGTGTTGACATCGATGATTGGATAACCATGCCCCCAGCTTTCAGAGGCGAATCTGGGGACCAACCAGGGTGCCTTCTTGTGAGGTAGGAAATATATCATCGAGTTGGATTCCCAGGTAGTTATCATAGGTTCCACCACCTGGAACCGGGACGCTCATTGAACCTGGATCCGAACCACTGCGATAACCGTAAGCTGCTGAGAAGACGACTTTATCCTGAAGAATTACCGGCCAATATGACTGGTATTGCATTCCAGGCAGTTTAGAAGATTTCCAGATAAGACTACCGTTGGTAGCGTTAAGCGCGTACGCATAATTGTCATTTGAAGCAAAATAAACGACACCATCCTGGTATGCAGCGGAAAGATGAATTGGACCACCAGTCTTATACTTCCAGACCAATTGTCCTTGTTGCGGTGAACTCTGAGCACCGATTGCATACATGTAGCCATCTCGGTTGCCGAGTATCACTTTGCCATCGACAACGAGTGGATTGGTGTCGTACCCAGCAGATGCTCCATTGAATTCCCACAAGTGGTGGCCAGTTGCGGCGTCGAGGGCGTGAAGCTTATGATCGTATCCGCCAACATAGGCAACATGGTCGACAACCGTCGGTGAATTTCCTAGTGGGAGCTCTGTATCATATCGCCAGGCGATATCGCCAGTGTTAGCGTTTAAGGCATAGAGACCTTTCGAAGTGGAGATATATATAAATCCATAATTCGCGATGATCTGAACGTTTTGAGAGATGTAGGCTTCGATTGGACGATACCAGAGCACATTTAGATTTCCGCTCACCTCTTCTGGGGTCCAAGAAGTTCTTTGCGGATTTGCTGCTACCATCGGCCAGGTCCCATTGGTCCAATTACCCATCGTCGGCGATCCTCGGACAACCGGTAAGTAAATCTTAGTCGGACCGGTTGCTTGGGTTCTTGGGTGTGCCTGGGCGATAATCAGGCCATTAGTAGGTGTTGCCTTTAGAGAAGCTGCGTATAGTATCCCAAAGACCATAACAATTATAACTAGCCGATTGAGTATGTGCTTGAGCTCACGATAAATTTTCATTATTCCACCATTTTCTACTGAATCGAAACATCGCATTATTTTATATCAGATTCTGGACTGTGGTTGCTTGGACTATGGACTAACGCCATCCCATCCTGCTACCCTGGCCATGAGCACCCAATACGCCTTGGCAACCTGGATTTTAGCTCCAGATACACTTCCCAGGTGTCCGCCATCGATCTCTGTGGTGTAATCCTGACAAATAGCGGGCAGGTTGATCCCATCGTTCGGGTGATTTTCACATTCTCCTCCCTGGCTGCAATATTGGATACTATCGCGGTTATCATAGCAAGGATTTCCCTGGTCGGTGAATGCCTCGATGTCCGCCACATCAAATAGAATTTTGTTGTGGGTAATTGCATATTGGCGCATCTGATTGTTGAAGTTCTGTGATACGTGCGTCCCGATCGATCGTGCCAAACTAGTAGTCCAGAAGAAAAAAACCTTGTCAGGATGCTGACCAATAAATGTTTCTAAATCGAATACATCGTATTTGTTCGCATTATTGGCGAAAAAGCCAGTGGTTGGATCAGCGATATCATCTGCTTCGTCTACATTTAGATAGCTGAACTGGTAGGATAAGACATCTTTAGAGTTTAGATAGGATGGTGCCAGGGATTGAATAAAATCTTCTGTAAGCTCGGTCCACGTGCCCATTCTAAATTCAAAAGTCCAATTATTGCGATTATATTTAACCGAATCCGGAGTAAAGAGAATCCTGTTTGGCACTATTCCGGCATTCAAGTCATCCAGTGTAAAGGTTTTCCAATCCCAGCTCGTTCCGTAGTAATCTCGACGGCACGAAGCAGGTGAGTCTGCCCAGGTAGGGCGGCCAAACAGTCTAGGGCTTCATTGACATTTTGTCCCACAGATCTGTCAGAAAAAAGAAGCCGGAGACTTCTGGCGGTCTGTAGGTAGCGGTCCGGGATACGATTGAATAACGCCACTGAATTGTGATTAATAATAATAGCCGTGCTGTTTGGAGGTATTACCGGTGTGGGTTGAGGAGTAGCGCCGGGCATCCGCGTTGGTGTAGGAGTAGGGGCAGTGTGCGGCCTCATGCGAATAAGCGGGATGAAAAAATTGTAGGTTATAACTGGCGCAGCGGGTGTAGGAGGTGGGGATTGCTCTCCCTGGCTCAAAGCGACCAGCGACGGGATACATATAACGATCAGGGTGGCAATTATAAGGGTGTAACGAGATTTGAATTTCATAGCTAAACCTTTCAGCTCTTATTTTGTGATTGCATGAAATTTTCTATCGGTGCAAATTGCTTGCATCTGTGAAATTCATCTTTTACAAACAATATTATGCCAAATATATTGAATAAAATTAATTAAGGTCACTTAATATCGCTTAACAGGGACATAATCATGAGGAGCGCATTTCATGGAAATGCTTCACTCATGATTGATTTACATTAGTTAAGTGGATCGAGGAGAAATTATTGATGCATAAAGTCGTGAATAAAAACTAATTATTACAAATTAGATTACAGGTTTGAAAGGAATTTGCTTGTAACAATATTATTGTTCTGATTGAACAAATAACGCTAAAATTCGATCACCCGGGGTTGTTCAATCTAAATAGTTTATTGGGTTATAGTTCCATCCCACCCGGCGAGGCGAGACATTATCCACCAAAGGGCTTTTGCTACTCGCTGGCTGCCAAGAGCGTTGAGGTGACCACCTTCTTTTTCTGATGTATATTGATCGCACAGTGCTTCTATTCCATCGCCATTATTATCAAAACATGGGCTGCCATCAGGCAGGTGAGATTCAATATCGGCAATGTCAAATAAGATTTTATTGTGGTCTCTCGTATAATCTCTCATTTGTTGATCGAAGCTTGCAGATTCTGGTGAACCAACGGACCGAGCCAGGGCTAATGTAAAGTACATGACTTTCAATTCGGAGTGTTCTGCTTCTAATGCTTCAATATCTTCAATACTAGGGAGATTATCATCTGGGTTGTTAGTAAAGAAATTAGCTGCTAGATTTGAACCTGGTTGGGCATCGACGTATCCCATTTTATAACCAGCAATATCGAATTTTTCGCCTGGTTTAAGGTTATTTATTCGGTCAATAAAAAAACGAGTCTTATCCCACCAGCCTGGGTTTTGACCAGGTGGAGGAGAGTGAAATTCAAAAATCCAATTACTGCGGTCATATTTGGCATTGTAGATAATTTGATTATTAGTGAGCCCTCGATCACAATAGTTAGGTCGGTTCGGCATATTGTTTGCCAGGCAGTTTAAAGCGTTATCGATGTTCCAACCAACAGAGGCATGTCTGAAGAGGAAATGTAGCTCGCTTGCTTTCTTGATATATTCATCCGGTATCCGGTCGAACTGGTCAACGACAGTATGGTCGGCGATGATAGAATTACCCGGAGGCGGTGGAGTGATTGTTTGAGGGGCGTTAGTAGTTGGTTGGATAATCACAGTCGATGAGGCAGTTGTCGAGGGAATTGGAGATGGAGATGGAGATGGTGGGGGACCTTCTGTGGAAAGTGATTCTGGCGCCGATGTATCCGTAGCTAGAATCTCTAAAGTGGGCAGTTCACTTTGCTGCAGGGTTGGGGTCTCACCCTGGGATGTTGTGCACGCTCCAAATAAGATTCCTAAAATAATTAAAATTAAGAATTTACGGATTATATTCATCGGAACTGCTCGCTTTCGATTTAGCAATCATGCTGATTTAATCCCCGAACTGCTAAAATATACACCCAATCTATAATCCCGCAAGATAAGATGGAAATTTTCTAAACACCTTATCATATAATCTAAGTTAATAATTATGACTTTGCTCAGATACGAACTGTGCTGAAAATATTTGGAATGAAAGCATGAGATCTACTAAGAAAAATCTATTACTCCTACTCCTATGTGCACTTTTCTTCATCTCCGCTGGCTCTGCCGTTGCACAGGGGATCCCAAGTTGGTCACCTCCCACTCATATCCCGGCATATACCGATGTTCGCCCACCCATTATGCTAGAGGATTCAACCGGGACTGTACATGCCTTTAACTCCACAGACTTAGATCCTACGAGAAATGTAATCTATTATCGTAAGTGGACCCCTGAAGGTGGCTGGACGATGCCTGTCGACATATTTATTCGTCCTAAAGAGATTATTCGTCCTCTCCAGTCTGTCTTCCTCGATCATAAGTGGAATATTCCACTTAATCTTTTATGCAGGAACCGAAGACCAGGGCTCAGTATATTACAGCACAGCCTGGGCGGGGAATGCAGATGGAGCTTGGTCATGGACAAAACCTCGTGAGGTCGCTTCCGGCGCCGGCCCATTGACTTCGGCTGTTATTACCGGCGACGGTGAGGATACGCTTGTCATCATATATTCTGGTCAGAAACCTTCATTAGGTCTGTATGAGGTGCATTCGACTGATGGAGGTGAGACCTGGTCCACCCCTGTTGCGGTCGAGACCACTTATTCACCGACTAAATGGGCTTCTACGATCTGGACCACATATGACACGCTGGGCAATCTTCATGCAGTTTGGGGTATCGTAAATCAGAGTGGGGTAGGTGAAGCAATCCGTTATTCACGCTTGGGACCAGATCTGGCCCATTGGACTGAGCCAATTGATTTAACGACCCAGAGTTCGAAAGAGGTCTCTACTGGGGCGCCTTCAATCATAGCAGACGGAAATGAATTAATCGCGATATATCAAGATAGTCAGCCGCCAACGAAGTGGATGCGTCGATCCGAGGATGGGGGTAAGACCTGGTCGAAGCCTGTTCGTCCGTTTTCTCAAATCGGCGGATATGAAAGCGCCTTCTTGGTGAAGGACAGTAATAATATTATCCATATGCTTGTGGGAGATCGTATTCCACTACCAGAAATACATGGAATGTGGCATAGTGAATATATTAATAACGAGTGGACCGATCTTCAACCTATTATCTCTGGTCCTGTCACGAATACATTTGATCCAAGTGCTCCCCAGGCTGTGATTAGTAGGGGGAATAATTTATTAGTCGCTTGGTGGAATAATGTCCGGGACGCTGGTCCAGCAGATTACTCATTTACAAAACTGAATGCCCCTGAGCTACCTTCTGTGCCGCTGCCAACATTGAACCCCAGTCCAACGCCTACTTCGTATCCCACAGAAACGGTTCCCTTATCGACTCCAACTGTAGCTCCTCAGCCCATAGGTGGTACTGATCCTGGTGGGCCAGCCAATCGTAGTCCGGTAATAGCAATTATTCTCGGTATCATTCCTGCAGTTTTGTTGATTGGGGTGATCTTGTTTATCAAGCGTCCTAATCAAGGGAGCAGGTAAATTATATTTACATTTGAGGAAGCCAGATGTGGGCTGATTCAATATTGTAAACAATCCAAATAATATGTATTTATTAATGGTCAGGCAATCACACAGATGAATTATAAAGAGTCAACACACGAAATCCACATTGGTTCAAGTCCATTCGACGGAGCTGTAATTGAGCATTCGCGCGGATGGACCTCGATCGGCATTCGCGATATTTGGGAATATCGTGAGCTGCTCGCTTTCTTAATCGTACGGGAGACGCAAGGTATTTACCGCCAGACAGCCCTGGGCATGTCTTGGATATTCTTGCGACCAGTCCTTAATATGCTCCTACTTTCATTTGTATTTGGTGCGATTGTAAAGATTCCGACAGGTGGAGTACCTTACCCCTTATTCTCATTAGCAGCATTACTCCCGTGGGGTTATTTTTCGAATTCAGTTACCCGGTCGTCACGTAGTCTGGTTGATAATCTCCATGTAATCTCAAAAGTGTATTTCCCTAGAATGGTTATTCCTATCTCAGCGACCCTTTCTGGACTCGTAGATTTTAGTGCTTCCTTCGTCGTATTCCTGGTAGCATTACTGATATATCGAATGCCATTTAGACCGGAAATGCTCTGGATGCCAGTTTTTTTAGGAGTGTGTATTGTATTTGCTCTGACAACGGGTTTATGGTTAGCGACGCTGTCCGTTAAGTTCCGCGATGTCTCATTTGCTATTCTGTTTTTATTACAAGCCCTGATGTATCTTTCTCCTGTTATCTATCCAATCAGTATGGTACCGGAGAGATTGCAATTCGTCTACAAATTGAATCCGATGACGGGTGTAATCCAGGGGTTTAGATGGAGCTTTCTAGGATATGGCGAACCTCCTGGTATTGAATTTGTGTTATCCATTGGCCTATTGCTTATAGGATTGGTCATTGGTGCATTTATTTTCCGCCGAACTGAGCGTACAATTGTGGACTATTTATGAGCGACACAGCAATCTTCGTTGAAAATTTGTCAAAAAATTACCGAATTGGTAAATTATCTAATGGCAAGGATGGCCAGGGTAACCTCTCACGCTTAATTAAATCGCCATTCTCCTACCTTGCCAGTACATTGAGTCACGCCTCGCCGGATGAAATATTATGGGCATTGAAAGATGTATCTTTTGAAGTAAACCACGGGGAAGTGGTTGGAATAATTGGCCGAAATGGTGCAGGAAAAAGTACTTTACTTAAAATCCTTTCCCGCATAACTGAACCGACAAGCGGGAGGGCGTGGGTTAATGGCCGGGTGGGGTCATTATTGGAAGTTGGTACTGGATTTCATCCAGAGCTGACTGGTCGAGAAAATATTTATCTAAGTGGTGCTATCCTCGGGATGAGACGTGAAGAGATCGATCGCAAATTCGACGACATTGTAGAATTTGCGGAAACCGAAAAATTCTTAAATACTCCAGTAAAACGCTACTCCAGCGGCATGTACGTTAGACTGGCGTTTGCAGTGGCAGCTCACCTTGAACCGGAGATATTACTGGTTGATGAGGTGCTGGCGGTAGGCGATGCCGCTTTTCAAAAGAAGTGCTTGGGCAAAATGGGTGATGTTGCTACTCATGGAAGGACGATATTGTTTGTTAGCCATAACATGATTGCAATTCAAAACCTGTGTGAGCGTACGATATGGCTGAATGACGGTATCATCGAAGCGGAAGGACCATCCGAGGTGGTAATTCCTAAATACCTGTCAAAATCCTTCGCTGCCTCTACTGAACAAATATGGGAAGATGCTGAGGCGGCACCTGGCAATTCAAAAGTGCGTTTGCGCCGAGTGTGTGTCCGACCAGAGAACGGTTCACCAAATGATCCGCTCACCATGGAATCCCCGTTCAGAGTTGAGGTTGACTTTTGTAATCTAGTTCCAGATGCAAATTTACATATTACGCTGCATTTTTATAACGAGCAGCAGGTGATTGCCTTCAGTTCGGGATCGATCGAAACAGATGATTTGACCCGTGAGGGGAAGCTGCCAGTTGGGGTATTCCGAAGCATCTGTCATGTCCCTGAGAATTTATTGAACAGCGGAAAATACAGAGTGGCATTACTTGTTCTGGAGAACACAAATAGAGTGACATATCGAATTGACGATGCCCTCGCGTTCGATGTAATTGAAACGGAGAAACGTCCCGGTACGTGGTACGGCAAAGAACCAGGGGTTGTCCGGCCTAAACTGCCATGGACTACAGAATGGGTCGGGGAAGAATGAGCCGTGTTTGGTAGAAAAAATCCCTTGACTTGTATTGATCGGTGCAATTCTTGATTATTTATATTTCAGTTCATGGTCGATAAACTAGTAATTTGGGGAGCTTCGGGACACGCGTTAGTTATTGCAGATATAATCCGTCTGAGGGGGGATTATGAATTAATTGGGTTTATCGATGATATCAATCCTAACCGTAAAGGAGCAATATTTTCCGGGGCTCCTATATTGGGCGGTCGTGAGCAGCTTAACCATTTATTCAAAATGGGGATTGATAAAATAATATTGGGTTTCGGAGACTGTACTGCGCGTCTAATTCTGTCAGATCTGGTTCATAAAGAGGGCTTCAAGCTGGTCACTGCAATTCATCCTTCAGCAGTAATTGCACAGGGAGTTATGATTGGATCTGGGACCGTGGTTGCAGCGGGCACAGTGATAAATACAGGCTCAGTTATCGGAAATAATGTTATTATTAATACATCCTCGAGCGTAGATCATGAATGTGTCATCGCAGATGGAGCACATATTGCCCCAGGGGTTCATTTAGCTGGTTGCGTAACGGTCGGTCAAGCAGCCTGGATCGGAATTGGAGCGACTGTTATTGATCATATCAGTATTGGAGCAAGAGCATTAATTGGGGCTGGTTCGGTCGTAATTGACGATATTCCAAATGATGCTGTAGCCTATGGGGTGCCTGCCCGACAGAGGGAAAAGAAATAACTACGAGTAGGGATTTTGCATCTACGTTTATATTTATTGGACGCTGATTAATGTAAGTTTTTCGGTATGATTCCATTATCGATTGAAAGTAGTGGGGTAACATGAAAAGAATTCTGGTTCTCAATCTATTAATTGTATTGATCCTGGCGAACATTGTTCATGAGCCTGCATTAGCAAGACAAGAATATACTACGTATCAACTGAACACTTGTCCCTGCAGCATATGGGATAACACGGTTACACCGACGGGATTTTTTAGAAACCCTACCCCGATTGAACTAGGTCTCAAGTTCCGCTCGGATGTCGATGGTTACATCCTGGGAGTACGTTTTTATAAAGACAGACGGGATACGGATTCTCACATAGGTCGAATTTGGTCAAACCAGGGTACATTACTAGCCGAGAATGCTTTTGAGGACGAAATCTACCTCTGGTTGGCAATCAGTGATGTACCATGTCCCTATCGCAATCACTGCTAATCAAACTTACATCGCATCATACCTGACTACCAAAGTTTTCTCATATAACTCTGGTTACTTTGCTACGACAGGGATTGATAATACGCCTCTTCATGCACTGGCAAATGGTGTCGATGGACCCAATGGTGTATTCCGCGATGGCGGCGGTTTCCCTAATCAGACATCCAATGCAAACAATTATTGGGTGGACATCATTTTTGATACAAATCCACCACCACCTGATTCACAACCGCCTCAGATTATCTCAAGGGTGCCCGGTACGGGCGTTTCAATTGTCAGGACTGATGCACTCATAAGAGCAAAATTCAACGAAGCTTTAGTACCGGACTCTGTTAATACAAGTACTTTCGAATTAAAGGGATCCCTCGAACAATCTTATCTCAGCGGCAGTTACGTTTGATTTGGCTACATTAACAGCAATATTGGATCCAAATAACTTATTAGCTAACCACACCACCTACACAGCCACTCTCAAAGGTGGGGTAAATGGGCTTCATGATCAGGCGGGCAACCCTCTGGAACAGGATGTTACCTGGTCCTTTACTACCGCTGAACCACATCCGCTACCTCCCGACCAGGGATCTGGTGGTCCCATCCTGGTTATTTCCAGTATAACTAATCCATTCAGCCGTTATTATGCTGAAATCCTGCACGCCGAAGGCTTGAATGAGTTTACCGTTCTGGATATCGGCACTGTCACTCCTGCAAATTTAGCCACATACGACCTCGCAATTTTGGGTGAAATGCAGTTGACCGGTCAACAGGTATCTATGCTCAGCGGCTGGGTGAACAATGGAGGTCGGTTGATCGCGATGCGACCCGATAAGCAACTCGCGGGTTTGTTGGGAATAAGCGATGCCCACTCCAGCTCCTCGAACGGTTATATTTTGATAGATACTTCTAAGAGTCCTGGTGTAGGAATCGTCAACCAAACGATGCAATTTCACGGCACGGCGGATTTTTATAACTCGAATGGGGCAGAAAGCCTAGCTCAATTGTATTCAGATGCGATTACACCCACGAGCTCTCCCGCCGTAACTGTGAATAATGTAGGTTTGAATGGTGGTAAGGCTGCTGCGTTTATGTATGACCTTGCCCGTTCTGTTGTTTATACACGGCAAGGAAATCCTGACTGGGTTGGTCAGCATCGCAATCCCTGGCAATCGCATTTCGTTGCGCTGGATTTATTCTATCCTGACTGGATTAATTTTAACAAAATCACTATCCCCCAAGCAGATGAACAACAACGCTTTTTCGTGAATCTAATTACCCAGATGGCTTTAGACCGAAAACCTTTGCCGCGTTTCTGGTACTTTCCACGAGGGGAGAAAGCGGTTGTGGTCATGACGGGTGACGATCACAATGGTTTAAATGGAAATTCATATTCTGGCAACACAGCGACATTTTTCGACAGGCAAATGAACCAGAGCCCGCCAGGGTGTTCTGTTGATAACTGGGAGTGTGTCCGCAGCAGCTCTTATATGTTCACCGAAAACCCAATGAGTGATGCCCAAGCTGCTGCATACACTGCTGAGGGGTTCGAGATTGCTGTCCATTCTGATCCAGCCCTTGGTTCCAGCGCCTGGTGTGCAAGCTGGACTTCAAGCTCATTATTTGACATCCACGAGAGCCAGCTATATAGTTTTTTTGCTAAATATTTAAGCTTGCCTATCCCAGCAAGTGAACGCTCCCATTGCTATTCTTGGTTTGGGTATATAGATATGCCGAAGGTTCAATACGACTTTGGGATCCGTATGGATACAAGTGTGCCTTATTGGCCTGCGGGTTGGGTTCAAAACCGACCGGGTTTTATGAATGGATCCGGTATGCCGATGCGTTTTGCTGATGTAAGTGGAAATATGCTCGACGTATATCAGGCACATACTATTATCTCTGATGATAATGGACAGGTTGGGCAGGCAGTTCCTTTTACGATCAATCAATTTCTCGATTGGGCGCTTGGTCCTGAAGGTTATTTTGGCGCTTTTACCGTTAATACACATTCAGATAATTATTATGGCTGGTCATACGCCTATTCTGATCAAATTGTATCTGCTGCACAGGCAAGGGGTGTACCTGTTGTATCAGCAAGACAAATGCTCACTTGGCTCGACGGTCGAAATAGATCATCATTTACTTCGATCGATTGGGAACAACCTTACCTGTATTTTCAGTTAACGGCTGACCCCGGGGCAAATGGTTTACAAGCTATGGTGCCGGCTGATTCGAGTGCGGGTTCATTAACCGAAATCTTCCGAGATGGTATGCCAATTTCCTACACCCACAGCTGATCAAAGGCATTAACTACGCAGTATTCTCCGCTTTGAATGGCTCTTATAGCGTCCGTTACGCACAGAATCCCTCAACTCCGACGCCGACGGCGACAGCAATGCAAACCGCAACTCCGACCCCATCACCGACCCCGACGGCAACTCCGATCCAATCTCCAGATCAGATCTTTAGCGACGGGTTTGAGAGTGGTAATCTTGGGGCGTGGACATCCAGTGCCACCGATGGCGGCGATCTGAGTGCGAGTACGGCTGCTGCACTGGTAGGCAGCTACGGCTTGCAGGCGGTTATCGACGACAACGCTGCGGTCTATGTCACCGACGATACACCCAATGCCGAGGCGCATTATCGCGCACGATTTCTATTTTGATCCTAACTCAATCTCGATGGCCAATCTGGATTCGCACCCGATATTTTTCGGTTACTCTGGCACATCGAATGTTGTACTCCGTCTGGAGTTTCGCATATCTACTGGTGTGTATCAGATCCGGGTGCGGCTGCTGAATGACACAAATTCCTGGATAAGCAGCGCATGGATCAATCTCAGCGATGCAGCGCATTTTATGGAAATGGACTTGAGGGCAGCCAGCGGCGCAGGGGCGAATAACGGAGGGCTCACCTTGTGGATCGACGGGGTGCAGCAAGCAAATCTGACCGGGGTAGATAATGATACTCGGAGCATCGACCGGGTACAGCTTGGCGCCGTAGCAGGCGTGTCGGCAGGGACGCGAGGCACCTACTACTTTGACTCCTTTGAGTCAAGACGACACACATACATAGGTCCGGCAGTAGTATCCTCTACTATAACTCCGACTGCTACAGGCACCATACAGGGGACACCTTCACCATCTCCGACGCCGACGGCGACAGCAATGCCAACCGCGACTCCGACCCCATCACCGACCCCGACGGCAACTCCCATCCAATCTCCAGATCAGATCTTTAGCGACGGGTTTGAGAGTGGTAATCTTGGGGCGTGGACATCCAGTGCCACCGACGGCGGCGATCTGAGTGCGAGTACGGCTGCTGCACTGGTAGGCAGCTACGGCTTGCAGGCGGTTATCGACGACAACGCTGCGGTCTATGTCACCGACGATACACCCAATGCCGAGGCGCATTATCGCGCACGATTTCTATTTTGATCCTAACTCAATCTCGATGGCCAATCTGGATTCGCACCCGATATTTTTCGGTTACTCTGGCACATCGAATGTTGTACTCCGTCTGGAGTTTCGCATATCTACTGGTGTGTATCAGATCCGGGTGCGGCTGCTGAATGACACAAATTCCTGGATAAGCAGCGCATGGATCAATCTCAGCGATGCGGCGCATTTTATGGAAATGGATTTGAGGGCAGCCAGCGGCGCAGGGGCGAATAACGGAGGGCTCACCTTGTGGATCGACGGGGTGCAGCAAGCAAATCTGACCGGGGTAGATAATGATACTCGGAGCATCGACCGGGTACGGCTTGGCGCCGTAGCAGGCGTGTCGGCAGGAACGCGAGGCACCTACTACTTTGACTCCTTTGAGTCTTGGCGCTAAGTAACTGGTTGTATCTCATGACTGATCTATGATTCTATGAACATATTCTGTATATAATAATATCTAATTTTTGTGGGGGTAATTGTGCAATGTTCAATAAAAATGGAATTGCTGATTTGGTAATATTTGGGGGAGAACCAGCATTCATTGAACCGCTCCATGTTGGCCGTCCGAACATAGGGGATCGCGAACGCTTTCTAGCCCGTGTCAATGATATGTTCGATAGGCGCTGGTTTACGAACAATGGACCTTATGTTCAAGAGTTCGAGGGTAGGATCGCCGATCTTCTTGGAGTAAAGCATTGTATTGCGATGTGCAATGCAACCATAGCGCTGGAAATTGCCGCACGCGCTCTTGAATTACAAGGTGAGGTAATTCTTCCTTCGTTTACATTTATCGCTACGGCTCATGCCCTTCAATGGCAGAAAATCACTCCGGTATTTTGCGACATCGATCCTGAGACTCATAACATCGATCCCCGAAAAGTAGAGGCTTTGATCAATCCGCGCACTACAGGGATCCTCGGGGTTCATGTATGGGGCAGGCCCTGTAATATCGAGCAATTATCAGATATAGCGCGAAAGCACCATCTAAAATTATTCTTTGATGCAGCCCACGCTTTTGGTTGCTCTTATCAGGGGAAAATGATCGGAAATTTTGGGGAAGGAGAGATTTTTAGTTTCCACGCGACAAAATTCATTAACACTTTTGAAGGCGGGGCAGTCATTACAAACAATAATGACCTGGCAAAAAAAATTCGTTTGATGAAAAATTTTGGCTTCAAAGGATATGATAATGTAGATTATATTGGCACGAATGGCAAGATGAGTGAAGTCTCGGCAGCCATGGGTTTGACCGGTCTGGAGTGTTTGGATGAGTTTATCTATAGGAATTATCAAAATTACACACGCTATAAGGAGGAATTACAGGGTATTCCAGGTCTGAAATTAATGACGTTCAGTGAACTAGATAAGAATAACTATCAATACATAATTTTGGAAATCGATGAACAAATCACCGGAATCCATAGAGACACGGTCGTTCAAATCTTACATGCAGAGAACGTACTTGCCCGACGCTATTTTTATCCAGGCTGCCACCAGATGGAACCATATCGTTCATCCTATCCAAATGCTGACCAGTTACTACCCGAAACAGAGAAGCTCGTCCAACGGGTGATGTCCTTACCAACGGGTACCGAAGTTGGAGAAGATCAAATTTCTGTGATTTGTCAAATTTTACGCCTGGTATTAGCAAATGGCTGCTTAATCAGCAAGAAATTTCAAGGATGAACCAGAATGATCGTTAGTGTCTTGATGTTGACATACAATCACGAACGTTATATCGAACAAGCTATAAATAGCGTCATGATGCAACAGACAGATTTTGATTACGAATTAGTGATTGGCGAGGATTGTTCGACCGATAATACGCGAAAAATTATCCTAAACATTTATAAAAATTGCCCGGAAAAGATCAAGTTAGTTATTTCTGATCACAATGTCGGTGTCCATCAAAATCTTGCTCGTACCCTCGCCGCTTGTCAGGGTAAATATATTGCTTACCTCGATGGTGATGACTATTGGACCTCTCCGTACAAGTTACAAAAACAAGTTAATTTTTTAGAAAACCATCCAGAATGTAACATTTGTTTCCATAATGTCATTGTAATTAGTGAAGATGGTTTTACAGAAATTAGGAAATATGTAAGGCCCGATCAAGCAGAATTTACTTCTATCGAGGATTTGATAAAGCGAGATTATCTCCCGAATTGTTCAGTATTATTCCGAAGGAGCTTGTTTTCTGAATTTCCAGCTTGGTGGTATAAAATTCCGCTGATGGATTGGCCGCTGCATATATTAAACGTGCAACAAGGCAAGATCGCATATATTGATGATATTATGGCAGCTTACCGCAAACAATCTACTGGCATTTACACTCAACTTGAAGATATTCCCGAAATTCAGGCTGAGATCGTCACCCAAGAGACCATGAATTATCATTTGAACTACAGGTATGATGCTATTGTAAGGCCAATGATCAATGAGCGTTGGACCAAGCTCGGAGTACAACTAGTAGAGCAGGGGTTTCAGAGGGGAAAGGATAGTGTGGATTTAGGGAATATGCTAAAGATTTTCGATGACTGGCCATTCGGCTTGACATTCTCAAATAAATGGAAAAAGCAAGTATTAGCCCGAATTTATGAACGATTACTGTTCTTGAATTATTTAACGAAAGAGTATACTAAGGTTCGATACTGCTTGATCAAGCTGGCTCAATTTGATGCTTTTCGATTCCGCAACAGGGGAGTCTGGTCAATAGGTATAAAGGCATTTTTAGGTAGCCCGGCAGCAGATAGCTGGACTAAGTTTAAGCATAAGATCTGCTCACCAACTCATACCCTACATCCCTAAGCGATAACTTTTTGCCTGATAAAAATTGATAACCATAGTGCTAAAAAATATGGTCATGGGCTCTAGGCAAATTACAATTGATAATGACTCAAGGTTCACCTGTATATGGGGACTGCGTTAACCGTATCGACTGACCAAAATCATCACCCTGATATAATTCCACCTGAATTGCCAGAAATTAGTGTATTGATGAGCGTTTATAACGCTGAAAAATATATTGGCCAAGCAGTGGAAAGTATATTAAATCAAACCTACTCAAATCTGGAATTCGTGATTGTAGAGGATGGTTCAACTGATCAGTCATTTAACATACTCCAAAGATACGCAGATCGAGATAGTCGCATTTTACTTATTCAGAACAGGGAGAATATCGGTGTTGTTCACGCGTTGAATTTAGGACTTGCTCGGGTAAGAGGGAATTATATTGCCCGACAAGACGCCGACGATTATTCTTTTCCAGAACGACTCAAGCAGCAGCTCGCTTACTTGGAATCGAATCCTGATTGTGGGGCTGTCGGAACATGTGGTTTATATATCGATCCTGATGGTAATTCGGGCGGGGTAATTAATAATCCGTCTTCGAACGAAGAAATCCAGCGTGTATTGCTCGATCATATGTGTTTCATTGGCCCGACGATAATGATCAGAAGAGATACCCTGGATGCAGCAGGTTACTATTTTAGCGAAGGTCTGGATGCCAGTGAAGATTACGATTTATGTCTGCGACTTGCTGAAGTGGCAAATGTGGGTAATTTAGAAGGGATTTATTATGGGTATCGTCAACATCCCGGATCTGCCAGTAGCCAGCGACGATACAAGCAGATGTTTAACAAAGCCCTCGCATTAGAACGCGCCGGAGACAGGCGATACGATAGTGATCCTCCCGCAGAATTTGTTTCTCTGGTCGCTCGGGATTACTTACGCGCAGCGGTTCTTGCATATCGAAATAATGAATATTCCTTTGCTCGGCAAAGCTTATCTAAAGCATGCGGATTAGACCCATCTGTCCTTAAGAATGCGAAGCAAATCAAGAGTGTGGTGCATAAGTACACGCCGACTGAATCAGTAAAAGATGCATTAATTTATACAGAGTCGGTCTTTCGGGATCTTTTTCCCCCGACTATACCTATCAAACGGGTAAAGTCTAAGTTGATCTCACAATTGCATATGGGTGAGGTTTTTTCTAGTATGAACCGAGGCGACACAGGAGAATTAGAATATCATCTTTGGCGAGGCATACGGTACGACCCAACCTGGCTACTCAATCCTGGTGTTGTATCTGTTCTATTGAAAAGTATGTTTTTTCGCAACCGATTGAATTGATGTTGATAACCAGCTGGGTGAATACATTCATATTTCCCCTTCATGATAAAAACCCAACTAAGAATTAATGAAGCTCTCCATCATTATCCCTTGTTTTAACGAAATGAAAACAATCCAGGAGATCATTCAGAAGGTATTGGATGTTCAACTGGATTTCGAGCGTGAGGTAGTAATCGTCGATGACGGTTCTAAAGACGGCACAAGGGATTACCTCAGCGAATTAATTGGGCACCCCGACATCAAAGTGATATTCCACGAGCAGAATAGAGGTAAAGGAGCGGCTTTGCGTACCGGCTTTGAAAATGCCAGCGGGGATATCTTGATCGTGCAGGATGCTGATTTGGAATATGACCCCAATGAGTATCCCAAGCTGCTCCAACCCATCTTGGAATTCAAAGCAGATGTTGTCTACGGTTCACGTTTCACAGGAAGCGAATCCCGCCGGGTTTTATATTTCTGGCACTCGGTAGGGAACCGCTTCCTTACCTTGCTCTCAGATTTTTTTACCAATTTGAATCTTACCGATATGGAGGTTTGTTACAAGGTTTTCAGACGTTGTGTCTTGGATAGCATAAAACTTGAAGAGGATCGATTTGGCTTTGAGCCCGAATTTACTGCTAAGGTTGCTAAGAGTGGATTTGTAGTATACGAGGTAGGCATCTCCTACTACGGTCGTACCTACGAGGAAGGCAAAAAGATCAACTGGAAAGACGGTTTTCGCGCGATTTATGTCATCCTTAAGTATGGGTTATTTTCTTAAGAAGTAGACCCTTGTAACATGGGTGTTACCTAAGTACAGTCACATAAATTCTGTTAGCCTGTCGATTGCGTTTCACTCTCGAAATCCTATTTGCGACCTGGCAATACAATTTTGATCGTACTTAGGGGGAATTAATTTCTTATTTATTCCATGGTGAAATTAAACCTTAGCTCGATCTATCTAATCATTCTCATCATCGCGGGCATAGGAATGGCGTTAGTTGCCAGCGCGACACGCTGGGGGGTAGGTACATCACCGGACTCGGCAGTATATATCGGCGCTGCACGCAACCTCGCTTCCGGGAAAGGATTTACTATCGCGGGAGCAAGCTCCCAGGATCAGGCGATCACACATTACCCACCTTTATATCCTGCTATCCTGGCATTAGGGGGTGTGGTTGGGGTGGATCCATTGATTGGTGCTCGTTGGATGGATATTATTCTCTTCGCCCTGATTCTATTACTGGCTGGATGGATACTCAATAAAATTATTCAAGAGGATAGATGGCTGGTGCTGGTGGGAGTCCTTCTTCTGCTTATTTCGACCCCTTTATTGACTGTTTCAACCATGGCCTGGTCAGAGCCGGTTTTTATACTTCTGTTCCTGGCTTCATTCCTTTTCCTCGCACGATTTATAGAAACACAACGACCGGCATATTTGTTCCCTGCAGCTGTATTGATGGCATTTGCGTTACTGGATCGCTATGCAGGAATCACTCTCGTGGCAACAGCTTGTTTGGGGATTTTAGTATTAGAAAAAACTTCATGGAAAAGAAAAATCCTGGGTAGCCTCACCTTAGGATTGATTGCAGTTCTCCCTTTGCTGGTCTGGTTGACCCGGAACCTGATTTCCACGGGCTCCGCAACCAACCGTGAATTTGTTCCCCATTTCATAACTCTTGCCCGTATTTGGCAAGGTTTTTTAACCCTGGCTGATTGGCTGCTTATTCCCGGGTCATTAAATAATCGTATCGTTCTAAGCCTGCTATTAATCGTAACCGGGTCATTTATAATTTGTTTTATCCTTTGGCAGAGGATCGGATTTTCGCAGCAGCGCTTCAGTATTCGCTCTGAATATGAACGGATGCCGGTTATTCTAAAGCTATTATTATTCTTTATTCCGATATACCTTATTTTCCTGGTGTTTTCAATATCATTTTTTGATGCCAATACTCCGTTAGACCAGAGAATCCTCTCCCCGGTCTTTATATCGCTTGTTATCAGCTCAATCTATCTGGCTGAGCGTGTCCTCAGAACAACTGGAAAGAAATGGGTGACTGTTGGGATCATTGTTATTTCGGGTATATTCTGCCTGGGATATGCACGCCAGGCAGGTCAACTATTTCTGAACAGTTATCAAAATGGAATTGGCTATAGCAGCCGTGTCTGGCTCTATTCTGAAACGATTTCCGAGGTTAAGAATTTACCGGAAGGGACTGTTATTTATTCGAATGCCCCTGAGGGCATTTACCTACGCTTGAACAGGCAGGCGAAACGGATTCCAAGAAAAACAGATCTCTATACCGGTCTGCCTGATCCCGCTTTTCCGCAGAAGATGGAAGCAGTATTAGAAGACCTACAAATGAATCAAGGTGCTCTGGTATATTTTTCCGCATTTCCCCGGAGTGCGTATCCCAGCGAAGCAGAACTGGTCCAATCGCTTTCATTGCAGCCGCTCGAGCATACTTCGGATGGCACTATTTATATTTTAGGTTCGACAGAATAAATTCCAAACAAGATGCCTGCTGTAAGCGTCATCCTACCGGCATATAATCAAGCCACTTACCTGGGTCAAGCTGTTCAAAGCGTATTGAATCAGAGCTACATAGATTTTGAGCTCATCGTTATCGATGATGGCTCGACTGATCATACGAAACAAGTTGCGTGCAGCTTCAATGATCCTCGATTACGATATATCTATCAAGATAATCAGGGTTTATCAGCCGCTCGAAACACAGGTATTCGCGAATCAAAAGGTCCGTATCTAACCTATTTAGATTCGGACGACTTGTTCTTACCAGCCAAGCTTGCTCACCTTTGCCAGGTGCTGGATGAGCGCCCAGAAATTGGCTTTGTCGCCGGTCAGGCAGTACCCATCGATGAGCAGGGAAATCCAATAGGGAAAATCTTTAATAAACCCCTCCCTGAGGATAGACGGCAATTGTTGCTAGGCAATCCCTTGCATGTAGGAAGTGTGATGCTACGGCGCAGCTGGCAGGAGAAGGTTGGATTCTTC
This sequence comes from uncultured Chloroflexia bacterium, assembly GCA_963706515.1. Taxonomy (GTDB): domain Bacteria; phylum Chloroflexota; class Anaerolineae; order Anaerolineales; family UBA4823; genus CAVPMW01. Next base: position 119,243 of record CAVPMW010000008.1, read on the forward strand.
GATACCGGGTTGCGCTCCTACGAGGACTGGGATATGTGGCTGCGCCTGGTAAAAGCTGGCTGTCCGATGGACTGGATCGCAAGACCGGTTTCGCTCTACCGTTTCCACGGTGCACAGATGACACGCCAGGGCGCTCAGATGACAGAAGCTACCTTTGCTGTGCTCGATAAAATATTTTCCGATCCCAGCTTACCGAGCAGCTGGAGGCAATATCATGATCGTGCATACAGCAACGCCTATCTTCGCGCTGCAGCACAGGCGTACTCAGCCCAGGATTATGCAAATGCAAAAGCGTATCTGCTTGAGGCGGTAGCACTCAATCCGGACTTGCAGTCCGATGACGGGAGCCAGCTTGCCTCGCTCTTTTCTGCCTGGACTGACCTGCCAAAGACACGCGATGCATTGGTATATCTCGAAAATATCTACAATAATTTGCCTGAGCAGCTCCCTAATATGGCACGCCGCCGGAGCAAGGATCTGGGTACTGCTGCCCGGCGGATTGTTTACCAGACGTATGAACATGGCGAGTCATCTGATACCCTGCGAGCGCTAGGACGAGCTTTGAAATACCAACCCGCCTGGATTACGGAGCATGGGACGTTATCAATACTTGCCCGTTCAATGCGAAATCTGCTCTTCCGGAACTAGACAATACCATGCCTGTACAAAATAGAATTTTTTTCCGCACTCAAGTTACGCCTTATGTAATCCTTTTCATCGAGCGGGACGGCAGCACCTACCTGACCAGCTTGCTCATGTCACACCCAGACGTAGCGGCGGTTTACGAACGATTTGCCGTGATGCGCCAGAATGGCGCAAGCGCCCAGGATCAGATCCAGTGGGCAGACAATTTTTTCACTCCATCTCTCATTAATCGCTATGCTGCGGTTGGTTTTAAAACCAAGCTTGTAGATGTAATAGATATAGACGGCTTCACTGCGCTTCTGAGACGCAAAAATGTCCACATAATTCACATGCAGCGACATAACCGGGTGAAGGCAGTGGTATCGCGAGTAAACGCACGCCGCCTTTACGAAGCATCAGGGAAGTGGAACCTATACAGTGAGACTGACCGCCTACCTCCAGCGGCGATCGACCTGGATGAATTCCGCCAATTTTTGAAAGAGCGAGAACAGGCTGATGCCGAACTGGAAGCGTATGTACGAGAGTTAGGTCTCCCGGCGGTTAAAATCGTTTATGAGGATCTGCAAACTGATAAGACAGCCACCCTCGAGAAAGTATTCCACCTTTTGAAGTTACGCAAGCTTCCATTGGAAGGGAAGACATTAAAAAATACCCAGGATGATCTGCGTAAAGCAGTACTGAATTATGATGAGCTGCGCGAATATTATAAAGGTACAGGTTACGAGGCCATGTTCGATGAAGTACTCGCCTGATTCCTGGATGCAATGGATTGATAGGAAACAACTATGCCGGGACTGATCGGTTTCACTGCTGACATCGATTCTGAGCAAGCTGGTCGACTACTCAATAGAATGGCCCAGGCTCTTGAGCCAGGCGACATATACCAGAAAAACCTGGAATATGGCCCCGGGTTCGGCCTAGGGCGGATTAGTTTGGGTATCGTAAATCCGCAACCTCAGCCAGTCTGGAGTGAGGATGGCTGCACCTGCCTGGTGTTGGAGGGCGAGCTCTACAATTCCGATCCTTTGCGCCAGGATTTAATTCAACGAGGCTGTGTGCTCAATGGAGATGGGGATGCTGAGCTTGTCTTGAAAATGTTCGAGCAATATGGAGAAGGATTTCCCAATCAATTGAATGGCCAATTCATTGCGGCGATATGGAACCTTACCGAGCGGAAACTACTGGTGATTAATGACCGTTTGGGTCTTTACCCTCTGTATTACGCAAAGGCGAATGGTAGGTTTCTGTTCGGTTCCGGCGTGCGCGCCTTGTTAGCTGATCCAGAGCTTCCGCGGGATGTAAACCGGTTAGGTATGGCTCAATTCTTAACTTTCGATCACTTACTCGGTGATAATACCCTGCTGTCGGCAGTCCAGTTGCTTCCCCAGGGCTCGATCCTCTCTATTCAAGAAGGCAAGTTACGAATACAACCGTATTCTAGTTTGTTCTATCCTGAACGCTACTCGCTCCATTCGGAGACCGAATACCAGGATGAGCTGCTGGAAACCTTCCGCCTGGCTGTCAAACGCCAGGCTGTGGACGATTTTCCTAAAGGGGTATTGTTAAGCGGCGGTCTGGACTTGCGAGCAACTCTGGCTGTCCTAAACGAGCTGCCCTCCTCGTGGCCTTTGTATTCATTTACCTGGGGGATACCTGGCTGTGATGATGCGCGCTACGCCAAAGAAATTGCTGCCCAGACTCGGTCAGAGCATCACTTTTTCCCACTCCAGCCAGATTTTCTCATGCGTACAGCAGAGGAGAGCGTAAGGATTACAGATGGGCAGGGAAACATTGTCAATCTTCACGCTCTGGCGACCCTCGACGAGGAAATAGCCTATTCAAAAGTGATTTATAAGGGTTTTCTGGGAGATGCCATGTTTGGTTTTGCCCTGCGGCATCAGTTTTGGGCAGATTATGATGCGGATACTTCCATACAGGCGCATTTTCAGGTTCATACCGACCAGGGGGTAATCAGCTTTCATCCAGAGGAACAAAAGAAGCTATTCACTCCGGATTTTCAAAATCAAGTCGGGAATGGAGTGATGGAAAGTTACCGGGCTGGAATGCTTGCCTCCGGCTCACACCAGCTTGCCCAACAACGCTTATATTTCGATTATACACAGCGTGTCCCAAGGATGACGCTCCATGGGGTAGAGGTGATGCGGAGTAAAGCTCACATTCGCTTACCCTACGCTGACAGCGATCTCGTCGAGTTTTCACGCCGTGTTCCTCCGGGACTTCTCTATAATCGCCGGTTGTTCCAGGATGCATTCGTACGCGCTTACCCCAAGATGTCTGCTATTCCGGTCAGCTGGACAGGCTACCCGATGCGGATGAACGCGCGGTCGGTGGGGATGCGGGCACGCCAGGTCATCCAATGGCATCTACACGCGCGAGGATTAAGTAAAGTACAAGAACTGAAGTGGCGACCTTACAAAGATTATCATAACTGGTTCCGGAAAGAGTTGAGAAGCTGGCTGGAGAGCGTTCTGCTCAGCAATCGTTTCCTCGAGCGCGGTTATTACAATCCGGATTATGTGCGTAGCTTGGTTTCCGCGGATATGGCCGGAGAAAATCAGACGGTGAGGCTGGGCGCGATGATGTCCATCGAGCTCTGGCACCGGTTATTCCTCGATTGATTCAAGATAACGAGTCAGGGGATCGGATGTTGCGCATAGGCGTAGTAATTGAGGAAACCTGGGGCTTTTTCCGTGAGGTATATGCAGAGTTCCAAGAGCATTTCGAGACCAGCCTGTTCGACCGCCGGAGTGTGAATTGGCCGATTTTCAATGAACGGGCGACACGTCATTATTTTCACCACGATTTAGAATCCTTTCTGCGCTCGAATGATGTTGTTTTTTTCGAGTGGGCCAGCGAGCTCCTGGCATATGCCAGTAAACTGCCAAAGACCTGCGGGATCGTCGCACGCTTGCACCGCTATGAAATGTATAACTGGATCGATAAGATTAATTGGGATGCTGTAGACCGCCTTATCCTGGTGACAGAGGCTAAAAAACAGGAATTTTTATCGGTCTATCCCGCCCAACAAGCTAAACTGATCGTGATACCTGAGGCAGTTAACCTATCTCGCTTCCAATTAAGAGATAAGGATTTTGCTGGCGACCTGGGAATCCTGTGTAATCTCAGCCCTCGGAAGAGGGTGTATGAACTGATCCTGGCATTCGATGAGCTGGTCAAAGTCAACGATCGCTTTTCGCTCCATATTGGCGGCGATCGCCACCCCCGTTTCGGAGATTATTACCAGGCAATATTGAGGCTGATTGAGCTTCGGGGATTAAAAGATAAAGTTATCCTCTATGGAAATATTTCCAAACCTGAAGATTGGTATTCTCAGATCGATATATTCATTTCTAATTCATATAACGAAGGCTTACAAGTATCCCCATTGGAAGCGATTGCATCCGGCTGTTACGCTCTATCTCATAATTGGAGCGGTGCGGATGAGTTTTTCCCAGCGGAAAACCTATATTTTACTGACCAAGAATTAATCGATAAAATACTGCATTTCTCTCAAAGCAGCCCAGCCATACAACAGGCAATGAAAGAACAGCTGCGCCAAATCTTACGGGAACGATTCGATATCGATAAAACCAAGGTCCAGATCTGTAAGGTCGTTGAGGAAGTGGCAACATTGACTCAACAAAAATCTTTAACAAGATAATGAAAATTGGTTATTTGTTGCAAGTGGACGAAGAGATTCGACTGCCTCCCTATAACGGTCCTGCGAATCACTTACGCCAGGTTGTTTTTGAGCTACTGCGGAGGGGGCATCAAGTAACGGTACTCTACCGGCAGGCAGGGCATCTCTGGCTTACTCACGATCTCCAAGATTTCCGTGAAATTAAGGTCAAAGGCATCGACGCGGGTCCGCTGCGCTGGATCGAGAAGGCTGTCAGGCGCCTTCAGTTTGAGCTCCACCTGCCTTACCTGGGCTTTTTTGAGAGTCTGCGCTTTGCTCTGGCTTGCCGCCAGGAGCTGCGGGATTGCGATGTATACCTCGAACGCTTCAGCTGGATGACTTATGGAGGAGCATTAGCCTCTCGCTGGTTGGGAATCCCGCTGGTCCTGGAATATAACGGCGACCCTCTCGCGGATTTGAAAGCCAAGGGGAGCGCCCCGGAGGGTTTTCAGTTAAAAATATCGCAAGGAATAATGTCCCGCTCTCTTCGCCGGGCAGATTCAATCATTGCGACAGGAGAAGGGTGGCAAAAAAATTGTATCGAACAATGGGATGTCCCTGCGGAAAAAGTGGGTATCATCGAGAATGGCTCAGAGCTTGTCCGCATTCTCAAGCGAGAGGATTTGCGCGCTTTTCGGGAAGCAGGGGCGCCTGACCCGGTTACGCATCTGGTTTATCTGGGTGGTTTTTATCCCTGGCACGGGGTCGCGAATCTGCTGTGTGCACTTGATCGGGCCATCCGTCGGGGTGCGGATTTAGAATTGACCCTGATTGGCTCAGGACCCGGCAGGGATCAGGCTCAACAGCTTACCGATGACCTTGGCTTGAGCGGAAGTGTCACCTTCACTGGACAGCTTGAGGCAAGCCAGTATGCTCCTTATCTGGCAGCCGCGGATATCGGTCTCTCGCCATACTGTGGCTGGCAGGAATTTTCTGGTCTGAAACTATTCGATTATAAAGCAGCAGGTCTGGTTTGTATTGCTTCCGGCCTGAATGGACACCCGGTTACGGTCAAGCAAGGGCGGACGGGCTGGATTGTGCCTCCGTGCGATGATGATATGTTGTGCGAAGCACTCCTCTTTCTCTCTTCTAACCCCGAGCTTCGTCGCGAGATGGGGCAGGCAGCTCGTTTGGAGGCCGAGGAATTTCACGGGTGGGATCATACGGTCAGTCAATTAGAGCATATCTTTACACAAGTAACTAATCGCAAAGCTGCAAAATGATAAACTTTCCTGGACTTGTCAGTATCATGATGCCGGTATACAACGCCGAGCTGTATATCGCTCAAGCAATCCGTAGTGTGCTGGCACAGACCTACGCCGATTGGGAGCTAATCATTGTCAACGATGGCTCAACGGATAAATCAGCCACTCTGGCGGCCCGATTTACCGACCCGCGGATCGTCTTGATCCATGAAACCAATTCAGGCGAATCCGTGGCGCGCAATACCGCCTTGCGGCACATGCGCGGGGAATTCGTTGCTTTCCTGGATGCGGATGATCTGTATCACCCGCATCACCTGGAAGCGACCGTGGGATATTTGCAAGCGCATCCGGATGTCGATGCGGTCTATACCGATGGGTATCATATAGATAGTTATAACAACCACCTGCAGACCCTTGCCAGCCGCCGGCGGGGTCCTTTCGAAGGGAATATTTTTGAGCAGGTCGTGCGCGCCTCAGACGTATTTGGCCCACCATTATGCGTTGTCCTACGCCGCGTCCAGGTAGAGAAATATAAATTGGAATTCGATCCCGAGATTGTGATTGGTCCAGATTGGGATTTCCTCACCCATTTTGCGGAGGTTAGCCAGTTTGGCTATCTGGACCGGTGTACTTGCATGTACCGGATCCACGATACAAATATCTCGATCCGCACAGACCATCGCCGCCGCGCTCTATACCTGGCGCGCTGTCGTGAAAAAGCGATCAAACTGGCAGGTTTCAATAGCTGCTCGATGGATACTCGCTCAGCCGTATTTTACGACTTGTTGGTAAACTTGTTGACCGGATACCCTCCCCGCCAAAATGCAATCACCGCATGGTCAGAATTTAATAATTTGCCAGTTGAAGAACAAGCCCGCCTCTTCCGCCTTATGGCGAGCAAGGCGGCACTGCGCGGGATTTCTAAGGAGGAGGTAAATCGCTGGTTTAAGCGTTCCATCGAGCTGAATCCAGCGGACCGGAAAGGGATTTTCTTACGCAGCCTTTACCAGATCAGCCCGTATGCCTGCCGATTATTTTTACAAGCTCGCAGCCTTTTCCAGACCCAGCGCTTTGAGATCACCCCATTTGGCACCATCGAGCGCTACTAGCAGGGAAGAGGCCGGCTCACCTTCAGACTGCAATTGAAGATCCCCTATAGCTGGCAGGCACCTCAAGATACCCATGCGGATTGCGATATACCATAATTTACCCTCGGGGGGAGGCAAAAGAGCTTTATATGAATTTACTCGCCGCCTGGCAGCAAAACACCCAATCGAGGTTTTTACTCTCAGCAGTGCTGACCATGATTTTGCCGACCTGCGGCCCCTGGTAAATTCTTACCGGGTGTATGAGTTCGAGCCGCTGCCCTTGCTCCGCTCCCCGTTCGGAAGGCTTAATCAGTCGATCCGTACTATTGACTTACACCGGGTGAGAAGGATAAACCGGCAGATTGCAGCCGATATCGAAGCGGGGTGGTTATGATATTTGTTTTGTCCATCCCTGCCGCTTTGAGATTAGTCCCAGCGTACTTCGTTACCTGCATAGATTACCCACAATTTACTACTGCCAGGAGTCTCTACGCCGGTTCTACGAGCCAATGCCGGTCCGCCCTTATGACCGCCCACGGAAGAATCACCGGCAAATTCTTGAACGGATTGACCCCCAACCGAGGATTTATCAACGAGCCATAAAACGGCAGGATTTCGATAATCTGCGCAGCGCCGGCCGGGTGCTGGTTAACTCTCACTTCAGCCAGGCAGCCATCCGTTCGATCTACCAGGTCGAAGCTCGGGTATGCTACCTGGGAGTGGACACGGATATGTTCCGCCCGCTATCCCTCCCGAAAGGCAGGATTCGTAATCTCTGTAGGATCGCTCACCCCTCTAAAAGGATTTGACTTCCTGATCCAGATGGTAGGCTGCCTTCCCACAACAGAGCGCCCTGAGCTGGTGATTGCCAGCAATTTTCAGAACCCGCCTGAACGCGAATACTTGCTTAGCCTGGCGCAGCAGTACGGTGTGAACTTGCGGCTTGAGGGTAACGTTTCCGAAGAGACCCTCGTCCGGCTGTATAACCAGGCGGCGGTGACCGTCTACGCCCCGGTCCGCGAGCCATTCGGCTTCGTCCCGTTAGAATCCCTGGCTTGCGAGGTACCGGTCCTGGCAGTCAAGGAGGGCGGCGTCCAGGAAACAATCCAGGACGGACTGAGCGGGTATCTTGTCGAGCGCGATGCTGCACTGTTTGCGAGCGCACTCCAGAAGCTGCTGAAAAATCCCAGTTTGCGAGAGCAGTTCGGCAGTCAGGGCCGGCAGATGGTGCTAACCGATTGGAGCTGGGATAAATCTGTAGCCTCCCTGGAGGCAATCTTCCGCGAAGTAAGCAAACCAACGTTTTGAGCTCAAAGCTCTGAGCTAGCAGCTCTGAGCTAGCAGCTCTGACCTAACAGCTCTGAGCTAATAGTTCTGAACGACTTGCAATTTCATGGGTAAAATCTAAGCACCACTCCTCGAACGCCGAGAGACCCTTTTGGAGAATTAACGAATGGATTTTGGTTGGACCGAAGAACAGCTGGCATATAAGAAAGCGGTTATTGAGTTTGCCCAGAGAGAGCTCAACCAGGGCATGATTGAAAGGGACCGTGACAGCTCATTTTCGCGCGATCTCTGGCAAAAATGCGCCGATTTTGGGATCCATGGCATGCCTTTTCCGGAAAAATACGGAGGATCCGACGCAGACATCCTCACCACCATGCTCACCATGGAGGGGCTGGGCTACGGCTCGAAGGACAACGGCTTGATCTTTGGGATTAATGCCCAAATGTGGAGTGTGATGATGCCCATCTTTGCATTTGGCAGCGAAGAGCAGAAGGTAAAATATCTGCCCGGAATGTGCAGCGGCGCGATTATCGGTGCACATGGGATGTCTGAGCCGGATACGGGTTCGGATGCTTACCATTTACGCTCGCGGGCTGAAAAACGCGATGGGGGTTATGTATTGAATGGCTCGAAGATGTTCGTCTCCAATGCGCCGGTGGCGGATGTGGCAGTCGTATTTGCAAATACGGATCCCAGTAAAGGGATCTGGGGAGTGACCGGATTTATCGTCGAGATGGGGACGCCCGGTTTTCGGGTCAGCCGAAAAATTGAGAAGATGGGCTTGCGCACCTCGCTGATGGGTGAGCTGATCATGCAGGATTGTTTTATTCCGGAGGGCAACCGCCTGGGACCGGAGGGGGCGGGATCGCGCATTTTTAATCACTCCATGGAATGGGAACGGAGCTGTATCCTGGCTTCCAATCTGGGAGTCATGGAAAGGCAGCTCGAAAACTCAATCCATTATGCGCGCGAGCGAAAGCAGTTTGACCAGCCGATCGGGAAATTTCAATCGGTAGCCAATCGCATTGTAGACATGAAAATCCGCCTGGAGACTGCCAGACTGTTATTGTATAAAGTAGCCTGGATGAAAGCCAATGGGCAATCTGCAGTGATGGAAGCCGCGATCGCCAAGCTTTATTTGAGCGAGTGTTTCGTCCAATCCGGCCTGGATGCAATACGCACTCTGGGCGGATATGGGTATATGACCGAATTCGAGGTAGAACGCGATCTGCGGGATGCGATTGGTGGGACGCTTTATTCGGGGACCTCGGACATCCAACGCAACATTATTGCCCGCCTTATGGGTTTATAGTATTAAGGAAAAAATGAATTCACGCTATCTGCTTACTCAGGCAATCAGTGAACATGCCAGGCTTACTCCTCACCATCCCGCGGTGAGATTTTCCGGTCAGAGTTTGACCTATGCCGAGCTGGACTTGCGTGCCAACCAGCTGGCGAATGCGCTGCTTGCCCGGGGATTGAAACGGGGGGACCGGGTGGGAATCTATATGTACAAATGCCTCGAATCGGCTGTGGCGATCTATGGCATCATGAAGGCAGGCGGCGCGTACGTTCCGTTGGACCCCTACGCGCCGGTGGGCCGCATCGCTTTCGTCATTCGAGATTGCGGCATCCGTCACGTCGTCTCTAAAGAACAGAAACACGACGCCCTCGTTGCGATCCTGGCAGAAGGGACTCCTGTTGAATATCTGCTTGGCGTAGCTCCTTTGGCGGACGTACCCGTCCAGGCAGTTCCCTGGGAGGAGATTGCGAACGCCTCAGGAGAGGCCCCTGATCTGCATCTAACCGAGCAAGACCTGGCATATATCCTCTACACATCGGGATCGACCGGTACTCCGAAGGGAATCATGCATACCCATCGCAGCGGATTAAGTTTCGCAGAATGGGCAGCGGATACCTACGGATTGCTCCCTGAAGACCGGGTGAGCAACCATGCCCCATTGCATTTCGATCTTTCTACTTTCGACTTCTTTGCGGCAGCCATCGCTGGAGCAACAACGGTGATCATTCCCGAAGCGCTGACCAAGTTCCCTGCCAACCTTTCCCGCCTGATCGAGCAAGAACACATTAGCGTCTGGTATTCTGTTCCCTTTGCTCTGATCCAGTTGATGGAGCATGGGGCAATCCAGGATAAGGATTACAGCTCGCTGCGATGGATTTTATTTGCTGGAGAGGTATTCCCCACGAAGCACCTGCGTAGATTAATGACTATGCTGCCCAATATCCGTTTTAGCAATCTATACGGTCCGACGGAAACCAATGTGTGCACGTATTACCATGTCGAACAAATCCCAGAAGATACTGATGAGGCGATCCCGATCGGCAAGCCTTGTACCAACGTTGAAGAGCTCGTCGTAGATAGTGAAAACAGCCTGGTCAGACCTGGTGAAGCGGGTGAGCTGCTCATCCGGGGAGGCGTGGTGATGAAAGGCTATTGGGGGCAGCCCGAGAAAACGACTGCGGGATTCTACTGCCGGCCAACTCTGGGTTACTTCGAAGACCAATTCTACCGGACGGGGGATCTGGTGCAGATCGACAAGGCTGGGAATTATCGCTATCTTGGGCGTAAGGACCGGCAGATAAAAACGCGCGGCTACCGCGTCGAGCTGGATGAGGTAGAGGTCGCAATGGTCTCTCATCCCCACGTTGAGGAAGCAGCCGCATTTCCTGTGCCGGATGGTCAGGGGAGCAATCTGATCGAAGCGGCAGTTACAGCGAAAGACGGTCAGGTGTTAAGCGATGCGGATATCGTAGAGCACATATCGAAACGGCTGCCCCCCTACGCTGTTCCTGTCAGGATCGATATCCTGGCTGCCTTTCCCCGCACATCTACTGGTAAAATCAACCGCCGGGAGCTTCAGGAACAAGCCGCTGCCCGTAATAGCGGAAAGTAATCATTTACTCAGTATCTATCCGAAAATGGATGGGAGAATCCGATTTTGTGGTGTGTGTGGCGAAGCCACACACACCACAAAATCGGAACCCCTCGTATTTTTGGACAGGTTCTAAATATATTTTCAAGGAGGAATCACATGGATCGGAAGACTGCAATTACTGAATATATCAAGAAGGAGATCATGCGTAATCCAAATGCTAAAATCTCTGACGACGAAGATCTGCTCGCTGCAGGCATTTTAGATTCCCTGGCAATTTTACAGCTCGTATCTTACGTCGGTGAAGCGTTCGGCATCGAAGTCCCTGATCAGGACGTGGTCTACGAGAATTTCGTCAGCATTAGTGCTCTGACAAATTATCTCAGTCAGTATCCGTGAATTCATTATTTTGTTACTCATAATTGAAGGAGTGTAAAAGATGGTCGATGTAATTATTATTGGCGGTGGCCCTGCTGGTTCAGCGATGGGCTCCTATTTATCCAAGGCAGGGATCTCCAATATGATCCTGGAGGGCGCCAATCACCCCAGACCGCACGTCGGTGAATCGCTGGTCATGTCCACTGTAAAAGTGATGGACCAGATCGGCTTCCTGCCGGTGATGGAAAAAGAAGGCTTCGTGAAAAAGTACGGCGCTTCCTGGCATGCTCCCAATGGGAAGGAATTTTCCACGGTGTTTGCCGAAATCCCGCAAATGGATATCCACCAACCCTATACGTATCACGTAAACCGGCAGAAATTCGATTTGTATTTGCTGAAACATGCCGAAAGCCTCGGCAGCAAGGTGTATCAAGGGGTGAGGGCGATCCAGGTGCTGTTCGAAGATGGGCACACTTCCGGCGTCAGGGCTAAAGTTGGCGATGTGGAGTTCGATATCCCCGCTAAATTTGTTGTCGATGCGAGCGGGAGAGGCACTCTCCTGGGCAACCAGCTCAAAATGAAGATAAAAGACCCGGTCTTTGACCAATACGCTGTGCATACCTGGTTCAAGGATCTTGACCGCGGTATTGGCGATACCGCCGATTTTATTCACATTTATTTCTTGAATATCGAGCGCGGCTGGGTCTGGCAGATTCCGATCACCGAGGATGTCACCTCTGTCGGGGTAGTTGCGGATAAAAAAGTCCTGCGCGAGTTCAAACCGCGATTTGGAAGGTTATTTTTACAACGGGATGAATTCCAACCCAGCTTTGATGCATGCCTTGCGCAACGCTGAGCGGGTGTCCGAATTCAGGACCGAAGGAGATTACTCCTATAAGATGAGCCGCCTGGTGGGCAACGGCTGGCTGCTCGTTGGGGATGCAGCGCGTTTTGTCGATCCGATTTTCTCGTCTGGCGTGAGTGTTGCCTTATTCAGCGCGATGTATGCCTCGGAAACACTCATCCAGGCGCTTCAAAACGGCGACACCAGTGAGACAGCTTTACTTCCCTACGAGGCCAAAATCCGCGAGGGCGTGGAGATCTGGTATGAGTTTATCCGCCTGTACTATCGCCTCATGCCGCTGTTTACCCATTTCATCCAATCCACTAAGTACCGCCTGGAAGTGACCCGCCTGCTTCAGGGTGAGGTCTTTGACCGGGACGAAGTATCCGTGCTCGATGCAATGCGCAATTATATCGAGGCAGTTGAAAAATCGGACAGCCACATCCTGAAAGGGAATCTGCTTACCGATATCCCGATCGATTGACCGGGCATCCCCCAGAGCTTTTCTGCGTCTGGAGAATATTTACCAATAGACGTTACGCAAGTGAACGAGAAGCTCCGAAATTCGGGGTGATGGGCAGACGTATGCCTGCTATCACCCCAATTTTCGGTGATTCATTTAGGAACTGCATAAATTCGACATTATATTGATCGGTAGATGTGCCACAATTGAGGGGAATAAGGCAATTCATCCTTGAACTGCGTAACTTCTTTATAAATTTTTAGATATGGAGAGAGCTAGATGAACGATGTATTGATTATCGGCGGTGGCCCGGCTGGCTCCGCCAGCGCCATGTTTCTACTACGCGAGGGGATCAAGCCTGTTATCGTCGAGGCGGAGACATTTCCACGCTATCACGTCGGAGAATCCTTGACCGGGGCAGCCGGTAAAGTCTTGCGGGAGCTGGGCCTCGAAGGGGAGATGACCCGGCGTAAATACCCAACGAAACAAGGAGTCAAAGTCTACGGTAAGAGCACCCGCGGCACGTGGTTCGTCCCGGTGACAGGACGGAATGAGAACTGGGAGCTCTTTGAATGGAATACCTGGCAAGTACGGCGGAGTGATTTCGACCGGATGCTGCTGGATGAGGCTGTAGCCCGCGGCGCGACCCTTTTGCCCGGCAAGGCTATCAAGCCGCTGGTGGATAACGGCATGGTCCACGGTGCACAGGTGCGTATGGCAGACGGAGGAGTTCAGGATATTCAAGCAGAGCTGCTGATGGACTGTTCCGGGCAGGCGACCTGGTTAGCCAACCAGGGCGGGGTGACCGGACCCAAGTATCTCGGCGCATATGACAAGCAGATTGCGATCTTCTCCCAGGTGAGCGGAGCGATCCGTGACAATGGCGGCACCCGGGACACCAATAAGGATAACACCCTCATCTTCTACCAAAAGAAATACCATTGGGCGTGGTTTATCCCCCTCGATGATGAAGTGGTCAGCATCGGCATTGTCATTCCGGCTGCGTACTTCCTCGAGTCGCACGAGAGCAAGCGTGATTTTTTCCTTCGGGAGCTGAGAGAGCTTCATCCCGAGCTTGCCCGGCGGATCCCTGAGCCAGATCTGGTCGAAGATGTCCATGTTATTCCGAATTACTCTTTCCAGGCGAAAGGTTTCTGCGGCAAGGGCTTTATCTGCGTCGGTGACGCACACCGGTTTATCGACCCGATATTTTCGTTTGGCGTAACAGTTGGACTGCGCGAGGCGCAGTTTGCTGCTCCTCTCGTTCGCGCTTATCTGGAGGGAGCCAACCGCGACAAGGCCAATCCCTTTGCCGGGCATCAGCTCTTTTGCGAGAAAGGGATCGATATCCTGGAGGACGTTCTGGATGCATTCTGGGAAAATCCCCTGGCATTTGCCCTCTTCGTCCATCTCCGTTATACAGAATTTATGACCGACATGTTTGCTGGACGGATCTATGAAACAGAACGCCAGCCGTCGCCAGCTCTATTTGCGTTCCGCAAGCTGCTCGGTCGTGAAGGCGAACGTGAGCGATCCTATGAGACTGAAGATCTTTATTCTGTGCCCATCGGCTCGCGTTACCATCCGGAACGAGCTCTCCTATGGGATGCGAATTCAGAGGTCGACACCAGCGAGATGTGGATGAGGCCGGAATAACCAGCGAAAATCCCGCTGAATAAATTCAACAATAATCATGCGATTCAGCTGAGTTGGGGTTGGGATTAGGACTCAACTGAAGCGCTGCCATGCATAGCTGAGGCTGGGATGATCAAACGGTTCTTGTATCTGGCAGGTCTTTCGATCTTTTGTGTAGTTATTTTTCACGCGGCGGGGATGAGTTTTGTCGCCATGACTTTCTGGGCGGAGAGGTATTTACCTCCTCCGGTCCCCGCGACAAGTCAGATCGGTGGAATTCAGTACTATATTTTGCGTTTCTTCGAGCAGGCAGCCGGCTTTGCTATTCTTGTCTTTCTGTTTATCTCCGGCTTTCTTCACCGCGATCGCGACCAGCCGCGATCAAAAGACGGTCAGCTGGAAGGTGATCGGTGGTCGCTTGAAGACCTTGATCATCCCTTACCTGATCTGGTCAGCGGTCATTATTTTTTTATTGATTTTACAAGGTCGTTCTTACAGCTGGCAAGCTCTTCTGGGTTACATCCTCCTGGGACGATCCAATCCCGTCATGTACTACGTGCCGCTCCTGGTACAGTTCTACCTGCTCTCACCGCTCCTGGTCCCTCTCGCCAGAAACCATTGGAAGGTTTTACTAACGGTCGTTGGGATTTTACAAATACTGGTCATTCGTCTCGGGATACTTTCGGACACTGGGTATTCCTGCGCCTCCCTGGCTGGAAATATTTGCCAGAATCCCGAGCTGGCTGTTCCTGGCTCAAATCCTTTGGTTTCCTGTTGGGATCATCGTTGGCTTCCATATTGGCAGCATGCGAGAGGGACTGATCAGGCTGCGCTGGGTGCTGCTGGCATTCCTTATATTATTTCTGATACTAAACCTGGTCGAATGGGAGATCCTGTACCATGCCTCCGGTCAGGTATGGGTAGATTACCGGACTACTCTCATCGATGTTGTGTATTCGCTGCTGATCATTTTTACGTTCATGGCATTCAGCTCGGTCCGCTTTCCGTTGACCAACCGGATTGAGCGGCTGGGCTCCCAATCTTATGGGATTTATCTAACCCATGCTTTGGCAATTGAATACACCGCTCGACTGATCTACCATTTCATTCCGAGGCTGCTTGCCTACCAGGTCATCCTGGCGATCATCCTGACGATCGTCGGGCTGGCATTCCCCCTGATTTTGATGAGTATTGGCAGCAGACCTCCCTTCCGGAAGTACTACTCCTACGTTTTTGGGTAGCACACGGAATGAATGAATAATGGTTAAACGACTCCTACTTTTAAATGGTGTGGCGATTATTGGAGCGATCATGTTCCACGCTACCGGGTGGGCATATACCGCCATGTTTTTCTGGACAGACCGCTACCTGCCCGTAAGTGTGCCCAATTTCAGCCAGATGTACAGTGCGAACTACTATGCACTCAGGGTTCTGGAGCAGATATTGATCTACTGCGTGCCGGCATTCTTATTCGTGTCCGGGTATTTTATTGCGTTTGCGACCGGCAAGGCGAACCGGACGATCGCCTGGAAGGTTGTCCTCAACCGTATTCGAACGTTAATTATCCCCTTTTTGCTCTGGTCGCTGATCGCAATCGCTCTGCGGATGATTAATGGGGAGCGTTTTAGTCCATCCGAATTCTTATTAATGATCGTCACCGGAAGAGCAAGCGTAGCCTATTATTATGTACCGGTCCTGATTTCCCTGTATTTGCTCTCTCCGTTCCTGGTCCCCTTAGCACGCGCGGCTGGTGGCTACTGCTGCTCATCACGGCAACGGTCCAGATTGGCGTCATGCTGCTGGTTTATCTGGTAATCCTAAAAATTGATAATCCGGTATTATCTCCGTTCTATTTTTTAACCCGAAGCTGGCTCTTTCCAGGCTATATCTTCTGGTTTTCATTCGGGATCGTGGTTGGTTTTCACCTGGATGGGTTCAAGCAATTTCTTGCCCGGACACGCTGGTGGCTGTTGGCTGGATTCCTCCTCAGCTTCATCGCGGGGCTGATCGAATGGGAATGGCTTTTGGGAAAATCTGGCGCAGATTGGATTGGCACCCGGCAGACCCTGGTGGACAATTTCTACATCATGGGATTCCTGCTGTGCTACCTGGCATTTGAGAAGGTAAATCCGCCATTCAAGAAGCAGGTGAACCAGATTGGGGCAAAATCCTACGGGATTTATCTCGTGCATATCGCCGTACTTGAGATCACCTCCCGCCTGATCTATCATGTTTTTCCTGCACTCTTGAGCTACCCTCTCATTTTTCTACTCGTTATCACTGCCATTGGCCTGGCGATCCCGCTGGGGTTGATGGCGCTGGTGGATCACTCCCCTGCCCGTCCTTTGTATGGATATATCTTCGGTTAGCTCCAATCCATCGGAGCGGTCAAGATTCGTCGCTTATAGCTCTGACTTCAAATTCACCTTGAGCCTGGATAGAGCACTGGATGGCTCTGAAGTGGTGTTATTATTTCTCTCTCCGCGGCGAATATTCTTCGCCGGAGGGGAGATCTTAAATGCTTGATCGAGTGAGGAGGTTATGGCAAAGATCCTGGTAACCGGGGGGGCAGGTTTTATCGGCTCACATGTCGCCGAGCAATTGCAGGCGCGCAGCCATCAGGTCGTTGCTCTGGATGATCTGAGCGGCGGTTTTATCGATAATATTGTTCCTGGCGTACGCTTCGTCCAGGGGAGCATCACCGATGTTGATCTTGTCAACCGCCTGTTTCGAGCAGGAGCAGTTCGAAGTGGTCTACCATCTGGCAGCGTATGCCGCCGAAGGTTTGAGCCACTTTATTAAACGCTTCAACTACTCCAATAACCTGATCGGCAGCGTAAACTTGATCAACGCGGCAGTCAACAGCGGGACCAAATTATTCGTATTTACCTCATCGATTGCTGTCTATGGAGCCAGCCCGGTCCTGCCAATGACCGAAGAGACGCCGGCTCATCCGGAAGACCCCTACGGCGTTGCCAAGCTGGCTGTCGAGAGGGACCTGGCTGTAAGCCAGCAAATGTTTGGTCTGGACTACATCATCTTTCGACCGCACAATGTTTACGGAGAGCGGCAAAATATTGGCGATAAGTACCGCAACGTGGTTGGCATCTTCATGAACCAGATCCTTCAGGGAAAACCGATGTCTGTCTTCGGGGATGGAACTCAAACGCGCGCATTTAGCTACATCGGTGACATTGTGCCGGTGATGGCAGATGCCATGGACAACCCGGTTGCCTTCAATCAGGTTTTTAATGTCGGAGCGGACACGCCTTATAGCATCAATACCCTGGCTGAGGCGGTCGCCTGCGCCATGAGTGTCTCTCCCGAGATTATCCATCTCCCTCCGCGGAATGAAGTCCAGGATGCATATTCAACCCATGCAAAGGTTGAGACATACTTCGGGAGGCGGGAACTGCACACCCTGGAAGAAGGATTGGCGAGTATGGCTGCGTGGGTAAAGCAGCACGGCGCACGACAGAGCCAGAAATTTAAGAATATCGAAGTTACCAAGAACTTTCCTGCTGCATGGATCGATTAATTAGGACGGTGGCATCCCTTCGTCCTACTGGAGCAATTGCGACAGATTCAAAACTGATCGAATCCCCTCTGGTCATAACGGTCATCCTGAATACGAACCGCAAGCAAGATACCCTTGCTGCACTCGATTCGTTGAGCAAGAACTCGTACTCGCGGCAGAGAGTCATCGTCCTGGATAACGCCTCGACAGACGGCTCGGTGCAAGCGATCCGACAGAATTTTCCATCAGTTGATATCCATGTATTAGCTGAAAATCGCGGCTATGCCGGAAATAATAACGTTGGGATCCGAGCTGCAGTTGAGCAGGGGGCTGATTGGATACTTAGTACTAAATGAAGATACTATTCTCGACGTTGATTGCCTGGAGCGATTGGTCGCAGCAGGCGAAGCGAATCCCCGGATTGGGATCCTCGGCCCACTCGTTTACCATTTCAACGAACCGCAGGTGATCCAGTCTGCCGGAGGACGCCTGGGTCCTCATTGGGATTCAATCCATACCGGTCAAAACGAGCTGGATACGGGCCAATACCTCCAGCCGCAGCCGATGGACTGGATATCCGGGTGCGCTATCCTCGTGCGGCGGGCGGTGATCGAGCAGGTTGGGATGTTGGACGAGCGGTTTTTTTACTACTGGGAAGAGACTGAGTGGTGCCTGCGCGCACGGCGGGCGGGGTGGCAGGTGATCATGGTCCCGACCGCTAAATTATGGCACAAGGGCGTACAGCGTGATTACCAACCCGGGCCTAATGTGACGTATTACAATACGCGCAACCGCTTTTTGATGATGTCGAAACACGGGGCGCCGCTTTCAGTGCGGGCGTTCGTCTGGATGGAAATCCTGCGCAGGCTGCTCAGCTGGACCATCAGACCAAAATGGAAGTCAATGCATCTCCACCGTGATGCACTTTGGCAAGGATCGTTGGATTATTTGCGCAGGCGCTGGGGCATACGCCGCGACATGCGCCGGGAATCTTGAAGTAATGGATTTGACTCGAGAATTGTAAGCTGCAGAAGATTACTATGCCAGCCAGGTATATTCCTAACCTAGAAATTTGGAAACCATATATGCAGAATGTTGCCCTGAATTTGGGTATCCAACCCGGAAACCTTGACTATACCCGGTTCATCATCCTCGGTCGCTCGCGCAGTGGTTCGAATTTCCTGCGTGGGCTGCTCAATTCCCACAGCCAGATAACCGTTTATGGTGAGATATTTCAAAATCACCAATCCATTGGATGGGCATTGCCGGGCTACCGCCAATCACGAACACTCATGCAGCAATTCCACAAAGAGCCAGTCCGCTTTATCGAGACTAAGGTGTTTCATAAATTTCCCGCGCAGATCAAGGCAGTTGGGTTCAAGATTTTTTACTACCATGCTCAAGATGGCAATTGGGGAGCTGTCTGGGATTATCTTAAAGGTGATCAGTCCATCCGCGTCTTGCACATCAAGCGCCGGAATATCCTCAAAACCCATCTCTCCAGGGTGCGTGCCTTACAGAGTGATCGTTGGGTGAATGTAACCGGAGCGAACGAAGTGATCCAACCGGTGGTCCTCAATTATGAAGATTGTCTGCAGGATTTCAACCGTACCCGTGAATGGGAAATAGAGAGCGACAGGCAGTTTGCCTCCCACCCTATGCTGGAAATTTACTACGAAGACCTGGCAAAGGATTATCAATCGATCATATACCAGATAGAAGAGCTGCTCGGGGTTGCCCACGAAAGACTTACTCCCGAAACTTTTCAACAATCTTCACAACCCCTTTCGCAATCCATAAGCAATTATGCTGAGCTCAAAGCTCGGTTTCAAGGGACAGCCTGGGAAGAATTTTTTACCGAATAATCAGTGTATCCAGTTAATTTTATAGTCTAAAAACATGCGTTTGTTATTTCTCTCTCGCTGGTTTCCCTACCCGGCGAATAACGGTTCAAAATTGCGCATTTATTCGCTGCTGCGCCGCCTGGCGCAAACCCATCAGGTTCATTTGATCAGCTTTATCGAGCCGGGCGAGAGCGTTGACGGGAAAGATATTTTAGAGACGGTCTGCCAATCCGTCGAGCTGGTCCAGCGTAAGCCATATAATCCTTCCAGCCAGCGTGCGTTGCTCGGTTTTGCGAACCTTACTCCCCGTTGGCTGGTGGACACCTACTCACCTGAAATGGCGGAGAAGATTTCCCGCAAGGTATCTCAGACGCACTTCGACCTGGTGATCGCCAGCCAAACGGATACAGCAATTTATAGAAAATCATTCGGCAGCGTGCCGGCGATATTTGAGGAAGCGGAAGTCGGCGTATTTTATGAGCGCTACCGCAAGGCGACCAGCTACGGCAGACGATTGCGCAGCGGTCTAACCTGGGCGAAACATGTTCGTTTTCTGCGCGGGCTAACCGGGCAATATCAGGCATGCACGGTTGTCTCCGAACAGGAACAACGGATATTGCAGCAGGTGATCCGCGATCGAGCGCCGGTGGTGGTCATTCCAAATGCTGTCGACCTCGAGGATTATGCGGCGGTTTCTGTCGATCCTGAACCAGGAACGCTTATCTTCACCGGTTCATTCCAGTATGCGCCAAACTACGCGGCTATGGCGTGGTTCACGGAGCAAGTGCTACCCCAGGTCATGGGAAAATTTCCGGGAGTCAGGTTGGTCATCACCGGCGACGCTGCCGGGCGAAGCTTTCCAGGGACGCTCCCGGTCGAACAAGCCGGCTATGTGGAAGACATCCGTCCACTGGTTGCGGGGGCATGGGCCAGCCTGGCGCCAATTTTTGAAGGCGGGGGAACCCGGCTGAAAATCCTGAAATCGATGGCATTAAAAACACCTGTAGTGGCAACCAGTAAAGGCGCTGAAGGTCTGAACCTCGCTGACGGAAAAGAAATATTGATCGCAGATACTGCGCAGGAATTTGCAAACTCGCTGCTTTTGCTTTTGGGAAATCCGGAAAAGCGCAGGAGTATCGCGCAGAATGCTTATGAGTGCATCCGCGAACAGTATAATTGGACGGTTATAATGCCATCTTTTCTCGCAATTTGTAATTCGATAGCGAGATAGCCATCCGGAACTCTCGGAATTTTGAACGATGCTGAGGCACTTGCTGATCACTCCCTTTTCGAAACAATTCCAGGCTTCAAACCCTGGCTGGTGGCGACCATACCTGGTCGTCGGAGTCTTTATGGCAGCCATCCTCCTGGCTATCCTGGACTCGACGCAGCTTTCGTCGCTGGTTGTGGGGTTGATTATCGCCATTCCGATAGGATTATTAATCCTGGTCCGTCCAGCTTTTGGATTGGTGGCGTTGGTCCTGGCAGCATTGGTGGTGCCGATTAATGTAGGCACTGGCACCGCTACCAGTGTGAATGCAGCGCATCTCACGGTGGGCTTGCTCCTGGGTGTATGGTTCTTTGATATGTTTGTTGTCCAACGCAAGTTGAGCGTGGTCCCCTCGCGGATCAACGTTCCGATCATAATATTCAGCATCATGTGCCTGATTGGCTTCTTATCCGGGCAGCTCCCCTGGTTCCCCTCCATCCAGGGTGCACCGATGCACGCCCAGCTGGGCGGTTTGTCCCTGGTTTTTATGTCCCTCGGAACATTCCTTCTGGTAGCAAACCTGGTAAAAGAGTTGAAATGGCTGAAATGGATGACTTGGGCATTTCTTGGCCTGGGTGGTATTTATGTATTTGGCAGACTCCTGCCTTACGAGATGCAGGATCTCGTCCGTAAGATATACCAGTATGGCTCGGATGCCAGCCTGTTTTGGGTCTGGATTATAGCTTTGTCTGCGAGTATGGCGATATTCAATCATGAGCTCAGGAAACCGGTGCGGCTGTTTATTGGGTTGATCTGCGGGGCTGCACTGTATGTTAGCCTGGTGGTTACTTACGATTGGAAATCTGGCTGGCTGCCGGCAATTGTAGCTCTACTGGCTATCGTCTGGCTAGGCGCGCCCAAGCTGCGGTTCTTCTCCATCCTGGGAGGCTTGTTGGTCGTGCTCCTATATTTTTCCAAGCTTACTTCCTTCCTCACCGGCAGTGAAGATTACAGTTTGGTCACTCGCTCGGACGCCTATTCGATCGTCCTGGACATCGTCAAACGCAACCCGATTACCGGGCTCGGATTCGCCAATTATTATTGGTATACACCGCTTTATTCAATCCTCGGATATCATGTCACATTCAATTCCCATAACAATTACGTAGATCTGATCGCACAAACGGGGGTGCTCGGTCTGGCTGCATTTCTGCTATTTATAGTTGTTCTCGCCACGATCGGCTGGAGGCTGCTTAAGATTGTCCCGGCAGGATTTCCCAAAGCCTACGTGATTGCTGCATTAGGCGGTCTGGCAGGGACACTTGTTGCCGGCATGCTCGGAGATTGGTTCTTACCATTTGTATATAACGTCGGTCTGGTGGGGTTTCGCTCGAGCGTATTCGCCTGGTTGTTCCTGGGCGGGCTGATCGCATTGGAACAGATATATCCAAATGCTCCTGCTGAGGTATCAATGCCTCAACCGGACACGCCCACATCTAAGCTGTTGTGATGCAATCCTTACTCGATCTTTTCACATCTTTTTCAGTGCGGAGGAATGTATGGAGATAGAATCTCAAATTCAGTCTTATATTGCCCAAAATTTATTATTTTCCGGGACTGAATTTAACTATTCGAATGACGATTCCTTTTTAGAGGAGGGAATTGTCGATTCTTTGGGTGTCATGGAGCTGGTCTCATTTGTGGAAGACCAGTATGGTCTGAAAGTCAATGATTACGAAATCACCCCCGAAAATTTCAATTCGGTAAACAAGCTTTCTAAATATGTTCGCCAGAAAATGGGAAGTTCGTAACCAACACAGATACGGTCGTGAATAGCATCCTGCCAATACAATGCCATCTTCAACTCTCGTTCAGGATTTCTTAGAAGTATCTGCGGAGCGATTCCCGGAAAAAACCGCGTTGGTATATGATGGCCAGCGGTTGTCCTACGCTCAAGTCGAAGCTCAGTCCAACCGCCTGGCAAACTGCCTGCGTGAAAATGGGCTGCAGCGCGGTGATAGGGTAGTTGTTTACCTGCCCAATTCCATCCCGCTGGTCCTGGCCATTTTTGCGATCTTAAAGGCGGATGGGGTTTTTGTGGTGGTGAACGCGACCACGAAGAAAGATAAGCTGGCATATATCCTGAATAACTGCCGGGCGAGCGCTCTGATCATGGACGGGCGCAAAGGCGGCCTGACTGACTATCTGGTCGAGGCCGTCCCGTCGCTTGAAGTTCTGCATACTGACCGGTCTCGATAAGGAGAACCCGGCGGCTGGTGCTTCTTCAGCTCCACCCGCAAGGTTGGCTTTCGATCATATCCTGGATAGTTACCCCGCAACTCGTCCCCCACGTGCTAACATCGACCTCGATCTGGCTTGCTTGATCTATACTTCTGGCAGCACGGGCGATCCGAAAGGGGTCATGTCCGACCACAGCAATATGGTCTTTGCAGCCACCTCGATCATCTCGTATATTGGCAACGTTGAAGAGGATATCGTCATCGATGTTCTGCCTCTGTCGTTCGATTATGGGCTTTACCAGCTGCTCATGGTATTCAAATTCGGCGGCACCCTGGTGCTCGAGCGGTCTTTCGCTTATCCGGCAGCCATTCTCAAGCGGATCGAGGAGGAGCGTGTGACAGGCTTCCCCGGCGTGCCGACCGTATTTGCCATCCTCCTGCAGATGGATTTAAGCCCGTACGACCTCTCCCACTTACGTTACATCAGCAACACGGCGGCAGCACTACCGCCCAGTCACATCCAGGAGCTGCGCCAGAAATTCCCGGGTGTAACCCTGTTCTCCATGTACGGGCTGACTGAGACCAAGCGAACGCTTTACCTGCCTCCCGAGCAGCTGGAAAAACGCCCCGGGTCGGTGGGTATCGCTATTCCCGGAACAGAGGTCTGGATCGTGGATGAGCTGGGCAAGCGGCTTGGACCAGGTGAAACTGGCGAGCTGGTGGTGCGCGGGCGGCATGTGATGCGCGGCTACTGGGAGAACCCCGAGGCAACCTCCGAGCGGTACCGCCCAGGAGCAGTTCCTGGAGAGCGCCTGTGCTTTACTGGCGATCTCTTCCGCATGGATGCTGAGGGCTATTTTTATTTCGTGGGGCGCAAGGATGATATTATCAAAAGCCGCGGCGAGAAAGTTGCTCCCAAAGAAGTCGAGAGTGTGCTATATGGGTTGAAAGGGGTTACAGAAGTCGCTGTGGTGGGCACTCCAGACCCGATCTTGGGGGAAGCGGTCAAGGCTTTTGTAGTGGCTGAAGGGAGTGAGCTGAGCGAAGCTGAAGTGCTGGCATATTGTCGGGCAAACCTGGAAGATTTTATGGTGCCAAAATATGTCGAATTCCGTTCAAGCTTGCCGAAGACCACCTCCGGAAAAATAAAAAAGACGGGTTTGAAATAGGGACGGGAGTCATCTATGTGCGGGATTACCGGTGTTTTAGGATTGACTGGCAATATCGACCTGCAGGAGAGCACCTTGCGCCAGATGCTGGGCATGGTGCGCCATCGCGGCCCAGACCAGTTCGGAATTTATCTGGACGAGCGTGTCGGCATGGGCAGCGCCCGGCTTTCAATCATCGACCTGAGCAGCGGTCAGCAGCCGATTACCAATGAAGATGAGAGCATGTGGATTGTCTTCAATGGTGAGATCTTCAATTATATTGAGCTGCGCCCCGAGCTGGAGAGGCGCGGTCACCGCTTCACCACAAACTCGGATACGGAGGTCATTCTCCACCTGTATGAAGATTTTGGTCCAGGGTGCTTGAATTACCTGAATGGACAGTTTGCTTTAGCCATTTGGGATGCCCGCCAGCAGGCGTTATTCCTCGCCCGAGACCGGGTGGGCATTCACCCGCTGTACTATACACGCAGTGGGACAGCGCTGGTTTTCGGTTCCGAGATCAAGACCCTGCTGGCTTATCCCGGCGTCCAGGCGCAGCTTGACCCTGTCGCTCTCGACCAGGTGTTTACCTACTGGAGCCCGCAGTCACCGCGCACCGCCTTTCAGGGGATATTTGAAATACCTCCCGGGAGCTATCTCCTGGCTCAACGCGGGGCATTTGAAATTAAACGGTATTGGCAGCTGAGCTACCCGGATATTCAGGACCATCCTGAGAGCCAGCTGCGTAGCAAGCCTCTCCAAGAATACGTGGAAGAGCTGCGCGGCTTGCTGGTGGATGCAACCCAGATCCGCTTGAGGGCGGATGTTCCAGTCGGGGCTTACTTAAGCGGCGGAGTGGACTCTTCCACAATTGCTGCCATTATCCGCAAATATACCGGCAACCGGCTGGATACATTCTCGATCAGTTTTAGCGATCAGGAATTCGATGAATCCAGCTACCAGCGCCGCATGGCGCAGTACCTGGGTACGGACCACCAGGTTGTGTATGCCAGCCATGCCGACATCGGGCGGATCTTCCCGGAAGTAATCTGGCACAGTGAAGTCCCGATTACCCGTACAGCTCCCGCGCCGATGTTCTTGCTCTCGAAGCTCGTTAATGACCATCATTATAAGGTGATCCTGACCGGAGAAGGCGCAGACGAGTTCCTGGCGGGTTATGACATCTTTAAAGAGGCTAAGATACGCCGTTTTTGGGCGCGCCAGCCCGATTCACGGCTGCGCCCTTTGCTGCTGCGCCGCGTTCACCCGCACATTAAGGACCTCACCAATACAGGCAGCGCGTATATGGAGGCCTTCTTCAAGGAAGGTATTCTGGACCTGGATAACCCGTTCTATTCGCATGAAATCCGCTGGAAAACGACCAGCCGGACGAAGCGTTTCTTCTCAGAAGGCCTGGCGGAACAAATCAATGACTACCCAAAGCTTGAGCTGCCCCTGCCCGAAGATTTCAAGCGCTGGCATTCTCTCTCACAGGCGCAGTATATCGAGATTACCAGCTTTCTATCCACTTACCTGCTCTCGTCCCAGGGCGATCGCATGACAATGGCTCACTCTGTGGAAGGGCGTCCGCCTTTCCTCGACGTGCGCTTGATGGAATTCTGCAACAGCCTGCCGCCCGATCTCAAACTGAAAGGTCTGACTGAAAAATACCTGTTGAAACAGGTCGCCCGCCAGTGGCTGCCGGATGAGATCTGGCAGCGCAACAAACAACCCTACCGAGCGCCTATCCATCGCAGCTTTTTCAATGAAGCCACCCCGGATTACATTCCGGACCTGCTTTCGGAAAAATGGCTTGCGGAAGCCGGCTACTTTAAGCCTGAGGCGGTCGCCCAGATGGTGGATAAGATCCAGCGCGGCCAACGCTTGAGTGAGACGGATGACATGGCGCTGGCGGGGATTATCTCCACCCAGCTGGTCTATCACAGTTTCGTGGCAGACTTTCGCCTGTCACCGCCGGTTGCAGATTATGAAGATCTCAAGGTTTGCCGGGGCAGAATCACCCAAGGAGCCACGCATGGCATTTAGCAAACAATCCATTAATATCGATCCCGCGGCGGAGACTGAGCGCATCCTGCAGTTCATGCGCCAGAGCGTGCGCCAGCTCCTGCACCGGCAGGGAGGGGTCGTCGGAATCAGCGGCGGAGTGGATTCTTCGGTTGTCCTGGCTTTATGCCTGCGCGCTTTCGGAGGCGAGAAGGTGACTGCGCTCATCCTGCCCGAGAAAGATTCCGATCCGGAGAGCGAACGACTCGGCTGCCTGGTTGCCAATCATTACGGTATCGAGCCCCTGCTGGAAAATATTACCCCTGTCCTGGATGGATTCGGCTGCTATCCCCGCCGGGACGAAGCAATCCGCAGAATATTCCCCGAATACGATGCTGACCAGGGATTATACAGCGAAAATTGTCCTGCCGCAAAATATGCTGGAAGAAGACACGCTGAATGTGTTTTCCCTGGTCATCGTCACCCCGGGCGGGGAGGAAAAAAGCCAGCGCCTCCCGCCGCGTGAGTTCTTTCAGATCGTTGCCGCTTCGAACTTTAAGCAGCGAACGCGTATGGCAATGCTTTACTATCATGCCGAGCTGCGCAACTATGCAGTCATCGGCACCGGCAACAAGAACGAACACGAGCAGGGATTTTTTGTAAAATATGGCGATGGCGGCAGTGATTTGATGCCAATCGGTCATTTATTCAAAACCCAGGTCTACCAGCTGGCCGAATACCTGGATGTCCCACTCGAAATCCGCCAACGCCCGCCGACTTCGGATACCTACAGTGCTCACTCCACCCAGCAGGAATTTTTCTTCCGCTTGCCTTTCGAAACCATGGACCTGCTCTGGTTCGCCCAGGAACACCAGGTGCCTATCCGGGAAGTTGCCCAGGTCATGGGATTGAGCGAGGAGCAGGTTCAGCGGGCTTATGCAGATTTCACACGCAAATCCAGGACAACCGACTACTTGCGGACGCAGGTGCTTAAATTAAGCGAGGCTGTACCGGTTTAGCTTTAGTTAATTTAAACCACAACACTCGGTGACATCCTTCCGAATATCCGTCCATGGACCTCTCGATCATTATTGTTAGCTGGAATACCAGGGAAATTTTAGATCAATGCCTGGACTCCGTCCAGCGGAACCCACCAGGATGCAAGTTCGACATCTGGGTGGTAGATAATGCCTCATCAGATGGCAGCCCGGAGCGAGTCCGGGAAGGCTACCCTGCAGCGCATCTGATCGAGTGCAAGGAAAACGTGGGGTTCGCCCGAGCCAATAATCTCGCCATCGAGCAATCCGAGGGTGAGTATGTCCTCTTACTGAACCCTGATACGGTTGTTTATCCCGGGACATTAACCACGTTAATGGATTTCATCCAGGATAACCCGGGAACCGGCGGCGTGGGACCCAGGCTGCTGAACCCCGACGGCTCCTTACAGGGTTCGTGCTTTCCGTTCCCCACACTATCTCGCGAGCTGTGGCGGCTGCTCCACCTGGACCGGATCTATCATTTCGGGATCTATAACCAGGCAGCCTGGGACCAGCAGCTCCCGCGGCGGGTAGACGTGATCCAGGGCGCCTGCCTGCTCTTGCGGCGATCTGCACTCGACCAGGTCGGGCTGCTCAACCCGGATTACTTCATGTACACCGAAGAAGTCGATTTATGCTACCGCTTGCAGCAAGCAGGATGGGAGGTATGGTGGGTCCCTCAAGCGGAGGTGGTTCATTACGGTGGACAATCCACCCATCAGGTAGCAGGGGATATGTTCATCCGTCTGTATGAGACCAAAATCCTCTTCTTCCGTACGAATTATGGACACCTTTCCAGCCTGGCGTATAAAGGCATCCTCTACCTGGCAACTTTGATCCGTTTAGCTGCCAGTCCCATCGCCTGGCTGTTTCGTCCCGCCTCGCGCGAACAGAACAGGCGTCTGGCGCACCATTACACCCGCCTATTGCAGGATTTACCCGGTTTATAATCTCAATCCATGGATATCCTGTTCCTGACCCAAATCGTACCCTATCCTCTCGATTCTGGGCCGAAAATCAAAACCTATCACGTGCTGCGCTACCTGGTCCAATCCGGACACCGCGTAATTCTGGCTACCTATGTGCGCCCTGAAGAAGTCGAAAACCTGCAAGCTATGCGTGACTTATGCGACCAGGTACATGCCGTACCGATCCGGCGCTCACGCCTCGCCGATGCCGGTTACCTGCTGCGCAGCAACCTGACCGGGAGGCCATTCCTGATCGAAAGGGATGACTTGAAAGCCATGCGTGACCTGGTAGGCAGCTTATTGGAGCGTGAGCACATCGAAGTAATCCATACCGACCAGCTGACCATGTCTCAGTTTGCTTACCCTTACTCGGTCGTTGAAAAGAGGGACGCCTGATCTGCCGCGCTCCTGGACCTACCAGCGGGAGAGCAAAAATAAAATCCTGCGCGTGTTCGATGCCCATAATGCTGTGTGGACGATCGTTGAACGCATGCGCGAGAACGCCCGCTGGTACTTACGCCCAATCTTAAACCTGGAAGCGAAGCGTGTTCTTCACTACGAAGGCTGGGTGGTCGACCAGTTTGATGGCGTGCTGGCGGTCAGCCAATCTGATCGGCTGGCGTTGGAAAAGGCGCATAAAGCATTTTCGGGAGGGGATGGACCTTCCCGACCGATCCGGGTAATCCCAATCGCTGTCGATACAGCTGAGCTGCAGCCCGTCAAGCGCAGCCCGACCTCCCAGCGCATCGTGACACTCGGTACGTTGCATTATCCGCCGAATGCGGATGGCATCCGCTGGTTCATTGAAGAGGTCTTTCCCATAATCACTAACCGCGTACCGGGTGCCTCGGTGACTATTATTGGTAAGAATCCACCCGCTGATTTCCTGGCTTTTCCCGACCGGTTCGCTGGAAAGGTCCGGGTAACCGGTTATGTTCCAGAGCTGCTTCCATACTTGCAAGAAGCGGCAATCATGGTTGTCCCTGTGCGCGCCGGTGGGGGAATGCGCGTGCGCATCCTGGAAGCGTTTGCGGATGGAATGCCAGTCGTCACGACCACCGTCGGGTTGGAGGGCATCGACGCGATCCCGGAAGAGGATGTGCTGATTGGGGACAGCCCAGATGGGTTTGCGGATCAGGTGACCCGCCTGTTGACCGATGTGGGTTTGCAGGATTGCCTGGCGAGAAATGGCAGGCGGCTGGCTGAATCGCGCTATGATTGGAAAGTGGTGCTCAGCGAGCTGGATGCCCTGTATGGCGCGGATGGACGCGAAAAAAATGCAAATCGTCAGAAATAAGACGTTGACTGCTGTCATACAGGAACGCGCACGCAGAGAGCCCAATGCCCTCGCTCTGGTTTTCCTGAATGATGATGGCAGCGAGGAGTCCTTCACCGCCGCTGAATTTCACGCCCAGACTGCTGGATATGCACAGGCGCTGAAATCGATCGGCATCGGGCAGGATGATCTGGTTATCCTGGTGCTCCGTCATTCAACCGAGTTATTATTTGCTTTTTGGGGTGCAATGTATCTCGGGGCAATCAGCTCGATTTTCCCGTTCCTCACCGAGAAACTCGATCCGGTAATCTACAAGGAGCGCGTTAAAGAGCTGGTGACGCATTCAAAAGCTCGAGCGGTGATTACTTTCCCCGAGTTTAAACCCGAGCTGGAGGTGCTGCTCGCTGAGGCAGGGAGTACGGTCCTCAGCACGGATGAGGTCGGGCAGTATCCTCCGGAAGGATCCGGCTTTGACGATTGGCCGGAGTATTCATCCGACCGGATCGCCTTCTTGCAGCACAGCAGCGGCACAACCGGGCTTCAAAAAGGGGTTGCACTCGCCCATGGTACAGTACAAAACCAGATCGAAGCGTACAGCCAGGCCATCGAGTTAAATCCGGAGGATATCGTCGTAAGCTGGCTGCCGCTCTATCATGACATGGGTTTGATTGCCGGGTTTGTGATGCCGCTTATCGCGGGTGTACCCTTGGTCCTGATGTCGCCGTTCAAGTGGGTCCGGGATCCAAAGGTGCTCCTGTGGGCTATTTACCGGCATAAAGGGACGTTGTGCTGGCTGCCGAACTTTGCATACAACCAGATGGCGCGTGTCATCCGTACGCGTGACCTGGAAGGGCTGGATTTATCCAGCATGCGAGCCTTTATCAATTGTTCCGAGCCGGTCCAGCTGCAAAGCCACCAGGTTTTTTTAGACAGGTTTAGCGAGTATGGGATCCGTGAGCGGACACTTTCGACGTGTTATGCGATGGCAGAAAACACATTCGCAGTGACCCAACATCGCACCGGAGAGCCAGCCGGGGTCGATTGGGTGAGCACCCATCTCCTGCAGGAGGAGCGCATCGCTTCACCGGCTGGAGCCGAGGCGCCTGGCTCCAAACCTGTCGTGAGCTGCGGGCACCCAATCGCAGGGTCGGAAATCAAGATCGTCGACGACAGGGGAAGTCCGCTGCCGGAAAGGCGTGTGGGGGAGATCGCCTTGCGCAGCAACTGCATGATGAGCGGCTACTACCAGCGCCAGGACCTGACCCGTGCAGCTGTTTTGGACGGCTGGTATTTCACAGGCGATATGGGATATATTTCCGATGGCGAGCTCTACATCACGGGACGTAAGAAAGACTTGATTATCGTCGGTGGAAAAAACATCTACCCACAGGATCTGGAAGCAATCGCGAACGGCATCCCTGGGCTGATTCCGGGGCGCAGCGTCGCTTTTGGGATTTTCGATCAGAGCCTGGGCTCAGAGAACATCGTCATGGTGTGTGAGCTCGAGGACGCTGAGCTGCCGGATAGCGAGAGAAAAGCTTTAGAATCGGAGCTGCGCCGCCGGGTAGTCCAGCAGAGCGAAGTGGCACTTTCCGACGTCCGTTTCGTGGAGAAACGCTGGTTGATCAAAACTTCCAGCGGGAAAATACCGCGTGCGGCAAATCGGGAGAAATTTCTCGCAGAATACGCAGGGATATAAAAAAACTCCGAAAGCATTTGACCACTTTATTTTGAATATCGCTCAGAAAATAATGAAGCTAAAGTCCCTTAACCCAACAGTTATTTTGATCGTCATCATTGTCATTGCGGTTATTTTGCGCGTATTCGCGGTAATCTGGTTTGGCAACCAGGTTGTCGACCT
This sequence comes from uncultured Chloroflexia bacterium, assembly GCA_963706515.1. Lineage (GTDB taxonomy): Bacteria > Chloroflexota > Anaerolineae > Anaerolineales > UBA4823 > CAVPMW01. The sequence goes on from CAVPMW010000008.1 coordinate 150,487, forward strand.
GCCTGGCACAAATGATCAGATCTCCTATCACAGCCTGGCAATTCGTGTGGTGGAAGGGCACGGATTCAGTTTTGGCCAGGATTGGTGGCCGGTAACCGCAGCGAACTCTCCGACTGCACATTGGAGCTTCCTGTACACATTTTATCTGGCTTTGATCTACCGGCTTTTTGGTCAGAATCCGATCGTTGGCAGGCTGATCCAGGCCGTGCTCGTGGGAATACTGCAACCGCTGCTGGCTTTCTGGATCGGTCGCAGGTTATTTGGAGTGGCGGTGGGCCTGGTCGCGGCAGGTATCAGCGCGATTTATATTTATTTCATCTATTACTCTGCCACCTTGATGACAGAGCCATTTTATATAATACCATCTTGGCCGTGTTATTGCTGGCTATGAAGTGGGCAGCTCCATTGCCTGCAGGAGAAGAGGTGGAGCAGAAATCATATCGTATTGCCTTGGCACTTGGTCTGGGGCTATTGCTCGGTGCAACGGTATTGCTTCGCCAGTTATTTTTGCTGGTGATCCCATTCATATTTGCCTGGATCTGGTGGTCTCGCCGGAGGCACGGGGGACGCTCGGCAATTCCCGGATTAATCCTGGCAGGATTCCTTGTCCTGCTGATGATGCTGCCCTTCACGTATTACAATTACACGCGATTCCATCGTTTTGTCTTGCTGAATACGAATGCGGGTTATGCCATATTTTTTGGCAACCATCCCATTTACGGGACGCATTTCATCCCAATCATCTCGAATGAGAGCGGCGGCTACCTCAGCTTAATCCCCAAGGAGCTGCTCAAACTGGATGAAGCAGCCCTGGATCAAGCGCTGCTAAAACGTGCCATTGGTTTCATTGCTGACGATCCCGGACGCTACCTGTTGCTTTCGCTCAGCCGGATTCCGGTCTATTTTATATTCTGGCCCTCGGCGGACTCCGGATTAGTCAGCAACCTCTCGCGCGTGGCCAGCTTCGGTTTATTTCTCCCGTTCATGATTTATGGGACTCATCCTTTCTATCCTCAGCCGTTATGGACCCGAGAAATTTACACTGGCTTCGCCGGCGTTCTTACTCGTATTATTTGGAGCTGTATATACCCTCATTCACCTCCTTACCTGGACGCTGGTTCGCTACCGCCTGCCGGTTGATGCAGTTCTGGTTATTTTTGCTGGCGTGGCCCTGGTCGATCTTGCCAGCAGGGTCGAATCGCGCCTCGCTCGCAAGTCTGTTCAATCCGAGCTGCCCGGCGACGTAAAACCGTCCTCAGTTTAGCTCATGAAAATCTTGTATATCGTTCCATACGTCCCTAACCTGATCCGGGCGAGAGCGGTGAACCTGATCCGAGCCTTGACCCGTCGCGGCAACCAGGTTACCGTCGCAACATTGACGGCGAATGATCAAGACCGCCGCGACGTTGAAGGTTTAAGGGCTGAGTGCACCCAGGTCTTCGCGGTGGACCAACCCGCCTGGCGGTCTCTATTGAATGCCGGACTGGCTGTACCCTCCAAAAAACCCTTGCAAGCAGTCTACTCCTGGAACCCGGGGTTGTTACAGCAGATCCTCTCCCGGCTCGAATCGGGTCAAAACACCCCGGCCTTCGAGGTGATCCACTTCGAACATCTCAGGGGAGCCCAGTACGGGGTGGAGCTCAGGCGTTACCGGGAGCAAAAAGGGGTGCGGATCCCGATTATTTGGGATAGTGTGGATTGTATTTCCTACTTATTCAAGCAGTCGTCGGCGCAAAGCCACAAGCTCACCAGCAGGCTGATCACCCGCTTTGAGCTGCCCAGGACACAGGCGTACGAGCGTTGGCTGGTTAAGCAATTCGACCAGGTCCTGGTAACGTCCTCCAAGGACCGGAAGGCATTCCAGTCCTTGCTCGCCGCTGAAGCTGATTCAGCAAACATCAACGTCCTTCCAAATGGCGTCGACCTGGAATATTTCATCCCTGATCCAGGCTGCGAGCGGGAGCCTGCTACACTGGTTGTATCGGGGAAAATGAGCTATCATGCCAATATAACCATGGTGCTCAGATTATTCAGCGAAATTATGCCTCAAATCTGGCAGCAGAGACCAGACGTCCGTGTGTGGATCGTCGGCAAGGATCCGCCGAAAGAGCTTCAAGCCTTGGATGATCCTCCCCGGGTCGTCGTAACTGGCTCTGTTCCTGATATTCGTCCATATTTGCGCGCGGCTTCCGTCGCGTTGGCGCCATTAACCTACGGAGCGGGAATTCAGAACAAAGTCCTGGAGGCGATGGCCTGCGGTACGCCAGTTGTGTCAACCCCGCTGGCAATGTCAGGACTTGAGACGGCTACTGGGGAAGAATTAATCGTAGCTGATAACCCTGCCGAGTTCAGCCAGACCGTGCTGGCTTTGCTGGATGATCCTCTCAAGCGCCAGGAGCTATCCAAAGCGGGTCGTTCATACGTCGAACGGCACCATAATTGGGATCAAATTGCCGCCCAACTTGAGGCAATTTACAGCCGTGCAAGCTATCAAAAGTGAAGATTTTCTGATCTTTTTTGAACCCCAAGCTGATAAAATATGTGTTAGTAGCGGGAAATTGACTGATCGGTGAATTGGAAGTGAAACCTTATGGATATCAAAGATATAATTGCTCCTTTGCGTAAATGGTGGTGGATGATCATCAGCGCAGCAATTGTTGCGGCTGTCGCCAGTTTCGTAGCGACTCTGCGCCAGGTACCCAATTACCAGTCTCACACAACTTTGATGATCGGTCAGACGATCACTGACCCCAACCCTTCACTGACTGAATTTTCGCTTGGAGAACAGCTCGCTGCGTCTTATGCAGATATGGCGATGCGGGAACCGGTGCGCAATTCGACAATGCAGGCGTTAGGCTTGAGTTTTCTTCCGAGCTATACGGCCCAGGCGCTGCCCAACAGCCAGGTTATCGAGATCGCCGTCACCGACACAGATCCAGGTCGGGCTCAGTCTGTCGCCCAAGAGCTTGCTCACCAGCTTGTCCTGCGTACTCCCACGAGCGATAATCCGGAAACAGAGCAGCGGCTGGCTTTCATCCAATCTCAGCTCGACCAGCTCCAAACCCAGATTGACGAGACTACCAGTGATATCGATAATTTGCAGAGTCAATTGGGCAGTTTGAACAGCGCTCAGGAGATTGGAGATACCCAGGCGCGCATCAGCGCTCTCAAAGGCAAACGGACCGAGATGCAGAACACTTATACTAACCTGCTGGCGAACACACAACGCGGGGCGATCAACTCGGTTACCGTGATCGATGAAGCTGACTTGCCCACACACCCAACCGACTCGAATAAGCTCATGGCAATCTTATTAGCCGGGGCAGTGGGATGCGTGCTTGCGCTGGGTGCCGCGTATCTCATTGAATTCCTGGATGATACGGTCAAAACTCCGGAGGAAGTTCAGCGCCTGTTGGATTATCCGATTATTGGCTATGTGGGTTCCTTTCCAAAAGAGACCAACCGCTCAGAGCTGGTAACCGACCCCCATTCAACTTATGCGCCGATGTTTCGCTACTTGCGGACCAACCTTGCATTTGCCGACGCTGCTTCACCGGTGAGGAGTTTGCTGGTAACGAGCGCCGAGCCGAATTCAGGAAAAACGACTGTCGCAGTAAATTTAGCCTTCGTGATTGCGCAGGCAGAAAAAAAAGTAGTCCTGGTTGACGCGGATTTCCATCGCCCCAATATCCATACCTTACTGGGGCTGAGTAACCGCACCGGGTTGAGCGATGTGTTTCGCGAGCGGAGCAGCCTGCAGGATATTATCCGGGTGCCGAAGGAAGGGAAGCTGACGGTGATAACTACCGGAACACTTCCGCCTAACCCAACTGAACTGCTAGCCTCACAGAGGATGGATGAATTCTTAGAAAATGCCAGGGGTGTATCGGATACTGTAGTGATCGATTCTTCCCCATTTATCGTCGCCGATGCCGCAATATTAGCATCGAAGGTAGACGGCGTATTATGGGTTATCCGTCTCGGTTATACTCGCCGCACCCATATACGCGCGATGAAAGACGAAATTTTACGCTCCGGTTCACGAGTAGTTGGGCTTGTGGTGAATGGCGTTCCGGAGCGGAGCACGTATTACACCAGCTATTATCACTCGGTATATTACGGTGTTCAGGAGGAATTGAAAAAGGAAGCTGTTGGTAAGCGAACTGCCGTGCAGCCCATTTCTCCCAACACACAACCGATACCTACCAGCGAGCAGCCGGTTAATCCAAAAACCCAATCCGGGTAGTATTATTCACACCCAGTCAATATACTTGCGAAAAAGTCCCTCGGCAGCGAGGGACTTTTTATTTAGACAGAAGAGTCGCAATTTACTGCGGTGTGCGGTACAAAAAAGATTATGGGTTGCCCCAATTAACGAACAGGGTGGGGCGGCCAGCCTCATTCCAGTCGCCGGTTTCAGATGTGCTGAACAGCTTGCCGCTGTGATAATCGGAATCTGAGGAATACACGACCAGGCGTAACGGGGTTCCATGCGCATAGGCAGAAGCTACAGCGCCGCTCACATCCCATTCGCGCGGTGTGCACGGCCAGTGCATCTGCCCACCGCCGTTGGTGCAGTCAATAGGAGGAACGATCAGCTGAGCCAGGTTCTCGTATGCCAGTGGGGCGCTGTTCCAGGTCAGGGCCGTTTCATCCCAATCCTCTGCAACACTCAATACATGGATCAGGGAAGATTTGGCCAGGTTCGAAGGACCATTATTACCCCACTGGTGGAGGATCAGCGACGCAGAAAGGATCGCTTTTCCTGGGGGGATTTGGTTGAGGGGAAAGGTAACATAATATTTGGCATAGCAGGGCCAATCTGCGACGTCCCCCTGGTTTTGGATGTTAAGATCGGGTGCACTGCCGAAATTCAGGTTGCCCCAAGTATTCCAGATGAAATTCTCATCACCCGGGCAGAGGTTATTTACCGTTCCACCGACCGCTGCATCCGGCACGCTGGTGCCCGTGTGGTTTTCACGGATGGCTGTCGATCCGCTCGGGCTGACACTCGGCGGTTGGTAGACCGGTAATCCGAAATGGAGCTGGCCCCAGGTAGTTGGGCGGTTTGCGTTTAAGCTCTCCGGCCAGTATTCCACTGGATTCGGGCGAACCGGAGCTGTTATCCTGGTCATAGAGCTGTACGCCGATTCCCCATACTGTGCCAGGCGGAGGCGCGCCGGAATATCCCAGGCTGGTGTAGGGAATGCGGAAAGTCATATCCCAGCCGCGATCGTTATTATTATTATTGAGAGCGTCGCCTCGCCAGCCGCCTCCTGCACGATAGCTGATCGAATCGGTTGCTACCCATGTCGAGCCATTTCCTCTGAAAGCCCATTGAGCATTAGTCTGGCTGCCATTCGAGAGCCCTGCATTAAAACGAAATGCGTTTGGTCCGGGGGAATTCCCGTAGTTGCCATCCAGGTTCAAAAGGAGCGAAATGCCATCATAGTTCGCAAAAGTACTGGCACTGGGTGAGGGGTCATACCACAGACGGCGATCGAAGATCGCGGCCCGTACGACCAGCTCGGTTGCAGAATATCCAACCCGCACATCGGCATAATTCTCGGTCTGACTGACCTTGCCAAACCAGAAAATCGTCATCGCATAGAATGCGTTCTGCGTCCCCCCAGGGATGAATGGCGCATTTACCCGCCGGGTAACTGGGAGCTGCTGGCTGCTCGTTGGCACCGCGAGCAGAGGCAGATAAACGGTGGTACTGGCTGCCGGGCTGTTCGCGGATGGGGTAGGCGGCACCCCCTGCCGGACCTGCGCCTGCGGAGCGAGGGCAAGCTGGAGCAGCAATAAAGGCGCCAGGAGCAGAGGGAAAACTCGCTTGGTTACTATTCGCATTTTATTTTTCCGATCCCAATATTTTAGATTTATACTGTATGCAATTAATGCCGATAAATTTACATATTCAGCAAAATAACATGTATGCTACCCTTAGATTATAGCATTACTTCGGGCTGGCAGTATAAGGTTTCGTTTATTGTTCGGTTAACGATGTGTGAACTTACAAAAGAAATAACTGCTCCGTTAACGCGGCTATTTGGATTTTCCCCGTTTATTGCGAAAATTTGGGCTTATTTTATCCGCTCCAGGATCTGCTGTTTCTTCTGGCTGTATTCTTGTTCAGTTAATATGCCATTTCTATAAAGCTCATCCAGCTGAATAAGCAGTGCTGGAGGTTCCCCAGGCAAAGCCGGGCTGCTTGTCTCGTGTTCGCTTTGTTCTTTAGCGTCCAGCATCGCAGTCTTGAATTGTACGGGATGCTCGATGCGTTTGAAAAGATTGACCCCCAGCTCACTTGCAGTCAATATCTCAATATTGCCGTAATCCATCAAACGACCCAAAACCGATTGGTCCATCTTGACGTCGTTCACTTTCTCGAGGGATGAATCAGTGACGCTCTTGTTATACAACCCGTAGATCTGGATTACCCGCCGGTTTGTAATGATGTACTGGTGGTTCACATACCGCAATATTCCGCGCAGCATGAAGAAGGCTGGGATCAGCATTATTAGAAAACCGATCAATATGATGATTGTCCAGGAAGAAGGGAAGAAATATGCCAGGATCAGTGTGACGATGAAAATCAAGAAAATCAAAATAATATCACCGATGATATTCGCAACGAGCATCATCCAATGCTGTCTGGATACCATGATGATCTTCTCATAGCGACCCAGGAGACTTTCAGCATAGCTGTCTGGCATCCTTTTACCCTCCAGGATTAATAGCTAACACTGGTCGTATTTTATTATTCTCTGTGAAAGCTGGTCTTATTTTTCCAGCGACGGAACCTTAATGTCTCTGGACCGCCGGCAACGTACCATGCCTTGACAATCTGCCGGTACATGTTGGCTCTGGTCAGGATACCTCGCCCGATCCCACGGTGGAATTCGCTGGGTAAATGATAAACCCCCCTGAGGACAATATACTCCACCCGCCAGTCGTAGATCTTCCCGGCAACAGTGAGCGCCGTCTCCAGCCCATAACCGGAAGCTGCTTCAGGGGATAACTGGTTGAGCAGCTCGCTGCGCAGGCAGCGCTGTCCGGACAGCCAGGGAGTAGCCCAATGGGCAAAATCGGTATTGGGTTTTCCACCGCGGAAAATACCGACGGTCATATCGTATTTCCCTTTGACGACTGGCTCCATGAGCATCTCGATTTGAGCGGGAGAGATTGCAAGCAGGTCAGCGTCGAGCAGCAGCAGGTACCTCGCAGAAGTGCTCTTCCATCCATTCAGGATCGATTGGCCTTTGCCCAGGTTTACCGGATTCCGGATCAGCCGCAGGCACCTATCCGGTGAGATTAGCATTTCCACTTCTTTTGAGGTCGAGTCGTTTGAGCCGTCATCGACGACGATGATCTCGTCAATACTGCCAACCTGGAAGACAACCTCCAGGACCTTGCCGATTTTTCCCGCTTCATTGTAAGCTGGAATGATCGCCGCAATCTTGCTGGGGCACGGTTGGGTCGGTTTATTGTAAGCTGGCATAAGTAATCTCTCTGGAGGATATTTCCTTTCTGAGCATGCATTATAACCGAATCCAGCAACATTCAATGTTTGAGAGAGGTGATGATCGTCATTAGATTACTATTACGGAAGTGCCAATACAAGGGGGGCGATGGCAGAGCCCGATGAAGGCTTATTTCCTATAAATGATATCTTGATGTAAAATCGCCTCGTGGCCTTTGCAGTAAGCATAGATAAAAATACCGGAGAGTGGTTTTCTGTGGAGGAGCGATGAGCGGTTTCCAGGCTTTGGAATGGCGAGATGGCGCGGTAGTCATGCTCGATCAGCGCAAGCTTCCCGGTGAAATAGATTATATAGAATATCGGGATTATCACGGCGTCGCCGGGGCGATTACCGATATGGTCATTCGCGGCGCACCGGCGATCGGCGCAGCTGCAGCCTGGGGCTTAGCCCTGGTGCCATACTATTCAGCCAGCAGCGAGGTGAGTGTTGTGCTGGACGAGTTGGAGGAGGCTGCCGGGGTGCTGCTTGCCGCTCGCCCGACGGCAGTGAATTTATCCTATGCGATAAAGCGCATGCTGAGCTGTCTTAAGGATGCGCGTTTGGCGACAGTCTCGCAGCTGAGCGCCGCAGCCATCCGGGAAGCCGAGGCGATCGCTGCAGAAGAAGTACGCATCTGTAAAGCCATTTCCATGAACGCCCAGCTGCTCGTCCCAGATCCGGCTACGATCATCCACCACTGCAATACAGGAGCTTTAGCAACCGTAGACTATGGAACTGCCCTGGGGATTATTCGTATGGCGCACGAGCTGGGCAAGAAGGTATTTGCGTTGGTCGATGAGACCCGGCCGCGATTGCAGGGCGCCCGGTTGACTGCCTGGGAGCTGCAGCAGTATGGGGTCCCTTTTATGGTCATCGCTGACGGCGCATCCGGATACTACATGCGTTCGATGGATGTTGACCTGTGTGTGGTAGGCTGCGACCGGGTCGCTGCCAACGGAGATACTGCCAATAAAATTGGGACGTATAACCTGGCAGTGGTCGCCCACGAGAACGGCGTCCCTTTCTACATTGCCTGCCCGACGACCACCATCGATATGAATACCCCGTCCGGTGAGGGCATAGCGATCGAAGAGCGACCCGAGCGCGAGATCACACACATCGCTGACAGCCAGATCACCCCCGATGGAGTACGGGTGGGCAACCCGGCTTTCGATGTCACCCCAGCCCGCTATATCAGCGCCATCATTACCGACAAAGGGATAGCTTATCCACCGTTCAAGAAGAGCCTGGCAAGGCTGATGGGGAAATAACTGAGTACACGGCTTTTATCCCAACATAACCTATGGATTCAACTTCAGCAGTAAGCTGTCGGTAAACTCAGCCACGTTTAGCGGGGAATCGTCGAGCCCCAAGCGATCTGCCAGCCGGATCAGCTGAGGCGGCTCGACAAACGTCTCTGCCAGGAGGGCTGCCTGGGAAAGCACCTGGCGGGTCGAGCCGTCCAGCAGCATCTGACCATCCAGCATTACGATCACCCGGTCGAAATACTCAGCGCAGAAATCGATATCGTGAGTAATCGTAATAACCGTCTTGCCTTGTGCGTGCAGCGAATTCACTATTTGCCCAATTTGCAGGCTGCCACGATAGTCCTCTCCGGTGGTTGGCTCGTCGAGCACCACGATTTGCGTATCCATTGCCAGGACGGATGCCAGCGCCACGCGTTTCCGTTCCCCGGTAGAGAGGTCGTAGGGATGGAGCTGGACAGCATTTTTCAGGTCGACCATCTCTAAAGCAAGCGCAACTTGCTGTTCGATCCTCGCCGGCTCCCACCCCAGGTTCTTCGGCCCAAAGGCGACCTCCGCCCAGACCTTCGACTGGAAGAGCTGGTCGTCGGGATTCTGGAAGACGTAACCCACCCTGGAAGCCAGGCGGTTAACCGGCACATCCCGAGTATCCCAATCGCCGATCAGCACGCTGCCTGAAGAGGGCTTGAGCAGTCCGTTCAGGTGCTTTACCAGGGTGGTCTTACCTGAGCCATTTTGACCGATGATCGCCACCTTTTCGCCAGATAGAATTTGCAGAGAAATCCCCCGCAGCGCAATGACGCCGGATGGATAACTAAAATGGATCGCCTGGATCGCAATGTTCATCGCGGTGCTGAGGGAGAGTGACGTCCGGTGATAATATCCTGAAAGCTATTGACAGCGGCAGGCAGCGTCACCGGAAGAGGCGAATTGTTTGGCCATAGACCCAGTTCGCGGATATGCGCTGCGGCAAGTGTATAGCGCGCCTGACCTATCCCATAATTCAACAAAGCAGGGTCAGCAAGCACCTGCCCGGGCAGCCCATCTGCGACGAGCTTCCCAACGGCCAATGCCAGCACCCGATCGGCGAATTCCGCGATCCACTCCAGCTTATGCTCGATCATCACTACGGTCATAGAAAGATTTTCCATGATCGACCGCAGTGCAGAAAACACCTCGCGGCTGCCAATCGGGTCGAGCTGGGAAGTAGGCTCATCCAAAATGAGCAGCTGAGGTCGCATTGCCAGGATCGAGGCGATCGCCACACGCTGCATCTGCCCACCGGAGAGGCTCAGGGGCGGCCGGTCCGCGAGGGATTAATTCCCAGGAGATCCATCACCTGCCTCAGCGCGTTCTTGCATCTCCTCTCGGGGGATTCCCAGATTTTCCATACCAAAAGCGATTTCCTCTCGGACGGTAAACTTCGTGCCGGTAATCTGATTGAATGGATTTTGGAAAACCAATCCGACCAGCTGTGCCAGCTCTCCAGGCGGCGTGTCTTCGATGAGTTTTCCGGAAACGCTTACTTTACCGGATAAACGCCCGTGGTAGAAATGAGGGATAAATCCTGCCAGGAGATAGGCAAGCGTCGATTTACCCGCCTTATTCGGCCCAATCACTGCACAAAATTGCCCAGCCGGTATTTCCAGCGAGATATCCACCAACGCGAAACCCTGAGTGACTGGGTAGCTGTAGCTGGCGTGCTCCAGCGAGATCAAGCCGCAATCCTCTGGTACAGCAGAAAAAGGCGAGCGAGGATGAATACCAGCATTCCGGCAGCGAGAGCCAGGCGCAGGTACACTTCCCAGCTGGCCTGGCGGATTTCGATCAGGCTGGTCTTAGGACCGGGAAGATTGAAGGCGCGTGCCTGGATCGCCAGGGCTCGCTCTTCCACATCCACCAAACTTCCCAGAATTAATGGCACTACCAGGGGAACAATGGCGCTAAAACGCCGGCGCAGGCTTCCAGATGTAACCAGACCCCGCGCCTGTTGTGCGTCCAGGATGGTGGCTGCCCTTCCCTGAAAGTAAGGGATAATCTGGATCGTCGTCACCAGGATGTAAGCCAGGCTGCCCGGCAAACCGCGCTCAGCGAGTGCAATCATCAAAAAATCGGGACGAGTGGTAAAAGCAAACCATAAAAAGCTGCTGACCACCACCAAAATCCTTCCGGTGCTGGTGATCGCGAAAAGCAGACCTTCGCTTTTCAGTGAGAATGGCCCTATATAGAAAATTGGAGTCCCGTTAGGCCACAAGAATCCCTGGATTAAAAAAACCGAGATGGCAAAAGGCAGCACAACCCGCCAGGTTTTATTGACCAATTCTTTTAAGACGCCGCTGAACCAGGCTAACGGCAGGATAACCAGGGCAAAGAACAGGTAATTGCTCCAGATACCAGGAAGGGTTAATCCACCGACCAGCAAGAATGCCGCCGCCGTGAGCTTCGTCAGCGGGTTGAGTTGGTGAATTGGGCTCTCGCGTGGAACATAGAGGGTGAGGGTCGCGCTCATCCCAGGGTTGCGCTGGTTTCGACTGTTGAAATGGTCACGCTGTGGGAGCGGTGGGCTCCTGTGCGGCTGGCGGCAAAACGTTCTCGGCGCGCGGGAAACGGGCGAGGAACCTGAGCGGCAAGGCTTTTAGGATCAGGAAGACGACGAAGAAGCTGATCATCTTGTCCAGCGGGTCTGATGAGACACCCTGGGCGAAGGAGGAGGGCAGAATTCCAAAACCCATGGCGCGGAAAATCGCCACGATCACGTCGGTTCCGGCGCCGGTTACACCTCCCCAAACGTAAGCCGAGATCGGTGCAGAAATAACTGCCGCGATCAGTCCAGTAATCAGCCCGCCAAGGATCGCTTTCCACCATACCCGGAACCAGCCTGCCTCAGCCAGGAGGCCTGCCAGCATGCCGATTACCGCAGCGACCGCCGCGAAGGGGGCGTAGGTGACGTTTAATCCGGTCAATCCCCAAACGAAGTTCGAAAGCAATCCGGTCAATGCGCCTGCCCAGGGACCAGCCAGTACGCCTACCAGGATCGTACCGATTGAATCAAGGTATAGCGGTACCTTTAATGTATAGGTGATCTGACCGACTGCGATGTTAATTGCGATGGCTACCGGGATCATCACCCAGGTAATTGTGGTGAAATCTTTCCGTAAACCGGTCATGGGATTCTCCTCTCGAAATTGGACTACACCCCATAAAATACTCACATTTTGGGGAATGTCAATGGGTTAACCCTGAACCGCCTGAATAGTTACAGAACCCCGGCTCCAGAGCTGCATAATTTTAGGACTTACGCAGTTCGCGAAGGAGTTGCCGTTATTTTCGGTCTATTTTCCTTTTATGGAGATCCAAAATCGACGTGGGCGCTCATCCCCCAGCGCAGGCGTGGGTCGTTGTCTTCCAGCTTGATTTTAGCTTTGTAAAAAATATCCCCTTCATCTTCGGTGTAGAGCTGGTCAACGGTCTCAACCTGACCGGCAAGCTTCAGATCCGGATACGCCGCAAGCGATACCTGGACCTGTGCACCGGGTTTTACCCGGGTGATGTCAGTTTCTTTGATTTCATCGGTTTCGACAGTCCACTGGCTCAAGTCAGCGATCTTGATCACTACCTGACCCGGTTCGGATCCATTCGCCGGGTTTAACTGCCACTTCCACCACCTCCCCGGAGGCCGGCGCGACGATTTCTGTGGCGGCGAGGGCAACTCTGGCAGCTTGAAGCTGTGCCTGCGCGAGGCGTAAATTTGCTTGAGCGGCTGTCAGCTCATCCGGGTCGGGTCCGCCGTGCAGTTTCTCCCAATCCTGACGGGCTTTGTCCAGCCGGGCATTCGCCAGCTCCAGGCGAGCCTGTGCTTGAGCCAGGTCGATTGGATCTACAGGCTCGAGCAGCTTGTCATATTTGTCCTGGGCATCTTCGAGATGGCGTTCTTTCGAGGTTACGTTTTTGCGTAAATCTACGAGGCGCAGCTTGAAGGCATGTTTTGTGATAAACATCCAGATGATGTTATCCTCATTGGCGTATTTATTTTCGGCTTTCTGCAGGTCATCTTTTGCCAGCTTGAGCTGTCGCTGCCGTAAAAGCAGGTTTGCATACGCCTGGTCGACCTGGGCCTGACTTTTTGAATTCTGCAGGCTGACCAGGTAATCCCTGGCGTATTTTTGCTCCTTGTCCGCCAGGGCAAGCGCAACACCTGCTTCAGCCAGGGCTACATCAGCAGTGCGGTACAGATCATCCAGGCGTTGCTGAGCTTCGACCTCGTCCAGCTCAGCCGCGGCGACCTCAGCAGCTCGTTCTGAATAAGTATCCAGGCGCAGCAGGGTTTGACCGGCTGACACCTTTTGACCTTCTGCCACCCTGACCTGCTCTGCGCGAGACCCCTCTGCCATGGCAATCTCGATAGAATCACTCGGAGCGAGGTGACCCTTTACCGAGAGATCAGCTATCGGCATGATAGAGGGCTGTTGTGCTGTAAGCGGGGGTTGAGCTCCAGCATTCACGGTGGTTAAATGCAAAAAAACCTGCGCAAGAATGGTTAGCAATCCCAGCAGACAAACGAGGATGGCTACTCTTGAGCGCCGTTCAGGATAATTTATTGAAGACATCCCGGATTCATTCCCATGGGATTCTGAAGAGCGCCTCTATGGCTGGAAGATAACCTTGACCGTCATCCCCCAACGCAGGTCGGGATCGGCTTCATCCAGGTTAATTTTCGCGGTATAGGTAACGTCGCCAAATTTTTCGACGGATATCTGGCTGATCGATTCGACTTTACCAGGTAGCTTTAAGTCTGGTAAAGCATCGGGAGTGACCTGGACTGCCTGACCGGTGTGGATCGCAGGTACGTCCATCTCGTTTAAATCCTTTGTCTCCACTTTCCACTTTGAAAAGTCTGCGATCACGGCAGCCAGCTTACCTGGGATAGCCTGCTCGCCAGGTTTTAAGTCCAATTGGACGACCGTCCCGCTGATCGGAGCAACCAGCTCGCTGTCAGACAGGGATTTTTGGGCAGCAACCAGGGCCGCTTCGGCAGCCGACAGGCGTGCCTGATCCAATTCCAGCTGGTCGGGGTCAGGACCATTCTTCACATCTGCATAATCTTTTTCGGCCAGGCTGAGCTTTGCCTGGGCCAATAATAGATTGGCTTCCGCGACCGCCATATCGATATCGTTCGGATTGCCCTCCAGGTTATTGAGCAAGCGGACCGCATCGTCATATTTCCGCTGGGCATCCGCCAGGATGGAAAGATAGCGGGCGCGGGTCACATTATCTTCTGGCTTATTTCTATAGGAAGCATAATCCTCATTGGCTGTCTTCAAGCGGTCCTTGAGCAGGACAACGTTCGCCTGGGCTTTATCGAGGTCCGTCCCCCGGCTGCCGCTCTTGAGATTATTCAGATAGCGTTCGGCGTCCCGCACGGCATCCCGGGCATCGGCCACACCTTGCAGCCCGGCAGCAGTATCGACGTTCGAATTATCCTGCAGGGTTTTGAGCGCCTGGCGTGCGTTGGTCAGCTCCAGGTCAGCGTTCGCCACTGCTGCAGCCAGGCGATCGTGCTGGTCGAGCTGGGCAATTACCTCCCCAGCCTCGATAGTATCTCCTTCATTAACAAGCACCTTAGCGATCGTCCCACCGATGTTATAGCTCAGGTTGACGAATTCATTGGGCACGAGGTTGCCTTCCACAATGACACCCGCCTGGTCTCTTACTGTAGGGACCGTGGTTTGCTGGGGGGTGCTCGTGGCTATTTTCTGGCAACCGCTGAGGAGCAACGCACCAATCCAGAGCAATCCGATGAGCGCCGGCATGCTGAATTTTGCCGGGTGGAATACTGGTAATTTACCTGAAAAAAGATGGACATTATTCATAGGAAAGGACCTCACGAATGGTCAGGCGTGTAGCGCTCCGCGCAGGCAGTACGCTGGCCAAAAACGACAGGATTGCCACCATCACGAACCAGATTGTGAGCCCGATGGGGGTGAAACCAAAATTCGAAGAGCTGCCAAACAATGCCTGGGCGATGCTGTCCGACATAATTTTGCTGATCGGGAAGGAGAGCAAGGTCGCCATGAACCAGCTGATCAGTCCAATCAGCAAACCCTCGATCAGTACGATGCGCATCAGTACCTTGTTCGCAGCGCCGATTGCCCGCAGTATTCCGATCTCTCGCGTACGTTCCATGACATTCATGCTCATCGTACCAGCCAGACCGATGCTGCCTACCAGAGCAGTGAGCAAGGCGAGGAAGAGCAGCAAGGCAGTCAGTACATTAAAACCCTGGCTGGCTAACATTGTGCGAGAATGACCGGTGTTGATATCCGTTACCTTGATGCCTGAATCCTGCAGGCGCGCTTCTACCGCTCTTCCCAAGACTTCCTGTTCGGATTCAGTCAAGTCTGGCTGGCTTGAAACCACCCGGTAGACGGCTGCCCGCCCCGGCTGGTGAATAATCTCCGAAACGTATTCGTAATTGCTGTATGCCGACAGGCCGCTTATTTTACCTGCCAGCTGGAAGAATCCGACGACGACCCAATCTGTATCTTTGTCATTTACCCGTAAGCGTAAGGTATCCCCAACCTTAAGATTTGGCAAGCGCTCATGGAATAGCTCGCTCAAGGCGATAGCATTCCGGTCGCCCGGCTGGATCCAGCGACCCTCCAGCATTACCGGTTTGATTAAGGTGCTGCTCGCCGGCGGGGCGAGCATGAAGACACTGTCGCCTATCGAATCATCCGGTAATATGATCTCGCTGCGGGCGACCGCCCAGCCTTCAGCCATGCGTACCCCGGGCACTTCGCGCGCCAGGCTATCGATCTCATCAATAGGGTACGACCGGTCGAGGCTGATATTTACATCAGCCACGAAATACTGGATGATGCGGTCGACGTAATCCAACATTGAGACGCGCACGTTGAAGGTCGCGATAAAGATCGCGCCGCCGAGCGTCAAAGTAAATACGGTCAGGAGCAAACGCCATTTATGGCGGAAAGTATTGCGCAGCGAGACCAGGAGGAGCAAAGAGTATCTACGCAGGCTGCCCAGGCGCCTGTCCAACCAGCCCTGGGCGGGCGGATTGTGCTGGCTGATGCCGCTCAGCGCTTCCTGCACGCTGATGCGCGTCCCCTGCCAGACCGGGATCAGCGCAGCTATTTGGGGCATGAGCAGCGCCAGAACTGCCTGGAGCAGGATTACAGGGAATACCAGGCGCGGGCCGTAATACAAGCTGTTCGTCTGCAAGCTGAGGAACTGCACAATGCGGAAGGCAACCAGATAAGTGAGGGGAACAGCTACAATAAAAGCAAGAACTCCAAACAAAAAGGCCAACGAGAGATAGATCGAGGCGACCTGGATTTGCCTTGCGCCGATCGTTTTCAAGATACCGATTTGCTGGACCTGCTGGTTGAGCAGAGCCTGCATGGTATTCGTGATCAGGAATCCGGAGAGAAGCACAACCAGCAGCCCAATGACCACCAAAACCGCCAGGATAGCCCGGGCAAGGTACAGGTTGGGATGGTCATACGAGCTGTGCTGCGAGGTGCTGGAGATATCGATATTATTCTCATCGAATGCGTTGCGCACTTCCAGGGCAACGGCATCCAGGTTGTGGGTATCGCGGCTGTCGCCGGTAACGGTTACGTATAACGAATTGAACAGCTTCGGCAGCGGCTGCTCTAACAATTCCAGAGTCGCACGGTTTACATAGCCTTGTACTGGAGCATTAAAGAATCCACCAGCTCCCCCAAAAGCACCGATGGTCTGGTCCTGCACGACGCCAACCAGCTTCAGCTGGCGCGCCCGCCCGGAGGGAAGCTCGAAGGTAATCATATCCCCCAGGCTGGCGTGTGTATCGGCCAGTTTGAACTGATCGATAACGACCTCGCCATCACCCGGCGGCCAGGTCCCTGCAACCAGGCTGAGCTTATTGAGCACCTGGTTCTCCGGATCCTTCAAGGTATGCATGCCGATCGAAACCCACTCACCGGGGCTGCCGGCAAAGCGCAGGCTGAATTCGCGCTCCCCGACAGCCTGGCTGACACCGGGCAATTTTTGGATCCGGTCGACCAGGCCTTGCTCGAACAGGGCGGCGGATACGTAAATATTCGCCGGGTTGGTGGAGACATAGCCCGTTTGCATATCTCCCGGGCCAA
The DNA here is from genome assembly GCA_963706515.1 of uncultured Chloroflexia bacterium. Lineage (GTDB taxonomy): Bacteria > Chloroflexota > Anaerolineae > Anaerolineales > UBA4823 > CAVPMW01. Next base: position 167,428 of record CAVPMW010000008.1, read on the forward strand.
CCACATAAATTGTCGTGATGACTCCGAGAGCGAAGAGCCCGACAGCAATCGAGGCCAGTACGAGCAACGATCTCAGCGGGTTGCCCCACAAGTCTGCCCAAACTTTTTGCCAGCGGGGACGCATCAGGCTTTTCCCCCCGGATTGTTGAATATCCCACCGTGGCGAGGAGACCGGTTTAGATTGGCTTGCTCCAGGCTCTTTTGCACAGCGGGGGAGGCGCTCAACCAGCCGCGGAAAGTCTGTTCGTCCAGTGTGAACAGCCGTGCTGGTCCATCCGCCGTCACCCTGGCTGCCAGGTGGTCACGCCCGGTGTCGAGCAAATCCAGCGAGGAGAGTGAGTCCCCGGATTTCAGGTGGATCAATTCAGCCGGTTTCCCTTGCTGTCCATTGAGCGCGATCACGATCTCTCCACAGGTCAGGAGGTACAGGCCGAGGCCTCCATCCAGGGGCAGCTGGTCGCCTGGGGAATGCTCGACTTCTTGGAGGTGATGGGTAAGCCACAGCATCTGGTTGTGGGGCAGATCCGAGAACGCCTCGGCTACCCACGGGTTGATCAGTTCCCCATCAGATAGCAGCAGCGTGCGTTGGGTGCGTTTAGCCAGGCTGACGTCGTGGGTAACCACCAGGATCGTCTTATTTTGCTCCACCAGCTCGCTGAAGAGATTAAGTACTTCGTCAGCGGAACGCGTATCCAGGTTGCCAGTCGGCTCATCGGCGATCAGGATGGGCGGGTCATTGGCGAGGGCGCGGGCGATAGCTGCTGACTGCTGCTGTCCACCGGAGACTGCCGCGGGGAGTTTATCGGCGAAATCTCCGAGACCGACCAGGCCGAGCAGATCCCGGGCTCGCCGTTCCCTTTCGGCTGGTTTGTACATGCCAGCCAGGACCATCGGCAGGATAATGTTCTCAAGCAAAGTCAGAGTAGGCATGAGCTGATAGAACTGGAAAACAATCCCGAGATTCTGCCCGCGCCACAAGGACATATCGTTCTCGCTCATAGCATGGATGTAGGTCGATCCTACCCGGACGCTCCCTGAAGTTGGATGATCGATGCCGGTCAGCATATTTACCAGGGTTGATTTCCCGCTGCCCGACTTGCCCACGATGCTGACGAATTCACCCGAAAACATACAAGCGGTTACCGCTTTCAGTGCAGTAAATTCGCCGGCTGCATTTTTAAAGGTTTTGACGATGTCTTTCATCTGGATCAAGGCATCGTCGTCGCAGCGATCTGGCGGGAGAAATTCGGGAGAATCACACGCAGGGGACATTCTGAGCTCAGATCTCTATATCGTAATCAACGATTAATCCATCTGCCAGGCGCATGGTGCGGGAAACCCGCTGAGCCAGGCTGCGATCGTGCGACACCAGCAGGATCGTTTTCCCCTGTTCAATCAGGGTTGCGAAGATCTGGAAGATGGTTTCGGCAGTGAGCGAGTCGAGGCGCCCGGTCGGTTCATCGGCGACGATGATCGGCGGGTCGTTGGCGAGCGCCCGGGCAATCGCAACCCTCTGCTGCTGCCCTCCCGATATGGCGGATGGATGTTTGTAGGCGTGCTCCTCCAGCTCAACCATGCGTAAAAGCTCCAAGGCCCGCGTCTGGCTATCTCCATTGCGATATAAACCACAGACGTCCATTGGCAGAGTCACATTCTGCAGCAGGGAAAGGCTGGGCATGAGGTAGAAAGACTGGTAAATAATCCCCAGGTTGCGTCCACGCCATTGGGCAAGCTGGTTTTCATTCAGCTGGTGGAGCGGGGTATCGCCAAGCCAGACCTCCCCTTCAGTGAGGTGGTCTACCCCGGTTACCATGTTGATCAGCGTCGTTTTGCCAGCGCCGGATTTTCCCAGGATTCCCAGGAATTCCCCTGGATATACGTCCAGGTCGATCCCCTTTAATGCGAAAAAATTCCCACCGGCAGTCTGGTAGGATTTGGTGACCCCTCGCAGGCGGATCAGCGGTTCATCCAGGATTCGGTTCGGGAGTGGTAATGCAGGCGGGAGTGAGACTGCGCTTTCCATACCAACCATTCTTTTTAAATACAATTCGTATTATAATGGACAAACTATCTAATTTCAGATGCATGTCTGAGAATTATATGTAAACTTCCCGCCTTGTCAACTCGAGTTGCTCGCTTTTGTCTGATAATGAACAAACATTAATCGATGCTTATAGAAAAGAAACCCCCACTCGATCGCCGTGTACTCCGCACCCGGCGCAACCTGCGCCTGGCTCTGTTCTCCCTCATCCTGGAGCAAGGTTACGATTCAGTTACCATTGAAGAGATCACGAATCGGGCTGACGTCGGTCGGACGACATTTTACCTGCACTACCGGGACAAAGAAGATTTACTGATGGAAAGCGTTGGTGACCTGGTGGATGGCCTGGTCGACCAGCTCTCACACGTCCCCATCGAACAGTGGAAAGAGGAAGAGGGAGGTTTGGATATCGGCGAAGTTCCCCTGGCTCCCATCACGCTCGCATTCCAGCACGTCGCCCAGAACGCCAACCTGTACCGGATCATTTTGCGCGGGGATGGGACTTACTCCGCCATTCAACATCTGCCGCGAGATTATTATCCAGGCAGTCTTAGACTTGCTCCGCAATTTTACTTCGCACGATAACCTGATAATGAACCCGCAGGTACCCCTGGAGGTATTCGTCCACAGCCTGGCAGGCGCCTGGATCGGTCTGGTCTCCTGGTGGCTGGAGCAGGACCTGCCCTATCCTCCCGAGCAAGTTGCGGTGATGTACCACCGCATGTTTATGCGCAGCACCCGGGAGATTTTAGGCATCCAGCAGCGCTGAGCTTATCCACTAAATTTAGGAAATAAAATGACTAAACGGGATTGGAAAGCACTACGTGCACTTCCGATCCCGTTTAGAAGACCAACCCGGTTGAGTTTAGCTGTCTAACTGAGTGCGCTCCCACAATAGGGGCAGTGACTCCAATCTTCATTCACCGGGCGCCCGCAGCTCGGACAGCTGCGGGTTGCCGCCTCGGGAGCCTCTGCCTCTGCAGCTGCTGGGGCTGGCTCGGAAACATCGGTTGTACCAACCGTGAGTTGTGCCAACCGTAGTTGTTCCAACCGCAGCCGGAGCAGGCGTCTGCGGGCGTCTCTGGCTCAGCAATGCAATTAATGCGATCAGAGCTAGCAGCCCCAGGAAGCCCAGGCAAAACAGCGGCCTGACGAAAAATCCCAAGGGGAATAAGCCACCAAAGCGGTATCCGTACATCCGACCGTAGGGCATCATTGGCAGCCTGCCGTTCGGGCGCAGCGGCATCTGATACGGTGGGATGACTTGCCCGCCGAAGGAGGGTCGTGCGGCTCGCGCATTCATGATCCACGGGATCCCACCCAGGCGGTAGAATGCAAAGGCGCCAACCGCAGCAAAACCGCAGAGGAGGATCACGACGATAATAATTCCCAATATCCATTTCCAAACCGGTCTCATATGCTACCTCCAGATAGATCCGACAGCTCATTAATGAACTGGGGTTTTCTTTTAACAGCCCATTTTATCGGCCATTTCTCCTTCAAAAATACAACATTTATAATCATAGCACTGGTTAATTAACAATCGATGAACAGAATAAAAGATGCTTGCGACACGACCTCCCCCTGGCTGCTCGGCTTGGAGGATAAGAAAAAGGATCCTGGCGATTCGTCCGGCCGGGATCCTCGATCATGACTGTCATAAAATCCGGCTCAAACCCCTCCGGACATTGCCGGCATTAAATTGAGAGCGTCCCCATCTTGAAGAATATATTCTGAGCTGACCACGTGACCGTTGGCGGCAAGGAGAAGCGCATCCTCCGGCAAGCTGATCTCGAGCATGGCAAGCAGGTCGCTCAGGCAGCTCCCCTCGGGTAAATCTACCTCCAGGCGATCAATCCTTCCGTCAGGACCGGATTGCTGGAGGATGGAGTGTAAGCGAACCTGAATGTGCATGCGCGCCGGCATTATTCCCAATCAAAGAGCGTATCCAGGTCCTCATTGGGGACGTCAAAGACGGTATTCATGGGAGGCAGCGCTTCACGCGTCATCCATTCCGGGAGGCGGTCATCAGCGGAGGTGAAACCTGCCAGGCGGTTGAATTCACGTTCCAGCTGCAGGGTCTCTCGCCCAAGCACCTGCAGCAGGTCTTCCGGAACATCCCAGCCATAACGGGCGTGGATAAAATTCGGGATCACTAGCGGCGCTCTGCCGAAACCAAAAGTGGCAAAATTGCATGCGCCGAGCGTATCATATCCAGCCAGGTTGATTTGGGCTTTTCGGGAGAGGTTTGCCTGCCCCGCCGGATCCAAATGGTCGACTTTTGCCCGGATAGTCAGCCCCGCGGTGTGGTCAGCGCCCTGGGGCGAAGTGGCATAGGTTACACCGGTCCCTTTGATGCTGCGGGGATCGTAGGCAGACATTGCCTGGCCTTTTACCACGGGCACCCGTTCGATACCGAATACTCTACCAGTCATCTGGGCGCCATTACCCAATATACGCCCTAAGGGAGTTCCCCGCCGGATCTCCTGGATCAATTCCATCGCCCTGGCGGAGTCGCCGAATTGCAGCAGCCCGGCTTCGGCAGCCACGCCCAGCGCGGCGCCGATCTCGATCGAATCCAGACCAAGATCGTCCACCTCCCAGTTCAAGCGGGCAATGGCGTCCAGGTCAGCAATTCCCAGGTTAGAGCCCATCAATCCGATCGTCTCATACTCCAGCGGCGAGACGATCATCTTCCCATCCGGTCCTCCGTATACATTCGAGCTGCGGATGGTACAGCCTGCCATACAGGCATGCGATGTATCGCAATCCCCGCCACGGTCGAGCTGGGTCTGGCGCATGAATTCACCCGAGATATTTTCTGCCCCTTCGAACGAGCCGCTCGAAAAGTTCCGCGTCGGCAGCGCTCCGAAGCTGTTGCACATCAGGGTCATGGCGGCGGTGCCATAATCCCGGTATACGCTCGATTGCGGGTGGTTCAGGACAGCCTGGTTATATTCCTTGCGTGTAGTTTGGAAAGCTTCAGGATCTGCAATAGGGGGTTTCTCTCCGGCTGAGCCATCGATGACGATCGCTTTCAGCCCTTTTGAGCCCATCACCGCGCCCATCCCACCCCGCGCCGCTATCCGGGACGGCACCCGGTCTTTATCCAGGTTCTGGATGCCGGCGGCGGAAAGGCGCATTTCACCGCCAGGACCGATCAAGGCGATAGCAATCTTGTTCCCATACCGCTCCAGCAGCGGCTGGGCGGCTGAATAGACGCCTAATCCAGCGATGTCGTCGGCGGGTTCGAAACGCACGCCAGACGCGCTGATGTGCAGGAGCCACCAGCCCGCTTGGAGGGGCTGGTCTTCAATAATAAGCGCCTTGAGCCCCAGCAGCATGAGCTGCATCCCCGTTCTGCCGCCCGCGTTGCTCTCTTTCCCGCCGCCGGTTAAAGGGTCTTCGCCCCGATCGAGATGCGGTCGCAGCTCGAAAGCATGTGCCCGACGAGCAAACCCGGAGTAAAGATCAGCTTGTTTTGCGGTCCCAGCGGGTAGCAGGTGGGAGGTACTTCATCCAGGAGGATGCGCGCCAACAAGCCGCGCCCACCCAGGCGTTCCCATTCCTCCGGCACCCGCTCGCGGGAGAACGATTGTGTGCGCATATTCACGCGTAAAACAGTGTATTCATAATTGGGGTCTTCAGAATTCTCCATGAAATCCTCATCAAGCAAAATAAAAAGCAATATTAATCAGTTCAATCACTCAGAGAGATAAGCTGCTAAATTAAAGCATCTGCTGAGAAATTCTAAACCAAATGACCATTTGTTGAGCATTAATATTTAGTATCTATCCGAAAATGGATACGAGAACCGATTTTATGGTGTGCGCGTCGAAGCCGCGCACACCATAAAATCGGAACACCTCGTATTTTCGGACAGATTCTTAAAGGATCAGATTCATGTCACCGAATTCGTGCCACAAGTAGCCGAGGCTGATCGCTTCCTGATATGCCGCCTGTAAGCGCCTCGGCTCGACAAATGCGCTGAGCAGATCCAGGTGGCTGGCGTGCGGCTCGTGGAACCCGGTCAGCAGCGCGTCGGTCACGCGCAGTTTGTAATCCGCACTGATGTGCAGGTTTGTCCAACCGGATATGGCTTCCAGACTTCCCGCCCTGCTGGCTGCAGTTTCCAGCGCGCGCACTACAGTGGTCCCGACGGCAATGATACGTTTCCCATGCTCGTGAGCCGCGTTGATTTCCTGTGCAGTCTCGCCAGGTATGCTAAATTCCTCCTCATAAACTGGATGAGCGGCATCGATGCTTTCGTCGCGAGTCGCGGATAGGCTTGTGTGGAGGGAAATCGAGGCCAGTTTCACGCCGCGGTGCTGCAGGTTGAGCAGGAGCTCCCAGGTAAACGGTCTTCCGGCAGATGGCATTTCAACGGACCCCGGGACGGTGGCGTAGACCGTCTGGTAAAGGTCGAGCGGGTAAGTATCACCGACATAGGAGTAGCGGATCGGCTCCCCAAGGCGATAAATGAGGTCGAGCAAAGGGATGCAGCAGCGGTCGAATTGGATTTGCCACAAGAATGGCAGGTCGGTGCGCCGCCCGATGACGAGGGCAGTCAGTCCCATGCCAAAATTCAGCAGCATTCCGCTGTGACCGGTTTGTTTGGTCCCATCTAACAGCAGCCCATCCCACAGGTCATCCGCACGGCGCTGTGCCAGGCGCAGCTCGACCGGGTTGCCTTGCTCATCGTGCGCCTGCAGCAGCGCGGGCAGCGTCCGGCTGTTATTCACTACCAGCAAGTCGCCGAAGTCCAGATAATCACCCAACGCGTCGAAGCGGGTATGGAGGGGGGCGCCTGTGAACCGGGGAAGCACCATCAAACGGACATGGTCACGGCGCAAGCCTCGGTATTCCGCTGGAGTGTGCGCTTCCAGCTCCTCCGGGAGGATAAAGTTAACCGGTCCGGTTACCGGCATAGGTATCGATGCTCGATCGTCCCCCAATCCTTCAGGGTGTGGACCGTCGCTCATAGCGATTCCTGCTCGCCGATAAATTCCTGGGCGTTGAAGCGCTGGTTGGTGATTTCCCTGGATTTATCCGAGGCAAGGAAGACGAACACCGGTGTCACCAGGTCTGGATCTGCCCATTCAGCAGCGTCGCCTTCCGGCTCGGAGGCGCGTTTCATGGCAGTATTCATATCGCCCGGATCGACGCTGTTGATGCGCACGCCGGTTCCTTCCAGCTCGGCTGCCCAGGTGCGCGTGAGATGGTCCAGCGCGGCTTTGGATACCCCGTATGCACCCCATGTCGGATAGCCGTGGACGCCTGCGTCAGAGCTGACATTAATAATTGAGCCGCTTCGCCGCGACAGCATCTGACCGACCAGCGCCCGAGTGAGCATGAACGGTCCACTGACATTGGTACGCAGCACGATTTCGAAATCATCGATCGGATAATCGATCAAGTAGGGCATGGGAGTAGGTCCAAGCGCGGAGGCGTTATTTACCAGCACATCGATATTGCCGAAATTTGCCAGAGCTTCGCCAGCCAGGCGCTCGATATCTGCCCGCAGCGAGACGTCTGCGACGACGCTCAGGACCCGCGCGCCGGTCGCTTTCACCTGCCGCTCTACTTCTGCCAGGTCCCTGGCGCTTGAAGGACGTGAATTGATGACCAGGCTCGCTCCGTGGCGGGCGAATTCCAGCGCCAGGCTGCGCCCTAAACCGCGTGACGAGCCTGTAATCAGACACGTCTTACCGGTAAGGTCAATTGAGTTATTCATTATTTCATAGTCCTTATTTACATCTAAAGGTTCGCAACCGTCATCTCGATGGATTAATCATTCAGCATCTCGCCAGTGGATTCCCGGCTGAATGCAGATTGAATTACAGCGCGGCATCTTTTAATCTTAGCGCCAGCCGGCGGGTGATCCAGCTCACGCGCTTCAACCTGCAGGGCAACCTGGTCGAGCGTGATCTCCGCCAGTTTCTGGTATGCCGCTCCTTCTACCTCACGGAAAATACCTGCCAGCACCGGCTGCATGTTTCGCCCGCAAATGCAGTAGGGGTTAGCCTTACGCGTATCGAGGAAAAATATCTCGGTGTCTCTCACCGCACAAAATACTTCGAGCAAGGTAATCTCTCTGGCGGACGCGCGCCAGGTTTACACCGCCTCCTGCGCCAAGTTGCGCGGTAATCAACCCTGCACGGCGCAGTGACCCCAGCAAACGGCGGATGACGACTGGGTTTGTGTTTGCGCTCACTGCCAGATATTCTGAAGTGGTTGGCTGGCACTTATTCTCGACCGCAAGCAGAGTCAGGATGTGCAGTGCAACGGGAAAGCGAGTGTTGTTCATTATTACCTCGATTATGTAACAATTATAGTTACAATTTAATCGCAGGTCAAGCAAATGTACATTTTCTCGCCGATTTATATTTAGCGGAGTTTAGCTGTTGGGAAGAAATATCCTGGGTAAAACCATTATTAATTTATTAAGATATTCTTCACATTATTCATCTAATATTCATGCTATAATCTCAGCACCAAGTTAATAATCCACGAAAAGCAGGGAGATTTTAGATTTAATTTAACTTTGGTTGGGTAATCTTATTGCATGACGCTTAGAGCGGGGAAATCATTGCAGAGATGACATTCCTTATCAAACTAAATCGATCCAAACAAATAACGTGGTTAACTGAACACTTATGGCGTTTGAGTTGGGGGATCATAGCGCTCATCTTCATTGCAATGTTTGTATTTGAACTGGAAGAACATTGGCCGATCAATATCACCAACCTTGAATCTGATTTTTTGCGCGAGACCGTATTTTTTACCGCTGGTACATCGCTTTCCATATGGATTGCCTTTAAACATTGGTCGCGTTCAAGAAAAATATGGGTAGATAAAATCAAATATCTTGACCGGTTGCAGGCGGTTAACCGGCAATTGACTCGCATCGAAAGATGGGATGAACTGACCTACCGGATGTTAGTCCTTTTGCAGGAGTATGCCCCTATCAGGGCTGCCACTCTATGGTTGTTCGACAGAAGCACAGAATCCTTTGAGTTTATCTCCAGGGTGAACTCCTCTGAAGAGAATGAAATTCCACTCCAGGGAACCGAATCCAGAATCGCTTGTAATTTCGTTTCCGCGCAAAGCTCCTTATTCCCATCTATCTCACCGTGTTTATGTTCCCTGCGTGCTGAATCTTCCAACCCGAGCCGTCACTACTGCCTGCCATTAATCCATGCAGGCTTACCGATCGCTATGATCCAGCTGTATCTACCGCCAGGGGTTTCATTTTCCCAGGAGCAGGTCCAGTTTTTGCATGATATGGCGCCTGAAATGGCGATGGCGATCGACGCGGTCCAGCCGCAGACTTCTGCCAGCGTAAAAGCCAGAATCGTGGATGTCGAGCGGCGCAATATCTCACGCCTCTTGCACGGGACGCTCGGTCAGGATCTAGCCTTTTTACAGCTGAAGCTGGACCAGGTGATTCAAGACATTCGCCTGCTCTCCGATCCTGATGCGGCGCAGCAGGAGCTGCAAAATATTCTCGAACTTGCCAGCCTAACCAGTCAAAAGACGCGTGCCTTAATGTCCGAGCTGAATGGCAGCTTATCGAATGACCTGGGAGGCCGGCTTGTGGAGCACGCTGAATCTGTTGCCCAGCGGGCAAATATCCGTTTGCTTCTCGCCTGTGAAGGCGAACCTCGCCCACTTCCAGCTTCCATCCAACGCCAGGTCTATTTTATCTTCGAAGAAGCGTTGACCAATATCGTAAAACATTCCGGAGCCGAAGAAGTACGGATAAGGATTGCCTGGATGGAGGATTGCCTGCATCTTGATATTTCAGATGACGGCAACGGTTTCGATCCGAATCTGATCCAGGACGCCAACCGGCATTTCGGTTTGACGATGATCAAGGATATTACTGATGAATTAGATGCAGTTTACAGGATTGAATCCTCTAATGAGTTCTGGTACACGACTCACCTTTTCGTTGCCATTAAGCCCAATCGCGAATTATCATCCTGATTTATAAAAACCTTTTTACCGGTCACGATGCAATTATCGGAGTGATAAGATGTTATATTCCAATGGCAAGTCACGCGAGAACGGAAACCACTATCCTATGCCTACCCGGGTCCTTGTGGTCGATGATCATACCCTTTTCCGTCAGGGATTGATCAGCCTGTTGAGCAGCCAAAAGGATTTCTCGGTCGTTGGCGAGGCCAGCAACGTGAGTGAAGCGCTAGGGAAAAGCGGCGCGCTGACCCCAGATATGATCCTCCTGGATATCAACTTACCGGATGGAAGCGGATTGGATGCAATCCGACAAATCCTTTCATTATCACCAGCCTCGAAGGTTGTCCTGCTGACCGTTTATGAGTCGGATGATTTCCTGCTCATCGCTCTGGCAAACGGAGCCAAGGGATATATATTCAAGACGATGCCCGTCGCTGGATTGCTGGCTGCTTTGCGAGGTGTCAGGCGCGGCGAAGCCGCCATTACCCGGACGATGACCGATCGAATTTTGGATGAATACTCGCGGCTGATGTCTACAATGATACAAAGCTCGAGTACTGCGGATGTCAATCAGCTCAGCCATAGGGAACTGGAAGTGCTCCACCTCCTCGGCAGTGAAGCGACGAACCGCTCGATTGCAGAACGCTTATTTATCAGCGAGCACACCGTTAAAATCCACGTCCACCATATCCTCGATAAACTTAACCTGACGAACCGGCGAGAAGCAGCGAAATTTGCGCGCCGCAAAGGATACAACAGTCTGCCGCCTGATTTTAGTTGAAGGAAGGCGAGTCCAAATCTTCCTGATCGGGTTAAACCAAAATCTTAATCGTTTTAGAGAGAGCTATCCCAAAGATAGCTCTTTTTTTAGCTCCTGGGTACTATCAGGGGTTATAGATTTTAGTCAAAATCCCGATATATTAATTCAGACAGATATTAACTTGTATGTAGGAGTGTCGCAGCCGAAGAAAAAAGTCCGGCAATTCGCCTACAAACTGCGTAAGTCCTTATATGGTTAGTTTATGGGATGAGCTCAAAGCGGATATTGATAGTGAACCCTGGATATGTAATCGCAGATGGGGTAGTGCGTGCACTATCCCAGGATGCCGTTTGGCAAGTAGAGACCATCCCTTACCTGGATGATGCCACCTTATTAGGATATATCAACGGTTCCCTACCAGATGTAATCGTGGTAGACGAATGCGTTCCTTCAATTAACTTGGGTGTACTTTTGGACGGACTAATACAGAAGAACAATTTACAGATTATTACGATCAATCCAAACAATTCCATGCTGAGCGTTGTTCGATTGCACCAATTTAAGATATCTCAATTCGATGACCTGGTCGATTACTTACAAATGTCAGATTGAAACCGTTACTTGTAATGAATTAAATACCGTTTGAGGAGGTGAAAAGTGAAACGGCTCACAGTTATCCTTGTTCTTATTGGTTCGCTTCTCGCCAGTCTGGTCTTAGTTGGGGCTGCATCGGCGCGCCAGATGAAAGAAAGCGCGCCGCTGGAAGTTCGAGTGACCGTCAAAGAATATACTGTCGAGATGTCACGCACCAATCTGCCGGCAAATCGTCCGATTAAATTCTCCGTTATTAACCATGGTACGGTGGCCCACGAGGTAGTCCTGGAGAAAGCCGGGATGGTTGACGATCCGCTGGCCATCAACGGTGAAGTTGCAGAGATTGAGGACGTCGCTCCCAACGAGACTAAAAGCGCAGTGTGGACAATCGCTGAGCCCGGACCTTACCAGCTTGCCTGCCACGTGCCGGGTCATTACGAAGGCGGGATGGTTATCTCGTTTGCCATCAATCCCACTGGTCTAATGGGTCTAATTGGTCAGCCGACTTTCTGGATCGTATTTGCCGCCCTGCTCGCTATCATCACAATCGCAGTCTGCGTGATTATATTGCTCCGTGGGAGAAAATCAGAGGTGCAAGACGGCGCCGCTTGAGCCAATACTTTCCCGGTAACTCACCCGATTTTGCGTGGCTCATATGCGGGGTTAAATAGCATATTTGCTTTCTGCAGGCAAGCAAATCACGTCTGCTTGCCCAACACAGCCGCCAACTTTGACAGCTGGGCGGCATGTACGACTGCCAGCACCTCGTCTTCCGGTTGAAGTACGGTGTCGCCGCGGGGGATAATCAGCTCACCTTTACGGATGATCGCTGCCAGCACACATTGGACCGGCAGGTTTAAATCCTTGATCGCTTTGCCGGCTGCCGAAGAGGCTGAATCGACTTTTACTTCGACCAGGGAATAGTTCCCGGTATGCAGCTTGAGCAGCGTCATCATATCCCCCAACGACATCTCCTCTGCGATCAGATGAGCCAGCAGATCCGCCTGGTTTAGGGCAACGTCTACGCCCATTTCTGGAGTAAACAGCCAGGCGTTTTTCGGGTTGTTAACCCTGGCAATTGTGCGATTAACCTGAAATTCGTGACGGGCCAGGCTGGCAACCACCAGGTTGGTCTCATCGACCCCCGTTACAGCAGCGACTACGTTGGCATTGCGAATCCCCTGAGACTCGAGAACATTTGGGTCTGACCCATTCCCGAGGACTGCCACACCCTGGGACAGTTCCTTCTCCAGGCGCAGGACCAAATTCTGGCGCGATTCGATGACTTTCACCCGGTGTCCCCCTGCGAGTAAGATCGAGGCCAGGTACGAGCCGGTTTGACCACCCCCGACAATGATTGTAAACATATCTCTCTCCTGCTTAATGCCGTCTGCTGACTGTCTGCTTACTTTGCTTCAGCCCTCAAGCAATTGCTTCAGGCGGTTGATAGAGCTGGCCAGTACCGCCAGGTGGAGGATATCTCCGGAGGCGAAAAGCGTGCCGCGCGTAGGCAATATCGTCTTTCCACCGCGGGTGATAGCGATGACGTGAACTTCACCAACTATCGTGAGATCATTGACCGATTTGCCTGTTAACAAAGGAGGTGCCTGGGTCTCTAGCAGGCTGACGTCCCCGCTGCCAATGCTGAAGACAGGCTCCAGCTCGGTGTAGAGCAGCAGGTCGGCAATCCGGTGGATTCCCCATGCCACAGGAGATATCGTTTGCAGTCCCATGCGTTTGTAAATCTCCGCCTGGCGAGGGTCAAAAAGCCGCGCGACCACACGCGGCACTCGATAAATGTCGCGGGCGATGCGTGCGGCGATCACATTGGCCTCATCGCTGGCAGTTACGGCAGCCAGTCCGTCGGCGCGCTGGATGCCAGCAGCTTCGAGCACCTCCCGGTCGAAGCCGAACCCCACGATCGCTTTCCCTTTGAATGCAGGACCCAGGCGTTCAATTGCCAGTGGGTCTTTATCCACCACGGTTACCTGGTGGCCGCGCAGGGTCAATTCATTTGCCAGGCCACTGCCCACACGCCCACAGCCGATGATCAGAACACGCATATTTCACCTCCTTACATGTCGAACTGGATTCAGATTCATCCTGCGGTCTCGCCAGCGCAAGATCGCCTTACGTGCTTCGTCAGCAAAAAATATAACCGGCGTCCAAGCAAAGACATAAGCCCACTGCTACCAGGCTCAGAGGGGCGGTATTGAATACATCGTGCAAGGCTGGAGTGTAGATTAGAGATCACTAACAGTATTAGCTCCAGGGCTATTCCGACCAGGACCAGCCGGTTTGAGGTGAAGCCAATCTTAAATACTGAGATCTTATTCGTGCGGCAGGCGAATACTGATCCCACCTGCGTAGGTGACTACTCCTGCCAGGGTTATGGCGATGCCGTAACGATAGAGCTGTGTTCCAGGTGAGCTAGCGGGACGGAGGGCCAACCATTCTGCCAGTTCACAAAGAAATAAGCTGACATGGAAGCGATTGATTCGATGATGCCGTACCAGAGCAGGGCAAGTCCCAGCACATGGGCGTTGAGCAGCGGTTCTTTTTGAGAGCGCGGAGGGTGCTCCATGATGCCTGGTTCGGGACCTTCGGCTCCCAGACCGATAGCTGGAAACATGTCTGTGCCGAGGTCGATTGCCAGTATCTGCATGACGGTCAAAGCGGCAGCGGAATACGACCGCGGAAAACAAGTAAGACGATGAAAGGCATCGCCTCCGCCATGTTGCTGTTAAAGACATACATGGCAAATTTACGGATGTTCGCGTAGACCGCTACGACCTTCTTCGACTGCGTTGACGATCGAAGCGAAATTGTCGTCCGTCAGGATCATATCCGCCGCTTCCTTCGCGACGTCGGTACCAGCCACGCCCATCGCTACGCCAATATCCGCTTTCTTCAGGGCAGGGGCATCGTTTACTCCATCTCCGGTCACTGCGACGATCTGGCCCCCATTTGTTTGAGCGCGGTCACCACCCTCAGCTTATGTTCGGGTGCAACTCGTGCAAATATGACTTCATCGTTCAATGCATCCTGCAACGCTGCTTCGTCCATCGAATCCAGATCGATGCCAGTCACAATGTGAGGGATTGGATGAACGAATAATTCCAATCCGGCGAGCAATCGTTTCAGCAGTCAGCCCATAGTCGCCTGTGATCATAATAATACGAATTCCCGCATTGTGGCATTTTTCCACCGCTTCGGAAACCTCAGGTCGAGGAGGATCCATCATCGCCACCAGACCCCAGGAATGTTAAATCGTCTTCGACCGTTTTCAGCCAAATGATTGGAAGACTGCTCCTTTCATGGAAAAAGAGATCGGGTAAGGTGACGCCAGGCGATAGCCAAAACTCGCAATCCATTCAGGGCATACTCGTCGTTGGCTGCATTGATTTGCGTCGCGTGAGTGTACTCGTCAATTGGCAATTCTTTACTATTTCGTTGCACATGGGTGCATAGATGCCAAAACTTCTCTCGGTGCTCCTTTGACGAAGACCAGGTTACCACTCTTGGCCGTGGTGGATGGTGCTCATGCGCTTGCGGCGAGAATCGAATGGCAGCTCGCGCAGGCGTGGGTTTAGCCGGCTGGCTTCATCCAGGTCTAATATTTGCCTTTTGCGCAGCTACCAGTAGGGCAGCTTCAGTTGGATCGCCCAATATCGTCCACTGCGAACTCTCTTCATTAGGGGGCAACAGACGGGAGTTGTTGCATAATCCTGCCGCAATCAATAATTTCTCCACGTCCTGATCTGCAGTATCAAGATCTTTTTCAAACTTCTCTACCGCATTAAATCTGACCGGTTGTTTGCCACCTTCCAGAATTTGCCCACTGGGTGCGTAGCCGGCACCAGTCACATTTAGCCTGCGACCAACCAGCCACAGGTCGCGTAACGGTCATTTCATTTTGGGTCAATGTGCCCGTCTTATCTGTACAGATAACGGTAGTACATCCCAGGGTTTCGACTGCGGATAGGCGTTTTATTAATGCATGACGGTCAGCCATCCGCTGTACTCCCATTGCCAGCGAAAGGGTCACCGTCGGCAGCATCCCTTCTGGTACAAACGCGACGATCATCCCCATGGCAAAGATGAAGCTATCCGTTAAGGTCACCCCGGCGATCAAGATGCCCAGGTAAGAAAAACATTACACCGATGGAGGTAGCCAGAATGGTGACATAGCGGGTCACCCTGCCCATTTCTTTTTGCAATGGACTGAGCTCTTCACCCACACTCTGGGTGAGGTGTGCAATCATGCCAAACTCTGTTTCCATACCGGTCGCATAGGCCACTGCTTTACCCGTGCCCGCGGCTACGATCGTTCCGGCAAATACCAGGTTGGGTATTTCGACCAGGGCAACATCCAGTCGATGGAAAGCCTCATCGGTTTTTCGCACGGGGTGCGATTCACCGCTCAACGTAGATTGGTCAACGCGCAGCTCAGCCTCTTCGACGAGCCGCGCATCTGCGGATATGCGATCCCCTTCACTCAGCAGCATCACATCGCCGGGTACCAGGTCTTCTGCCAGGATGCGCTCTTCCTCGCCATCGCGATATACCCGCGCATACGCCGGAATAAGCTCACGCAGAGCGTCTGTGGCTTTCTCAGCTTTATACTCCTGCCAGAAGGAAAAGGAGCCATTGATGATATTAACCAGCCAGATCGCGAAGCCAAGCTGCGGCATGCCCGCCAGGAAACCGACGATCCCTCCCACCCATAACAGGATCGCCATGACGTGGGTAAAATTGGCCAGTAATTTCACCCAGAGCGGTTTGCCCTTAATTTTGCGGATCACGTTCTTGCCATAGGTGTTCAACCGCTCTTCCGCCTGGCTCGTGGATAATCCGCCCTTCTGTGTATCCAGCGCAGAATAGACTTTTTTTGTCGGAAGGGCTGAAATCGTGGTCCGCTGTTGGGAGCTGTTCAGCTGATTAATACTGTCATTCGATGCGGACATATGCTGCTGATTATAAACTGGAACGGATGACCTCTCGGAGATAGCGAGAGATCACCCAGCCCCGCGATCTCTGTATGGCGTGTCGACAAGGCACCGGAACGGACCCTATTTTGGTACAAGCCGGTAGATGACGGCTGTCGCTTGAGCGTTCGCTACCGGGAGATTTCCCAGGAGCCAGCGCTCACGATCCATTTGGAATACAGCTTCTTCCTTAAGCGAAAAAAGCGGGCTTTGGGTCAGGCCCATCTCTTTGGCGACGTCAAACCATCCGTCGGCGGTCACGCCCATTCTGCCGGGTAACACCAGGCAGGTAACATGGTTATCCTGCAGATAACGGTCGAGCTGGCCTTTTTGATACCAGCGGAATAAATCCGGGTCGATAAGACCAGCCAGATCCAGCACCGGGCGAGCGCTGTGATAGCGGACGGCGCCCACGTCGAAAGCGGCACAGGTATCCCCGGGAGGGATGTGCTCGACCAGATAATCTGCGGCTGCAATGCGCACTTTGAGCATGTGCTCGAGGTTGGCATCATATACCCGGTTCCAGAACAGCGTATTCGTGAGCGCCAGGCTGGTTAATCCTGCAGCCAGCCAAATCCTTATTACGGGCCTGCGGACAGCCCACAGGGCGGATGCCAGGGCAAGCCACAAAGCAATGTGGTTCAGGGCGCCGTAGCGGCTGGCAGCTCCCAGGGTAGTGGGGAAGTAGAGCATGTAGCTCAAATTGTGTAAAACAACCCATAATAAAAAGATTACCAGGGGTACATGCCTCCCGTCCTGCTGCCATCCCGGCTTTCTAATGTACTCTACCAGGGAGCGAACGCTGAGGAAGAGTAAAGGTATGACCACGGTTATCCAGGCAGCTATGGCCCATAGCGACAGCTTGTAATCTGAGGATCCGGATCCGAGATCGAACCTTAAATAGGGTGGGGGGAGAGCATTCCCTCCCAGCACAAATTCGAACAGGTAGATAATCCACCCCAGCGGGTACAGCAGGGAGAGAAAGTGGCTGGCAATCTCCACCAATTTATTTTTTCCGGATATGACCTGCAGACCAATGGCACTGTTCACGCGGTTGCCGATGGCTCCGGTTGGCAGGAAATGCCCGCTGCGCAAGAAGAAGTACAAGACCCACGGAGCCAGGATTAATGCACTAATAACCCCGGCAAGGATCAGCCCCCGCCGGACAGCTTTATACCGCCATATGTCGATTACCCCAATGATTACTGCAAGAACAACCCCTTCAAGGCGGGTAATGAAGAGCAGGCCTAAGAGCAGGCCCATCCAGCCCCACCTTTCGTCCCGATAAGCTAAAATCACCAAAACCCCGAGCGCCAGGAAAAGCACGGTCTCCATTCCGCTGAGTGCGAACCAAAGCATATGTCCTGAAAGAACGACGAATAACACTGAAATCAAAGCCTTCCAGGATGACCATACAGGTCGCAGGAGCAGGTAAAGCCCTAGTCCAAGGGTAATCAGGGAGGCAACACCAAGTGCCTTAGCGAGCAGTTCGATGGAAAGGCCGAGCCGGTATCCGCCAGCCAGGAGCAGTACCCAGAGCAGGCTGGAGGTGCCAACGCCTTTCTCGCCGGGATAGTTGAAGATCAGCTCGCCCCGCTCAGCCAGGTTTCGAGCGTAAACAAAATGGATGTAAGGGTCGTCAATTGGGAACTCGACTGCTGCCGGGTAGAGGTAGACGAGCGAGGCAAGCAAAATGGATACAACGATAATCAGGAAGGCAAGGCGATCCTGGAAGGAGGGGTGGGATAGGCGCTGCTGAATCAGAAAATCCTTGGAGTGCATCCCATAATGATTGATTACACTGCTCTGGATGAATTATACCTAAGCAAACGGCCGTAAGCATGTTGATTTTATTGGACCAACATACGGCGGTTTGTTGAAGAATCAGAACTCCGTTTCGGAATCCTGATCCTGAAGCGTTGGGTTATTTCATTGAACGTCTACGCAAATCCGAAGGCTCAAGAAGTACCAAGAATCCATGAGTTGCGAAGATGAGAGATTTTAAGGTAAACTGACCTAAAAGTTATATATTCCTACTTGACAAACCCGATTGAACCGGTGTAAACTATAGGTTGGGAGCGCTCCCAAAATCGATCCCAAGTAAATCAAATTAATCTCGTTCTTATACAAAATCTCCCCCTAAAACTGAGAGCGCTCCCGGATAAAGGTTCCTGCCTGAATGCCCTTAACGCTGGAAGATATTGCTCACCTCAGTGGATTCTCCCGCTCGACCGTTTCCCGGGTCATCAACGGGGATCCTAACGTTAACGAGCAAACCAGGGCAAAAGTATTAGAGGTCATTAACCGGATCAACTTCCAGCCCAACCTGGCTGCCCGCGGCCTGGCAACCGGTTACACACGGGTGATCGGTCTGGTCATCCCCACGGCAGTGTCCGCGATCTTTGCCGATCCCTATTTCCCCCTGGTCATCCAGGGCGTCGCATCGGCGTGCAACGCCAACAATTATTCGGTCATGCTGTGGCTGGCAGAGCCGGAGTACGAGCGCAATACCATCAGCCAGATCCTGTATAACGGTATTGTCGATGGCGTGATCGTTTCATCGATGCTGATGGATGATCCGTTGATCGACCGTCTTTCTGAGAGTAAACGACCCTTCATCACGATTGGTCGCCATCCCACGAATGAGAAAATTAATTACGTCGACGTCGATAACCGCACTGGAGCATACCAGGGTGTATTGTATGCAATCCATACCGGTCACCGGCGTGTGGCGACGATCACCGGTCCGCGCAACACCGTCAGCGGGATGGACCGCTACCAGGGTTACCTGGACGCCCTGCACGAACGCGGCTTGCCGTTGATACCGGAGCTGGTCGTCGAGGGTGAGTATTCGGATGCGAGCGGATATCTGGCGATGCAGCGCTTACTCCCCCAATGCCCGGATGCAGTATTGGTTGCTTCGGACGCCATGGCGTTTGCTGCAATGCGGGCGATCATTGATGTAGGTTTACGCATTCCTGAGGATATCGCCGTGATCGGTTTCGATGATATCCCCGCTGCGGCAACCAATAAGCCGTCACTGACGACTGTACGGCAGCCCATCGTGCGCACCGGGGCGATGGCGGCTGAGATGCTGATCGATATGATCGAGCATCCGGACGACCAACCCCGCCGGATCGTGCTGCCCACCGAGCTGGTCATTCGCGACAGCTGCGGTGTAAAGCAAAAAATAGTCGTTGAGTCGGAAGTATAGGTGCGCATGATTGTGGAGTACTTCGCTCCCAGATCTTAATCGCCCTTCAAATATAAGGAGGTGGAAAAAGATACATATACAAATCGATCTTACTGACAGATTGTACTAACCAATTGATAATTGCTAAGGAGAACAAACATGAAACGCTTGAATATCGTAATCTCTCTGATTAATAGTGATGGGCATGCTCCTCGCAGCCTGCGCCCAGCCCACACCGCAGACGATTATCCAGACCGTCGAGGTGCCGAAGGAAGTCATCAAAACCGTCGAAGTGCCGAAGGAAGTCATCAAAACCGTCGAGGTCGAACACCGACCGCGGCTACCGGCTGCGGGTGAATCGCTTCCTCGCAATGAAACCCTGTACTTCAATGGGCAGCAGTGGGGTCCGGTTAAATGCTGGAACCCATACTCTTCCGACTGCAACAATGCCTTGGCGATCGGCGAAGCAGGATAGCTGCCCGCGTCATCATGTTCGAAACCCCGTACCTGTACGACATGCTGGATGGCAAGTCGTATCCTCTGCTGGCGGATGGTGATTATGCATGGAACGATGCGCAGACCGAGATCACCTTCAAGCTCAAGCCTGCCGCAAAGTGGAGCGATGGCACCCCGGTGACCGCCGATGATGTTGCCTATACCTGGGCCAGCAATGTCAAGTACGAGACCAATGCCGGCAATAACTTCAAAGATTACATCGACACCGTCGACAGCAGTAGATCCCCAGACGGTGGTGGTCAAGGCCAAACTGGATGCGGACGGCAAAGCGGTCAATCCTCTGATGGTCGCTTCTTACCTGGACTGCGCCTACTATGTCTGCCAGAAAGCCTGGACCCAAAAACTGGAAGAGCGCGCCGGCGGCGATGCGACCAAATTTAAGGCCGATCCCGCTGAAGACGTCGTATACTCCGGTCCTTACCACAAATTCTTCGCGGACGATACGAAGGTTGTCTATCGTTCGTGATGACAACTACTGGGGTCAGGATGCTTCCATGTGGGGCAAGCTGCCGGCTCCGAAGTACCTGGCGCATCACGATCTTTAAGGATAACGCAGCCGGTTCAGTCGCTTTGGCACAGGGTGAAGTGGATGTCAGCCAGCAGTTCAACTCCAATGTCCAGGTTTTGTGGCTCAACTATGGGCTGCCCGTCTCCACCTACCTTCCCGAAGCTCCGTATGGCATTGGCGCCACCCTGCCAACCGCCTACTACAACCTGAAATCCTACGGTTTGGACCAGGTTGCGGTCCGCAAGGCGATTGCCATGGCGGTTGACTATCCCACCATCATCGCCAACGCCATGACCAACCAATCGGCTACCTTCGACCAGGTTCCACGCTCGCCTGATGAACCCGACCCCGGTGAGCAGGCCCTGTATGACCAGGCTGCCGTCAAGGACCTGCAGTGGGCTGGCAACGACATCGAAGGCGCCAAGAAACTGCTGGATGATGCCGGGATCAAGGATACCAATGGCGATGGCTAGCGCGAATACAATGGCAAGAAGCTTGCACTATGTCGCCACCTGCCCCAATGGCTGGTCTGACTGGCAGGCTGCGATCGAAGTGGTTGCTGCCGCCGGAAAGAAGATCGGCATCGATATCACCACCAACTACCCAGAATGGGCCGTTTACCAGACCGTCGTCACCAAATCGGATACGCCTCTACCCGAAGGCTATGACATCTTCATGATGTGGACTGACGGCGCTGGCCCGACCCAACCTTGGGGACGTATCCGCCATCTGTTGAGCTCTGAGTTCGTCGGCATGGCGACCAACTGGAACGGCAACTGGGGCCAATACAGCAATCCAGAGGTCGACGAATTGATCAAGGCGATCCCCACTGAAACCGACCCCGCCAAGCTGAAGGAAACCTACACGGAATTGGTCAAGATCTACCTGACCGATATCCCCTCCTTCACGCTCATGTACCGTCCTGATCAGTTCCACACGGTGAACGAGAGTGTCTGGACAGGCTTCCCTCACCAGGATGATGGCACCAACCCGCCCGTCCCACCGATGGATCATGACTGACGGTTGGGGTATCGCTGGTCTGTATAACCTTACAGCTGGTCAATCCGTAAACCATAATCTAATAACAACAGCCATGTTCCGCGAACTATCGGAACATGGCTGTTTGTTATAATATGTTATACATAATGTGTTTCGATTTGGGCGGCTATCGCCAAATCGAACACCAATCATCTCTGTATCCGAAGTATCTGACTGCACTTTGATATCATGCGATCGAACGAGGAGGTGCTGGGTTGAAAGGGTACTCCAGGTATTTCGGAAAAAAGCTGATTTGGTTCATGATCACATTCGTCGCCGCATTCCTGCTGAATTTCATCCTGCCCCGCATGATGCCAGGCGACCCTGTGGCGGTCATCGTACCCAAGGCTGGCCCAAGGCATGACCAATGCGGCCGGGGTCCAAGAGATTTACGAGCAATACACAGGAACTGTTTGGCACCAACAAACCCATGCTCGCAGCAATTCTTCATCTACGTGAAAAATGTGCCCACGGCGATTTTGGTTTCTCGTTCAGCCAATATCCCAGACCGGTGGCAGACATCATCCAATCTTCGGTCGGGTGGACGGTGGTGCTGCAGTTACCGGCGATCATCGTCGGCTGGATCATCGGGAACATGCTCGGTGCGTTAGCGGCTTATCGCAAGGGGGGCTATGATAAAGTCCTCATGCCCACCAGTCTTTTTGTCAGCAATTTCCCGGCGTTTGGCATGGCCATTATTTTGCTGGTTATTTTTGGGGTCAACTTAAAATGGTTCCCCACCTCAGGGGGATATGGGTTTGACATGATTCCCAACTTTAGCTGGGCATTTATCTGGTCGGTGATTCGTCCATTATCAATTGCCATTCTGGTCGATCGTGCTGATCATCATCGGCGGTCAGGCGATCGGCATGCGCTCCATGTCTATTTATGAGCTGAATGCGGATTATGTAAAATACAGCCGTTTCATGGGGATCAAAGACAAGAAGATCGTCCGCTATGTATTTCGAAATGCCATGCTTCCGCAGGTCACCGGTCTGGCGTTAGCCATCGGTACCATCGTCGGCGGCGCGCTGGTGGCTGAAATCATTTTCAGTTATCCAGGGCTGGGTACCACGCTGTTGAGCGGCATATTAGGCCAGGATTATCCGCTGATCTCAGCTTCCACATTGATCATCACCATGATGGTGCTGATCTGCGACCTTTGCCATCGAAATTTTATACGGTTTCATTGACCCGCGCATTAAAGCAGCGCAGTCGGAACAATAAGGAGAGAAGCTGATATGAAACATACCCTTCGACAGGTTTTTCACTCCGGTAAATTCGTGGTTGGTTTTTCCATTTTTACGTTCATCTTGCTGATGGTGTTCATTTATCCCTTGATCGTAAGAGACTCCGCCATTAACGATCATCGGTCAGGGCACTTTCTTCCCACCCGGGATCTACGTAAATGTTTATGACAGCATTGGTTCCCCCAAGCATATACACTCAACCTGGACAATGCCGCTGCCAAGCGCATTGCCAGCAAGCTGAACAATGACGACCGCCTTGCGATGAAGGATTGGCTGGTGGCAGACGGGATTCCTGAAGAGGATATCGATATCACAGACACTCAAAAACTCCTGGAACAGTGGGAGACCAATTATGATCCCAAGAAGAATCTGCCTGGGATGACGAATGCCAAGCGAAATTACTACAACCGGCTCAATACCTCGCTCCAGGGACTTCTATCCACTGAGGGGGCTGATCATTGCTGCCAAAAACGCGCAAACGGGCGCCCTGGAGCAGATCGGTACTGTCGCCCAAACCGATTATGTGAATGTCAGCGAGGTGCCGAACATGCGCGTGTTGCCGCTTGGAACCGATAACTTCGGCCGGGATGTGCTGACGGAGCTGGTTCAGGCGACCGGTGTATCCCTGTTGATCGGTCTTGTCGCCGGTGTGATCGCAACCACGATCGGTTTGATCCTGGGCTTGATGGCGGGTTACATCGGCGGTATGGTGGATGACATCATCATGTTCATCACCAATATCTTTACCGTGATCCCCACCTTTGTGTTGTTGATCTTGATTTCATTCAGCATCGGGCAGGATAAGCGTGGCCCCGTGACCATCGCCATCGTGATCGGGTTTACTTCCTGGGTATGGACTGCCCGGGCTGTGCGGGCGCAGGTGATTTCTCTGCGCAATCGCGACCATGTCAATCTGTCGAGGCTATCCGGGCACTCGATCGCCCGCATCATCTTCACCGACATTCTGCCTTACATCGCTTCTTATGTCATTATGGCGCTCATCCTGCAGGTTTCGTCGGCGATCCTGTTGGAGGCCAGTTTGTCGATCCTTGGGTTGGGACCCAGGACGACCGAAATGCCAACCTTGGGTCTGATGATGAACTGGGCGATGATCTACCAGGCGCATATCCTGGGCAAATGGTGGGCGTACTTCCCGGTGCTCTTAGTCATCGCTCTGATTACATTCTCGATGAATTTGATGAATACCGGTCTCGACCAGATATACAATCCGGCATTGAGGGAATAGGTGATAAATGTCAGAAGTAACGCTAGAGGTCAAGGAACTAACCACAAAATACATCACCCGCTATAACGAAGATGTTTACGCGGTGGACCACGTTTCTCTGAAGGTCGAAGAAGGGAAAACGCTGGGAATTGCGGGGGAATCGGGCTGCGGAAAGTCAACGCTGGCGCTCAGCCTGATGGGTTATTACTTCGCTCCGCTGTACTATACGAGCGGTGAGATTATCATCAACGGGAAGAATATCACCGGGATGGATCCGGATGAGGTGCGTAAAACGATATTGGGGACAGAGATTGCCTATATCCCCCAGGCGGCGATGAATGCGCTCAACCCCACCCGCAAGATCATCAACTTTATTGAGGATGTTATTCAAGCGCACGATTTTTACATCACCAAGAAAGATATCTATGATCGTCGCCAGAGCAGTTGTTTGAGACTCTTGGGACTTCCGGCCGAAGTGCTGCAAAAATACCCGGTCGAGCTTTCGGGCGGCATGAAACAGCGCACGGTGATCGCGGTATCGGTGATCCTTTTACCAAAAGTGCTGATTGCGGATGAGCCTTCCTCGGCACTCGATGTCACTTCACAGAAGATGGTCATCAAGATGCTGCGGCAATTGATGGATAGCGATTTAATCAGCTCGCTGATCTTCATCACGCACGAGCTTCCGCTGCTTTACAACGTGACCGACGATATTATGGTCATGTACGCCGGGCAGATCGTGGAGAAGGCCAGCGCCAAAGAAGCCGTGTTTGATCCGCTCCATCCGTATTCCAAAGGCCTGATGGGCTCGATCATCGTGCCTGAAAGCGGCCTGCGGGATGTTAAGCTGACTGCCATTCCTGGGGTGCCGCCTAACCTTAAAAACCCGCCCTCTGGCTGCCGGTTTGCCGAACGCTGCAAATACGTTCAGCCAGAATGCAGGGCGCTTCCGGTGTCGATGCGTGAGCTTAAAGGCGATCGCGGTTACCGCTGTATCCTCTCGGAAGAAGAACTGAGGGAGATCTATAAAAAAGAGGCTGTGCAAAATGCCCGATGAAAAACCAGTAATCCTGAGCGGGTCAGGACTTACCAAGGTGTTTGGCTTTGGCCGGCAGAACAACCTTAGCCGTCGATCATGTGGATTTCAATTTCTACGAGGGCGAAGTCATCTCGATCGTTGGCGAATCGGGCAGCGGAAAGACCACACTGGCGAAGATGCTTTTGGGATTGCTCACATCCTACGGAAGGGGAGATTTTCTTCCAGGGGAAAAAGCGCGATATCCAGTTCCCATAAGAAGAAAAAGGAATACTGGAAAAATATTCAGGCGATCTTCCAGGACCCGTTCTCTTCATACAATACCTTTCATAAGATCGATGCCGTGCTTCTAGATTGTATCCGTATGCGTGGCGGTGGAAAGCTTCCGAAAGAAAAGAAAGTAGAGATGATGACAGAGGCGTGCAGCTTTGTCAACTTGAAGTTCGCGGAATTGACCAACAAGTATCCTTTTGAGCTTTCCGGCGGGCAGATGCAGCGCTTGATGATTGCCCGGATTTTCCTGCTGAAGCCGAAGATCCTGCTGGCGGATGAACCCACCTCGATGATCGATGCCTGCTGCCGCGCCACCATCCTGGATTATCTGATGCAATTGCGCAACGAAGTCGGGATGACGGTGATTTTCATCACCCATGATATTGGCCTGGCGTATTATGTATCTGACAGCGTCTATATCATGGAGCATGGAAAAATTGTTGAAAACGGATCTGCCGATGAGGTGATCCTGCATCCGAAAGAGCCTTACACCCGACGCTTGATCAGCGATGTCCCCAAGATCTATGAAGAGTGGGATCTCTCAACTGTTGAGTACTCCTCTTAAATTTGGATTCAAGCGAAATAACCTAATGCTCTGAATCTTAAATTGGATACACCTGTGCCGCAGCTCATATTGGCGGGGCATGCTGTGATGCCTGCACACCAGTAATGAGTTGTGGAATGCTACTGATTGTCCATAAATTAATAAAGCAGATTCATCAGGAAAATTCATATATGAGAATGCAATCTTTGGCAGGTGCCTGGGAATTCCGGCAGGCGGGTTGTGATGAATGGCTGCCAGCCATAGTTCCCGGCGGCGTGCATACGGATTTGCTAGCGCGCGGGTCGTATCCCGGATCCTTTCGTGGCCGATAATGAGAAGCGCGTCCAATGGGTCGCCGAGACCGATTGGCAGTACCGCTGCCGCTTCACCTGCTCTGCCGAGCTGCTGGCTGAGGAACACATCTGGCTCGTCTGCGACGGGCTGGATACCCTGGCGACGGTTACCCTCAACGGGCACGAGCTGGGTCGACACCGAAAATATGTTCCGCCAGTACCGCTGGGAGGTCGAAGCCCTTATTGCGCGCTCAGGATGCGGCAGGCAAGCCAGCCATAAATGAATTGCTGATCACCTTCGCTTCGCCGGTAAAGTATATGACTGAGAGACAGAAGCATCCGGCCACTGCCCGGCGTCTCTCAGGCCATCCCCGGCGGCCCGTACTTGCGCAAGGCGCCCTGCCAGTTCGGCTGGGATTGGGGACCGCAGCTGCCGCCCATCGGCATCTGGAAGGATATCCGCCTGGAGGGATATTCAACGGCTAAAATCGCGGAGGTCCACCTGCGCCAGCACCATACAGAGAGCGAGGTAATGGTCGAGGCCAGGGTCGCCGTGCAGCGCTGGTCGGATGAGCCTCTCCGGGTTTCCATGCACATCACCGCTCCGGATGGCGAGAGTATGGAGAGTAGATGCGGAGCTCGCTGCCAACGGTGAGGCGCTTATTCAGCAAGTGGTCGCGCACCCGCAGCTCTGGTGGCCGAACGGCTATGGCGAGCAGCCGCTATACCGGGTGGAAGTCGCTCTGTTCGCAGCCGGTTCACCCCAGATCCGGTCCGATCGACTCTAAGGATTACCAGATCGGCTTGCGCACGCTTGAACTGCGCCAGGAGCAGGACCAGTGGGGGCGCTCCTTCGTCTTCGTGGTCAACGGCGTGCCGATCTTTGCCAAAGGCTCGAACTGGATCCCGGCCGACTCCTTCCCCACCCGGATCACGACTGACCACCTGGAGGATCTGATCCGCTCCGCGGCCGAGACGCACCAGAACATGCTGCGCGTCTGGGGCGGCGGTTTCTACGAGGAAGAGCGTTTCTACGATCTGTGCGACCGCTACGGCATCCTCGTCTGGCAGGAGTTCATCTTCTCGTGCAGCATCTACCCGCTGGATGACCCGGAGTTCCTGGAGAACGTCCGGGTCGAAGTGGTGCAGAACGTCCGGCGCCTGCGCCACCGCGCCAGCCTGGCGCTGTGGTGCGGCAACAATGAGATGGAATGGGGCTGGGTCGATTGGGGCTGGACAGCGGCCTGAGCTGCAGGATTTGAAGGCCGCTTACGACCACTTCTTCCACCACACCCTGCCGGACCTGGTGCACGGCTGAGGACCCGGACCACGCCTATTGGCCCAGCTCTCCGTCCTCGGACACCCCGTTCGACGACCCCAACGGCCAGCGCCAGGGCGATGCGCACTATTGGGACGTCTGGCACGGGCGCAAGCCGTTCACGGCGTACCGCGACCAGTATCCCGCGCTTCATGAGCGAGTTCGGCTTCCAGGCGCTGCCGCCGCTGGCGACCATCCGCACCTACGCCGGCGAAGCCGGACTGGAACATGACTTCGTACATCATGGAGCAGCACCAGAAGAACGCCAGCGGCAACTGCGCTGATGATCGGCCAGATGCTCGACACTTTCCGGCTGCCCAAGGATTTTCCATCGCTGGTCTATCTGAGCATGGTGCTGCAGGCCGAAGGGATCCGCTACGGGGTGGAGCACTGGCGGCGGCACATCGACCGGGTCGCCGGGACACTCTACTGGCAGCTCAACGACTGCTGGCCGGTGGCCTCCTGGTCCAGCCTGGATTACTTCGGCCGCTGGAAAGCGCTGCACTACGCCGCCCGCCGCTTCTATGCGCCGCTGCTGCTCTCCATCGAGGACCAGCCGGCCTCGATGCAGGCGATCTACGTCACGCAGCGACCTGCTGCGAGACCTGGGAAGGCACCGTGCGCTGGTCGCTGGAGACCCTCGCCGGGGAGGTGCTGGCCTGGAGGACCAGGTACAGGTGAGCGCTGCTCCACAGGCAGCGAGCCACGTGTGCAGCCTCGATTTTTCACGGCAGATTACCGATGAGAACCGCCGCGAGCTGCTCTTGGTGGCCGAGCTGTGGCAGGGAGAGCGGCGCATGCGCGCTGCAGGTGGCTACATTTGTCCCGACCAAACACCTGGCGCTCGAAGCTCCAGGCTATACGGCGACACTTCAGGAGGCTGGCGATCAATTTATCATTGAGCTTTCCTCCCGCTCACTGGCCCGCCTCGTGGAGCTCTCACTGGATGGCGCGGAGGTTCATTTCAGCGACAACTATTTCGACCTGCCTGCCGGCCGCAAGGTAACGATCACCTGCCCGCTGCCCGCGGGATGGACGCTGGCCCAGTCCCGCGCTGCTCTAAAAATTCGCTCGGTCGTATGATTCATATTAAATATCCTGATAGAAATAAAAGAAGGAGTGTACGATGACTGACGTCAAGCCAATCATTCGAACAAATGACCCTCGAAGAAAAAGCCGCGCTGTGCACCGGCGCCAGCTCCTGGACGACCACCCCGGTGGAACGGCTGGGCGTGCCGGAGATGATCGTCTCGGATGGACCGCACGGCGTCCGCCGGGTTCCCGACGATCATTCTCCGTCATCGCCGAGCTTGCCTGCCACCTGTTTCCCAACCGCCTCCTGCCCGGCATCGACCTGGGACGTGGCCTTGATGCGCGAAGTGGGTGCAGGCGCTGGCGGAGGAGTGCAATCGCCCTGAATGTGGATGTCATGCTCGGTCCAGGCAACAACATGAAGCGCACACCGCTGTGCGGGCGCAATTTCGAATATTTCTCCGAGGATCCATACCTGTCCGGCGAGCTGGCGGCCAGCTTCATCGACGGCGTACAGAGCAAAGGCGTGGGCACCTCGCTCAAGCACTATGCTGCCAACAACCAGGAATACCAGCGCTTCACCATCAACGCCGAAGTGGACGAGCGCACCTTGCGCGAAATCTACCTGCCCGCATTCGAGACGGCGGTCAAGGAGGCGCAACCCTGGACGGTGATGTGCGCCTATAACAAGGTGAATGGACATATTGTTCCGAACATCATGAGCTGCTTGCCGACATCCTCAAGGATGAATGGGGCTTCGAGGGGTTGGTGGTCTCCGACTGGGGCGCCGTTCACGATCGCGTGGCGTCACTAAAAGGCGGGCTGGATTTGGAGATGCCCGGCCCGAAGGACCGACGGGTAGCTGAGGTCGTTGAAGCGGTGCGTTCCGGCGAGCTGGATGAGGCGGTATTGGACGAAGCAGTCCGCCGGATTTTGCTCATCGTCTTCAAGGCCGCAGAGACCCCCAAGGGCGGCGAGTTCGATATCGATGCACACCATAACCTTGCGCAGCAAGATTGCCGCCGAAGGGATGGTGCTGCTCAAGAATGACGGCATCCTGCCATTGAGCAACCCACAGCAGATCGCCGTGATCGGCCGCGCAGCCAAAAACGCATATTTCCAGGGCGGCGGCAGCTCGCACATCAATCCGACCAAAGTGGCTGTCCCATTCGAGGAACTGCAAAGCCTGGCCGGAAACGCCGACCATGACCTACGCCGAAGGCTATCCGGCGGACAACAGCTTTCAACAGGCACTTGATCGACGAGGCGGCCGCGGCTGCGCAGGCAGCGGATGTTGCGCTGCTCTACATCGCCTTGCCGTCGCTACAAGGAATCCGAAGGCTACGATCGGGCCGACCTCGATCTGACCACCCAGCAGGTCGCGTCTGATCAAGGCGGTGAGCGCGGTCCAGCCGAAGACGGTTGTGATTCTCAACAACGGCTCGGCGGTGGCCATGAGCGACTGGATCGGCGACGCCGCAGCCGTGCTCGAAGCCTGGATGATGGGGCAGGCGGGCGGCGGGGCGATTGCCGAGGTGCTCTATGGAAAGGTCAATCCATCCGGCAAGCTGGCCGAGACCTTCCCGCTCAAGCTGTCCGATACACCGGCATATATCAACTATCCCGGCGAAAATGGGCAGGTGCGTTACGGCGAGGGAATTTTCATCGGCTACCGCTACTACGACGCCAAAGAGATGCCGGTGCTGTTCCCCTTTGGCTACGGCCTGAGCTATACCACCTTCGCCTACAGCTCGTCCAGGGTATCCGCAAACACCTTCAAGGATGTGGACGGCCTGACCGTCTCGGTGGATGTGACCAACACGGGCAAAGTGGCCGGCAAGGAGATCGTCCAGGTGTACGTCCACGATCGACAATCCAGGCTGGTGCGCCCGCCGAAGGAGCTCAAAGGATTTGCGAAGGTCGAGCTCCAGCCGGGCGAGACCAAAACGGTATCGATCCCGCTCGATTTCCGGTCCTTTGCCTATTATCACCCAGCCTACACGCAGCTGGATCACCGAGGATGGCGATTTCGACATCCTGATTGGCGCTTCCTCTGCTGACATCCGTTTTACCGAGACCGTCACCCTGCAAATCATCATTGAAACTGCCCTGCATATTGAACCGCGAATCGACGATTCGTGATTGGTTGGCAGACCCGCGCGGTAAGGTGGCAATTGACCCGATCTACCGGATGATGACAGCTCAGGAGGGAGGGCTACTCGACGTGGGAGAGGACGGCAGCGATGCAATCGGTATGGACGTTCTGGGTTTCATGCTGGATATGCCACTGCTCAGCATGCTCCAGTTCGATGAAAGCCAGCTGCCGATGCCTGCCAGGGAGATCGTCGATACGCTCCTGGCTCAGGTGAAGGAAGCAGCCGAATAAACTGAGAGAAACCGACGCTAGAGGTATTCAACTTTCCGCCCGGACGGTTATTGGTCCGGGCGGATTTTTCATTTCGCAGATAAATCAATATTATTTTAATCATATTTTCTGAGAAATTGGATATACTTTGTAGTATAAGTTTCTATAGTATAGCTCAGAACTTATTCCAAGAGGGAATTTGAAATATTTCTACGGCAGTTTGGAATATTTCTTCCATATCGAAATCCAGGCAGCAGGGTTTGCTGCGGCGATAGAAATGCCAGTCTGCCTGAAACCCAGATTTCGGGGCAGCTATCCGATGTCACAAATCAGTCGGGATTATTAGTAGAGGGTTATTAATGGCTGGGCGCATGCTGCTTCCCTCGAAGAATCTGCTCCCACATGACATCTACGAGGAGGTGGTGAGAAAACTCATAGTGTGCGGGTCATGGTATTTCCTATCTCAGAATTATCGGAATTCAGAACACATCTTAACTAGTCTATGAAAGGGCTTGGAATGAAAACTAGATCAATCCACCGACCAGCAGTATTTGTGCTGGTAATTATCGTTCTGGTGACGACGCTTGGCGTACCGATGGCTGCCCAGGGCAGTACACCGAAGCCCGAATTTGCAATTTTCTTCGTTTCGGACGGCATGCGCCAGGATCTCGTAGAATCCTATGCCAGCCATGGCTTACTTCCGACGATGAACAGCCTGCTACAAAACGGCGCCAAAGCTGCCGATGGGGGCTTACTGACCCAAGCGCCGCCAAACACTGGCGCTGGATGGTACAGTCTGGCAACAGGCGCCTGGCCTGGCGTGCACGGCTCGACCAACAATACCTTTGCGATCAACGGCGCTCCGTTCGCGAATCGTACGGGATCGTTCGATACCGGTGTACTTCAGGCGGAGACATTAGCTCAAGCCGCCGAACGCGGCGGCAAGAAGGTCGCCCAGATCGAATGGGCTGGGGGCAGGGTTGGGGTCATCAACGGCCCGACTGTAGATTACATAACCTTCCTGTCCGGACGAGGAGTAGCCACGAATTACATCAGCTCAAGCGATAATGCAGCCTTCGTTGCCTCTTTTGGACTTCAATTTGATCATCCCGCCGGATTTGCGGGGCAAGCGCCATTTGCGGGAGCAGCCCCGGTAGACGCTTCCGGTTGGAGCAACACACCTGCGTCCTACAGCCCTGCCAAGGAAATGCGCCTGCGCGTCCTGGATTTCGGCACGGACAAGTACGGGCTGAACGCGTTCATTTTCGATTCGACCAATGATGGACACGCCAACTACGACCGTGTTTTGTTCTCACCGACCAAGGACGGAGCTAACGCGGTGGCAAATTTGCGTGCCAGCCAATGGGGCGACGTGAAAGTCCAGATCGTCGGCGGCGCTCTCGCCGGGTTGACGGCTGGTTTCCTGGTGAAGGTGGAGAAGCTCGCTCCCGACCTTTCAAAAGTGCGGCTGTTCCACACTTCGGTCACCCGGGCGAATGCCAGCTGGACCGGCTGGTCCGAGCCTGGTTTCACCGGCGATTTCGCAGAGTATGTGGCGCAGAAGTTCCCAACCGCTACCGCAGCCGACTTCGCTGTACTCGAATCCGGTATTGTCAGCGAGGAGACTTACGCTCAGCAAGGTCTCTATTGGGAAACCGGTCATTTCCCGCTGATCAAGTACATCATGAAGAAATATAAACCGGATCTGGCGATGGTAGGTTACCCAACCACCGATGAGTTCCAGCATCAATTCTTAGGGTTGATCTCTCCAATACTCCCGAACGGGGCGCCCAACCCTGCCTACGATGATGTGGAGGTGAATGGCACACCGGATCACCGCGTTGCGCAGCGATCAGCCTTTATCCAGCGGGCATACCAGGGCGCGGATGCGACCCTGCGGCTGGTCATCGGTGGTATGCCGAAGAACGTCAGCACCTTCGTGTCTTCGGACCATGGCTTTGCACCCCAGTTCCTGGCGATCGATGCCAGCAAACCTCTGGTAGATCTAGGTCTACTTTCCAGGCCGCAAACCTCCAATTGCAGACCTGCAACCGGGGAGACAATCGGTAAAGCCAAGGCCTGCTGGGCTGGCGGTACGGTTCAGATCTATTTGAATCTCGCCGGACGTGATCCGGTTGGCGGTGGCTTCCAGCAGGTTGCTGCTGCTGACGAGGCATCTACTGTAGCCAGCATCAAAGCCGCATTCCTTGCACTCAGCGATCCAAATGACTGGACCGGGGATGGCGTACCAGAAGGATGGACGATGATCGACCGGGCATTCACCAAGGCAGAGGCGCGTTATATCCCCAACGGTCCCAACAGCACGGCTGATATGGCGCACCCCACACGCACCGGTGATCTGGTTGTCTTCGCTTACCCGCCTTACCAGTATGACGCTGAGACGCCCGGTACGCTGGTAGCCCGCTCAGCCTTCTTCGGACAGCATGGTTACGTGCCAGACGTGCAGAACCTGGACGCGAATGTCAACATGCGCGCCACCTTCATCGCTGGAGGCGGCAGCGTGCAGCCCAATGTAGTGGCGAGTGGGCTGCGCACGATTGACCTTGCCCCCACCATCGCTTACCTGCTGGGCATACCGGAACCGCAGCATTCCCAAGGGATGGTGCGCCTGGATTTGCTGAAAGGCGGTGATGCTCGCACCCTGGTACCGGTCGTTGGTCTGACCGACTATCATGGTCAGCTCGACCCGACCACAATGCTTATGGACGGAAGAAATGTGTCGGTCGGCGGTGCTGCGCAGCTGGCAACGCTCTTCGACCAGGAAGCGGCTCAACTTCCTGATAATTCCTTCCTGTTCGCCTCGGGTGATAACGTTGGTGCTTCTCCGGCGAATTCGGGCCTTCTGCAGGATACGCCGACCATCGACGTGGAGAATGCCTGGGGTCTTCAAGCCACTTCCTATGGCAACCATGAGTTTGATTACGGCATTCCGCGCTTGCAACAGCACCAGGCGCGGGCAAACTTCCCGTTCCTGGGAGCTAACATCGTCGATGAGACCACGTTGTTGAACCCGGATTGGGTGCAAGGAACGCATGTCTTCGATTTCGGCGGTCTGCCGGTCGGCGTGATCGGTATCGAGCTTGAGAATACTCCTGAGCTCGTCAGTGCGGGGGCTACCGCGGGTTTGAAGTTCTTGCCCGCTATAGACACCATTCGCAGGGAATCCGAAAACCTCCGCCAGAATGGCGTAAGGGTTCAGATCGTACTGATCCACGAAGGTAGCGCTTTAGGTCAAAATGCTGTGGACGGCAATCCTGCTATCCCGTGGGATGGACCGATCGTGACCATTGCTCAAGGCATCCAGGATACAACCGTAGACGTGATCCTGGCAGGGCATACCCACCGCATCTCGAATATGATGGTCGGTAGAATCCTGGTCGCTGAAGGATTGAATGCCGGGGCAAGCTATTCGGTTCGTGCAGATGGTTGTCCAGGGTGGAGATGTTGAATGGGCCGGCGCGGCAACCCGCGTCGCTAAAAACCTCGGCGTAGCCAGGCGCCCAGACGTCCAGGCTATCGTGGACGACGCAAATGCTCAGACGGCTGTGCTGCGCAATCAAGTGATCGGCACCCAGCAGTTTGATATCCTCCGTGCTCCCACCCGCCTGTTCGAGTCGGCGATGGGCAACATGGTGGCGGATGCGATGCGCCTGAAATACCCGGGAGTGGATGCCGCCTACACCAACTCTGGCGGGCTGCGCCAGGACCTCCTTTGCGCGCCGCCAAGTGCAGGTGAGCTGCCCTGCGAAATCACCTGGGGCGAGATGTTCAGCGTCCTGCCTTTCGGCAACCGCACGGTTATTGAGACCCTGACGGGCGCCCAACTGGAGCAAGCCTACTTGAATGGCTTCTCGCCGGTATGCAACCCGGCAATCGCTACCGGTCGCTTCCCGCAGATTTCGGGGCTCAAAGTTACCTTTGCTTGCAACGGTTTGACACCGGTCATTACGGGAATGTGGAAAACCCCGAATGGTATCGGAGGAGTGCAAACCCCCATCGGTCCTGCTGATCCTGTCCGGTTTGTCACCAATGACTTTATGTACACCGGCGGCGACGGATATACCGTGTTCCAGCAAGGTACGGACGTCCTCCAGCCGGGTGATGACTTGCTGCAGGTATCTATTGATTATGTGACCGCCAACTCGCCGGTTGGACCGGTGGTTGAAGGTCGTATTACTGGCCCATAACCAATCAAATTTAGACCCAGAGAGCTGCTTATTTTTGAGCAGCCCTCTGGGTATATAACACATGCAACATTGTGATGCCTGCTTTCGGCGGGTGTCCCTGAAACCCTCGATTGAACTACTGAGATAAAAAAGAAAGAAGCAGCGATCCAGTCAAAACCAGATCGCTGCTTCTTCTCGAACCTGGGGGAATTAATTTTCCAACAGGGCTAGAAATACTCTGATTGCTTTGACGGTAGTCTGTGCGACATTCGAAACTACCGGGTTCGTTGCGTAGGATCCGGATCCAGTAGCAGAATTCGTTACAGATCCCGCCAGCACATCCGCAAGCGTGGTGGTGTAGCTGCCAGTGCAGGTGATCGATGCGGCAGGAGCTAGGCTCGCTGTCGACCGGGCAGGTAACATCGGTGAGCTTATCGTCTGTCACAGTAAACGGACCTGCCAGGGTTACGTCCCCGGTGTTGGTCAGCAGGTAGGTGTAGTTGATCACCTTGCCAGGCTGGCCGAACACAGTCGGTGTGGCGGTCTTCGTCAGCGTCAGACCTGGGCCAGCCGGGTTGATGACGAAATTGCCGGCAGAAGCGCCGGTGAGGCATGCTGTAGTTTAACGAGTCTTCTGGGATGAAGTCCGCAGTGACCGCATATGTACCAACATTCGTGGGAGCGGTAGCCGAGCCGTCATACCGTATGTTGAGGACATTGCCGGGTATAGAGCCGGTGACGACGGCTGCCTGCGGCAACCCATTGAAGACGACCGGTGAGTTGGTCACAGACAGGGTCGGTGTGACCGGGTTGATGACGAAATTACCGGCAGAAGCGCCGCTGAGATTGTTGTAGTTGGTCGTATCGGTTGGAGTGAAGTCCGCGGTGACTGCATACGTGCCTGCATTCGTCGGGGCGGTCGCAGAGCCGTCATACATAATGTTGCTGACGGCGCCAGGCACAGAGCCCAGCACGACTGCCGCCTGTGGCGAGCCATTGTACGTGACCGGTGAATTGGTCACGGAAACGGTTGGCGTGGCTTTGGTGATGACGAAATTGCCGGCAGAGGCGCCGGTGAGGCTGGTGTAGTTGAGTGTATCGGTTGGGGTGAAGTCCGCGGTAACTGCATACGTGCCAGTGTTTGTGGGGACAGTTGCCGAGCCGTCATAGCGAACGTTGCTGACGTTTCCCGCCACTGAAGGGGTGACGACGGCTGCCTGGGCCAGGCCATTGTAGACGACCGGTGAGTTGGTCACAGACAGGGTTGGCGTAGCCTGGGTGATGGTGAGGTCATCGCCGACGTAGCTCAGGGTGTAGTTGGCGGAGAGCGCCAGGCTGCCCTGAGTGATGGCGTAGGTGCCCACGTCCTCACCGGCATCGCGGGTCAGTGCACCGCTGAAGGCATCCGTGCCGACGAGCGTAGCCGGAGGTAACCTGGTAGGTGAGCTCCGGGTCGGGGTCGCCGTAGACCTTGGTCTGTGGATCGGCGGTGACGGTGATTGGGCGCTCGGTGATGGTCAGGTCATCGCCGACGTAGCTCGAGGTCGTAGTTGGCAGAGAGCGCCAGTGTTCCCTGGGTGATGGCATACGTGCCCACGTCCTCGCCGGGGTCGCGGGCCAGCTCGCCGCTGAAGTCATCCGTGCCGACGAGCGAGCCGGAGGTGACCTGGTAGGTTAGCTCCGGGTCGGGGTCGCCGTAGACCTTGGTCTGTGGATCGGCGGTGACGGTGATTGGGAGCTGGGAGATAACGAAATCACCGGCAGGTTCGTCGGTGAGGTCGGCGTAGTTGAGCGTGTCCTCGGGGGTGAAGTCCGCGGTGACCGCGTAGGTGCCCGCGTCCGTTGGGATGGTCGCAAAGCCATCATACAAGACGTTGCTGACTTCGCCGTCCACAGAGCCGGTGACGACGGCTGCCTGCGGCGTGCCATCATAGACGACCGGTGAGTTGTCCACGGAAAGCGTCGGGGTAGCCTGGGTGATGGTCAGGAAGTCGCCTACATAGGTCAGGTGGTAATTTGTGGAGAGCGCCAGGGTTCCCTGAGTGATGTCGTATGTGCCTACGTCCTCTCCGGGGTCGCGTGCCAGCTCGCCGGTGAAAGCATCGCTGCCAACCAGCGAGCCGGTAACCTGGTAGGTGAGCTCAGGGTCGGGGTCGCCGTAGACCTTGGTCTGAGGATCGGCGGTGACAGCGATTGGGCGCTGCAGGATGACAAAATCACCGGCAGGTTCGTCGGTTAGGCTGGCGTAGTTGAGCGTGTCCTCGGGGGTAAAGTCCGCGGTGACCGCGTAGGTGCCTGCGTCGGTCGGGACGGTCGCCGAGCCGTCATACAGGATGTTGTCGACGGTGCCCAGTTCCAGAGGAGGCGACGACGGCTGCCTGCGGCGTGCCATCATAGACGACCGGTGAGTTATCCACGGAAAGCGTCGGGGTAGCCTGGGTGATGGTGAAATCCGCGCCGATGTAGCTCAGGTCATAGTTGGGGGAAAGCGCCAGGGTTCCCTGAGTGATGGCATAGGTGCCCACGTCATCTCCGGTGTCGCGGGTCAATTCGCCGGAGAAGTCATCCGTGCCGACGAGCGTACCAGTAACCTGGTAGGTGAGCGCCGGGTCGGGGTCGCCGTAGACCTTGGTCTGGGGATCGGCGGTGACAGTGATTGGGCGCTGGGTGATGGTCAGGTCATCGCCGATGTAGGTCAGGTCGTAGTTCGATGAGAGCGCCAGGGTGCCCTGCTTGATGGCATACGCGCCCACGTCCTCACCCGCGATCGCGGGTCAAAGAGCCGCTGAAGGCATCGCTGCCAACCGAGCGAGCCGAGTAACCTGGTAGGTGAGCACCGGGTCGGGATCGCCGTAGACCTTGGTCTGGGGATCGGCGGTGACGGTGATCGGGAGCTGTGTTAACAGTAACGGTTTGGTTTCCGGTGCTGCTGCTGAAGTTCACATCGCCGCTGTACGTAGCGGTGATCAGGTGCGAGCCGCTGCCGACCGCGCTGGGCGTGTAGCTGACGGAGCAGGTGGATGTCCCACCGCTGCCGGAAAGCGTGCACGGGCTCGTCACGAAAGACCCGCTGCCGCCTGTGGTCCAGCTGACCGTTCCGCTGGGCGTATTGCTGCCGGAAGCGCGGGTGACGGTCGCCACACAGGAGATGCTGGAGCCATACGTGACCACCGGGGTTCCGCTGCCGCAGTTAACGGTCGTTGTCGTTGCGACTGGAAGCGTGTAAGTGACCGTGATCTGCATGTAGTCAACTGTCGCGGTTCTTGTCTGCAAAGGTACTTCTGGTTAACTGCGAAAGAGCTACCCCGAAGTTAGTGGCATTGATGTCGGCAACCGTCCAGGTTGTTCCCCATAAATCGGCACGTGCCGCCGTAGGTGGCTGTCGCCAAACGAAGTTGGCCAGGCTGATCCGGTTGCAGCTTTATTATTGCCAGCAAGCGCGCCACCTTTAATCAGACTGACCACGTTGTCTGTAACATTTGGGCAAGTACCATTCGCCTGGCTCGCGATTATGACGACCGTTATGCCATTGATCGTAGAGCCAGCCGGGATTGCGAAGCCATATTGGGTCCCTACAAGGTAATTGAGTGTTGCGATTAAGAGAAACAAGGTCTGTAGTCGCATAAGGCGTACCAGTAGTCGTAATATTTCCGGGTTCGTCCAGGCCACAGTACCGCTACGCCGGCAACGCTGGTGCCAACGCCCGGGTTCTTAGGGCCCGGAAGACGCAGCGAGTGCCTGGATGACCGGCAGGACGGCAATTAATACCATAATGACAGCCGTTACCGTACAGGCGCGGCAGGGTCAATTTTTTAATTTTCATAACATTCTCCTTAATGATTGAAAGCTAATAATAGAGGAAATTTGGGGAAACTCGCCATATGAATAACCCTGGCGATGACAGGTGAGTACGAAGATCATTTTCAATTCTCATGTCCGTCGAAATAACTCTCCCTCTGTGTAAACATGATTTGTGGGTCTCTCTCCTGGCATGCGTCCGGCTTAATTCACCGGCCTCGGGTAATGCGAGAAATGGATTTTTGATGACTTATTCAAGTCCCTTCCCAGATGACTTAAAAAATTTATTACCAATTCCCCCGGAATGGCTATTTTTCATGCCTGTAATTTATCAAAAAAACGTAAAGAAGGGCTGTTAAACCATCAATATTGTGAAGTCGAATGGCTGACCGATTTGTCTGCTCTCGCGGCTGAGGTCCGCCATAGTGAAGCATCCAGATATTTTCCACACTGCCGGGCAAGCTCATCGATTACCTGGATATAACCTGTCGCACAAGAATGATGCGGTTCTCTTTCCAGGCGCGCCCAATGCCTGCCTGAGCTTGCTGCACTCCGTCCCAAGGATTAATGAATTTGAGAGGAAAAGTTGTCCAAACAAATGTCATATGACATTTGTCACTTGTTTTGGATTACAAAATCCGCGATAATGTTATCGATAACGGGATCGATAACAGGAACGATAACGGGATCGATAACGATGAATCTGAGAGCCAGGCGAGCAACAATCAAGGAAGTGGCCTCTGCGGCGGGAGTATCGACGCAGACGGTATCGCGAGTGATCAACGAGAGACCCGATGTCTCCCCAGAAACTCGCCGGCGAGTACAGGGCATCATCGATCGCATGGGCTACCAGCCCAGTGCACTGGCGCGCAGCTTGATCAGCCAGCGCAGCTACACTCTGGGCGTCGTTACTGCCGGTCTTAAATATATCGGTCCGTCGCGCACCCTGAGCGGAATTACTTCGGCTGCCGAAGAGGCAGGCTATTCCTTGCTCCTGAAGGAGCTGACCCGTTTTGATGCAAACAATATCACGCCCATCTTTCAGGCGCTCCTATCCAGCCATGTGGACGGGATTATCTGGGCTGTACCGGAGGTGGGGGATAACCGCATCTGGGTGAAACGGCTGCCGGTCGAATTAGAGGTCCCCATCGTCTTTTTGACCATGGAGCCGCAAGAAAATATCTCCGTCGTCTCTATCAACAATTATCTCGGCGGGCGTATGGCAATGTCCCATCTGCTCGAGCAGGGATACACGCATATCGCACATATCTCCGGTCCATTGGATTGGTGGGAAGCTCGCCAGCGTATGTCTGCCTGGAAAGATGGCTTGCATGAGGCGGGCCTTCCGGTAAAGGATAGTTATTGGGTAGAAGGGAACTGGTCGCCAGCCAGCGGCGCGTTAGCTGTCGAGAAGCTCTTTACACAATACCCGGAGATGGATGCGATTTTTGTGGCAAACGACCAGATGGCATTGAGCGTCATGCAAGCTGCCTGCCAAAATGGATTGCAGATCCCCAAGCAAATCGGTGTCGTCGGTTTTGATAACATCCCCGAATCGGCTTTCTTCTGGCCGCCATTGACCACGATCCAGATCGATCAGGACAACGTTGGCAGAATTGCGGTTGAAGAGATGATCAAGATTATCGAATCGGGTTGGGAAGGACTGGAACCTATTGAGCCAAAGTCCATCATGCTGACGCCGACATTGGTCATCCGGCAAAGTTCATTACGTCTTAGAGGAGAGGGATAAAGGAGGTGAATTGGAAAGAGAAAAAAGCAAGTCCGTTCAATAGAAGCGCTTGCTCAGTGATTGACGTCTCCAAGCAAGCACTTCCTGGTGTGCGATCAGGCTCCTTCAGATGAGAGCTTGCTCGCCCCGCCGTATTATATCAAATCAGAATTCTCCGTGAGGAGAAACCCATCACATAAGGAGAGAAACCCATGTACCGCATTAAAACCCTGGCAATACTCGTTATCGTCGCCTCAATGCTCCTGGTGGCATGTTCGCAAGCTGCCACTCAAGCCCCGGCTCAACCCGCAGCAACCCAAGCTCCTGCTGCCGGTGCTGCCACATTTGGTGCAGCAAGCTGCGCTCCCAATTGCACCTATAAAGATATGACAATGTGCTTCCCTCAGCTCGGCGCTGAAAGCGACTGGCGCACTGCCAATACTGCTTCCTTCAAAGAGAAGCCACGAAAGCTTGGCGTCAAATTGGTCTTCTCTGATGCCCAGCAGAAGCAGGAAAACCAGATTTCTGCCATACGTTCCTGCATCCAGCAGGGTGTGAGTGTCATTGCTCTGCCCCCAGTGGTTGAACCCGGCTGGGATGCTGTTCTTCAAGAAGCCAAGGATGCCGGTATCCCGGTCATCATTGTCGACCGCTCTGTCTCCGCCGACCCCTCCATGTATGCCTCTCACATTGGTTCCGATATGGTATTGGAAGGTAAAAGGGCTGGCGAAGAAATGAACAAACTGCTCCCCAATGGCGGCAACATTCTTGAACTCTCCGGCACCACCGGCTCCGGCGCTGCAGTCGGCCGCGCCAAGGGTTTCCGCGAAACGCTCAATCCGAATATCAAGATTTTGGACTCCCAGACCGGCAACTTCACCCGTGCTGAAGGCAAGCCCGTCATGGAAGCCTTCCTGAAGAAATACGCAGGACAGATCCAGGGCGTCTTCATCCACAACGATGATATGGCGCATTGGCGCTATCGAAGCCATGAAGGCTGCTGGTCTGAAACCCGGTGATCTCAAGATCGTTTCCGTCGATGGTACCCGTGGTGGTTTCCAGCTCATGATCGATGGCTGGTTCCAGGCTGATGTCGAATGCAATCCTCTGCTTGGTCCGCAGGTCGTGGAAATGGCTTTGAAGCTCATGAACGGTCAGCCAGTTGACAAGAACGTTCTCACCAACGAGACTGTCTACTATCCCGACAAGGCTGCCGAATTGCTGCCGACCCGCCAGTACTAAATCA
Organism: uncultured Chloroflexia bacterium; assembly: GCA_963706515.1. Lineage (GTDB taxonomy): Bacteria > Chloroflexota > Anaerolineae > Anaerolineales > UBA4823 > CAVPMW01. Next base: position 209,342 of record CAVPMW010000008.1, read on the forward strand.
TCCAGCTTGCGCATGAGTGTTTGGGACACTCATGACAATCCACAAGCTAGATTGAATATGATAATGAGAAGCGGCGTCCCAAAACGCCGCTTCTCAACAAAAACAGAATCCATGCAATAGGCAGTATCCAATGACAAATTCAAATGATTTTATCCTGACCATGACCGGAATTTCAAAGACATTTCCGGGTGTCAATGCATTGGAAAATGTTGATTTTTCCTTGAAACGAGGTGAGATCCACGCTCTGATCGGCGAAAATGGAGCCGGGAAATCCACCCTGATCAAAATCTTGACCGGCGTGGAACACCCTGATTCTGGCACCATCGAATTGGATGGAAAACTTGTTCAGGTCCGATCTCCCCAGCATTCCCAGGAAATTGGTATCAGCACGGTTTATCAGGAAGTTAACCTGTGTACCAATATTTCTGTCGCCGAAAATATTATGCTTGGATATGAACCACATCGTTTTGGCAGTATTGATTGGAAAAAGTTGAATGCCTTTGCCAGACAGGCGCTGAAAAGGTTGGATGTCGATATTGATGTAACCCAACCATTGGGAAATTATTCGGTTGCCATCCAACAAATGGTGGCAATTGCGCGTTCGCTTGAAATTGCTTCCGCCAAAATCCTCATCCTTGATGAACCCACTTCAAGCCTGGATGTCAATGAAGCAAATCAACTCTTTGATGTGATGCGGAAATTAAAAAGCGAAGGCATCGGAATTATTTTTATTACTCATTTTCTCGACCAGGTCTATCAGGTATCCGACCGGATCACAGTATTGCGCAATGGAAAGCTGGTTGGCACCTATGATACGGCTTCTTTGCCACGCATTGAGTTGATTGCCAAGATGCTGGGACGCAGCATAACCGATCTGGACGAGGTGTCAAAAGCCAAATTTACCGGAGAACAAAAGGGAAGTAAAAATCGTGTGCTCGAAGCAAAGGGACTGGGGCGCGCAGGTTCTCTTGAACCAATTGATATGGAACTCTTTGCTAACGAAGTGGTCGGAATTGCTGGCTTATTAGGTTCCGGGCGTACTGAAATGGCCAACTTAATTTTTGGTATTGATACGCCTGATACCGGTACCCTCACGTTGAATGACAAGAAGGTCAATCATTTTTCACCTTTGGAATCCCTTAAAAATGGGATTGCCTTATGCCCTGAAGACCGTAAAGCAGAAGGGGTTGTGGGCGATTTAACAATTCGCGAAAATATCATCCTGGCTTTGCAGGCTCGCTATGGATGGTTCAAATTTCTGAACACCCAGAAACAATATGAAATCGCCGAAAAATATATCCAACTTTTGGGGATCAGCACCCCTTCCCCGGATCAATTGGTTAAAAATCTGAGCGGCGGAAACCAGCAAAAGGTTATCCTGGCGCGCTGGCTTGCCACAGACCCACAGGTTTTGATTCTGGATGAACCCACTCGCGGTATCGATGTGGGAGCCAAGGCGGAAATTCAAAAACTGGTGCTGGACCTGGCCGAAGAAGGCAAATCGTGTGTGTTCATTTCATCCGAGTTGGAAGAAGTGTTACGCACCAGCCATCGCATTATTGTGATGCGAGACCATAAGAAAGCTGCTGAATACCCCGGCGATGTGGATGATCAAACGATTATTCAAACAATGGCAGGCAATTTATGAATAAACAACATTCCCTTACTCAAACGTATTCGTGAGAACCGCCTATTCTGGCCCCTCGTTGCGCTGGCTTTGATTCTCATTGCTGATGCTATTTTCGCCCCCGGATTCTTCAAAATCGGGATATTGGATGGTCATCTATACGGGAACCTGATTGACGTTTTTAACAATTCTGCTCCCTTGATGCTGGTGGCGCTCGGAATGACCCTGGTGATTGCAACCGGAGGCGTTGATCTTTCGGTTGGCGCCGTGATCGCCATTTCAGCTGCCATGGGCGCCGTATTGATTAATCCTGCCCTGGGCAATAAACTGATTATCAAATGATATTCTGACGAAAGATGCCACGAATACCCCTTTGTGGTTAATCGTTCTTGCTGACCTTGGCAGCAGGCACCCTGTGCGGTTTGTGGAATGGGATGCTGGTTTCAAGGGCAAAAATCCAACCCATGGTGGCAACCCTGATCCTGATGGTGGCTGGTCGTGGAATTGCCCAACTGATCACAAATGGTCAAATTATGACCATTTATTACACTCCTTATTTCTATTTTGGAAATGGGTTTATTTTGGGGCTACCTGTTTCAATTTATATTGTAGCGGTTGTATTTCTATTCGCCTGGGTCCTGGTTCGTAAAACCTCGATTGGCCTGTTCATCGAATCGGTGGGGATCAATGCAAAAGCCACTTATTACAGCGGCATTAGCGAAAAGAATATCAAATTATTTGTTTATATCTTTTGCGGCTTTTGCGCTGCCATCGCCGGCCTGATCCTCAGTTCCTATGTCCATAGTGCTGACGGCAATAACAATGGCCTCAATTATGAACTGGATGCAATCCTTGCGGTTGTCATCGGTGGCACTCTGATGACAGGCGGGCGATTTTCCTTGTTCGCCAGTATGATTGGTGCGCTGATCATTTGGACCTTCACGATCACCATGTATACCTTTGGCGTACCGGCGAATGCCTTATTGGCTGGCAGGGCTGTGCTGGTCCTGGTGGTGATTCTGCTTTATTCTGATTACTCCCGTCGTTTATTGAATAGAATTTTTCGATCGGAGAGGGTCTCAACATGGCGCAACGAATTAAGCGTTTCTTGCTAAATAATGGCTCCCCTGCTGACCACCATAACGATATTTATCCTGGTCTACTTTATGGGAGGCCAGTTGTATCCTGCCATGCAAAAACCACAGGTGTTTTTTAACCTGTTTATCAACACAGCCAGCCTGTTGATTGTTTCCATTGGAATGACTTTTGTGATCCTTACCAAAGGAATTGATCTTTCTGTGGCAGGCATGATTGCCCTGACCTCTGCCGCCTCAGCCGCTCTGCTGGCAAAGGGTGCAAGCCCTGTGATCGTGATGCCATTAATGTTATTGATGGGTATTGCATTTGGGTTTACCCTGGGCTGTATTATCCACTTCTTGAAAGTGGAACCTTTTATTGTGACCTTGATGGGCCTCTTTTTCGCACGTGGTATGGCTTATATCATCACCCTTGAAGCTTTACCCATTCAGAACCCAACCTATCGTTTTCTGGCATTGACGAAAGTGCATATTCCCTTCTTTGCCAAAGAATATGTGTATATTCCTTCTCTGATCGGCCCGTTGTTGTTATTGGTGGTAATTTATCTGTCCTTCTTCACCCGCTTTGGTCGCACCGTCTATGCCATTGGTAATAATGAACAATCTGCCAGGTTGATGGGTTTGCCGGTCGGGCGCACAAAAATCATCGTGTATGCCTTCAGCGGCTTTTGTTCCGCCCTGGCAGGGATTGTGTGGAGTATTTCATTACTTTCAGGTTATGGAGGCTATGCTCCGGGAATGGAACTGGATGCCATTGCCTCGGTGGTGATCGGTGGTACGCTGTTGACCGGCGGTGTGGGAAATGTAATTGGTACCCTGTTTGGGGTCTTGATCAACGGCACCATCGTCTCCATCCTGCAGTTCAACGGCACCTTGAGTTCATGGTGGACTCGCATCGGTGTGGGTGTGCTCACCTTGATTTTTATCGGAATTCAAGCCTGTTCTATATGAGAAAAAAACGTATCTGAGAATAAATACCGATCACTCTTTATCATTATTAGTTTGTGAAGTGTGATATATAAGTGAGCTGGGTTCGTGAATTATTCTGTGATTGGCGGAAAGGATTATTACGGAGTAAGTCCCTAAGTCGGCCAATCACGGAGAGCAAACCGCAAATAAACTACCCTTTGATCTTAAGGTACATATTGCGGTTTGTCTAATTACTACAAGACGTTGCTGTAATCATCGAGATTTGTGGAGGTCATGATGAAAAATGAGCTAAACCCGGTTACGCTGGGTGTAATCGTAGGCAATCGCGGGTTTTTCCCCGCTCATCTGTGCGATAGCGGACGCAAGACGATTCTCGCTGTTTTGGAACAGGAAGGTATCCACTCGATTTGTTTGACGCCGGAAGATACCAAGTATGGTGCCGTCTTCAGCACTGAAGATTCACAGAAATGCGCAGATCTGTTCAAGGCGCACCGGGATGAGATCGCTGGCATCCTGGTCACTTTGCCCAATTTCGGTGAGGAGACTGCAATTGCCAACGCACTGCGCTGGGCGGGTCTGGATGTGCCGGTCCTGATCCACGCCTTTCCGGATGAGGTCGCCAAGATGACTTCCACCGACCGGCGCAACTCGTTCTGCGGAAAAATGTCGTGCTGCAACAACCTGACCCAATATGGGATTAAGTATTCCCTGACCTCGCTCCATACTGTGGATCCCGAAAGCGACAGTTTTCGGACAGATCTGCGCAACTTTGCCAGCACATGCCGGGTAGTGCAGGGACTGAAATCCGTCCGCCTGGGAGCGATTGGAGCTCGCCCGGCTGCATTCAAGACCGTGCGTTACAGCGAAAAAATCCTGGAGCGTACCGGTATTTCAGTTGAAACTATCGATCTCTCCGAAGTATTCGGGCGCGCCGTGAAGCTCCAGGATGGCGACACCCAGGTCAAGGCGAAGCTGGATGAAATCCGAGCTTACGTTCCTACAAACAGTATTCCCCCCGGGGCGCTGATGAAAATGGCCAAGCTGGGGCTCGTCATCGATAATTGGATGGGCGAAAACCGTCTCTCAGCCACTGCTCTGCAGTGCTGGACTGCCATGGAGGAATTCTATGGGGTGGTGCCGTGTACCTTGATGAGCATCATGAGCAATGATTTGATGCCCTCCGCCTGTGAAACCGACATCGCTGGACTGGTAGGGATGTATGCGCTGGTCCTGGCAAGCGGTAAACCGAGCGCCATCGTCGATTGGAATAACAATTACGGCGAGGATCCGGATAAAGCGGTAATTTTCCACTGCTCGAACCTGCCGAAGGATATCTTCGTGGACGAGACGATATCCGTTGACGATATCCCCACCATGGATTACCAGGCGATTATCGCGGGGACGGTCGGAAAGGAAAATACGTTTGGGACGATCGTCGGGCGGGTGCGGGCGACCCCGTTCACGTTCTGCCGGGTTTCCACAGATGATTTCAAGGGCAATGTGCAGGTTTACCTGGGTCAAGGCGAGCTGACGGACGACCCTCTCAAGACCTTTGGTGGCTATGGAGTGGTTAAAATCCCTAACCTGCAGAGCTTATTGTCCTACATCTGTGAGAATGGCTTCGAGCACCACGTGGCGGTCAATCTATCCCAAACAGCAATGGCAGTAAAGGAAGCCATGGGCAAGTACCTGGGTTGGGATGTGTATTACCATAAAGGGTAGACAAGAAGAAATCGAAAAATGGGATGATAGCAGGTGTAAGCGCCGGCTATCATCCCATTTTTTGTTAGTCTCTGCTTAGCCGCTGGTCTGCGGGAGGTTGAAGAAGTTATACACCGCAGTTGACAGGTCGGCGATCAGGTTCGATGCCGGCTCCCAGATCAGCTGCTGCGGATCGTGTAAGAAGACGACCAGCACGTAATTGCCCCCCGGCGAGTAGATGATCCCGGCATCGCCGATCGTGTTGATAATTCCATTGGTGGAGACCCAGCCGTGTTTATGAGCGATCCGGGTGCCATCCGGGATTCCAGCATTGAGCAACGAAGGAAGCTTGTTATTCACCAGTAAATTGATCATCTGCTCGCATTTTGCAGGATTCAGATCGTCGGGAAAGACTGCGAGCAATGTCCCGCCGCCATTTTGGGCGCACTGGTAGATATCTGCCAGGAGCATGCCGATGTCGGAAGGGGTGGTCTGACTGTAAGGATCGGGGTCGGTATTGATGTCCGTCCTCAAGTTGGCGGGCGTCTTGACCACCGCCATCAGCGGCGAGCCGAGCGAGAATTTGCCTGCCAGGAAGGTATCTTGCAGCCCAAGTGCCTTCATATTCTCACTGACTACCAGAGGGCCGCGAGAATTGTCGATCACCCGGTCCATCAGCCAATCGGCTGCCTCGTTCCCTGAGAAATCGACCATATCCGTGAGCAGCTTCTGGGTTTCCGTATCGCTGTCGTCTGCGATTTTGCGTAAGGCAGAAATCATGATCGGAATTTTAATAATTGACGAGGCTGTAAAGGCGATATCTGGATTGACCGGGACATCTTTCCCGTCTTGATAGGCGAAATGCAGCTCCTGGGCAGTCTGCAGGTCGAGCAGGTAAATTCCAGCCAGGCCTTTAAAACCGGCCAGCTGCATGGTCTGTTTCAGGAGTGTCTCCAGGTTCTGCAAGGGAGGCCGGGAGGGGTCGGAGCGCTTCAAAGGCAGGACAACCTCGCGTTGGTCTAACGAGCGCAAAGCTTTTTCCACCAGAACAACCGAGCCATCTTCATCGAGAGCGGAACCCTCCTTGCCTGGCTGGAAGCTGACCGAGCCAACAAGCGGCAGCGCTGCCTGGGGTGGGGTGTCGTAGCGTTGGGCGATATCGGCAAGAAATGTGCGCAGGCGCTGCTCAGAATAAGTGGAACGCAGGGGAATTGGAGTGGGAGTAACACTGCGCCCCCACAGGAAATCCCAAAATTCTTGCCAGAAGATCTCACGGGTTCGCTCGAGATCGGCCGCAGCCAGCATGCTTTCTACGTCGATCTGAAAGTCCACCACCGAAGGGTTCAGGTGGATGACCGTATCATTATAATGAAGGACAATAGGCGAAGCGTACGCCTCAAGGAGGCGCTCTGCCGCTTTAGGTCGATCCAGCCCATCGACCGGCACGCCGGCGACTTTCATTCCGTCAGGAAAATTCGCCCGCACCCTGCTGAAACGCACCAGCTGCATCACGGTAAATACCAGGGTCAGGAGGAGTATCCCCAGTGAGAGGATACGGAAAGCTGAAAGAGGTGTTCCTGTATTGCGCAAAAAAACTCCCTGGACAGAGGCTGTGGCTGACCTGTCCAGGGCGCTATGATACCACGATTTGATGAGACTACCGTGAGACGACCAGCTTGACCAGTTTACCGTCCGGATCGAGGGTCATGCGTGCGAACTGCGTATAGTCTTGTTTCCCCCGGTGAATTGTCTTACTGAGGATCACCATGCGGCGACCATCTGGCGGCTTACCTGGTTGGACGCTTTTGCTGTGTAGCTGGTTAGTCGGACAGGGTCGCTGGCAGTGAGCGCACAGCGAATGCTGCTCGCGCACGTCCAGCTCGGCGTCCTGCATGCCGGGCAAGTACTTGCTGACTACGTGCCGGATGTACTCTTGCTCGCGTGGATTTAATTCTGCGTCCGCTGCCTGGTCGCCGTCCAGGTCGCAAATGGTGCTGACTGCGATTCGGTTCTGCAGCTGCCTCTGGATGGATTTAGCCACCTTGCGCATGCGCACAGGTTGGGCAAGGGGGTCGCCGTACAGCACGAAAGAGATCAATGTCTTTTGATCCATTCCATCCAGGTAACCCTGGCGGGACTGCAGATCGCGCGCCATTGCGATTTTTGCCCGGCGAAGCGCCTCGCCTGCTGCCAGTCCGTCTTTCAGATTCGACCAAAATGAATGACCGAGCAGATCGGCTGCGCTGAGCTGGTCGGTGATCGAGCCGTACGCCATACATGTCGATCCCACCACCAGCTCGCTGCCGGCAGCCAGGAATTTCAAAGCCAGAGCCTCCTGGCACTGCTTATCCAGGATGTGCGCTCCGAAACAGGCCTCACTGAATACGATCTTGGGCGTCGTATTGCCCTTCATCTTTCCAGACATATCCAGGTCTTCTGGGGTCAGAGCGACCGGATAGTCCGGCCCATCACCGCTGTCGAATGGATCACGCTGTCCGAACCACTCCGGTGAATCTGGTACGCCATGCAAATTGAAATAGCCCAGGGTAGCCAGAGGCAGGCTGCGGTTGCCGTTCTTCGGAGCGCCGTTTGGGTGATGAGAAAGAGCGGGTGAAATCCACATATCGATCGGGCGACCGATGGGCTGGTACACCTGGTAGGATGCCCTCCGCCAGACTGCAGCAGTGTAGCCGAAGCTGAACTGGCTGCCCGACCAGTTGCGGAAGATCCTTTCCGGTCGCAGCAGGATCAGCACCCGCTGTCGCGCTCGAGAGTACGCGCTCAGCGGTCGGGTTGCTGCGATTCGTCCTGCAATCACTCGCTTGAGCTGCTGCAGGATCAACCCGGGGTCATTATCGATTCCACCGGGCAGGCGCCCGACGGGCCATTCTGGAATAAAGTAATTTTCATCGCGCGTTGAATAGGGATTATCGGAAGGTACATCCACATCGGGGTCATCGACCGGGTTAGGCAGCCGGTGGAAGGGGACCACCTCCGGACCGCCGACAATCAGCACCGCGCCGACCATCTCACCGTGCCTTGCCAGTGCTTCATCCAGATCAGTCAAAGCCAGCTTGATCTCCCAAGGATCGTCCGCATTAGCCGGATGCACTCCCAGTCCTGGTAGGTTGTCGGGATCGTCCGCCAGGAACAGGCGTGCTCCCCAACGCTGCTCGCCTTTTGGCTGGTGCTGCTGGACAGCTTCCACCAGGTGCGCCATCTCGAGCAAGATCGCCTTCGCCCCTGCGGCGCCGTATGTCTTTTCCAGCCCTTCCTTGACTGAAAAGACGACGTATACTGGAAACCTGCCGTCGGTGCGGGTAAGCCCTGGTTTCTTCAAACGCCGCGCCAGGCGGTCCAGCTCGGCCTGGACAGCCACGAGCGATTCGGGAGGCATAGCAGCCGCAGGTTTGGGGGAGGTCTTGCTCGCCAGCCCCTCCTCGTCAAATACCAGCCATTCTGGTAACGGCTCTTTTGACTCCTCAGCCGAACCTGCTTGTGCGACCACACCAAGGGCTACGCCCAGAGTTACATCCAGGGCTAACCTTTCATTTGTCTCATCCCCACCCGGGATCTCCTGACCGGCGGTAAGCTGGTTCCAACCTAAAGCTGCCGCTATCTTCGCCGGGACAGTTAGCTCGATCGCAGCTTCCATGACTTCGGGCCATAAATTGCGGTAAGGATTGGTTTCTCCCCATAGCCGTCCGGCAACGATGCCGGTGATATCGTGGGCAGCCGCGCGATGCAGGAGGACTACTGCCTGGTCGGATTCGCCGCCATCCATCAGCCAATCCGCCAGGTACAGGGTGCACTGCAGGCATTCAGGCCAGCTCTGGTAGTAATATTCTGCCAGCTTGCGTTCGACCGGCAGAGGCGTGTCATCGGTCACGCTGAGCAGCGCCAGGTGCGCAACCCCAACCAGTGGAATAGCCGTATGGGCATGCAGCACCGCCTGAATTTTCTCAGCGGCATCGACCAGCTCGCCCTGTTTCAATGCCTTTAGGGCTGCCCCCAGGTCTGCGCCCCAGGCTGGAGCCTCGGCGGGATTACCCTGGCTGCTCCCTAAGGCAAGCAAGCACGCCAGCAGCTCAGGCGGCGTCGCCGTTCCACTCATTTGGAGCGCTCGATACAGCCCTTCGTGGGCTTCCAGATCTTCCGGATCTGCCTGGCAGAGGGCTTCCAGGATGGGTATTGCCTGGCGAGCTCGCCCTTCATTCAGCAAGGATTCTGCGTATAGATGACGTACGGGTAAGTCGCCAGGATAGACTGCCAGCCAGGTGAGAGCTGCCTCGCGAGCGAATCGATACTCACGGTAGGTGATAGCCATCTGCAGGATAGGCAGGAAATCTTGGCGTTGGATGGGTTGACCTGCGAAAGGTGCTGCGCTTGGCATGTCTATTTTTCCGAGTATGGGGATGAGGCCGGGATGCGCCGGTTATGGATAAGGTTCAACGCGACGACCGCAGCCAGGAGACGATGGATGCTCAATTCGTTCGGCGCCAGAGCGCTCGCCCGGGTGAGCATCCCTTCAGCGGACTGGTAGTCTTTAATTTCTTTCATTACCAGCCCAGCCTGGTAGTAAGGGCGGTAATCGTGCGAAGCAATGCTGATAGCCTGCTTGTAGGTTTCGAGCGCCAGGGCAGGCTGGCGACGCTCCTGGAAGGCACTCCCCAGGTCGAGGTAAGCTTCCAGATGGTCTGGGATGAGCTCGATGGTCGCACTTAAATGGTGAATAGCCAGGTCGAGCTGCCCGGATTGGAGCGAATAATGGCCGATTAAGAAATTCAGGTCCGCTTCCTCCTGGCTGCTCAATTTCCCCTGGCCGTTCTGCAAGGCCTGTTGGGCAGCCTGGATTGCCTGTTCAGTTTCGGATACAGCCAGGAGAGCCTGCGCCAGACTGGCTAAAGCCAGCGGCTCCTCGGGATAGCGGGCGACGAGATCGCGCAATGCTTCCAGGCTGGCATTTTCTCCCTGGGCTTTGCTCAACAATCTTGCCCGCTCCAGCTCCAAAGCGAACGGCTGCGGGGTAAGCTGGATCAGCCGCTCCAGCGTCGTTAAAGCCTCTGCCGGACGGTTCAGCTCTTCCAGCGAACGGACCAGGAGATAAAGCCCCTGGATATCATCCGGTTTTAACCGCAGGGCTGCCTGGGCGTGGTTGTAGGCGGCTCGCGGGTTATCTGACTCGAGGGCGATCTCTGCTAGCAAGAGCAGGGCGGGGGTCTGATCGCTGGAGCCTTCCAGCGCCCGATCTGCACTGGCCGCGGCTTCCTCCAGATTGCCGGTAGCCTGATATGCCTGCGCTAACGCAAGCCAGGTTTCGGGTTGCCCTGGGTCGAGCTGGCTGGCCTCTTCGAGCACCTGGACCGTGTGGATGGCTGCTTGCTGGCGGAGATAGATCTGACCGAGGCGCAGGAGGTGCTTATATTGATCGGGCTCCAGCTGGGCAGCTTGCTCAAGATGGCTGGTGGCGCTGCGCAGGGCAATGACACGCACTGCCTCGGGCATTTCCGTTTGGTCCGCCTGGTGCAGCTCGAGCTCGGCCAGGAGGGCATGCCAGCGCGGTTCATCCGGCCAGGCCTGCAGCGCGGTCTGGATCGCTTCGTGGGCGGTATCCAGATCTTTATCCCGAAATGCCAGGTGTGCCTGTAAGGCTTTAATCATGGGCAGCTCATAGTGGTAGCCGGGCAGCTGGCTCGACCAGTTATCCAGGCTCCGGTTGATTGCGCTGAGCGCCTGGTGTGGGTTTTGCTCTGCCAGTACCATCGCCTGGCGCGACCAGACCAGCGGGTTGCGCGGGTAAGTCTGAGCTGCACGGCCCGCCGAGATAGGCTCGCCGATCGCGCCCATGTTCACTACCCGGGCAGCGATATCGTCCGGCAGGGCAGGGATCGTCTCAAATATAGCATCGAACAGCATGGCGCTGTCGTTCCCCGGTTTGAAGGCGATTTCCATACGCGCCTGCCAGCGGGTAGAGGCGGTAGGGTTGTAAACGGATCGATTGGTCGGGGTGACTGCACTCTCATCGAACAGGCTGGAAGTTGTCTCCAGGGAATTCTTGCAGAGGAGATAAGCCTCATCCTCTAAAGCGATATCCCCTGGTGAATGCTCGATTACCTGGGCAGCCTGGGTGAAGCCCTGAGCTTCAGCCCTCAGCACAAGCGCCCTGGCAAGCTGGAGGTTAGCCAGCGGCTCATTTGGCAGCAGGCTGGTCAGGTGCTGGAACATGGGGATGGCAACCTGCCAGCGGCCGAGCTCTAACGCTGCTTCTGCCTGGGCGCGCTGGATCAACACCGCGGGTACATCGAGCATGCCTGCCTCGGGCGGCTCGCCTGGAATCCAGCGCAAGGATTGGTTGAGCAGAGCCAATGCACTGTCCATGTCTCCGCTGCGTGCAGACTGGCGAGCAAGATACGCCAGGAGGCGCGGGTGCTCTGGGTCCAGCTCGCTCAGCGCGGAAATCGAGCTGCAGATCAGCTCTTCGTCTGCGGTATCGAACGCCAGGTCAGCACGCAAGGCGTGGTATTCGCGCAGTGCGTCTTTATCTTCTGTCGTGGGTAGCTCTTCTTTGAGCAGGCTCTCTGCCCGGTCAGGGCGCAAGAGAGAGCGTGCCAGGTTGCCGGCGAGACACAGGGTATCGATGCGGGTCGCCGGCAGTTCATCACACACGGGGGCTTGCAGGGCTTTCTCAACGAAGATTATGGCTGCCCCTGGGTTTCCCGTCGCCTGCAACAGGGCTGCTACCCGGAATTGGAGGCATAAATCCTCAGGAGAAAACTCGAGGGCTCGCTCCAAGGCACTCAACGCCTCGGCTGGCTCTCCTGTCTCGATTAATAAATCGGCTTTCTTGATGTACAACCAGCTTTCCTGCGGGCTCGCCACGATGGCATTATCCAGTGCTTCCAGAGCTGCAGTTCCGTTTTTCGCCTGGATCTGCGCCATGGCGAGCTCGATCCACAGCTCGACGAGCATCCCGGCATCTGGCGAGGCATCAGCGATACTGCATCTGGCGATAGCTCACCAGCTGCGTTCGTCCTGTCCAGGTCGGCGATGGTCAGCGTGATCGCTCTTTCCAGGAGCTGGATGGCTGCGGTCGTATCGCCCAGCTTGCGCAGGTTGTGGGCTACCTGGAAGAGCTGCAGGCAGGTCAGGCTTCCGTCCGGCAAGATGGCGAGGTTCGCCAGCTCGCGATATACCCGCAATGCCGACGCGGGATTGCCTGATTTACTGTACAGGCTTCCCAGGCGCTGGTAGAGATCAACCCGGCTGGGATCGAGCTGGATTGCCTGGCTGAGAGCCTGGATTGCCTCCGGCAGAATATTCGCCTGGCGATTGCTTGCCCAATACAAGTCCTGGGCATATTCGGCGAACCAGGAGAGGATGCCTACCTGGGTCGGATTCAGCTGCAAGGCGGTCCGGGCGGCTACCAGAGCGTCCTCATATAGCTCCAGCTTGAGGCAGGTGTTCGCCAGGCTCTGGTAAATCGCCGGGTTCAAGCTGTCGATTTGACTGGCTTCTTTCAGGTAAACCAGGGCGGTCTCGGGCTGGCCGAGAGCCATGCAAGCGCGCCCCATGCCGTGTGCCAGACGCGCATGCCAGATTGGCTCTTTCACCAGGGCGGTCTCATAGGCTCGCCGGTAGGCTTCCAGCGCCTCCTGCATGGCGCCATCCGCATAGCAGGCGTCTCCGAGCAGCGCAAACGCCTCCACCTGTTCTGGATCAAGCTCGAGTGCTTTCTGTAGGCACTCCACCGCTTGATGCGCATAGCCGACAGGCGGCAGATCAACTTCCAACAGGCAGCGCGCTAGCTCGATGTAAGGCTTTGGATCATCCGGTTGGGATGCTACGACACGCTCGAGCGGCTGGATTGCTTGCGACAGCAAGCTTAATCCCAGGAGGGTTTGGGCATATGCGTAGGCAAGTTGCGGGTCAGCCTGGCCTTCCTGCTCAGCCAGCTGGTATGCCGATTCAAATACCTGGCGGGCTTCGTCGAGATGACCTAGCTGGCGCAGGGTTTGACCCAGATAAAAGGCTACCTGGTGGGGCAGTTTGGGGTCCTCTTCCTGGCTGACCGGCAGGCCGGCTGTATCCTGGAGCAGGGAGGCTGCTCGCCGAAGTGCAGCCAAAGCCTGGGTTGGTGTGTTTTCCTCCAGATAGGCTTTTCCCAATGCCAGATGGATGGCGGCGGAATTTGGAGCCGCCTGGCTGGCTGCCCGCAGGACTTCGTGGGCTTTATCAGGCTGACTCGAGTGTTCGTAAGCCTCGGCTAAGGCCAGCCAGGGGACAGCCAGGGTAGGAGCGAGCTCTGTGGCCAGCTCGAATTCTTTCATCGCCGCAGCTCGCTCGCCCATGACAAAGTGCGCCTGTCCCAGGTAGGCATACGCCTGCCCGTCATCCGGATTACGCTCGATTGCCTTCTGGCAGGGCTCGATCGCCTGTTCTGGCTGCCCGGCTTTGAGTGCGCATTGAGCTAAGGCGTGCAGCTCTGCAAGAGGGGCCTGGTGGAACGATTTTTCCAGGAGCAGGCTGCGCGTGGCGAGCGCTGCTTGCCATTCACCGCAGGCTTCCTGGGCCTGGATCTGCAGCTCTTTCAGCCTGTCATCCTGCGGGGAGAGCGTAACTGCCAGGCTGGCAGCCGTCAGGGCGGCTTCATTCCCCCCCTGCGCCAGGCAGGCTTGAGCCAGTCTTGCCAGCATGGCTGGATCGTAGGGCTGTTCATCTAGATGCAGGTTCGCGATACTTGCTGCTTCAGCGGGAAAGCCGTCTTTTAACAGCTCTTCGACCAGGATCGGGCTGAGGTCCAGCAAGCCATTGCGGATTGCCGCCAGTCCGGTTCCTCCCTGAACGAGCTTATAAGCGTGGAGGACGTCTTCGCGGGCTTCATCTTTATTTTCCGAGAGACGCGCAAGCCGGGCGCGCACCAGCCACAAGCTAGGATGGGGATCGGAATGGTCTGCCTTCAAGCGGGCAGTCAGATAAACGCGCGCGTCCTCTGCCCGTCCCGTATCGATGAGCGCCAGGGCCATTCCGGCGGCAAATGTTGGATTCTCAGGCTCGAGGAGGGCAGCCTGCTTCCAGGCATCCATGGCGCTCTCGACGCTTCCGGATGAAGAAACCAGCTTCGCGAGATGAGCTGAAAGCCCGGCTTGCAGCCGCCTGGATACACCGACAGCTTCAGAAATAAGCGGCAAGGCTTCAGCCCACTGGTCTGCCAGCTGGTTGGATTCTGTCGCCTGGAGCAGATAATCCAACGAATTCAGAAGTTTTGCCCAATCGGCGAGCGAAAGTGTGGCTTCCGCCTGGCTGGAGAGCTCCCGGTGCCGTTGAATAGTATAAACTGATCCTTCGACGAGCTGGGTAGCGAGGTCTGCTGCCAGCGTGGGTCGCTGCAGGACCAGGCAGCGCAGGAAAGCCAGTCGCGGCTGAAAGGCAAGGTCTACGAGCAGGTCATCGAAGATCTCACGCTGCTCTTCGGGGGGGATTGGGTTGCTCAGGATGGCGTGGATCAGTAAGTCTGGCTGGAATGGCGTCTCAGACGCAAGGATCAGGACTCTGAGCATATCGAACGGATCGGGGATCATCCCGTACAGGCAAGCCAGGATGGTCCCCCAGCCAGTGTGCGAGAGGTCGAGCGAAGTGAGCACCCCCTCCCAGGAATCGTTTACGCGTTTTTCGCGCAATGCCAGGGCGATCATTCCCGCCTGACCGAGATTTTGCAGCAGATTTTCTGGCTGCGCAAGCCAATCTTCCAAGGCTTGTACTGCCCGGTGACGCACCGGCTGGGATATGGGGCGTAAAGGCAGTGTGCGCAAGCTTTCGAGCGGGGCTGCATAATCCAGGCTGAGCAGCGCCAGGACAGCCGGCGACCAATGGTCCGCGTCTCCCGGGAGCACAGCCAGCCCGCGCTGGGCAAGGCCTTCCTGGTCCAGAGTCTTCCAGATGAGCGCATCCTGGCGGAGTGCAGCTGCAATCCAGCTCCAGCTATCCGCAGGGAAGTGATTTTCCAGAGGGATGATCCAATTCGTTCTTTTCGGATGGATTTGATCAGCCATAATAGTCCTGTGCCTGAATGAGAATTACCTTAGCCGGGGAGCTTGAAAGTGCCTTTGGAAGCCATCATCGATAACTGCAAGGCAAGGTATGACGACCCGACCATGATGAGCAAGCCAACGATGATCAGCAAGACGCCCACCCCGGAGGTGGTCCTGACCAGCTGGTTGAGCGACTCCAGCAAAGAAGAGGTGTGCCCTACCAGCCCGGCAATATCTTCAGCGATCCCTTTTTGAGCCAGGGTGGCGGTCTGGGCTATTAGCGTTTTCACATCTTGGTTCGAGGGGCGGAATAGCAATATCAGTATTCCGGTAATGAAGGTGAGCAGACCGAGCACGAAACCGACGACTGCCATAAGCAAAAGTATCATATAGGGGTTAAACATCCGACTCTCTCCTGAACATCAACTGCCGCGTAGTATGTTGCAAGAAATATGCCCTCAGGCTTGATTTTCGCTATCCTCCCGTCCAATTCAGATATTTCCCGCCTGGCTTTTATACCGATCAACGCGAAAACTCGGCGGAGAGGCGCCGAGTTTCCGGGTCAGGGGGAATGACCGATGGAGAGGAGGAAGCGATTGCACGCTAATTTGAAGATTTGCCGGGAGACCTGGTCTGAAGCGTGGGAAACTCGCACGTAGGATACCCTACTTTTGCCACGGGCTTTAACCAGTCCTCTTTAAAACGTTCGACCGGCAAATCACTCACAATATGCTGACCTAATTTGCGGAAGATCTTACCCGCATCAAAATTCAGAATGGGTTTGGTCTGCGGGCTGCAGAATGCCCGTACCAGCTCCGATTGTTTGAACAAAGACGATTGCGGCTCGTCAGCGCCGGCCGCCAGACTGGATACAACCTGAGCGCCGCTTTGTTTGCCGCTGCCGATATCCATTCCGCCTGCCAGGTCGATCACCAACGCCAGTCCTTGCCTGTCGACAATGGCATAATAGCTCCACCAGAAATCAGCCTGGTGCAGCACCTTAAAAAAGTCTGGCTGTGGAGCGCCCTTCCCATCCAGCCGGAACGAACCGGTGAGATTATCTGGCGCGATCAGTTCCATGCCCGGGCTGGCGGGTAAGAGGGGGATCAGCGTGAAGTGATCCGGGCTGCGAGAAACCAGGTTCAAGACCAGCCACAAGCTCTCAAGGTGAGGAGCTGAGCTTTCCAGTGAATCTACCCCGATAAGCAGAAGGTTGCGCTGACCGTTGGGTGCTACCCAGCCGGCAGGCGGGTTATCTGCCTTCTCTACGGAGCGAGAGGGTGCGGCGTGTGTAGTCTTCCCCAATCCGACTGCAGAGTAAAATCCCGCACCCAGGAAAGCCAGAACTATCGAAGCGAAAAACAGCAGCTTAAAGGTTCTCATCGCATATTGAGGGCAAGGTAGAGCATGCCCAGCATGAATCCAAAGCCAAAGCTTCCCAGGGCTAACCCCAGGATGGTAGGGAATATTTTACGGGTGGCGAGCCATGCATAGATATCGTGCCCGCCAATCAAGGCGCGCGCCGCCGTAGGCGAGGTTTTCATCAGCTGGACGGAGCGAGTCCACAGGACGATTTCGAGCTGTTGGGGGAGGGTTTGCAGGCTCATACTGTCACTTGGATGTCGAGAGTTTCAGGATTTTACCTTTGCCGTCAGCCACCACTCGTACCCAGCGTTTCAAGGTTTTCCCGTTCTCGAGGCTTGCCTGGCTCTCATAGGTCAGCAGATAATTGGGAGCGGTCGCTTCGGGCAGGGATTGGGTGCGCACCTTGGGCTTAATGCCTTTGAAATCCGGAAACCGGCGGTAAACCTGTTGGTTTATTTTCTGAAGGAGCTCAGATCCTAGCATCTTGACTCCGATAGTTCGCTGGCGGAATGGCTGCGCTCGAGTTACGATTGGCCGCTGGCAAATCGAGTTTGGCGGCGCAAGAACGCAGGCAAATCCAGGTTCTGGCTGGCTGCATTGGAGAGATCCTGAGAGGCCAGGATCGTGCGCAGGCGAGACGGTGACTGCCTGGTTTCTGGAGGCGGCGGTGGTGGTTGAACGTTTTTCGTCTCTTCTGTCGCAGCGTTCAGCGCCTGGCTGATCGCCTCTGCTTTCGTCTGCGGTTTTTGAATGTTGGCCATGGTCTCTTCCAGGGTCGGTGCGCCAAGCCCGGTTACGACGAGGGTGACCTGTACCCGGTTTTCCATAGATTCATCGGTGAGGGCGCCCATCACGATATCGGTCTGGGGCCCGGTCTGAGTCTGCAGGAAGGTCATTGCCTCGAATATTTCGTTCAAAGCCATGTCGACCCCGCCGGTGAAGTTCGCGATCACGCCAGCTGCGTTTTCGAGAGACATCGTCTCCAGCAGTGGGTGATTGAGCGCCTGCTGCACTGCCTTCTGGACTTTGTTCTCCCCGTGACCGTGACCGATTGACATAATTGCCCCACCGCCTAATGAAATCAGGCGGCGGATGTGCGAGAAATCGACATTGATCAGTCCGGTGGTCGTGATCAGCTCTGAGATCCCTTCAACTGCCTGGCGCAAGACATCGTCGGCAAGATGAAAGGCTACTTCCATAGGTAGATCGCGCGGGGCAACATCGAGCAGGCGGTCATTGGGGATAGATACCAGCGTGTTGGTTTCTTTGCGCAGCCGGTCCAATCCCTGCCCCGAATTAATTTGCCTGCGCCCCATCTCAAAGGAAAAAGGTGTGGTCACGATGGCGATTGTGACTGCTCCGAGCGAGCGGGCAATTTTTGCCGCGACTGGGATCGAGCCCGTCCCGGTCCCGCCGCCCATGCCGGCCGTAAGGAATACCATGTCGGCGCCTTTCAACGCCGCAGCCAGTTCGCGCCAGCTCTCTTCTGCCGCTGTCCGGCCTACTTCGGGATTCCCACCTGCGCCCAGCCCGCGCGTCGTGGTTGGGCCGAGCTGGATCTTTACCGGAGCCGGGTTGGCCAGGAGTGCCTGGTGATCGGTATTGGCTGCTATAAATTCCAGGCCGTGCAGGCCCAGCTCCATCATGCGGGCGATGGCGTTGCAGCCGCCTCCCCCCAGGCCAATGACTTTCAAAACAGGCTGGTAGGGCTCGGGACCGCCCTCGGAAAATCCTTCAGTTTGTGGGAAAGCGTTCATCGCATCTACCTCTCCATAGAATGAGATTTACAGGCTGTTCAACTGTGTTGCAATACTTGTGCCATTTCCACTGATTCGCGAAACCTGGCACCCGCAGGCTTTCAATCGTTCTTCATCGACTTCAGGGATGGATTGCGCATTTCCCAGGATGGTTACCTGCTGCGCCAGGCAGGCTTCCTCCACCGAGAATCCGATGGTGGGGTGGTGTTTGCGCACGAAACCCCGGATCACATCCAGATGCCATTCTGCCACGCCCCATTCGTATAAAGGCAGCAGCAGGTAATGCCCGATCGGGTGGGGGCTTGCCGCCGGGTAAAAGATAGTTTTGGAAGCAGAAGGTTGCGCATCGTGAGGGTTCATCCCCGGTGTCTTTGCCACTACCGTTGCAGCATAGGCTCCTGCCCACTGGCGCATAACTCCCACGATCGGCAGCGTGGCTCCGTCCGGCTGGAACCAGGCATGCGCCAGGTATTCGCTCTCCGGTCCAGCGGTCAGGAGCCAAAAATTACATGCCAGCACTTCCTCCGGCACTTCTTCGCTCAGCGAATCTTCCGGAGGATGGCTCCCGGCGTCGTTCGGCGTGGAATCAGCCAGCTGGTGGACGCTTCCCGGGAGAGGGGCGACTTCGCCGCGCAGCATGCGCACGATGCCGAGGTTTTGCCGGGTGTGTGCTTCCAGATCCACCGCCGGCGATTTGGTATCCTGGTCGTCTCCTATGCAGCTCCCTCCACCGATCAGGATTAGCGGGCGCGCATCGCCCAGCTCTGCCTTGATCAATGTCGAATACCAATCAAATATGCGGAAACCGCGCTCGGTCTTGCACGCCTGGAGGCAGGAAATAAGGCCGGGCAGACGGCCAGCGTTCAGGGCCTCCTGCACCCCAATGCAGGGGCCGGTTGCCAGCCCAGGCATACGCCCCATAAGCCATCCCGTCCAGGAGCTGGGTCTGTCTCCGGCGCTGCAGGCTGCGCAGCGCAGCACGCAAGAACGCTGTATCCCAAAAATCACCACCTGGCTCGAGTGGGGGGAATACCGGCACCAGACCTGTCTGGAGCGCAATCTCAGCGTAAGGTAGAAACAGGTCCAGGAAGCGCTCTACCAGGTCCGATTGCGCCCACGCAGAGGCCGGCCAGGCGCTGCGCAGGTTAGGCCGGTCAAACAAGGTCAGGTAATGGACTCCCCAGGACGCATACTGCTCGAACAGCAGCTTGCAGGTGGCCTGATCCGGCATGGGTTTCAGCTCCAGCTGGCTGTGCAGTACTGGCTCGATCCCGGATGCGAGCAGACCGTGCAGGAAATATTCCGGAATTGCCCGCTCGAGCGGAGCCTGGAGCACCAGCCAGCTTGCTCCCAGGATACGCAGCTGCGGCACCCAGGTGTGCAGGTCGCTCTCGCGAAAATGGAATGTGTCCGGGTAATAATAAAAGCCGATGCGGGAGTTGGGGGATGGGGTAGGAAAGTTTGCCATGTGGACCTCATTGGGGTCAAAATTGCCGGGCGAAGATACTGTGCATACAAAGATGCAAGAGCTATGCCAGTGAGGCGGGATGGGGTATAATATTTAAAATGTGTGGTCCGGGATCGCTGGTCTGTGCGAGCACAATATTCGATCGATGGGAATAGGTTCAAAATGTGTGCACGACCGCAATCTGCGGCGGGGTTAACATGCGGAGAGGCAATCCAGACTACAAACATATTCGTCCCATTATTCTGCCGCTGATCCTGCTCGCCTGGATGTTAATTCCGGCGGCATGCAGCCCTCCTAATCCAGGGCCGGTTGATCTACCTACCGCACCGGCTGGTTATACAATCGACCCTGCCTTCCGTGAAATCTATAATATGCGCGGGGGTGGAGATCTGTTGGGTGGGGCAATCTCACCGCCAGTTGACCAAAAAGGCTCCAAATACCAGTTCACGACGAACGCCCTGTGGGTTTATGATCCGAGCCTGCCGGTAGGTCAGGGGATTCATCTGGCGCCCCTGGGAGTGAAGATCATTCCCCCCGAGTACCAGGATCCACCTTTACCTCCACCGGCGCAGCCCGATCCGAGTTATGTGGACGGGCAGTACATTTACGAGGAATTCCGCAGCCTGTACGACCGGGTAGGGGGCGCTGCAGTGGTAGGCAAGCCGCTTACCGGGTTGCGGTATGATGCCCAGAATAACCGCTACGAACAATATTTCGAGAATCTCGGTTTTTATGTGGATGCGTCAGGCAGCGGTCCCGCCGGACTGCTGGCTTACGGTGCATTCGTCTGCGAGAGCCAATGCTACCCGCCATCCCTCATCAGCGGAGCGCTACTGCATTCACCGCCGGTCAACCCACCATTCAGGCAAATCGTTGAGAGGGTAGGCTACAGCCTCACCGGCTCTGCGTTGACCGATGCGTATACTATGCCCGACGGGCGCCGGGAGCAGGTCTTCACCAATCTGGTGCTCGGCACGGACCCCTCAGATCCAGGGAATCCAAACAAGGTAGCCCTGCGGCCCATTACCGAAAAGTTGAGCTTTCTTCCGGCTCCGCCGGAGGGACCCAAAGGCGATAGCTTTTTCTACGACCTTGGGGAAGGCAAAGGCTATAACATTCCAGATTTCTTTAAATCATACATCGACGCGCACGGTGGATTCGAGCTGACCGGTACCCCCATCGGCGAGATCTCTGCGACGGAGGGCGGCATTCAACGCCAATGTTTCAGCAATCTTTGCCTGGATTACGACCCAGCCGCTCCCCTGCCTCTACGCGTCCGCCCTGCACCGTTAGGGATGCAGTATCTGCAGACCAACCCGCGCGCCTCGGCTACACCCTCTGCACTGTCTCAGAATTTCCAGCACCTCACCGCCCAGGTTTGGGAGACCTACGACCACGTGGCTTCAAACCAGGAGCAAGAAATCTGGACGAGCGTATTTTTGAACGGTGAGCCAATCGCTAATATCCGCCCTCAGCTGGTCGTTTACATGCCCGATGGGCACCAGGTCACCTACGATATGCCGCCGACCGGCACAGATGGGCGCAGCTCATTTACATTGCCATCGATTGTTGCACCCAATGCAACTTTGATCCCGTACGATTTGTGTGTGCCCGATGGGGGGAAAATGTTCTGCTACCGCAAAGAGTATCTGATATTAAATACGCCGTAAGGGTCAGCAGCTTATAAAATATTCGACCAGGAGCCGGGCGATCTACCTGCCTGGCTCCTGTGCATATGAGCCAGGGCGGTCCCGGATGAGCTGATTCACTCGAATAAATGGATCATACGGTCGGTGAGGCCTGGAAAGAGCTGCGCAGCGATGATCAGGACAGCCCAGCTCGAGGGTAAGATTACTCGCCCGCGCGGCTTGCGGATTACAGCAGTTAATTTCTCTGCAATATATTCGGGCTGCATCAGCCCCCGGTAGCTGCGGCTGGTGGGCATTCCGTGGGAGACCTTACTCAGGTCTGGGGTCAGGTCGGTCGCAACATAACCCGGGCAAAAGGTGGTCACCTGGACCCCGTAGGGGCGGGCGAAGCGGCGCAGGGCATCTGAGAACCCGACCAGGCCGAATTTTGTCGTGCTGTAGATGACCGATCGTGGGATCGCAACCAACCCTCCCAAAGAGGCGATATTGATAATGTGCCCGGAGCCTTGCTTGAGCATCACCTGCAAAGCGAGCTGTGCACAATCGATGCTTCCAACCAGGTTGGTCGCGATCTCCTGCTGGATCAGCTCCGGGTCGAGTGTTGCAAATGGCTGGTCTTTTTCGATGCCGGCATTGTTGATCAATACGTCGACTCTGCCCCACGTCTCGAGCGTGGCTTGGAGCATAGATTGAATTTCACTGCGCTGAGTGATATCCGTTTTTAGAGGGAGCGCCGTCCCGCCGCGAGCCCTGACCTCTTCTGCAACAACATCCAGGACATCTTTTCGCCGGGCAGCCAGGGTAAGGCGCATCCCCTCTTGCGCCAGTCGGATCGCCGCGGCGCGCCCGATTCCCCCCGATGCGCCGGTCACAATGACCACTTTTCCTTGAAGATCGCCGCTCAATTTGTTATTTTTCACGCAGCAGCAGCGCCTGGCGGATATCCGGCTGCAGGTGAGGGAGATCGATCTCGTCTTCGTCGCAGAGCAGCATCGCCCGCTCGATGGCGTTGCGCAGCTCGCGGATATTGCCGGGCCAATGATAGGCCATCAGCGCTTCCATTGCCCGCGGGGTGATCCCGCTGATATTTAATCCCTTGTTCTGGTTGTTGCGCTGGATGAATAAGCCGGTCAGAGCTGGAATATCCGCGCGCCGTTCGCGCAGGGGAGGCAGGTATAGATCCAGAACATTCAGGCGGTAGAACAGGTCTTCACGGAACCTGCCGTCACGGATCATGGCTTGCAGGTCGCGGTTCGAAGCAGCCAATATCTGCAGGTCGACTTGAATGTGATTCGAGCCTCCTACCCGGCGGAAGTTGCGCTCTTCCAGGGCGCGCAGCAGCTTTGCCTGGGTATCCACCGGCATCGCTGCGATCTCATCCAAAAATAGAACACCGCCGTCTGCCGCCTCCATCATACCGATATGGCGCGTGTCCGCCCCGGTGAAAGCGTGGGCCTCGTGCCCGAAAAGCTCTGACTCGAACATGGTGGACTGGATTGCCGGGCAGTTGACCGGAATAAAGGACTTCTTGGTGCGTGTACCGTAGCGGTAGATAGCATTTGCCAGCACATCTTTGCCCGTGCCGGTCTCTCCCATGATCAGCACTGAAGTGGAGGTGGCTGCTGCGCGCCGCGCCAGCTCATCGATCTCTAGCATGAGCGGGGTATCACCGATGATGTAGTCGACCTCACCCTGGGACGATCTGCGCAACGCCGCAAGCTCGCGCCGTAGCTCGACGGTCTCTTTGGCGCGCTGCACCGATTTCTCTAAATGTTGGAAGTCGACCGGCTTGGGCATGAAATCGAGCGCGCCGTTAATCATCGCCTCGACCGCCATCTCGATGTCGCCGTAAGCAGTGATCAAGATTACCGGGGGACGCACTGGCAGGTGGGAGATCTCATCTAATAAGTTGGGTCCATAGCCATCCGGAAGCTGGACGTCCAGCAGGACGATATCAGCGCTGGCGCTCTGCAGGTGTTTGCGCGCTTCTGCCATGGTCGCCACACCGATGATCTCATAACCTTGACCTGCCAGGAACTCAGCATAATTAAGGCGGGCGTTCTCCTCATCGTCAACAATTAAAATCGTCGCGCTCATCCCACACTCCCTTTAAATAAAAACCGCTCAAGACGGAAGGTGCTTTGTCCAGACTCAAACTTGAATTTGAAATCTGATTCCTAAGCCTCGACAAAGCTTTAAGATTTTCCCCGGCTCAGGCAAAGATTATGTTTCGGCCAGACTCTCGGCGTCGGCAGCCGGTATAACCACGTGAAAAATGGTAGCCCCAGGGATGCTGGTGACATTAATCACTCCCTTGTGGCCGGTCACAATCCGCTTGGCTAACGGGAGTCCCAGTCCGTTGCCGTCGACCTTGGTGGTGAAGAACGGCTGGAAAATTTTATCGAGAATATCCTTCGGAATGCCGGGGCCGTTATCGGCAATGGAGGCTTCCAGGTAAACCCGCTCCGGGGCGCTACGATCAGCCTGCACCTTTAAGGAAAGCTGGGCATTCTCCTGATCATGGACGGCATGCGCCGCATTATTGATCAGGTTATTGAATACCTGCTCGAGCGCGCGCGCATCTCCCAGGATGAGCGGCAAATCCGGCTCAATCTGGACGTTCACGCTTATCCCTTCGCGGGTCAGCCGGTAATTTACCCGGTCGGTCAGGTTCTTCAAGAAGCCGCCAAAATCCATAGCTTCCAGACGCAGGTCGGTCGTCCGAGTGACTGCGAGCATACCTTTCATCATCTCGTCCACGCGAATGCAGTCCTGGTACATGCGCAGGACTTGCTCACTCAAGGGATTGTCTTCCGGGAGCTTCATCTTCATCAACTGGAGCCCGGTGCTGATATTGTTGATCGGGTTGCGCACCTCGTGAGCGAAGACCGCCATCGCATCGCCGATCTCTGCATTTTGAGCGAGCTGGCGTGAGTGTTCCTCGAATGCGGCCTGCTCGCTCAAATCGCGCACCAGGACCAGGATGCTCTCTACCTGGCCTTCGTGAACGATCGGATGGACTTTAACCAGAGCTTGAAAGGGGTCGCCGTTGCGGCGCAGCAGCTCGACATCCTCCAGATGGTAGGTGGGCTCACCTTTTTGGGCGCAGAACAAAGCCGAATTAATGGCATCACTGCCGATTAATATATTTTGGATCGGCTGGTTCTGGACTTCTTTATTCTTGTAGCCGAAGATCACTTCAGCGGCCTGGTTGATCTGGTTCGTTTGCAGGCTGGGGGTGAATACCAACAAAGCGTCCTGAATAGTGGACGAGGCAGCCTCCAGGACGCGCAGCTGGCGCGCCTGCTGTTCCAGGCGGTTTAGCAGCAAGAGCTGTTGAGCGTGCGCGTCGAGTAAATTTGTGAAGGTGTTTGCCAGGAACTGGGTGATGCGCAGGATGTAGCGAGGCGCCGCCTCTTTCCGGTCTCCGATTACCAGCAGTCCAGCCAGGTGGTTGGGCAAGCCGATCGGCGCCGTAGCCAGGTATTTAAATTCGGAGGCGCGCGCCAAACGGTGCAGGCTGGTCGGAGGACGCCGCCCGCTCTCCCAAACCCGGATGGAGCGCAGCAGCATCAAATCCTGGGGGGGGACGCTGCCAGGAAGGATTTCAGTCGGATTCCACAGGTAAGCCGTGCGCCCGACCAGCCGGGCGGCTGCGTCTTTATTTAACGGAGTAGTCCCAGTATTGCGGACCAGATATAGGCTGGTGATTTCTGCCTGGGCGAGCTGGCGGGCGCCCTCGAGTGCAGTTTTCAGCCCGGCCTCCACGCTCGGCTGCTCGTAAGCCAGCGCGAGCTGGTACAACCCGCTCCAAATCAGGTTGTGGAGCTGGTCCTCCTCACCCTGACCCCTGCGCAGGCTGGTCGGCTCGATAGTGACCAGAGTGTAATCTCCCCGGGGAGGCAGCGGCTTGGGGGATATTTCGACCTCCAGCGTGGTGCCGTTCCGCCGGTTCAGGTCGCCAGCTTGAGCTGTGGTGGAGCTGCCTGTGGGGCGCGTATCGGCTCCGGTTTGCATGCTAACCAGGGTTGCCAGAGTTTGAGCGTAAAGCTCCTGGCGGGTGAATGCGGTTAATTCGACGGCACGGGCATTTGCGGCGTATATCCGTTGGGTGCGCTGCTCAACCAGCACCACTGCCTGTGGCAGCAAGTCGAGTACGGCTTCGATCTCTGCCAGACCTGCCTGGCTGCGCTTACCCAGGCGAATACCGAGGGAGGGATTCATACTTTACGGCTGGCACCCCTGAGGCGTGCGGGCAGAATTCCTTCCATATTCCGGTATTTTGCGACGGTACGCCGGGCTACCTCGTACCCTTGCAGGTTTAGCTGCCGGGCAATCTGCGTATCGCTCAAGGGCTTGAGCTCGTTGGCTACGATCTGGCGGAGTGCCGTGCGGACGTGCAGACTGCGGTCGAACATGCGCGACATTGGAATGATCCTGCCGTTTGGCAGCTGGACAGACTTACCAGATACCGCCCGCGATATCGTTGAACTCGTGCACCTCCAGCTCACCGGCAAGGCTGGCGCGGGTGTATGGAAATAGATATGCGTCCCCGTGAAGGATAAACTGGCGTTGTAGCACTACCATCCGCTGCATCAAGCGTACCATGGTATGGTCTCGTTGTTGTAAGCATTTTACCAGCAGTGTGGCGCTTTCCAGGTCGGATTGCCACTGCTCGGTTTTTTCGGCTGGCGCTTCGCTGACTGCCTGGCGGAATAGAGTATTGATGTGCAGCCGGCCCGCATAGGGTGAAATCACTTCCACAACCAGCGGTGTATTTGTTTTATCGTTCAGACAGGTAATGATCGCGTCCGGAGAAGGATAATTCGGATCGGAGCGGGTGTTGTGCCGGATGCCGCCCCAATGCCCGCGAGCCGGGTAGGGGTTTAAATTTTCACTTATCCAGTGGGCAGTCTCCTGGGCTTTACCGGTTGAGATTCCCAGCCGTCGCCCCAGCTCAGGATAGGCGTGCCGGGAGAGCAGGTCCATCCCCTCTTGGATCGCCCTTCGCGCCATCTCTGGGACGCGGTTCGATTCGGAGAGAATCTCGAGCTGTACCAACAGGGCTTCCTGGGGTGTGGGCGAGCCCACGCCAGCCGGCTCAGCGTGCTGGATGAGATTCAAGATGCGCTCCAGCCGGGCGATACGCACATGGTGGTAGAGGGCGATCTCAGCCAGGGGAATGGATAACAAGCCGTCATCATCCAGGCTGGTAAGGATATGTGCTGCCAGCAGGCGATCTTCAGGCTCTAATTCTGAGGCAATCTGGCGTAGGATGAAGCTGGGCAGGTCCTCCGAAGCGGCAGTCCATTCTTCGTCCGGCAAATCGTCTACAGATATCCGCCTGTCATACACCCCGAAATCAGTCCGCGGAGAGATAAAGACAATAGGTTCCTGTGAAGAGTCACCCATGCTCTGGCTGCAAACCGGGCAGATCGAATTGCCTGGAAGCGGGCGATGGCAGTGAGGGCAGTGGGCTTCCTCGCTGAGCTCCAGGGCCGGGTTGCGCGCCAGCTCTGCATCGATCTTCTGCCCCAGCTCTACCGAGCTGAGCTCGAGCAAGGTCATCGTCTGTGCCAGGTGAGCGGTCGTAATCGGGCGCTGCGATTGAAGAGCGGCTTGAGATTGGGATTGGACGATCATAAGCCTACCTGATCCTTAGGATATTCTATCATGTTGCAAGATGTGTGCCATGCATGCCAGCCTGCGTTCCGTAGCCGGCGGCAATATGCCGCTGGAATCCAATCCCAAAAGGAGCGTGGTCAGCCAGACCCGGTCGTCCTTCTCTTGAATGCTTTCTTGCCCTGTGTATTAACACGAAAAGATTGTGCTAAAATTATTAGAAACAGCTGAAACCTACCGGATAAAACTGCACTCAATCCAAACAAAAGGATCTGCATCCATGCTTCGAACACCCCTGATCTATTTGTCCAAAGCTGATTGGGCTCGCAATATCGTAACCCGCTGGCCGGTAGCCTGGAGGGTAGCCTCACGTTTCGTTGCTGGCGACCATCTTGAAGATGCCGTCCGCGCGATCCAGGCGCTAAATGATCACGGGATCAATGCGACGCTGGACCACCTGGGCGAGCACACGACCACCGAGCAGGAAGCCCGCCAGGCGTGCAACGAGGTCAGCAATATATTGGACGTCATCCAGCACAATGGGCTGCGCGCCAATGTATCCATTAAATTGTCGCAGATTGGCTTGAACCTCGACATGGAGCTGTGTGCAGATAACCTGGAGTGCATCCTGGCAAAAGCCAAGTCACTGGGGAATTTTGTCCGTATAGATATGGAAGACTCGCCTCGGGTGGATAAAACTCTGGAGCTGTACTGGATGATGCGCGGGGTCAATGGCCTGGATAATACTGGCGTGGTGCTGCAGTCTTACCTGTACCGGACTGAGGCTGATCTGAAAGCGGTGCTCGGCAAAGGTGGGCGAGTGCGCCTGTGCAAGGGGGCCTATAAAGAGCCTGCTGAGGTAGCTTACCCCAAGAAAGCCGACGTGGATGCCAGCTATGACCATCTCGCCCGGCTATTAATTGAAGGTGCGCTGGAAATGGGTTGCCCAACTCTGAGCGAGGATGGGCGCGTCCCTCCCATTCCAGCGATCGCTTCGCACGATGAGCGCCGGATCGAGTTTGCCAGGAATCTGGCGATGCAGCTCGGCCTACCCAAACAGGCGATCGAATTTCAAATGCTGTACGGAATCCGGCGAGATATCCAGGAGCAGCTGGTTGGGGATGGTTACCCGGTGCGCGTCTACGTCCCCTATGGGACCGAGTGGTATCCTTATTTTGTGCGCCGCCTTGCTGAACGCCCCGCAAACATCTGGTTTTTCGTCTCAAATTTCTTCAAAAATTAGGTCCGCTGACAGTTCAAGACACTGCTTACTCTAGGTTTCTATCCGAAAATGGATGGGAGAACCGATTTAGTGGTGTGTGCGGCAAAGCCGCACACACCACTAAATCGGAACCCCTCATATTTTCGGATTGGTACTGAATACTTTCGGCAGGTTTACAGCAAGTTAATACCTGTTTAGAAGTGGCGCGGCGCGCCGGATTAAGAAATGGTTGTGGTATCATCTGCGGTTACTGGAGATTAGTTTCTAAATAATGAGCAGTGAGCGCAGTCGTTTCCCAATTATCCCGGTTCTCCTGGTTGCACTAGGCATCTTGCTGATCGGCGGTGCAGCCATCGTTATTTTCGTCCCTGGGCTTGAGCTTTCGAATAAGCCTTCGACTGCTACGTCCGAGATGATCCCTTACCCGCAGATCAAGCGGGTGCCACTGGCAGATGCGAAAACCGCCTTCGATCAAGGCACGGCTATTTTTGTAGATGTGCGCGGCGATCCGTTCTACTCTCAGGAGCATATCCCCGGGGCTCTCTCTATCCCGGAGCGGGACCTGATTGCTAACCTGGATAAGCTCGATCCCCAGGCGTGGATCATCCTCTACTGTACCTGACCGAATGAAGAATCTTCCGCCCGTGTGGCGTCGATCCTGGTTGAAAATGGCTATCGAAACGTGACCCCGATCCTGGGTGGTTTTCAGGAATGGATTAATGCCGGCTATCCATCGGAGTCTTCAACAGGAGGATGAATGACTGAACTGCCCCAGTGGTTAGCTGAGCGCTTACATGCGGAATGCGAAAAAACGGTGGAATTCTTTACCGCCTTGCCGGAAGCTGCCTGGCAGGTACAGATTTATTCGGAGGGAACCTGCTGGAAAATCGCTCAAGTGTTAGGACACTTTGTGACCACCGAGCGAGCTTTATCCCGCCTGATCGAGAATATCCGCCAGGGTGGTCCGGGTGCCCCGCCAGATTTTGACATTAACCGCTATAATGAGAGCCAGCTGCTCAAGCTGGGTGAGCGCCCGGTTGTCGACCTGCTCGACCAGTTCAAGCAGCTCCGCCAGGAAAACATCGATCGTGTGGCTGGAATGCAGCCTGCCGAATTGACCCTTAATGGCAGGCATCCATTCCTAGGCGAAGCTTCCCTCGAGGAGATCATTAAGATGATCTACCGCCACAACCAGATCCACCAGCGAGAGATCCGCAAGGTATTGGCTGGATAAGCTCGGGATCCAAATCTCCCTGGGCTAAACCCATGTCTGGTCCTCCTGAAAACCAGCTCCCTAAGCCTGCTCATCCGTTAATATTATTCATCCAAATGATGCGCCCCTTCTTCCTTTTAGGAGGGGTACTGCTGTATGCCCTGGGAGCGGGGATTGCGCGTTACCTTGGAACGCACATCGTATGGGATATCTACCTCCTCGGTCAAATCTTCGTTACCACATTACAGCTCAGCACGCATTTTCTGAACGAATATTACGATTCCCCGGCAGACCAGCAAAATCCGAACCGCACACCGTTCAATGGCGGGAGCGGGGCAGTCGGGGCGGGTAAGCTGCCCCGCCAGACGGCGCTGATTTCAGGATTGGTCATGCTGGCTGCGGTAGCCTCTCTCAGTGTCTTGATCATGTACCGCGTCCATCCCACGCCTGTCACTTACCTGATCATGCTCCTGGCGTTCTTTGGGGCAGTCTTCTACTCAGTCCCGCCGGTGCGCCTGGAATTCCTCCGGGTACGGTGAGCTGACCACTTCGCTGATGACGGGCTTTCTGCTGCCTGCCTTCGCGTTTTCACTGCAAACCGGCGAACTGCACCGCTTGCTGGCGATGGTCGGGTTCCCCCTGGTCGCGCTGCACTTTGCCATGCTGATCGCCTTCGAGATGCCGGATTATGGCAGCGATCTGAAATATGGCAAGCGCACGATCCTGGTCCGTATGGGCTGGAAAAATGGTATGACCCTGCATAATATTCTGATCATCAGCGCTTACCTGCTGCTGATCCTGGCTGCATCCCTGGGTCTGCCGCTGGCTATCGTCCTGCCGGCTTTCCTGCCTTTGCCTCTCGGGCTGCTTGAGATCTGGCAGATGCACCAGATTGCCCAGGGTCGCCGCCCGAACTGGCGTGCCTTGGGGATTAACGCGGTTATCCTGTTCGGAGCCACCGCTTATCTGCTGGCATTCACTTTTTGGACGCGCTAGGTCCCTGCCGTGCCTGAGTTCTTGAATTTGCTGCCTCCTGCACAAGCCCTGGAGCGATTGCTCTCTCATCTACCTGTGAGCACCAGGGTGGAAGAGATAGATAGCGCCGCTGCTCTAGGACGGGTGACCGCCCAGCCGGTGGTGGCTGCACAACCCTTGCCGGGGTTCCGCCGCGCCACGGTCGATGGATATGCCCTGCAGGCGGCTGCGACCTTCGGCGCCAATGAATTGCTGCCAGCGTACCTCGAGCTCGTGGGAGAAGTTAGCATGGGGAGCGCTCCCACCATCCAAACCAGCGTCGCGCAATGCGCCCTGATCCACACAGGCGGGATGCTGCCCGCTGGAGCGGACTGCAGTGGTGATGCTGGAGCATACTCAGGCCGCGCGCCCTGGTGAGATTGAAGTCATGCGCGCAGTTGCACCGGGTGAAAATGTCCTGCAAGTGGGTGAGGATGTCCGGGTCGGGCAGGAGGTGATCCCGGCTGGAACTCGCCTGCGACCGGCAGAGATCGGCGGGTTGATGGCTTTGGGGATTTCCCGGATCAACGTCGCCCGCAAACCGCAGGTTGGCATCCTGTCTTCCGGAGATGAAGTCGTTGCCCCGGACCAGGCGCTCCAGCCTGGGCAGGTGCACGATGTTAACGCTTATTCCTTGAGCAGCCTCGTCGAGCAAGCGGGAGGCGAGCCGCGCCGGTATGGGATCATCCCCGACCGCGCCGACCTGCTCCTTCAGGCTGCACAAGAGAGCCTCGCCGAATGCGAGCTGCTAGCCATCACTGCCGGGTCTTCTGCCTCCGCCCGCGACTTGACCGCGCAGGTGATCAA
The DNA here is from genome assembly GCA_963706515.1 of uncultured Chloroflexia bacterium. Lineage (GTDB taxonomy): Bacteria > Chloroflexota > Anaerolineae > Anaerolineales > UBA4823 > CAVPMW01. Next base: position 240,842 of record CAVPMW010000008.1, read on the forward strand.
CGACCTGGGCAGCCCGGGAGTGCTGGTACACGGGGTCAATGTCCGCCCTGGTAAACCGACTATCCTGGGGGTATGCGGCGGTAAGCCGGTGATCGGCCTGCCGGGAAACCCGGTCTCCGCCCTGGTCATCGCCCAGCTCTTCGTTGTTCCGGTCGTTGAGGCTTTGCTCGGCCTTCAGCATCCCCGCCCCAGAGCACAGGTCGCTGCGCGCCTTGCGCTCAATTTGAATTCCCAGGCAGGGAGGGAGGATTGGGTTGCAGTCCGCCTCGTGCCGGATGAGAGCGGCTATCGCGCGGAGCCGGTCTTCGGTCAGAGCAACCTGATCTTCACCCTGGCGCGGGCAGATGGGCTGCTCCGAATCCCTCCGGATGCTACCGGTCTCTCTGCCGGCACCCAGGTAGATGTAGAATTGATGTGATGGACGAAGAAGCTCTACCACCCAGCTATTCCCTCGAGCTTTTAGCGGAGTGCTACGCGGTCTGCCGCCTGCCCGGTGACGCAGCCCAACCGGATTGGGCTGGAGCCGGACCTTTACTCGTGCTCGCCTGGCGCGAGGAAGAATTCAGCCTGGTCTGTCTGGAGCGCTACGTCCCACCAGTGGTAAAAGCGGAGCGCGGTTGGCGGGTGCTGCAGGTCGCTGGCACGCTGGATTTCAGCCAGGTGGGGGTTTTAGCCGCGTTACTGCAGCCCCTCGCAGCGGCTGGGATCAGCGTATTTACCATCTCTACCTTCGATACCGACCTGATCCTGGTCAAGGAGGCTCTGCTCGAGCGAGCGATCCAGGCCCTGGAGAGCGCCGGGCATGCAGTCTACCCAAGGTAGCCATCCGGCGACCGGGTCGCAAGATTTCACGAATGGACCTGCAGCCAGGATGAAGTACAATCCATCTGGATAGATATGCAATCCACCAGGATAAAATTCACCCCATCAGGATAAAATCCATCCCATGGAAGGACCTGAATCTGTCTACCTCCACGATATCCCATTAGAAGCTGCGCTGGACAGGCTGGCATCTGCCTTACAGGAAGCTAACCTGGGGGGGCGCCTCGGAGCTGAAACGCTGCCTTTGGATGAAAATGTCCTGGGCCGTGTGCTGGCAGAGCCGGTCTTTGCCAGGCTTTCCTCGCCGCATTATCACGCCTCGGCAATGGATGGATTCGCAGTCCGCTCCGCCGAGACTGCCGGCGCTCAGCTCACCGCGCCGCTCACCCTTTCCTGCGATTTAGCGGTTAAACTGCCAGGCCGCTTACCTGGATACAGGCGATCCCCTGCCCCCCTGGGCAGATGCCGTCATCCCCATCGAAAACGTCGAGCCTTTAGACGGCTCCGGGGGGGTCTCGATCGACCCCCGCCGCCCGGCAGCGATCCGCATCCGCGCCGCGGTAGTCCCCTGGAGCTACGTGCGCCCGATGGGTGAGGATATGGTCGCCACCCAGCTGGTGCTGCCTGCAGGTCACACCTTGCGCCCGGTTGACCTGGGAGCTTTAGCCGGCGCAGGGCACGACCGGGTGAGCGTCGCCCGGCGCCCGCGTGTGGCGATCCTGCCTACCGGCAGCGAGCTGGTTCCTCTTGGAGCGCCGGTCTCACCCGGGGATATTATCGAGTACAACTCTCTCGTCCTGGCCTCCCAGGTGAACCAGTGGGGCGGGCAGGCCAGCCGCCTGCCGATCACCCCGGATGATTTCCCCCTGATCTGCCAGCGAGTCCAGGAAGCAGCCGCCAGCCACGACCTGGTATTGATCAATGCCGGCTCTTCCGCTGGATCGGAGGATTTCACCGCACGCGTCGTCGCCAGCCTCGGGCGGCTGTTGGTGCACGGGGTCGCTGTTCGTCCGGGGCACCCGGTGATATTGGGCATGCTCGAGCGTCCCGGTCGAGGTGGTGATTCGCCCTACGTGCCGGTGATCGGTGTTCCGGGCTATCCGGTGTCGGCTGCTTTGACCGGCGAAATTTTCGTTGCCCCGCTCATTGCCCGCTGGCTGGGCCGCGAGGCGCCTGAGCCGCCGGTGATCAGGGCAACCTTGACCCGCAAAGTGACCTCTCCGCCCGGCGATGAGGATTACCTGCGCGTCGTTGTTGGAAGGGTGGGCGAGAAGCTGCTGGCAGCGCCGCTCGCCCGCGGCTCCGGGGTAATCACCTCACTCGTCCGGGCGGATGGGATCGCGATCCTGCCCGCAGGCACTCAGGGGATGCCAGCCGGAGCCGAGGTCGAGGTCCACCTGTACACACCGGTAGATCAGCTCGAAAGGACGATTTTTGCCATTGGTTCCCACGACATATCACTCGACCTGATGGCGCAGTACCTGGCAGCTCGCCGCCGGCGGCTAAGCTCGGCGAATGTGGGCAGCCAGGGTGGGCTGGTGGCACTGCGCCGCGGTGAAGCGCACCTGGCAGGCTCGCACTTGCTGGACCCTGCCAGCGGTGAGTACAACCTCAGCTACCTCCCCCAGTATTTACCGGGTGTGCCCGTGCACTTGATCACCCTGGTCTATCGCGAGCAGGGATTGATAGTCATTCGCGGAAACCCTCTCGGGATCCGCAGCCTGGAAGACCTCGCCAGACCGGGGATCAGGTTCGTCAACCGCCAGCGCGGTGCGGGGACCCGCGTGCTGTTGGATTACCACCTGACATTATTGAATATTGCGCCTGATTCAATCGTAGGCTACAATCAAGAGGAGTATACCCATCTGGCGGTCGCCGCGGCGGTTGCTTCCGGGCGGGCGGACTGCGGCCTGGGGATTGCTGCTGCCGCGATGGCATTGGACCTGGATTTCGTCCCGCTTTTTCAGGAGCGCTACGACCTGGTGATTCCCAGCGAATATGCCGAGAGCTCGCTCCTGCAGCCTCTATTTGAAACGCTGGCGGACCCTGCCTACCGCCAGGCTGTCGCAGCCTTGCCCGGCTACGACGTCCGTGAAATGGGTGCCATTAAAGCCAGGCAGGAAGGGTAGTTGAGCAAACGTGGACAGCGCATTGGTTATTGATGACAACCGTGAGACGGCAGATATGCTCTGCCGGATGCTGGAATACCTGGGACTGCGCGCCCAACCCGCATACGGCCCCCGGGCTGCGCTGATGGAAGTCAGCCAGGAAGTCCCTAAGGTGATCTTGCTGGATATCAGCATGCCCGGGATCGATGGCTTCGAAGTGATGGCCTTTCTATCCCGAGACCCGCGCCTGGCGCAGGTCCCTATCATTGTCGTGACAACTGACGACCAGGAAGAAACTCGCCTGCGTTCCGAGCAAGCTGGCGCCCTGGACGTCCTGGTCAAGCCTATTTCAGTAGCCTCCATCGAAGAATCCCTGCGCAAACACAATCTGATAAACCCAGAATAGTAGTTACGCAGTTGAAGGAGGAAAGGCAATTCCTCAGCGAACTGCGTATATCCTAAATAGGTAAAGTACCCAGAAAGGAGATATCGATGCCTGTTCAAGAAGGAACACCTGCGCCAGATTTCAATTTGATGGATGAAAGCGGCGTTGAACGGAAATTATCGGATTATCGAGGGAAGCCGGTGGTCCTTTATTTTTATCCGAAAGACGATACCCCTGGATGCACCAAAGAGGCCTGTAATTTTCGGGATGATTACAGCGCCTACGATAAGGCTGGGGTAACGATCTTAGGGATCAGCCCGGACTCGGTTAAATCACACGCCAAGTTCAAAACCAAGTACCACCTCCCATTTACGCTGCTGGCGGATGAAGGGCATAAGATTACCGAAGCTTACGGTGTTTGGGGGCTGAAAAAGTACGTGGGAAAATCTTATTACGGCGTCTTGCGCACGACGTTCTTGATCGATGGATCCGGTAAGATCTTGCGGGTTTTCGAGAAGGTCAAGCCAGACACGCACAGCCAGGAGATTCTTGCTGCTCTAGGATCCGCATGACAACAGCCTTAGTGAATTAATGGGTGCAGGGGGTTATTTGCTTCCTGCACCTGTATTTTTAATCCGAGAGGCCAGCCGAGTCCCTGCGGTATAATCGGGATTGGCTGAAAGGTTTTTCACGATCCGAAATATCAAATTCAGCCAATTGCTTATGAATAAATAAAAAAAATAAATTTTGGACCAATACGAGATTTTAATGAAAAGATCAATATCAGTTCTGATGATCTCTATGCTCGCCGCCTTCAGCTTGCTTAGTGCCTGCAGCGGAGCGAAAGCTACGACGGCTATCCCGCCCGCACTGGCGACTGAACATGCCAGACCGACCCCGCCAGAGGAGTATTCGGGGAAGAAAAACCCTTATGCCGGAGATGCTGACGCTGAAGCTGCCGGGAAAACGTTTTTCAATGCAAACTGCACTGCCTGCCACGGTGAGCAGGGGATGGGCGATGGACCGGCTGCCATGGCGTTGAACCCTAAGCCCAAGCCGCTGGCACTTAATCAGAGCTTCCTGGCTGACGATTATATGTTCTGGCGCATCTCCGAGGGGGGCACTATGCAGCCTTTCAATTCAGCCATGCCAGCCTGGAAGGGCGTGATGCAGCCAGGAGAGATCTGGCAGGTCATCGCCTATATCCATACCTTGCAGTAAACCGGATTGACTCCTTTCGCCAATAAAGGCGGGGAGGGGGAATCAATTCCGAAAACGAGGTTCAGGTGGCGCTTTGGCGCCACCTGAACCTCGTTTTCGGATATTTACCTCTAGTCCGGAAGGTCCTTCTCCTCTTCGATCATGGCGAGGAATTCGACGACTACATCCGGGTCGAAGAGTTTGCCCGATTGGGTACGGATGTACTCTAATGCCTGTTCTTCTGTCCAGGGAGGCCGGTAGGTGCGCGAGGAAAGCAAGGCATCCCACACATCGATCACTGAGAAGATCCGGGCGGCAAACGGGATCTGGGTTTCGCGCAGACCCTGCGGATACCCTGTCCCATCCCAGCGCTCATGATGGCAGTAGGGAATATCGATTGCAGGTCGCAGATAGGGGATTTGCGAAAGCAGGTTGTACGCGTAGACAGGATGCTGGCGCATGACCCCCCATTGATCCTCGTCGAGGGGTCCCGTCTTGAGCAAGATCGAATCGGGGATGCCCATCTTGCCGATGTCGTGCAGCAAAGCTCCGCGGCGGATGTGAGCCAGCTGGTCGTCGCTGATGCCCATCCGCTGTGCCAGCTTGAGCATCAAACGGACGACCCGGTTGGAGTGCCCTTGGGTTTCGCGGTCGCGCAGCTCCAAGGCATGCGACCATCCTTCCAGGGTCGTATCGTACGCCAGGGTCAGCTCTTGATTCGTACGCTGCAAATCCTGGAATAGGGTTGCATTCTCAATCGCTATGGCAGCCTGTGTGGCGAGAGTTTCCAGGAATTCGAGCCACTCTGCGCCCGCCTCGAGCTTCGAGCGGTGGTAAATCTCAAGGACACCTTTTACATGACCCTTGGTCTCCAATGGTGCGGCAAAATAGGAGACAAACCCTTCCTGGGAGAGCAGTACAGCCCGGCTTAAGTCGCCCAGGTGCTCCTTCAGGTCCGGGATGTGAATAATCCGTCGTTCGAGCGCCGCGCGCCCTGCGTAGGATTCTCCTACCTGAAGCTGGGTATGGCGAAGCGCACCGGTATGAAAGCCGGTGCGCGCCGAAAGCGTGAGCTGCTGGGTGTGCTGGTTCAGGATCAGGATCGTTGCAGCATCGACGTGCTGCTGGTTGACAACCTGCTCCAGGATCACCTTGAGCACATTCGTCAGGTCCATACTGGTGGAGATGGCTGTATCGATGCGGTGTAAGGATTGCACGTGCTCCAGCCGGCGCTCGGTCTGCTCGAACAGGGTGGCATTCTCCAGGGCGATAGCCGTCTGCACCGAGAGCGATTCGAGGAAGCGTTTGTGGGATAAATCGAAAGCGCGCGGCTGGTAGGACTGCACAGTGACCGCTCCGATCAGCCGCCCAGATACCACGAGCGGCACGCCCAGCCAGGCTCGCGCCTGTCGTTCAGTCTGGCGAGGCTGTACAGGCAGATGGTCGCTGAGCAAATCGCCCACCAACAAGGACTGCTGAGTGCGCATGATCCACGCTAAAAGAGTCGGATCGTCGAGGGGGATGCGCTGGCCCTCCCAGTCATTCAGGTGCTGGCCATCCTCCACAACCAACGCTAAAAGGATTTCGTGAGTATTGGGTAAGAACAAAGCTACTGCGAAAGTATCCGGCTTAATGGCGCGCTGGACCTGCTCGTACAGCCGCTGGAGCAGGGTCGTGGTTTCCAGCTCACTGGTCAGAGCGATCGCGGTCTGGTACAGCCCGGCCAGCTCGTGCGCCTGGCTCTGGGATTCTCTCAGCAAACGCGCATTTTGCAGCGCCACAGCCAGCGAATCTGCCAGCTCGCTGGCAATCTCCACCAAGGGCGCTTGGAAATAGGCAGGCTCGCAGGAAGCCAGGTTCAGTGAGCCGATCAGCTCCTCGTGGGCGATGAGGGGAATTACGACGGTTGACCGCAGACCGTCGGTAAGCAATCCTTCATCAGAACTGGAGCGTACTGGCTGATCTTTGAGGTCATTTACAATGAAAGGTTTTCTCTCATAAAGGTAGGGAATGCTGTTGAAAGCCGAGATAGGCAGGATATCGCCCGCTGCCAGGCTGCTCTTGCCCTCGTTCGCCATGGCAACCATTTGGATCAGGAAATTTTTCATGTCGAACAGGGTCACGCTCGCCCGCTGGCAGCCGACCAGGGTACGTATGCGCTCCGCTGTGATCTGAGCAATTTCTTCGGGCGACTGCGCCTTTAATATCGAAACATCGATCTCGCGCAGTGCCTTCAGCCGCTCGTTATAGCTGCGCAAATGCAATTCGACGACTTCCAGATCCACGTTATGGTGCAGCCGGCTCAACGCGGTAGCCAGCAAGCCGGCAATCGTCTCGAGCAGCCGTTTGTCGTGCTCACTGAATGCTTCCAGCTTCTCACTTTCAACATCGATCGCGCCTATCGCCTGGTCCCCGATCCGGATCGGCACGCAAAGCTCGGAACAAATCCCCGGTATGGTTTTGACGTAGGCAGGTTCGCTTTCAACATTCCCCACTCGCCAGGAAGTTCCCGAGGCAACCGCATTCCCAACGATGCCGACGTTCAACGGGATGTTCTCTTCGCGATATTCTGGGGCTACCCGGTAGGAGGGGTGCGTGGTCAGGATGCCGCTGGTTGGATCCAGCAGGAGGATGCCAAAATTTTCAGTGTAGAAGTTTTCCCCAATGATCTCGGTGACCCGTTCGATCAATCCATCTTCAGTGCGGATTTCCGCGCAGGCTACCGCAACTTGATGGAGCACGTTAAGCTCTGCCAGGTGGCGCTTTTGATTTTGCTCCGTCACCACCAGCTCAGTGATATCGCTGCCGATTGCTGCATAATTGATAATCTTCCCGGATTGATTCTTGATGGGGAATGTCGTGGTTTGGGTGAAAACCTGGCTCCCATCCGGGAGCTCTCGGGTAATAATTTCCTGGGTAGTATTTCCATTGGATCGGGATGGAGCAATGATCGCCGGGATTGATGGACGGATATTGGTCGAGCCGTCAGCTCCGTCGGGGAGGAGGCTTTCACCGTTGGTTGCCCCATTCATACGTTCAAAGGAACGGTTGACGTAAACCACTTTCCCCGCAGCGTCAGTGATTACCACCGACTCGGTCGCCTGCTCTACGACCGCGGCAAGCTGCGCATATTTCTCCTGTGTCTCCTGGTTACTCTCCAGCTCGTGGCGGGCGTTCTGCAGGGATTGGTCGATCCATTTTACTGCCAGCAGCAGCAATCCGCCCGTCCAGAGGAAGACAAAGCTGGCAATGCTCCACGCCAGGACCTGATCGTTGGGGTAGGTTGGTATCAGTGAAGGGGAAGGATTGCGCAGTATGATCGCCAATCCGCTACCGATGCCCAGCAGGGTGAGCAGTATGACTGCTTCTTTGCCCAAGAGCAAGCCCCCCAGGATAATTGGAAGGACGTAGGCAAAATATCCGTAATAGTCGACTCGTCCGGCTTCCAGGGTTTTTCCCAACAGGATTACTGCCCCGAGCCCAACCAGGAGCAAGCTGGCAGAGCGGACATACCCGTGCCGCAGAAGGGCGAACAGAACCAGCTCCAGGGCAATCCCCAGCACGGGGAAGACGAGCTCGGAAGGAGGCAGACGGGATGATAGGCTTAGCACAATTAGCAAGCAAATAGTGGAAGGGATGGACACCAGCAGGATCAGGTTTAATATCCTGGCTTGCCAGGTTTTGGTGGCGTCGTCGAAAATCGGAGGCGAGAGGTATTTAATCAAGCGTGCGCGCATGCTGGAGTCGTGTTCTCCCCTAATAGTAGATTCTACATAGGGTTAAGCCAGAACTCGCCTAAGAAATCAGTCCGTTTTGGCTATTTTTGCATTACAGTTTTGTAATGTTGTGGAAAAATGCAATGGGTGATCGTGTTTTATGGGGTATCCGGATTGGCTGGAGTAATCTGCCCATTCTCGATATCCAGCCACCAATGGCTCCCAGCTTCGTCTACCAGGCGGATGCGGTTCGGATCGGGCCAATCCAGCAGGTGGAACAGGCGGTCGTTAACTACAAGCGGCTCCAGCAGGTTGCTGCTGCGGTCCAGATAGAAAATGCCGGCAGCTTTTCCCCCGCATGGATCCTGGATGGAAGAGAAAGCAAGGGCGCTGCCGTCGGGTGACCAGACGATATCCCCGGCGCTCCATCCGGATTGCTCCGCCCCAAATGGGACTTGGGTCTCCTGGCTGTTGCGCAGGTCGCGGACGATAAGCTGGCTCCCTGAAAAATATGCCAGGAGGGTTTCATCGGGCGACAAGGCGAACGCTCCATGCACATCTGGAGCTACTTCAACGACCTCTCCGGTAGACAGGGATACCCTGCGCAGGTTTTCACTGTAACCGTAAGCCGAGCAGCCGTCCGGTATGCCTGAATCAACCAGCAGTACACTGCTCCCATCGTGCGACCAGCGCCAAACTTGCGGCGTGGTCGCTCCCAGACCCCAGGGAGACCAGCCGTCCTGGATCGTGTAATGATGGTCGCCGGTGGAATCAGCGAGTGTAACCCGCTGGTAATATTGGTCGGCAGCTCCGTTGGCTTCTGCACTGGCGGGCACGGCGATCACCGTCTCTACCTGCCACTGCCCATCCGGTGATACCCATTGCAGCGTATCGTGGGGGATTTGCGCCAGGTCGGGAGTGGGGGAGAGCTCGGTGGGGGTTGCCGCCGGCTGGTCTGGAGCCGCGGGCTGGGTCTCCGCTGGAGAGGTAGGCGGTTTGTAGAGGAATTGAAGGCTCCTGGCTGGGACTGCCTTCCGGAGTGACCGTATTAACGCTCGTCTGGATGGCTGGAGCAGGCAGTCCCTGGGTGGCGATGGAGATCTCCCTTCCGGGGTGCGGGCAGATTTTACACAACTGCAGGCGAGTACAGTCATGAGAAAACATAAGAACAAGGTCTGGGGTTTCTTCATTAACTATCGCGACAAAGGATTTATGAGAAATCCGAATAATACGCTCCGGGAAGCAGCTCGTGCGCCTGCGCTTTCCGCACTTTTCCATTCTCCATAAAGATTACCCAGGCGTCGGGCTGGTAATCGTAGAGCAGCTGGCGGCAGTTCCCACATGGGGAAAGCACCGGATAATCTCCAAACTGCTGGTTCACTGCCACGATCGAAACGATCGTTCGCTCCCCGGCGGTGAAAGCTGCGCCTAATGCTATCGGTTCAGCGCAAGGTCCGTAAGCGCAGGCTTCAATATTAATCCCGGTAAAAATCCTGCCGGACGCCATGCGCGCCGCGGCTGCAACCGTGTGGCGGACAGGGGTATAGTTGCGGCGCAGGGTCTCCTGCGCAGCAGCGATAAGCTCCAGGTCGTTGCTATCCAGTGTGTCGAGCAATCTTCGCCTCTGTCTATCCCTTTGCCAGAAAGCCCTCGACCGCCGTCCCCAGGACCAGGTAATGAAAATCCTTCCCGCGCAGGCACTGCACCGCGCCGGCGATAGCATAGAGGACCAGGATCAATTCTAACAAGCCCATGCCAGCCAATACGAGCAGGGGAACTATGACCAGCCATTCTCCGCCGGACCCGCTTCCGAATTGGTCTAATAGCATTCCGCCCATAATCGGAAAGATGAACCCGCAGAAATAACATACAAATCCGATCAGCCAGATCACGATCATCAATAACTGGAAAGCGAAAGCCTGTAAGGCCTGGAAACGCAGGTAAGGCGACTTGTCTTTTTGAGTAATCCAAATGACAATCGGCGCGAGGATCCCAATGAAGAATACGATGGCAGTTATGTTGGAAATCGCAGCCATTATTTTTTCATCAGGGGTTGGGATGGTGCTGGTGTTAACATCGTCTTCCATTGTGATATTCCTCCAGGTTTTTTATAAGCTTACCCGAATTCGGGTCTGACGACAATAGGTATTCTGCTAGATCCTGCCTGCCTGGGTTAGAATAGTGATTGGCCGAAATGTATTTTTATTTCCGCCTCGATTGCGTTCACCGAAGAGCCAATGTGGATCGAACGAAAGTAATTTGAATGAAAATTCGCTTCCGACACATAATATTTGCGGTTGCCTGCCTCATCGCTCTCTTAGCCTGCAACCTGCCGTATGTTGCCAGACCGGCGCAGACTTGCCCGCCGGGGATTTACGCAAGACTCTGGCCGCGCTGCCCGCTACATCAGGCGTGTCCACCCCCTTTCCGCCGGGGAGCGTCGTATCGGTCACACCCGCTCCTGCAACGCCCGCCGCGACAGCTTTCCCACCTACCCCAATGGAAGGTCTGGGCAACACCTATTCGTACGTGACCCGTCCGGGCGATACCCTGCCCGGGCTGGCAGGTCGCTTCGACGTGCATCCTGAAGAGATTACCTCGCCGGTGGAGCTCGACCCTCAGGGATTCCTTCCAGCAGGCATTGCGCTCAGCTTCCCAATCAAAAAGGAAGTCGATACCCCGGGAGGCATGCTCTTGCCCGATAGCGAGACCATCTATTCGCCGAGCGCGGCTGATTTCAGTGTAAAGGATTTCATCCAGCAGGCAGGCGGGTTCCTGAGCACCTATTCAGAAAATGTAGACGACGTTCCCCTGAGCGGGGCTGAGATTGTCGAGAGGGTAGCCAGGGAATCATCTACCAACCCGCGCCTGCTCCTGGCGCTGCTCGAATACCGCACTGGCTGGGTCACCGGTTCACCCCACGACCAGGAAAGCCTTTATTTCCCGCTCGGCTTTCGCGTCCCTGGTCGCAGTGGCTTGTACCAGGAGCTGACGATCGCCACCACGCACCTGGGTATCGGCTATTATGGCTGGCGAGACGGCAGCCAGACGGTTATAAAATATGCGGACGGCTCTACCAGCCGCCTGGACCCGCGCATGAATGCAGGCAGCGTAGCTCTGCAGAACCTGTTTGCCAAGTTTTACAACCCGAGAGACTGGCAGGAGGCGCTGTATGGGGCGCAGAGTTTCCCTCAGCTATACCAGCGCATGTTCGGCGATCCCTGGCAGCGGGACCAGTCGCTCGGAGAATTAATCCCTGCCGGGCTCGCCCAGCCCACTCTCGAGCTGCCATTTGCCCCTGGCGAGCGCTGGAGTCTCACCGGCGGACCGCACAACTCATGGCTGGCAGGCAGCCCGCGCGGCGCTTTGGATTTTTCCCCGGTCACCGGCGAGGCGGTCTGCGCCGTCTCAGCCGCCTGGGCGCGCGCCTCCGCGCCGGGGGTAGTCGCCCGGGCACAGGATAACATGGTCGTGCTCGACCTGGATGGGGATGGGAATGAAGCTACCGGTTGGGATATGATCTACCTCCACCTGGCGGACGAGGGAATGATCCCGGCAGGTACTGCCGTCCAGCAGGATGCGCCTCTTGGGCATCCATCCTGTGAAGGGGGTGTTTCAACCGGCAAGCACGTTCACGTTGCTCGCAAATATAATGGAGAATGGATTCCAGCCGCCGGGCCAGTGCCTTTTATGTTGAGCGGTTGGCAGGTGCAAATTGGAACGCGGAATTATGGGGGAGAGCTGGTGAAAGACGGACGGGTGGTCAGCGCTAACCCGGGTGGAAGCCAGACCTCGTCTATTATTCGCTGAACCGGGGTCAAACGGCTGTAGGCATCAGCCAGCTGTTAACGTTTTCCTCGTATAGTCGCAGCCAGCCGAAGCGGGGGAAGGTAATCTCCAGCGGTTTGCCCAGATCTAGTTTTTGCAGGACTTTCAGGCGGTAAGCCAGACAAAAACCCATCTCAGGGGAGTTAATGAAGCGAGGATCGCGCGTGTCAAAGCCGCCCAGGCGTACCAGGTGATCCCTTGCTTGCCCTTTATTCTGGTAGGTGAATTTCTCTACCATCCGGATGCGCGTCTTCCAGCGAATCGCGTTGGATTGGCTTTCGTATAGATATACGATGTCCCCGATAGCAAGTAGGTTATAAGGCCAGAACTGCACCGGCCAGAGCTGGTAACGTAACAGTCCTTCCAGAACCGAGGCGCTCTCGGGCAGGATCGTGTCGTAGTAAGCGATACATTCCACCATTATCTCCGGAGCTACCTTCGAGCAGAGGCGAGCAAAGGTTCTGGTCTGGTTTCAACACTGGAAAATCGATTGTGGCTCTCTGACATGTGAATATTTATAATACCATACTCAGATTAAGAATTATCCGGGTCAGCCTGCCTGGATAGGTATTTGCATCTGGTAAGACGGTGGCAAGAATTGATCCAATTCGATGAAAATGCCCGATTGGAATGGAAACTTCTGCCAAATCGCCACCCGTGGGCGACGCCGGATTCCAACCGTCGAAGTTTATTCAGCGGATCACAAAGATGATCAAGAAAGCCAGAAATGCCCACAAAACTGTACTTACAATGAGCACCTGTCTGAACACCGGTTTGCGGGTCTTATGGTTGAAAACCCACATTCCCAGCCAGCCCCCGGCAAAACCGCCTGCCAGGGCAGCCAGATGCAGGACCTTCTCGGGGACGCGCAGACGGCCGAGTTTGGCCATGCTTTTGTCGATCCCATATAAACAGAACGTGCAGAAATTGATTGCCAGCAGCCAGATCCAAAATGGGCTCCAATTAGTGACCAGGAACAACCCTACCAATGCAAATAAAAAGAGCAGGGTTCCTCCTACCCCGAATACATTGAAAGCCGACCACCTGTTATACCCTCCCGAACTGCGCCCGTAACCCCTGGAAGAGGTCCGGCTCATACTGTGCTTTGATCTTCTGGCGTGCTGGACGGCGGCTCAACCGCTTTCCCCCGCTTCTCGGCTTTCGCCTTTGGCTCAGGCTCAGGCGCAGCTTCCGCGGGCAGCGTCCCCTCCGCGGCGTTCATTTCTGCCCCGAGTGTCTCATCGGCTGCATCAGGCAGTGGTGGAGCTGTTTCAACGGTGACTGGCGCTTCCTCATCGCTCGTAACCTGCGCTGATTCCCCGCTGGCTAACCCCCGCTGGCGGACGATCATCCATATTGCGCCCATGCCCAGCAGCGTCGCCAGGCAGCTGACCACCCATCCCAGGATGGGGATGGCTGCCAGGACGGTGAAAATCAACAGCCCCAGCAGGACAGCATAGATGAGCTGCCGGCTGCGATTCGTACCGCTTTCGGGTCCTCTGCGGTACAAAATTAGGTAGCCGGTCAGGAAAGCCACGATGATCTTGCTGATGGAATTTACCAGGACAGCAAACACGACCCCAGCCAGGCTGGTAAAACCCACATCCAGCGAGAGGGTAATGATTCCTAAAGTCCACAAAGTCAGGGACATCAAGAAAATCGCCAGCGCCGCAAGCACGATAAAGATCACGATCAGACCAATGTATCCCACGACCACGACCATCAAGCCCCAACCGGCGCTCGCCAGGGTGGACGTGCGCACTTTTTCCGCAGCCTGCTCTAAATACCGCGGAGCGAGCCAGATGACCAGCAGCGCGAAAATCAGTAAGGTCAGGTAGCTGCGCAGCCAGTTGAGCAGGATATCTTTCAGCCGGTCGGTGTTGATGGCTGCCTGCGCTGCAGCGCGGAGACCTGCATTGAGCGTGTTCGTTGAATAGAATGAGATCCCAGCCGGAGCGACTGCTGCTGCCAGGCGGCTGTTTTCTGGCTGGATGAATGCCCGGTATGGGATCAGCCACGTACCCAGCTTGACGGGTCCGATGAAAGGCAAATTGATCGTCTTGCCAGCAAAACCGAGAAAATAGCGAACTAAAGCTACCGGTCCGATGACTGCCTTGGTGTCCCGCTCGATTTTCCCGGCAAGGGTTGCCCCGAACAGGCTGGCAGTATATAAATCCTGTCCGATCTGCGATCCCTGGGGCAGGATCAACGACAGGCCAAGGTAGTACAACGTCCGCCCCACCTTTCCGGCATCGCCTAATTTTAACTCCAGGGAGGTGCTGTACGTGCTGCCGCTCACCTCGCCGTTAATGGTTACACTCTGCGCAGCCGACGCCAGCGACCCGTCGATCTTCCCATTGACAGTGACATTCGACCCGATTGCCAGAACATCCCCGTGGACATCACCGTCGATGACGACGTCCGGCCCGTACAAAATAATGTCCTGGTTAACTTCCTGACCGGCAGGTACTCCATTCCCGTAGATAATCCCTTGCGCGCGTGCGGTCGGAATATAGGCAAATAACAGTAATAAGACCATTAGAGAGAGCAGGAGTGCTTGCCGGTAGTGTCTGGAGAGGAGCATATCTACCTCCTATCGACCTGAAGGAGAATCTGGAGCCTCTAACTCCCGGTTGGGGATATCGGCTCTTTATTGCGCTTAATTCTAATTGAAATTTAAGCAATTCGCCGATAGAAATTTTATTCTCGCCTCATCAGCATACAGCGAATTGCATTGAAGTAAACCCATTTTGAGTTGCCAGTCTTTTCATAAACTTAGTTGAGTTTACATTGCTCTCCGCCTCCTCTCGCAAAAAGCCAATCTTAAGAGATCCAATAAAAGATAATTAGCCGCACCATTTTAGGCTACAATTGACCCCATACTCGCTGAATTGATCGCGATAACCTGGAGGCAGGCAGTCCTTTTGCCTTATCCTGAGAGTAAATGTTTACAGAAGATTATGTTTTACGCATGATCAGCCTGGCAACCGCTGCTCTGGCTCAGGCGCTCGGCTTGAAGGCGGCAGGGAAGCTCGTCGAGGCGCGCCAGGTCCTGGAAGGGTCTTTGGAAGAGCTCCTGGGAATCCCGCCGCGTTTGCTCCCGTACCTGGAAGAAGATAACCTGTTCCAGGCAGTCTCGAGCCAGCGCGCGCCTGACCAGGAACGCACCCGGATCACTGCGGAATTATTAGAACTGTATGGAAATATCCATGGCGAGATGGGGTCAACTGCCGAAGAAACCCGGTTGTTGCACAACGCACTGCTGCTTTATCTGGAATCATATCTGAGCCGGGAAGCTTCCCCGGAGATGGAGCACTCTGAGGCGATCGATCAGCTCGTTCAAAAGCTTCCCCCGGGATCGTTTTCCAGATTCAGCTTTGTTCTCACTATTTCAATACTATGAGCTGACCGGTCGCTACAGGCAAGCTTTACTCATTCTTGACCGCTTGAAAGAGTCCAGCGGGCAGACGACCGAGCTGGATGATGAGTACCTCCAGTTTTACCGCAGGTTATCTGCCGTCGATCCTGCCCGCTTGCAAGCCGGCGGGATTGAATACCACTGGCTGCTGAGCCAGATGAATCAAGCGAATCCGTAAAACGGGAAACAGCAGCCGTGCTTGGCAGCAGTAACTCGATACAGATGTAGAGATACTTTCAGCCTATTACACAGCTCAACCTGTTATTATCTGAGAGAAGAGTGAACCGATGAAAAAAAAGGAAATAGGCATACTCATGCTTGCCGGCGCAGCGGCTGGAGTAAGCAGCGCGGTGGCTGCGCAGGTTGCCATGCGCTACAAACGCGATCTGAGGAACGCAACTATCCGCGTTGCTGCTTCCAGCAAGATCGTGCAAACCGCATTAGGTCCGGTGGAATATTTCGAGCACGGTGCCGGAACCCCGGTTTTGATATTACACGGAGCCGGTGGAGGATACGACCAGAGCCGGATGATTGCCTGGCAGATTGGAGGTCCCTACCGCTTCATCTCGATCTCGCGCTTCGGCTACCTGAGGTCGCCGATCCTGGGCGACGGCTCACCAGCGGCGCAGGCAGACGTGTGTGCAGCCCTGTTCGACGAGCTGAAGATTGATAAAGCGGTCGTGGTCGGCGCTTCTGCCGGGGGACCGTCTGCGCTTACCTTCGCTCTGCGCTTCCCCGAGCGGACCCTGGCGCTGGTATTGATCAGCGCCGTTACCCGCTCGATCAAATCCCAGCCAAATATGTTGATCCACATTGGCCGCGCCGTCTACTCATCCGATTTCCTGACCTGGCTTACGTTCAAGGGGCTGCGCACCCAGCTGTTAAAAGCGCACGGGTTGAATCCTGCGGCGGCTTACCGGATGGACGAAGTCGACCGCCAGTTCGTACAGGCATTTTTACTGACCGGTCTGCCTTCCCGGTCGCGCCGGGCTGGCACCAGCCATGATTTTGAACAGATAATCGGTTTGGCGGAAATACCGCTTGAAAAAATCCAGCCGCCGACCTTAATCGTCCATGCTGCCGACGATGTCCTCGTGCCCATCGCCCACGCACTGAATGCAGCGCAGCATATCCCCAACGCTCATTTCATCCCACTCCGCAGAGGTGGGCACTTGTTGTTCGGGCAGCACCAGAAGCTGCGCGAAGAGGCTTCTGAATTCTTTGCGAGCCTCACCTCAGGGAATGGATGACCCCCACTCTGCTGGCTGTAATCATCGTCGGGGGGATCACCGCGATCTTCGCGGTAACCCTCGGTCTATTTTTCTACAAGGCGCGCCAGGTTCAATCTTTCTGGCTTAAGCTGCCCGTCCTGGGCTTCAGACCGATTACGGCGCCAGAGCCGGAGCTGCAAGACCGCCTTTCCAACCTGACGGGTGGCGGTGAGGCGCTTAATATAAATTTACTCGATCGCGGCGCATATCGCCTGTACCTTTTCCAGGTTTTACGAGTCGATCCATCGGGTGAAGAGATTCCCGAAGCTCCTTTCGCCGCTTCCATCCGCTCTGGCGATCTGGTACTCCCCCGCTTTTGCCTGCTCCCCTGCCAGGAGGACGACCTGCCCGCGGAAAGGCTTTCCAGCCTTACCATGGTTATATCCAGCCAGCGCCTGCAGCCTCTGCCGTGCCCCGGTTTTCCGGAGCTGGAATCTCGTTTTGCCCTCTACGCAGCCTCGCCGCCCGCTGCGGGTGATTTTTTCACGGCATCCCGGCTGGAGCGCTTAGCGCAGCCCGCCGGAGCCTGGTACCTGCAGGGAGAAGCTGATCTGCTGATCTTCGAGCGCTTGAGCCTGCAGGAGGGCACACTCAGCGACGACGCCCGTCTACAGGCAGCGATCGCTGATGCTGGCGAGCTGTTTGGCATTTTTGGGAAGGCAACGCCTTGAAATCAGCGCCCGCCGGCTTACCTTTCGATCCAACTTTCCGCATTGCCCCGCTCTATAAGGGTTTCGAGGTTGATTCACTTTACCTGCCGGTGCCGGACGGGGCTCGCCTGGCTATCGAAGTGCTCCTGCCTGCCGGGCGACCAGCCGGAACCCGGCTGCCCACCATTCTTTTCCAGACGCGGTATTGGCGGGCAATCGAATTGAAAATCCCATTCAAATATTTTTTCCGGAAAGGCAGTAATCCTCACCCGATCACCGGTAAAATGAATTCATTCTTCAGCAGCCGGGGGTTTGCCCTGGTCTGTATGGATGTGCGCGGGACTGGCGCTTCCTTTGGTAACTCTCACTATCCCTGGGAGCCGGTTACCCTCGAGGATGCCTGCCAGGTATTGGATTGGATCACAGCCCAGTCCTGGTCCAATGGATGTGTGGCTGGAATGGGCGTTTCTTACCTGGGGAGGACTGCAGAGATGCTCCTGGCTACCGGTCACCCCGCAGTTAAGGCGGTAGTCCCCATGTTCAGTCATACCGACCCTTACCTGGATATCGCCTATCCTGGCGGGGTTTTCAACCAGCGTTTTATTGAAGCCTGGGATTCGATGAACCGTGAGCTGGACGACAACCAGGTTCCTGAAGCTGCCGGAAGTTTGAGCAGGCTGGCTGCAAGGGGAGTTTTGCCAGTAAGGGGTAGTGCAGGCCGCCCAGAGCTGGAGGCTGCAGTGCAGGAACATCAGCGCAATCATTATGCATTTCAGGTTGCGCGCTTCATCAAGTTTCGGGATGAACAACACCCCATGGTAGACGTTGCCGTGGATGACCTGGGAATCCAGGCTTACCATGAGGCAATCCTGCATTCACCCGGGGTCAGCTACGGTTGGGGGAGCTGGCTGGACGGCGGTACTGCCAACACGGTGCTGCAGCGCTTCGCCGCCTACCCGGGCGCGGTGCGGGCGTGCATCGGCGCATGGAATCACGGCGGAACGATGCAGGCGGATCCATTCTTCCCCCGGCGCAGTCGACCGCATCCCTCGCTCGAGGAGCAGTGGGATGAGATCGCTGCCTTTCTCAGCCAGTATATGCAGCCAGGCGAGATTGCCAGTGAAGCTGAGAAAACCTTGTATTATTACGTCCTCGGAGCAGGTATCTGGCAGAAGTCCTCTACCTGGCCCCCTGCAGGCGTGACCAGCCAGCGCTGGTTTCTCCGCTCCCAGGGCGAGCTGGGGCTCCAGGCTGAGCAGGGAAGGACTGCTCCGGCGGTTTACCGGGTCGATTTCGAGGCGACCAGCGGGCTCGAGAACCGCTGGTGGGAGCTGAATGCGACCCGCAACGAAACCGTCAGATATCCGGACCGGGCAGCGGCCGATCGCCGTCTGCTGTGCTTTACTACCCCTCCTCTCGAAGCTGATGTGGACATCCTGGGCTACCCACTGCTCAGGCTGTATGTAAAGGCAAATTTGCCTGACTTAGCATTTATTGCTTACCTGGAGGACGTATCACCAGGAGGGCGCGTTACCTACATCACCGAAGGAGAATTGCGCGCCCTCCATCGCAGGGTCAGCCCGGCTGCCAACGCTAACCATACGCCGGTCCCATACCATACCTACCGCCAGGCTGACGCCCAACCGCTCGTGCCGGGTGAGACGGCTGAGATCATCTTCGCGCTGCAGCCGACCGCCGTGCGGATCCTCAAAGGGCACGCCGTGCGCCTGGCAATTGCCGGGCATGACCGGGATACCTTCCTGCGCATACCGGAAGAGGGTTTCCCCGAATATGAGCTCAGCTTAACGGGGGACCAAGCTTCATTTATAGACCTGCCCGTCAGGCCGGTTGCCTCACCGGCGTGAGCTCACCGGATCGGAATTTTATATGATCGCTCAAAATCGGAGGATGTAGACATACCTCGCATGGACCCGCTGCTATGAGGTCATTTCGCATGCGTACATTGCTGTGGCTTTGCCTGCTGGGGCTGATCATCCTGGCAGCCTGCTCGCCCGAGCTGCGCCCCACACCTGCCTGGGGAGTGCTGAGCGGGCATGTGAGCATTGGTCCGCTCTCGCCTGTCGAGCGCCTGGATGTCCCCACAGCCACACCTGCGCCAGAGCTCTACGCACCTTGGAGAGTGGTAATCTACAACCCGGATATGAGTAAGGAAATCGCCCGGGTCGAGATGGGGACGCAGGGGAATTACGCCGTCGAGCTGCCGCCGGGCAAATACCAGGTAGATATCATTCACCTCGGCATAGTTGGGAGTATAGCACGGGGCGTCAACCTTCCTGCACAAGTTGAGATCCGCAGCGGCGAGACCACCTCATTGGATATCGAAATCGATACGGGCATCCGCTAAAATATTGGATGCCAGCAGATTGAAATTAGGAGGATGCTTCATGGAAGAGAAAAAAGGTTCTCCAACCACAGTCGATGAATACATCGCGCAGTTTCCGGAAGACGTTCAGCGTATTTTGGTAAAAATTAGGGTGGTGATAAAAGACTCGGCTCCCGAAGCAGTGGAAAAAATAAGCTACAGCATGCCCGCTTATTTTCTAAACGGCGGGCTGGTCTGGTTCGGCGCATACAAACGCCATATCGGATTTTATCCCAGGACGTCTGGGATGCTTGCCCTGCCAGAGCTTTCTGCCTATAAAGGGACGAAGGGCTCAGTCCATTTTCCGTTGGATCAACCTATGCCCTATGATTTAATCAGCAAAATCGTGAAGGTCAGGGTTGCAGAAAACCTGAATAAATAACTAAAATTGGTCAGGTGATGATCCAGGTCGGAACCCAGAAGGCACCCAGGTGCAGGACGTAGCGGACATAGAGGGTGCCGAGCAGCAGCACTACCCCAAAAGCGATCAGCAGGAAATCGTACCAGTGGTAGAAGGTCATTGCTACCCAGGTACGCTTGTTCAACCCAAAACAGCGCAGGTCCATCGCATTGGTAATATCCTCACCGGCTAGGATCGAGCCGATGGTAACTGGCACCACCAAGGGCGCGATGCGTCGCACCTGTGTGATCAGCCCGCCCTCGACCCGCTCGAGCTCGAAGCCGCGCGCCCGCTGGGCATCCAAAGTTGTCTTGAAGTCACGACCCAGGGTAGGCACATAACGGAAAGCCAGGTCCATAGCATATGCGAAGCGATCCGGCAACCCCAGCCCGTGGAAGGTAAATCCGTACAGTTTTGGGTCCATGGAATAGGGGATGATCAGGAAAATGGAAGAAATCGAGATAATGCGCACAGCCTGGCACAGCGCAAACCACAACCGCTCAATAGACAAGTTGAAGTGGACGGTCCAACCCACCCGCGGGAAGGTATATGACCAGGAGACCAGCTCATGACCGGGTCCGCTGACGATCCCTGCGGCGCCTGCGCTGGTGATGATGGTGTTAACCACGATCATCATCGTCATCAGGAACAGGACAAAAGTCCAGCCGCGCCGGGTTTCGCGGAATGGGGTGCGCGCCAGTGAATACCAGAAAGCGGCGATGGTGAAGAATACCAGCAGGAAGCGCAGGTCCCAATATTGGGTGACGGAGAAGAGGAAAAGCAGGGAAAAGATCCAGCGCGCTCGCGGATCGATTTTCTCCATCGGGCTGTTGCGAACGTGGAAGGGCCAGGTGACCAGCATATGCGTATAGCAAAAGATTGCTACAATCCAGGCAGGTTCAACCTGCCTGGATTGTTAAATTTTTCCAAAAAGGTCAGCGCCCGCTCCTCGTGATGACCGCATCGTAAGCCACCATCAGGATCGGGACCAGGATCAAGCCCCAGATCAGGTTGGTGATCACGGCGGGTAGGAAATTAATCGTGAAAGTAGTTGCCAGGCTCACGCCCGAGACCCAAATCTCGGAGAGCGAGGCCACACCCATCCCGACCAGCACTCCCACGACGACCATGCCCTCGGCCTTGAGAATGCTTTTCCCATCCTTATAACTGGTGATCTGGTTTGCAATGAGACCGGTGAAAAAGCCCATCAGACCGTTGCCAATATCCCACCAGATATAAAATCCGTACCCGGAGAGCAGGTCGGCAATGATGTTACCCAGGAAACCGGTGATAAAACCGACGATCGGACCAAATGCGATACCGAAGAACATCGGTATCGCCACCGCTGGTCGCACACTGACGTTCGCGGCTGCAGGGATTTGCAGGATGTTGGTAGACCAGGAAAGGATGCCGTACAGCGCAGCACCAATCGCGGAATACACCACCTCGCGCGTGCCGTATAACCAAAGCGATTTCTTTTGCATGTCTCCTTACTCCCTTCTGGACTTGAGAATTCGGATAGGATTACGATCCTGACCACACATAATAACACCCTGATCCGTCAGGTAGTTTCACCTCCTGTGACTTATTTCGAAAAATTGGCAAGCTCATCCGCCCGCAGGAACTTGCCCGTCTTGGGGAGCATCTCCAGGTTCAAGCGCAGCAGGCTGGTTGGCAAGACCCGGCAGCGCTGCAGCTCCGCCTCGTCTGCCAGCACCTCCTGCGGCGGGCCATCCGCAAGGATGCTGCCGCCGTACAGGAGCAGGATGCGGTTGGCGTAGATCACTGCCAGGTCGACATCGTGGGTGATGAACAGCACTGCGTCGAAGCCGGGCATCTGCAGGATCGCATCCATGAAGGACATGTAATTCCAGTAATCCTGTCCGGCGGTCGGCTCGTCCATCATTAATATTCGCGAGCGCATCGCCAGCACTGCAGCTATTGTCACTCGCTTCTGCTGCCCGAAGGACAGCCCCAGCGGCGGGCGGTCGAGCTCGCTCTCCAGATGGACGGTATGGATGGCGATATCCACATTTTGCTCGATCGTCTTTGGATCGAACCTCAGGTTTTTCGGGCCGAAGGCAAGCTCCTCGCGCACGCTCGGGGCAAAGAGCATATGCGAGGGACTCTGGAATACATAACCGATCGTATGGGCTGCCTGCGCAACCGTTATCTTGCGGGTATCTTTCCCTTCGAGCAGGACGCGTCCCTGGGTCGGTTTGAGCAATCCCAGGGCATGTTTCACCAGGGTGGTCTTGCCTGCTCCATTGTGACCCAGGATGGCGATAACGTCCCCCTGGCGGACCTGGAAATTGACCCCCTGGAGCACTCTGGGCTGGTCGGACGCGTAGCGGAACTCCACATTTTCGAAGGAGACCAGGTCTGCGCCCTGTGGAAGCGGGCTGCAAGCGTGGCTGGAAGCGGGTCGCGGGCTGGTTTTGGGCGCGGGCGAGCACTGCTTGTGCAGGCAGCTTGATGAAATGGTAATCGACGGCTCCAAGCAGGCCGTTTGCGTCGCCGTAATAGACCTGCTCGCCGTTTTCCAGATACAGGACGGAATCGGGTTGGATGGATAGGACGTCTTCTACCCGGTGCTCGACGATCAGGACCGCGATCCCTTCATCTGCCAGCCAGCGAAAGGATTGCAAGGCTTCGTGTGCCGACGCCGGGTCGAGGCTCGCCAGGGGCTCGTCGAGGAGAAGCAGGCGCGGCTGCATGACCAGCACCCCTGCCAGGGCGACCTTCTGCTTCTCACCGCCTGAGATCGAGAAGGTTTCCCGGTCGCGCAGCTCACTGAGACCCAGATAGCTCAATGTCCCGTCGATACGCTGCAGGATTTCATCGCGCGGCACTCCCAGGTTTTCCAGTCCGAATGCGACTTCGTTGATAACGTATGAGCCAACGATCTGGCGCTCTGGGTCCTGCAGCAGCGTGCCGATCGATTGAGAGAGCTCAGCCATGCTCATCTCACGTGCGGAGCGACCGAAAACGCAAATCTCACCGTCCATCTCGCCGTGATAGGTGTTCGGGATCAACCCATTGATGCACCTCATCAAGGTTGTTTTTCCGCAGCCGCTCGCACCGGCGATCAGCATCACCTCTCCCGGCTGCACGCTGAAAGATAGATCGCGGATGGCTGGCTCTTCCCGGCTCTGGTAGCGAAAGGTCAGGCCGTCAATCTTTAAGGCTGGAGTGGGGGCGGCGTCGCTCATGGCTCGGTCAGTACCTCCAGGGTGTCGCCGACCGCTGCTTTCAGTAAAAGGGCTGCGCTGCCATTCACCTGTGCGATCGTCAGCAGCCCGCTGCTGTCGCGCACCGCCAGCAGCTCTCCGGGCTGTCCTGAACCGAACGTCTCTGCCAGGCCGCGTATCTCCGCCTCGCCGATCCGCACTGTAAGCTGCTCCGGATGGACGAGCCGCTCGACGGGCAGATCCGTCGCCAGGTTGCCAAAATGGTCGATGTGCAGGATGTGCGCCTGCCAGCCTGTTCCCGCCTGCTGCGGTTGCGGGATAACCAGGCGAACGGGATCGAGCAGGGGCGTGCCCAGGTCAGAGAGGGGTACACCGTTTGCCAGGTGAGCAGCAACCGGAGAGAATACATCCCGCCCATGGAAAACCCGGCTGACCTGCGACAGCCAGAAGCGTGGTTGGTCAAGCTCGACCCACTCTATTTGCCAGCCATTTTGCTCGCCGCGCTCCACCACGAGTGTGAACAGTCCATTATCTGGACCGACGAAATATTGGTCGCCAACCCGCCCCGCCAGGCCTCGCCGCCGGGTACCGACGCCAGGGTCCACCACAGCCACGTGGATGCTCCCCGCCGGAAAATACCGGGTAGACCGCCAGAGGAGCAAGGCGCCCTCCAGGATATCCTGCCGCGGCGATATCGTGGCTGAGGTCAGCGATACATGCCTGAGGGGCGATCCGCCAGATCACTCCTTTGAGCACGCCGGCTTCGTGATCGCCGGAGCCAAAATCGGTCGTCAGGGTGATTACGGTCATGCACGTATCCCTTTTGCTCCAGGTAGAACGGTCACCTGCGCTCCCAGACCGGCGCCCAGGGTTTTTGCCGCACTACCATTGACTGCTGCGATCACCAGATCATCTGCGGTGCCGAACAAGGCAATCAGACTGCCCGCCGGGCGGTCTCCGAAGGTGCCCACCAGGCCGTGGATTTCCACACCAGCGATCTGCACGATGGGGTTCAGCTATTCCTGCCAGGTGGGAGCGTTCCAAATTGGTTGAAAGGTTACCGAAATAATCCACCTCGATGACCTGTCCCCGCCAGCCTCCGCCCGGCAGCGGCTCGGGTCGCGGCAGGTCCAGGCGCATGGGATCATCCAGTTTAGTTCCCATTTCATCCAGGTTAACCCCATTTGCCAGGTGTGCAGCCACCGGTGAAAAAATATCTCGCCCGTGGAACACCCGGCTCACCTCGGGCAGCCAGAAACGGCGTTCGGTCAGGTGTACGATGTGGACAGCTTCCCCCGACCGCTCAGCTTCTTCCAGCACGAGGCTGAACAACCCATTGTCCGGTCCCACAAATACCTGCCTGCCAATCTGGGCGGCGAGAGGGCGGCGGCTGGTGCCCACCCCAGGATCGACCACCGCCACGTGGATCGTGCCTGCGGGGAAGTACATCGCGGTGCGTTTTAGAGCCAATGCGCCCTGGGCAACGTTTTGCGGTGCGATAGCGTGGGTCAGGTCGGCAATCTGGGCGTGCGGTGCAATCCCCCAGATCACGCCTTTCATCACACCTACGTAGCCATCGCGCAGGCCGAAGTCGGTCAGCAAGGTGATGACAGTCATCGCTGCCCGCCGTTTTGACGCATAAGGCGATATACGTTTATAGAAATTAGAGCGATCTGGTGAGCCATCGCTAGTAGGATGAATGAGCTGAACTGCTGGACTTCCGTCAAATTATAGTCTGAATTTCAGGCAAACCGCTGAATATATTTATAATTAAACGGTGCTCTAATTAGCGGTTTGCCCCTAAGTAAACCCATTTCGAGTTGCCAGTGTATTTCAGAAGCTTAGTAGGGTTTACTTCAATATGTGGAAGAATATCAACAAGTTTCCAATTGAGCTTTCTGCTGACCCTTGCCGTCAGGTGCGATCTGAGGTATGTTTTCTGGAATACTCCCATTATGCGTGCTCCTACTCCGCTGTCCTAATCACGTATCAGGAAGGATCAGACTCGCTTATGAAGTTCCAGAGCATCGTCCCAGTAATCATCTCGATATGCGTCATTATTATTGTCGCCATCATCCAACGCTACAGCCGGACAGCTGCCGGGATCCTGGCAGTCATGCCGGTAACCGCTCCGCTGGCAATCTGGGTAATCTACAGCGCTAATTCGGGAGATACACACGCGGTACAGGATTTCACACTGAGCCTGGTGATGGGAATCTTAGCGACCGTGGCATTCCTGGTTGCCGCCTGGTTGGCTGCACGCGCTGGCTGGAAGCTGGTCCCCACGCTTAGCGTCGGCTACCTCACCTGGGGAGTCTGCGTGATTCTGATCTTACTCGTGCGTAAGTGGTTCCACCTGTAAATTTGCCCTCTGGGTGATCGATGCAGCGTAACGAAACTCTCTCGTGAGGGTTTATAATGTCGGAAAATGGTCAGCAATCCACAGCGTTTGTGGGAATGACCTGAACAAATTATTCTAAAAGGAGATGCAAATTATGAAACGTCCATTTGGTGTTACGGTTTTAGCCATCCTGGCAGGGCTTGCGGGAGTGTATAACGCTCTGCGGGTCTTACAATTCCTGGGAATCCTGCCCTTTTTCTTCGGCTCATTCCAGCTCCACACTGCTAACTGGTGGTATGCATTTATGTATGCGATCCTGGTGTGGATTTACATCTGGCTGGTGAAGATGCTCTGGGACGTTCAATACCAGGCATGGCTGTTCCTGGCGGTAATCACGGTGTTCGACCTGATCCTGTACTTTATAGAATTAGTGACCAGCAATGTAGCTTCCGGGGAGGTTGCCTTCCCCCTCCTGGTGAATGGCCTCATCCTGATCTATATCATGCTGCCCGGCGTGAGGCAAACGTTCGAAGCTTCTAAGCCTCAGGTCTGATTATCTTATTCAATTGCTGAATTTCATCAGGATACATCCCGAATTTCATATTCGGCCTTTGTCATTGTGAAATAAGCCTAACCCGTAGGGGAAATTTCCAAAAACGAGGTTCAGCTGGCGCATTGGCGCCAGCTGAACCTCGTTTTTGGAATTGATTTCCTTTTGGCATTTATTTATAAAATGCATATTGAAATAAATTGTGCCAGTTGTCACTATTACTGCTGACAATGCACACTTGGAGGGAGCGAGCGATTCCGCTATGATTATTGCAAGTCATTTGCAAATGCGAATCATTTGCATCGAAGTAGAGCGAGGTTCGTTCCCATGTACACACTTGTCTTAGAAGCCAGCCAGCGTATGCGCGCCCAGGGGATGCGCATGACCGCCCAGCGCCGCCTGATCCTCTCGACGCTCTCCGGTCTTGACACGCATCCTACCGCAGAAGAACTGTTCAGGATCACTCACCAGCAAGATCCCTCACTAAATCTCTCAACCGTCTACCGTGCCTTGCACTGGCTCGAAACCGAGGGCCTGGTGCAGTCCCGCCGTTTCCGAGGCGAGCGCCGCCAGGAACGCTATGATTCTGTCCTGCAAGGAGAGCATTACCATTTCTACTGTACTTCTTGCCAGACTGTCACCGAGTTCAATACCATGCTGGTCAACGCGATCAAGGCCCAGTTCGAGCTTCACTCCGGCGCCGCGATTGATTATGGCTCGGTCGTGCTTTACGGTCGCTGCGCCCAATGCCGTGCCTCGAATGAGCAATCCGCCTGAAGCAGGAATTGCATTGCCCTACCCGGCGCCTGTCCGCCTGACCGGCAAGCGTCCGGATGGCAGTATTGCGTTGGTCGGACAGCCGAACGTCGGCAAATCTGCCCTGTTCCACCAGCTTACCGGTCAGCGCACGGTGGTCTCGAATTATCCCGGGACCACCGTCGAGATGATGCGCGGGATGACCCGCCTCCAGCCTGGGCAGCCGCTGGTCGATACTCCAGGAGTGATCACTTTCCCCTGCCAGTCTGAAGACGAGCAAGTTACCGAGCGCGTCCTGCTCGATGAGCCGTTGAGCGCGATCCTCCAGGTGGGAGATGCTAAGAACCTGCGCCGTACCCTGTTGATGGCCCTGCAGCTCAGTGAGATGGGGCTGCCCATGCTCCTGGCGCTGAATATGTCGGATGAGGCTGACGCCCGCGGCCTGCAAGTTGATGTGGCGGGACTTGCCAGCCGGCTGGGAATCCCCGTCGTGGCGACGGTTGCCACGCGTGGGAAAGGCGTTGCCGAGCTCTCTGAGGCGCTCCCGGCTGCGCGCCCGGCAGGGCTGCAGGTGACCTACCCTCAGACGGTCGAGAGCGCCCTGCTCAGATTAATTTCCCGGCTGGCGCCTCTAATAGGCGGACAGACCCTGGTCGAGCCGCGTGCCCTTGCTCTGCTGTGGCTGTGCCAGGATGCAGTGATTACCCGCTGGCTCGAGCTGCGCCTGCCAGCGGAAGACTATGCTGATCTTCAGCGTCTGCGTGAAACGGCCCAAAATGACTGCCCGGCTCCGCTTGGAATGCTGATCCAAAACAGCCGGATGCAGCTGGTCGAAGAGCTGGCCAGCGAGGTGCTCCAACAAAGTTCGAAGCCCGGGTTAAACCTCGCCTATCGTCTCGGTTACCTGACTCTTCATCCGGTGTGGGGGATTTTTATTCTAATCGGAGTCCTGCTGGCGCTGTATGTCTTCGTCGGTTTGTTTGGGGCGGGCTACCTGGTCGGCCTTTTGGAAAAGGGATTGTTTGGACAGCTGATCAATCCCGCAGTAACCGGCTTAATCGAGCGTCTCGTCGCATCGCCATTGGTCGTTCAATTTCTGGTAGGTCCCTACGGGCTGTGGACGATGGGGATCACCTATGCCCTGGCATTAATATTGCCGATTGTAACCACGTTTTTCTTCGCCTTCAGCCTACTGGAAGACTCTGGCTACCTGCCTCGCCTGGCAGCTCTAACCAACCGGCTGTTCGTAGCCCTTGGATTGAATGGGAAAGCCGTCCTGCCCATGGTTTTAGGTCTGGGTTGTGTGACCATGGCGACGGTCACCACGCGCGTCCTGGAGAGCAAGCGCGATCGCCTGCTGGTGACCCTCCTGCTGGCGCTGGCAGTGCCTTGCTCTGCTCAGTTAGGCGTGGTGATGGGGATACTGGCGGGGGTTTCTTTCGGGGCGTTTTTGATTTGGGGCGGGGTTGTTCTCGCTGTGCTGCTGGTCGTGGGCTGGCTCGCCGCCCATCTCGTCCCGGGCAATCGCAGCCAGCTCCTGGTGGAGCTGCCTCCACTGCGCGTCCCGCAGCTGGCGAATGTGATCTCCAAGACCCTTGCCCGGCTGGAATGGTACTTAAAAGAAGTAGTGCCCCTTTTCTTGATCGGCGCAGCGCTGATGTTTTTCCTGGATATAACCGGTCTGCTGGACCGCCTGATCCATTTCACCCAGCCTTTAGTGACCGGATGGCTGGGGATGCCCCCCGAAGCCAGCGCAGCCTTCTTGATGGGCTTCCTGCGCAGGGATTTTGGCGCCACCGGTTTATTCGTCATGGCCTCGCATGGACAGCTCACGCCCGTCCAGGTAGTGGTGGCGATGGTTACAGTGACTCTCTTCATCCCCTGCATCGCCAGCCTGATGATGATCGCTCGCGAACGCGGCTGGCGCACAGCCGCAGGCATGATGGTGGTCATTATGCCTCTGGCGTTTCTGATCGGCGGTTTGCTGAACCGGTTTCTGCTGCTGGTGGGGTGGGGAGGATGAGTGACAGCCCGGCTCTCCTGCCCGATGTGCGGCTTTTCTTTCGACCCGGCCTCATCGCCTGTTTGCCCGGCTTGCCCGCTCAATAAATCCTGCCAGCTGTGCTGCTGCCCCAATTGCGGTTATCAGCTCGTCGATGTTCGGCGCTCGCGGCTGGCGTCATTTTTTGAGCGCCACATGATCCCCCATCGCCGCAGGCGCGGCAGGCACCACGTCGACGAGAAGGTTTTCAGATCACCTGCACCAGCCCAGACGCTGGCTGAGATATCGCCCGGCAGCCTGGCGCAGGTGATGGGCTTCCTGCCGGGCATGCCGCACGACCGCCAGACGATGCTGCTGGCGTACGGAGTTGCTCCCGGGTATAGGGTGCGCGTAGTCTGCCACTCGCCGGTCACCGTGCTGGAGGTGGAGAATACCGAGCTTGCTTTAGAGACAGAGCTGGCGCGCCTGATCCAGGTGCAGACTGTATTTCAGGAGCATTAAGAACCTGTCCGAAAATACGAGAGGTTCCGATTTTGTGGTGTGTGCGGCGAAGCCGCACACACCACAAAATCGGTTATCCTATCCATTATTTGGTTAGATACTAAAGATCCTTGAGGTAGCGGACGCTCCTCCACACGGCAATTCCCAGAGCGATCAGCACCAGCCCTAGCGAAGCCAGCGCGTATGCGTCCAGGCTGCTCCCCAGGATGAAATATAACACCACCACTCCGAGCAAGATTGCCAGGCCCGCCCACAATAACTGCCAGCCGGCGTACGCGTTAGCCGGGTACCAGATATCCGGGTTGTTCATCGTTTTTGGTACTCTAAAGCCGTACAGCCCGTTGGGGGGAACCTTACCGCGGATCATAGGGACCGCCAGAGCCATCAACAGCAGCGCTCCAGCCCCATAAACAATTAACAGCAAAGTCTCATCCGGCACGAAATCACCCCCCGGCAGTGGATCAGGCTTTCAGCATTGCGCCGCTTTTTTCCCGGATCGTATCCTTCAGCTCCTCGAAAGATTTAGAAAACGCCGCCACCCCTTCCTCTTCCAGCTCCTGGGTGACCTGGTCCATATCGATCCCCAGCTCGGCTAACTGGAGGAACTGCGTCTCGACGGCTGGCAGGTCCTGCTCGACCGTCTGGCGGACTTCGCCGTGCTCCAGGAATGCTTCCAGAGTGTTGAGCGGCATCGTATTGACGGTATGTTTGCCGATCAGCTCTTGTACGTAGAGGATATCGGAGTATGCCGGGTTCTTCGTGCTGGTGGAAGCCCACAATGGTCGCTGCGGTCTGGCTCCCCTGGAGTGCAGCCCAGTGAAGCGCTGGCTTTCGAAGATATTGCGGAAGAGCTGGTAAGCCTGCTTGGCGTTCCCAACCGCAGCTTTTCCGGTTAGCCGGGAAGCTAGCTCAGCTTGTGCCCCGCCCTGTCGCGATAATTCCTTCCAGAAGCTTATCGACTTTGGAATCCACCCGGGAGACGAAGAACGAGGCGACCGAGGCGATGTGGTCAACCGGCTGTCCGGCGTTCAGGCGCTTCTCGATGCCCTCCAGGAACGCTGCCATCACCGACTGGTAGCGCTTCAGGGAAAAAATCAGGGTGATGTTGATATTTACCCCGGCAGCGATTGCCTCGCGTATTGCGGGCAGTCCATCCAATGTGGCGGGGATTTTCACCATCAAATTCGGGCGGTTCACCCTCTGCCATAGATCCAGCGCCTGGGTGAGAGTGGCCTGGGTGTCCTTTGCCAGGGTCGGGTCGACTTCCAGGCTGACGTAGCCATCCGCGCGCTGGGTGCGCTCGTAGACCGGGCGCAGCAGGTCTGCGGCTTGCTGGATATCGCGGATTGCCAGCCCCAGGAAGATTTCATCGGTGCTCTTGCCGGCATGCGCCAGCTCGAGCAGCAAGCTGTCATAGTCCTGGCTGCCGGAGATTGCCTTTTCGAAGATCGTCGGATTGCTGGTCATCCCGCGCAATCCCCTATCGATCCAGTATTTCAATTCGCCGCTGTCCAATAAGGAACGGCTGATCGTATCCAGCCAGACAGCCTGGCCGAGATTTGCTAGCTCATCAAGTTTTGTCATCGCTGCTGCTCCTGACTTATTCGTAAATAGTTGTTGCTACCGGTAAATTCTTACTCCAATTTTACTGCGGGACTAGAGCAATTCGCCGAAAGAAATTTTTGATCGCATCGCCAGCTTACGGCGAATTGCACACTATTAAACTCTCTTTATTAGCTCGTAGGATTAAAATACGATTTGAATCGGTCGGAAAATGCGTAGATTGGGTTGAGGTGCAAGCTGCCTGGCAGTTTGACCCTCCACTTCTCGCCCCGAAACCCAACATTACGCTGCCATTTCATTCTCGACCCTCGATCTGCTTAAACAGCTCTACAATCGAAGCGACCACGAGATCCTGCTGGGCCTGGTGGCTGATGCTTGCCGGGTTGTCCCCGGGCTGCGGGCCGTACCAGCCGAGCTGGGAGTGGTTGCCGCCAGGGATAGGAATGAAACGAGTGCTGGATGGGAGCAACCTCCGGGAAGCCTCGATCTTCGCCGGGTCGGCGAGGCCATCGTTCGTCCCGTACAGCGAAACTACCGGCAGGCGGCTCTGAGAAAGGTCATTGTTATCTGCCGGGTAGGCGGCTAACAAGACCAGCCCGTCCACCTGGTCGGGATGCTGGTAGGCATAGCGGGCTGCCATGACCCCTCCCAGGGAGTGCCCAGCCAGTACCCAGTGCTCGATTTCGGGGTAGGCAGCCATAATCTCTGCGGCGACATCCGGCGCGAATACCGCCAGGTTGAGCGGCATGGGCGGTACGACCACCAGGTAGCCGGCTTCTGCCAGGGCGCGGGCGTAGGGTGCATAGGAGCGGTAGTCGACGCGCCCGCCGGGATAATAGATCAGGCCGCTCTGCGGCTCGCTTGCTGTCGGGTGGAAGACGAGCCAGCGACCGTTCTCGACGGTAACCTGGCTGTCGCTTTGGATGGCTTGCTGCGCTTCAGCCGCCGGTCCGAGCGGATTGCTCGCCCAGATCACAAAACCCGCGACCGCCAGCAGGACGAGACCCAGGATTACCACCAGGGCGATTTTATACGGGCGCGATTTGTTCCCCCGGGTGTGTCTGCTCATCTGATTGATCCCCCGCTCGCTGAGGTTTTGCGCTCAGGCCTGGATGAAAGTCCCGTCCCGCAGGTCCCGCAATGCTTGCTCGATCTCGAGGCGGGTGTTCATCACAAACGGCCCGT
Source organism: uncultured Chloroflexia bacterium (assembly GCA_963706515.1). Taxonomy (GTDB): domain Bacteria; phylum Chloroflexota; class Anaerolineae; order Anaerolineales; family UBA4823; genus CAVPMW01. Next base: position 273,112 of record CAVPMW010000008.1, read on the forward strand.
AGCGGAAGATCGGCTCGCCGGAGGCCGCCCCCGAGATCCATAAGAAGCTCGCTCCCTTCTCACCGGCATGCACGCGAGCCTGCTCTCCTTCGCCGAAGACGACCAGCCTGGGCGCGCTGAGGGCCCCACTCTCCCTGGCGCTGCCTTCGCCGAAGTTTGCCCCGCCGCGATACAGGTAGGCGAGCAGGGTGTAGCTCGGTTCGACCTGCCGGGAAAATTCTTCCCCTGCTTCCAGGCGGATATCCAGGTAGGTGGGGTCTGCCGCAATCCCAACCACTGGGCCGCTGACACCATCGGCGTTCACCGGCGATCACGCGCAGGCTGCCGCCCCCGGGCAATGGAAGAGGCTGGATTTCTTCGGCATGGATCTCCTGGTATTGCGGGCGGGTCATCTTCAACCGGGCGGGCAGGTTTACCCACAGCTGGAACCCTTCCATCTTGCCCTCTACAGGCTGAGGCATCTCCTCGTGCAGGATGCCCCCGCCGGCGGTCATCCACTGGACGTCGCCGGCCTCGATCCTCCCGGAATTGCCGATGCTGTCCTTGTGCTGGACGGCGCCCGCCAGCATGTAGGTGACGGTCTCGATGCCCCGGTGGGGATGGGTAGGGAATCCTGCCAGGTAATCTTCCGGGTTATCCGAGCCAAAATGGTCCAGGAGCAGGAATGGGTCAGGGTAATCCAGGCGGGAGGTCGGGAAGCTGCGTTTTAGCAGCACCCCTGCGCCTTCCAGCACCAGCTGGGGTTGGATGACCCCTTGAACGGGACGGATGGGGGTGAGCATATCTAAATCTCCTGGTAGCTTTTGATTAGGTCCGCGCGAGACGATCCCTACGCCGTTGGAAGAATTTAAGCAGCTCGCGCAGCCACAAGACGGTGCTGCCAACTGCCAGGCAGACGAACCAATCGGTGGCAGTCAGCGGAACGGTGCCGAATGGTTTCTGCAAGAAGGGTGTATAGATTACCAGCAGCTGCAGCAGCGCGGATATCGCAACTGCCAGCCACAACCAGCGGTTCTTGAACAGGCCGCGGAAGGCGCTTTCCCGCTCGGAGCGCGCGTTGAACGAGTTATACAGCTGGTAAAAAACCAGGGTTGTGAAAGCCATGGTGTGAGCGTAAGGCAGCGAGCCTCCCGGTTGGTGGATCAATCCACCAGGCAGGCTCCAGTCCATTACCAGCAGCGTGCCAATTCCCATGATTACCCCGATGAAGCCGATCTCGTACCACATGGTCGGGGTTATGACCGGCTTGCCCGGATCGCGCGGGGAACGCGCCATCACTCCTGGCTCAGCTGGGTCCACGCCTAACGCCAGGGCGGGACCCGCATCGGTCAATAAGTTGATCCACAGGATTTGCGTCGCCAGCAGCGGGACGATGATGCCAACACCTTCCTCAGCGGTTAATCCAATCACGCCTGCCAGCAGCACCCCGAAAAACATCACCAGCACTTCTCCGATATTCGAAGAAAGGAGATAAAGCAGGAATTTCTGAATATTGGCGAAGATCGACCGGCCTTCCTCAACCGCGGCGACGATCGATGCAAAATTGTCGTCGGTGAGGATCATATCGGCCGCGCCTTTAGAAACATCGGTGCCGGTGATGCCCATGGCAACCCCGATGTCCGCAGCTTTCAGCGCGGGAGCGTCATTCACCCCATCTCCGGTCATGGCAACGATAGCGCCATTTAATTTCAGTGCCCGGACGATGCGCAGCTTGTGTTCCGGCGCCACCCGGGCAAACACGGATATTTTTTGGACTTCTGTTGCCAGGCTGGCCTCGTCGGTCTTCTCGAGCTCATAACCGCTCATGGTTTTATCTCCGGGAGCGGTGATTGCCAGCTCGCGGGCGATAGCCCCGGCGGTTGTAGGGTGGTCTCCGGTGATCATAATGGTGCGTATACCGGCTTGCGCTGCCACACGGACTGCCTGGGCTGCTTCCGGACGGGGTGGATCGATCATGCCTACGACCCCGAGGAAAACCAGGTCCTTTTCATCGACGTCGGTGATCACGTCCGAGACCTCGTCGCGGTGGATGTGCCGGTAGGCGACCCCGATGGTGCGCAGCGCTTCGCGCGCCAGGGCGTCGATCGTCCCCAGGATCTCGTCCCGTCTCGCCGGAGTAAGTGGGAATTCTTCCGGGCCGCGCCGCTCACGAGTACATAACCCCAGCAAGACATCCGGCGCGCCTTTCGACGTGACGGTCAGGTGGTCTTCGCGCTGGCTGTCTTGCAGGGCGATGCTCATCATCTTGCGTTCTGAGGTGAACGGCACTTCGCCGACCCGGGTAAATCTCTCGGCGAGCATCTCGTCGGTTATACCGACCTTGCGCGCCGCGACCAGCAGAGCTCCTTCTGTTGGATCGCCCTGGATCGACCAGTTTTCCCCCCTTCCACCAGGCGCGCATTGCTTGCCAGGCTCGCCGACCGCAAGATGCGCTGAACCTGGCGCAGCAGCTCGGGGTCTTCAATTGGCTCTCCATCCTGCAGAGCTCGTCCCTGCGGATTGTAGCCGATCCCTTCCAGGTTTACCCTGCCTTGCGGGATCACTACCGTCCGTACGGTCATTTCATTCTTGGTCAGCGTGCCGGTTTTATCCGAGCAGATCACGGTCGTCGAGCCGAGGGTCTCGACAGCATTCAATTTGCGGACGATCACGTTGCGCTCAGCCATGCGGTTCATGCCCAGTGAGAGCACGATCGTGGTGATAGCGGTCAATCCCTCGGGGACAGCTGCTACCGCCAGCGAGACCGCCAGGAGCAGGATATCGACCACCTGGGTGAGCGAATGCTGGCCGCTATTAACAATGAATAAAGTCAGCGCCATCAAGATCGCGATGACGATCACGATCCTCCCGAGCATCCTGCCGACCGAGTCCAGCTCTTTCTGCAAAGGAGTGGGTTCTTCCGGAGTTGCCTGCAGCGACCCGGCGATTTTTCCGATTTCGGTCGCGCTTCCGGTGGTGGTTATGACCGCGCGCCCCCGACCCATGGTGATCGCAGTGCTGCTGAACACCATGTTGACCTGGTCCCCGATGCTCACGTCTGCGGGCAGCGGATGTCTGTCCTTCGAGACCGGGGTCGACTCGCCGGTTAATGCCGCCTCTGCCGCCTGCATGGCAATCGATTCGATCACTCGCCCATCCGCAGGGATAGTGTCGCCTTCTTCGATCAGGAGGATGTCGCCGGGAACTACCAGGTTCGCCGGCACGATTTGCTGCTGACCGTCCCGCAGCAAGCGGGCGGTAGGCGCAGCCATAGCCTGTAAAGCAGCAACTGCCTGCTCGGCCCGGAATTCCTGAACGTAACCCAGGACTGCGTTGAGGATCACGATTGCCAGGATAGTCAGGCTCTCGTATGGGACTGGTGATTCATGCTCGATGAGCCAGGCGATAAAAGAAATGACTGTAGCCGCCAGGAGCAGGTACGTCAGAGGATTTCGGAACTGGTTGATAAATTTGCGCCATGCCGGGTCCGGCGGTTCTTCCGGCAGCTCATTCCTGCCAAACTGCTCGAGGCGCGCCTGAGCCTCACTGCTGGTCAGTCCTTGCTCGGACTGCACGCGCAGGGCTTCCAGCACCTCTTCTGCACTCAAGCCGAAGGGCTTATCTATGGTCAAATCTGACATGATTACCCCAGTCTCTCAGTAGGGGGTCAGGGCGTGGGTGTGAGCGAAATCCCTTGCTGCTGCCATAAGGTCTGGCAATCCAGGCTGATGCCGATATCCTGCGCAGCCTGCGAGATCGCAGAGATCTCGTCGCTGAGCTGCGCGGCAGCATCTTCCAGGGTGACGTCATCAGGTAAATTCTGGGCTGCTTCACTGAGGGCTGTGTTAGCCTGATCCAGGGCTGCGGCATTTACATCCTGGAGCTCGCTGGCAGTGGCGCGCAAAGTGATAAAGCTTTGTTGGACGGTGCCCAGCTGTGCCTGGAACTCAGTCGGAGTAGCAAAGTTTTTTATATCTTGCAGGAATTGAACAGATTTTATGAACAGGTAGAGTGAGCTGCAGAAGTTCTGTTTGGCGGTCACCGCTTTTGGTTGAGGGGGTAAGCACCCGGTAAGAATGACGATCCCGAGCAGGAACAGGATAATTATTTTCTTTGCCATGCGACCCTCACAGATTCAGGTTTTTTAATTTGCCACAAAACTTGCCTATCCGCGCCGTCTGCCAATGCTGATGTAGTACAGGAGCTGCAAAATTGCGGTCACCGCTGCGGCAACGTAGGTTGATGCGGCAGCCGTAAGCACCTTGCGCGCCCCGCGCTCGTCGTCCTCGGTCTGCATGATCCCCGTCTGGCGCAAAAGTTTAAGCGCGCGCCGGCTGGCATCGATTTCCACCGGTAGAGTGAGCAGCGCAAAGACGACCATAACCCCAAAGAACAGGATCCCCAGGTTGAACAAAGCGGGAAAATTGAAAATCAGGCCGACGAAGATCAAGATATAGGAAATCATCGGGCTGATGGTAACTGCCGGAACGAGGAAATTGCGCGCCGACATGAGGATCGAATTGTTGGCATCTTGCTCGGCGTGTCCCAGCTCGTGTGCGACAACTGCCATAGCAGCCACCGAGTTGGCGGTGGCTATTCCCTGGGAGAGACCCACTGTATTTTTACCGGGATCATAGTGGTCGGTCAGCGTCCCGCCGATGCCAAAGAACTGCACAGGCTTGCCCTGCAGAGCCAGCTTCGCGCCCAGGTCTGTTTGAGTGATAATTCTCTGGCCGACTTGCAAGCCGGTCAACCCGATGCTGTTGCGCACTTTGCTCCACTTGCCGTAAGCCGAGCGGATATAAAGCTGAGCCGCGGTCGAGAGCACGATAGAGACGATAAAAACCAAGAGATATAGTGGGCTTAAGTAGAACATCGAACCAACCTCCTTCCCAATAAACTTGGGAACCGAATACGAATAAAAGATATGTCGCGCATTCTCCGGTTATTTGCCGTTAGCATATTCTGACTCACAGCTTTTAGCTGACAGCTTTTAGCTGACTGCATTTAGCTGACAGCAATTACTTGCTTTGCAACTACTTGCCAACGACATCGTCCAGGTCTTTGGCGAGCTGCCTGGCTTCACCTAATTCCTCCGCACCCCGGGATACCTGTGCGACAGCCTGCTTCGCCAGCGCATCTGCCAGCTGGCTGCTCTTCACAGCCTGTTCTGCATCTACCCGGCTGGCGGTCATCTTTTCTACGCCGGTCATGCTCAGCTCTGCGCTGGATGAGGCGATCTGTTCCGAGACTTCCATGCGGGTGACCCCTTCGCCTATCTCGTTGACCCCTAATGCAGCCACCTCTTCGCCTGTCGCCTGGATAGAGGCTGCCAGAGCGCGGGTGCTGCGCGCCCGGAAGATCTGCCCAACCGCAATATCCTTCAGACGGATGCCCATGGCCTGGGTAAACGTAGCCATGGTATCCAGACCCAGGTCTTCCAGGAGATCGCTAATCGCATTGAGCTGGCCAGACATGCCCGCCAGCTCCATCCCGTAGCGGACTGCATCTACACCGAGATCGCGCAAAGCCTGGCTCACCTCATCGATTTCACCGGAGAGCGCTACCAGGCCTTCGCCTTCCAAAAAGTCAGTCTGCCCCGCCAGGTACGTTGTATAGCTGAGATCGGCCAGGACGTTTGCTGCACGAATGGCGTCTTCCGCTTGCGTTTCGGCTCGGACGGAGGCTGCCAGCGCCTCTTCACTGGCTTTTCTTACTTCCCTGGCTTCTTTGACCGTCTCAACGCCTTGCTCGACATCCTCTGCGCCAGCTTTCAAGGCATCAACTGCCTTGCCCTCAGCCGTATAAGCCTGCCGTTCTTTCTTCGTCATACGTGCGCTTTTCTTGGTAGCCATGACCTGGACCCTCTCATCCTTTCACAAATGGACTGATGCCTTGGTGTTCGATCAAACCTGATTGCGGGAAAAATTATATCATTACAATCCTGCTTACTTCCACTCTCTCAGAGTCTCATAAGCTAATTCCATAGATTTTTTTATCTGCGCCGTGCCCTTAAAGTAAAGCTCTACCATTCCCGCCGGAACTTTTAATGCAGACCAGCGAACGCCTCGGGGACTAAAATTTCCCGCCCATAGATGTTCCATAGCCGGTTAATTCGACATAGCCGCTCCCGGTAACCGGCTCTCCTGCAATCATCCCATCGGAGCTTACCGCGCCTTCCCAATAATTATAAGAGAGGTTCATCTCCTGATCTGCCAGTTTGGGCGCGATCTCCAATTCCAGGCCCAGGGAGGGGACTTTGAGCATCCAGCCTGCCGGGTAGGTGACTTTACTTTGCGGGCTTGTCCAGCTACCGTGGGGTTCGATACTGAAATCCGCTCCGCTGAGGTGCTGGGTGTGCCCATCCGGGAACACCAGCGTCCCGCTGGCGCTCGGGTCCAGGCTGCCATCTGCCCTGCGGATCTGGAAGACCATCAGCTCGTACGGCTCTTTACTGGCCTGGGTCTCGAGCTGCAGCGAGAACCAATCCCAGCCGGTCTGCTCCTCGCTCAAGGCGCTGGTGCTGAATTCGTGGTCCATCCAGCTCAGCCCGTTCACCGGGAAACGCTCTCCTCCCAGGGTCAGCGCTCCCTGGCTTTCCAACCTGGGCAGGCTGTAGTAGTACGAGGCCTGTCCGGGAGCGGAGCCTTTCGGGCTGAACCCCTCGTCGCCGTGCAGGACCGGACCGGTGGTATCGGTCAGGTCCAGGTCAATCGTAAAGCCTGGCTCACCCTGGCGGGTGGCTTTTGCACTCAGATGGTAGGTCTGCGGGCCGGTTTGCTCCACCTGCCAGTCATCCAGCCAGACCTGGAATGGCTCTGCCTTCGCTCCCGCCAGCCCCTCTGCTCCCCGGCTCAGCCGCTCGGCTGCCAGGTGCTGGCTTCCCTCCACGTCGCTGATGGCGAGGTGTCCCATGTAGACTTGACCGTTTCCCCAATCCGAAGTGCGCTCGGGTATATCTTCGGGCGGCAGTAAGCTGCGCCGGAATAGCGTGAGCTGGTAGCCGAATGGACGCCCTGCGGGTGTCTCTAGATTCCCGGTGTAATACCACCATTCTGTCTGGTAGTCCGGATGAGGTCCGTGGTCACGCGGAAATTGGAGCGGAATCGGACCCAATGCACGGCTGAATCCCGCCGTATCTGAGCCAGCCTGGCTGCCCTGAGGAGCCACGATCAGCCGGGTGGTAGCCTCCCCGCCTGGCGGTCGCCATAGCAGCAGCCCGGCTCTCAGCAGAAGAACAGCTGTGACCAGAAGCGCGGCTGCCAATAGCGCGGTCCACACCATCCACTTACGCATGCTCGGCTCCCTATTCGTTGCGCAGCGCTTCTGCCGCGCGCATCCCACCGATGCGCCAGGCAGGATAAATCCCAGCCAGGAGCGCAGCGGTCATAGAGATCAATAGCGCTACCAGGAAGGGCTGTGGGCTGATCTGCAGCTGCAGCGTCCAGCCAAACGACCTGAGGTTGATAATGTATACCAGGATCAAAGCCAGCATGAACCCTGCCGGTATCGCCAGCAAGCCGGCGACGAGACCCATCAAGGCCGGTCTCTAACAGGATCAATCCCCACACCTGGCGGATCGTAAGCCCCACCGCCCGCAGGATTCCCAGCTCGTGCTGGCGTTCCAGCTCGAGTGAGAGCAGCGCGCTCGAGCACCCCAATGAACGCGACCAGCATCGCCAGGACTTGCAGCGCGGCGGTGATGGCGAATGTGCGGTCGAACACCTCCAGCACATCGCTGCGCAGGTTGCGGTTCGAGCGCACCACCAGGCGCTGTCCGGCTGGGAGGCTGCCTTGCAGAGTGCCCTGAAGTGTGCCTTGCAGGGAGCGCGCCAGCTCATCCGGGTCGTATCCTGGAGCTAAACGCAGCTGGACAGCCGTCAGTCCCAGGTCGCCCCAGGTCTGCTGGTAAAAAGGCAGCGCCATGAGCAGGTTCCCCTGGCTGGAAGAATAGTCATAATACACCCCAACCACCGGAAAACGGCGCAAGCCAGCCGGAGTCTCTAATTCCAGGCTGGCTCCTTGTGCCGGCAGCTCGAGCCGGTTAGCCAGCGGCTCGGAGATGAGCACGCTCCCTTCCAGCAGCGCGCTCCACACCTGCGATCTGCGGAATGGCTAGCGATTTGAACAGCCGCTCATCGCCGATTTCATGGTTGCTGCTGGCAGCGACCTGAACCGGCCCGCTGGGCGAGTCGATGGGGACCGCGCGCAGCACCTCCACCCGGTTCACTCCCGGGGTCCGCCTGGCGATCTCCACCACCTGCGGGTCAACCGTGCCCGAAGCCTGGTTGGCGTTCAACCCGGGTGTAGAGATGTAGATATCCCCGCGCAGCGTCTCAGCCAGCCAGACTTGAACTGTATAGCGGAAGCTGCTGATCATCAGGCTGACCCCGATGGTCACCGAGACTGCCACCATTAGTGCCATCACCGCGATGGAAGTCCGGCTGAGCGAATTCACCACGTCGCGCGGCGCCATCCTGCCCAGGCTGCCCCACAACCTGCCTGCGAAAGGGCTGGCGGTGTGCATCAGGGCGCGCGTGCACAGCGGGGTGAGCAAGGCGAACCCAACCACCATGGCAAAGGTTCCGGCAAAGCTCAGCCCGAGCGAGTGCAAGGGCTGGACCAGCAGCGCCAGACCAGCCAGGAATAAAGCCAGCCCGCTCAAGGATGCCAGGCGGATGTATCTTCCCGTTTTGGTTTCCAGGTTGGAGCGGGAGAGCGCCAGGCGCGGTGGGACCGAGGCGGCTTCCCACGCCGGCGGGAGCCGCGCTGAGAATGGTTGCAGTTATTCCCAGGGCGCTGCCTACCAACAGGCTGCTGAGCGGCACCTGCACCCCGCGCACCGTGAGCACGAAGAACAAGTCATTTATAGTTTGGGTCACCAGACGCACCGCGCCCTGACCGAGCAGGACTCCCAGCAGGCTGCCCAGGACCGCGCCCAAAATGCCAACCAGCGCAGCTTCTCCGACCACCAGGGCAAACACCTCCCGGCGGGTGACCCCCAGGCAGCGAAGGGTTCCGAACAGCTCCCGGCGCTGCACGACGGAGAAAGTCATCGTGTTGTAGATCAGGAACATGCCGACAAGCAGGGCGAGCAAGCTCAAGGCAGTCAGGTTCAAGCGGAAGGCAGCCGTCATTTCTTCGAGCGTCCCGCTGCGCTCCGCTTTCGGGCGCAGCTCGACGCCAGGCGGCAGCAGGCTGCGGACTTGCGCCTGGTCGGCGAAGTCGCCTTCGGGGACGATCAGGTCGATGTGATCGAGCCGCCCGAGCTTGCCGGTTATTTCCTGGGCGGTGGCGATATCCGCCAGGACCATCCCCTCCAGCGAGCGGCGCAGCAAGCGACCTTCAGGCGTATTTGTATCGCCTGGCTGGATCAACCCGGCGATGAATGCCAGGCTGGGATGCCCGCCGCTTTCAATTTCTACCCGGCAGCCGGGTTCGGGGGACTGCGCGTCCACCTTCCCGGACGGACATGGCTCGAGCTGGTAGCGCCCGGCAAGGTCTTGTGAGAGCAGGATCGCGCCGGGTTGAGTTAAGAATGCGCTGAAGCTGCCGGGATCCGCCTGGGGCGGGGAAGCCCCATTCCCTCGAACCGCGTCGCTGCTGCCCAGGTATGCGCGGAAGGGCGCCTCGGCAAACGGGTCCACTCCGAGCAGCTCCAGGGGTTGGCTGCCCAGCTGCGGGGAAACGACGTAATCGCTGATCACCGGCGCGCTGAGCAAGGGGATACCCGAACGGCGAAGCTGCGTATAGATATTCTCATCTAACCCCTGGGGACCGCCGTCGATCTGGTGGGTTGCCCGCCCGGTGAGGCTTTCTGTGCTGATATCGAAGGCGCGGCTGGCGCTCACGTTCGCCAGGTTGATCGCTACCACCACTGCCACGCCCAGGGCAATCCCGGCCACCATCAGGATGCTCTGCCAGGGGTGGTGAGTCAGGTAGCGCCAGCCAACCAGCGCCAGGATGCGCCTGCTGGAATTATTTTTCATCGGCTGACTATTATATCCGCGTGATCCTACTTTATCCCGGATGTTCTTTATCCCGGATGTTCTTTATCCGAAGGATTGTCCTTTATCCCGTATTTTTCGTAAGCGTTGGAATGCTGAATGTAATACCGGAATCGTTACTCTTTATTAAAAAAATTTGCGATATAGTGAGAGTCTGTATTTGTGATTGGCCGAAAGTCCCTTGATAAAATTCCGGACAAAGACGTCCAATCACTGGAGTAAACCGCTAGTCAGAATAACGATTTAATTTTAATTATTTTCAGCGGTTTATTTAGTACTATTTCTCACAAACAACTTAAAATATCGATTGAAGGAAATATACCGACGATGAGAGATGAATATCGAATTTGAAGAGTCTGGCGCCCTGGTTGGTAATGTTCATCACATTGGTTGGTGGTTGGCTGCGAGTTGTTAATCCCGGCGGTGAAGGGTTATGGTTGGATGAAACATTCAGCTTGTGGGTGGCAAACCACAGTGTTGCCGATATGCTGCAGTGGATTGTAAAGATCGACTCACACCCCCCCCTTTATTATCTACTGCTCCATTACTGGATCGTACTCAATGGGAATACGCCCTATTATGCCCGTCTCCTTTCTGCATTATTCGGTGCAGCCACAATCCCGGTTATTTACCTGATCGGCAAACGCATATCTGGTGCGGTGATGGGATTTGCGGCAGCGGTGATCTTCGCTCTTTCGCCTTTTAACATCTACTACGCCCAGGAGACGCGCATGTACACCCTCCTGACCTTCAATGCTGCCGTGGCGATTTATGCTCTCACCAGACTGCTCACGGATCCACGCTCTGTCAGGTCCATTGGCAGCCAATTTCGGGAATATGTGCATGCCTGGCGTACATTAGGACCGGTTGAGCCAGACGCTGAAAAAGAATTCAGTTATAAGGATTTGACCCGCAATCAAACCGGATGGAGGGCCTGGATATTCCGTCATCGCTGGTCACCCATCCAGTCCATTGAGACTGACCTGGCCTGGGTTGCATTTATTGTGTTCTCGGCTGCAACTTTGCTCAGCCACAATACGGCTGTCTTTTTCACTTTAGCTACCAATATTTTCGTTCTTAGCCTGATGCTTTATCAAAGGAAAAAGAAATCGGGATCTCCACCTGCCTTCCAGGCTCCCTCTTTTGGGAACTGGGTAGTGGCTCAGATTGGTATCTTCATACTATGGAGTCCTTGGATATTTGCCTTTATCCAGCAGACCAGCAGAGTCTATCAGGACTTTTGGATTCCGAAACCGACTTGGGACACCATTACTCAGACGCTTCGAGCCTTATTGAATCCATCCGCGCCAGGTCAAATCAGCCAGGTCATGATATGGATCATGTGCGTGGTGCTTTGTTTCGGGGTAGTATATTACCGGAAAAAACTTTCGATATTCTTATTTCCTGGCTGCCTTGTTCGCCATCCCCTTCCTGGGTGAGCTGATCGTGAGCATCCGCCGGCCAATTTTTTTCGATCGAACGCTGATCTGGATCACGATTCCATTGTTCCTGCTGCTGGCGGCGGGTATCGTTCAATTAAGATTTCGTCTTTTTATGATCGTGGTGCTGGGGGTGTTTGCCACAAACTACCTGTTCTCCACCGGTGATTATTACAGGTTGGTTCATAAAGAGGATTGGAGCACTGCTGCCGGTTATGTCGCAAATTTCGCTGAAAACGATGATTTGGTCCTTTTCAACTCCAACTTTGTAGTAATCCCATTCGACTATTATTTTAAACCCTATGAACAGCAGTATTCGATCCAGGTAGTGAAACAAGGAGTTCCTCTGGACCTGTTCGAGGATGGTATCCTGGAACCCAGGATGACGAATAACGATATACCCGGGTTAATTTCATTGTTGAGTGGGCATGACAGAGTCTGGCTGGTTTACAGCCATGATTCGTATACCGATCCAATGGGACTCGTCCCGCAAACGCTAGCATCGAAGATGAAATTAATCCGGGAGCGCGATTTTTATGGGGGACAGGTTCAATTATATGGAACTCCCTGAGCCTGATTTCTCGGCGCGGGCAAACAGCACGACAGTGGAACGCGGCGCAACAACATACTCACGCTCAGCTACGACCGGAGCGTCCGCCCATTCGACGATGTCCTGCGGCGAGGGTAGGGAGGTCTCGATCCAGCGCCGCCAGGCATGCTGTGGGTTGCTGCCTGCAGAGGGCAGCTCAAAATCCAAGGCTTCCCAGTAGGCATTGAACAGCAGGTGGAACTTCAGCCTGCCTTTGCGCAGATGGACGGTGTAAGCCAGGCTGTGCGAGTCATCGCCCCAATCCGGGTGGTTCAGCTTTACTCCGTGCCATTGGATGCGCGCCTGGCTGAGCAGGTCGCTTAAGGAAACGTACTTCTCCCCCAGCCCTTTTCCCATACGCAGCCGGTAAGCCACCAGGATCTTTGCAAAGCGGTACAGGTCGGCGTGCTTTTCCAGCAGCGACCAGTCGAACCAGGAAGATTTCATTATCCTGGGCGTAGGCGTTGTTATTCCCTTGCTGCGTCCGCCGCACCTCGTCACCCATCAGCAGCATCGGTGCGCCAAAAGCGAGCAAGTTGGCGACCATGAAGTTCTTAATCTGTCGGCTGCGCACCGCCTCGATGGCTGGTTCAGCGCTGGGTCCTTCCACGCCGTAGTTCCAGCTCAGGTTGTATTCGCTGCCATCGCGATTATTCTCACCGTTCGCCCGGTTGTGCTTCCGGTTGTAGGTGACCAGGTCGTTCAGCGTAAAGCCGTCGTGGCAGGTGATAAAGTTGATGCTCCTCTCCGGCTCGCGCTTCTCGCCGCCGAAGATATCCGGGCTGCCGCGCATACGCTCGGCAAAATGGACGGCGCTGCCGCGATCGCCGCGCATAAAGGCGCGCACGTCGTCGCGGAACTTTCCATTCCACTCTTTCCAGCTATCTCCGACGAAGCTCCCCACCTGGTAGAGTCCGGCGGCATCCCAGGCTTCGGCAATCAGCTTGGTGCCGGCTAATACCGGATCGGAGACGATATCCCACAGCACGGGCGAGTTCTGCCGCGGCGTGCCGTCCTCGTCTCGCGTGAGGATCGAAGCCAGGTCGAAACGGAAACCATCCACGTGCATCTCGCGCACCCAATAGCGCAGGCTTTCGACGATCAGGCGGCGCACGATTGGGTGGTTGGTATTGAGCGTGTTGCCCGTGCCGGTGAAGTTTGCATATACAGCGCGCTTCTCAGCAAGGATGTAATAAGCTGAATTTTCCAGCCCGCGGAAGCAGAGGGTGGGTCCATGCGCGTTCCCCTCGGCGGTGTGGTTGTAGACGACATCCAGGATGACCTCGATCTCTGAGCGGTGGAGCGCCTTGACCATGGCGCGGAACTCTTCAAGCGGGGATAAGGCATTGGCTGAGGTGCTGTAGCCGTGGTGCGGCGCAAAGAAGGAGACCGGGGAATATCCCCAGTAATTGACCAGTCCACGCGGGGCGTCCTGCTCATCGAATTGGAACACCGGCAGCAGCTCGACCGCGGTGATCCCCAGGTCTTTCAGGTAGGGGATTTTATCGATCACACCCAGGTAGGTGCCACGCCGCTCGGGCGACACACCGGAGTTGGGGTTTTTGGTCAGCCCGCCTACGTGCATCTCGTAGATAACCGTGTGAGCGAACGGTCGTTGGAGAGGGTTGTCGCCTTCCCAATCGTAGCTGGAAGGGTCGACGACGACGTTCTTCATAGCGAAGGGAGTGTTATCCCCTCGCTGCGAGGCGGCTTTGCGGCTGTACTGCTCGGGGATGTCCACGCAGCGCCCGTACGGATCGAGCAGCACCTTCTCGCCGTCGAAGCGCAGCCCGGCCTCCGGCTCGTAGGGACCGTAGGCGCGCCAGGCATACAGCTGCCCGGTCCCCAGGTGGCTGACGAAGATGTGCCAGTAGTGATACGTGCGGTGCCGGTCGGGTTTAAGCTGGAAGACCTGGCTGGGGGCGGCGTCCTCAGCCTGGTCGAACAGCAGCAGCTCGACCTTCTCCGCACTCTTTGAATAGACGCAGAAATTGACCCCATCCGGATATACGGTGGCTCCCAGGGGAAAAGAACGCCCGGGCAGGATCTGGAGTTTCATTGAAGGCATTTTCTAAATGGGAGACTGCTTGGGAATCACAATGACCGGCGATAAACGCGGTGATTTTTATACGGGATCCCGCCCAGGCTGATCAAATCCCGGCGCATGTCCACCGCGCTCTCGGCGACCTGGGTCATTTCGGCGTATTTGAAGTGAAACTGGGAGGCGGTGTCTTCCATCTCTGCGTACATCAGGGCGTTTCCGCCGCGTCCCTGGAACTCCGGCAGGACTCCGGCGCCGTTGACCGAGATCCACTCGCTGCGGCGCAGCTCAATCAGCAGGTCGAAAATGCCAAATGGCAGCAGGCGGCCTTTGTTGCGCTGCAGCGCGGCGGAGACGTCTGGAAAGCCGAACAGGAACCCGACCGCGTCATCGCCGTGGGCGATAATCTTGATCAGCTTTGGGTTGGCGACGGTCATTAAGTTATCCACGGTGAAGTCGATCTCGCGCTGAGTCAGGGGCACGTACTCCCAGTTGTGGACGAAAGCCTCGTTGTAGGCTTTACCGATGCGGTCTGCCCAGGCGATCAGCTCCTTCTTATTTTTGAAGCGGAGCACGCGCAGCGTGCCGCGCTGCTCGACGCGCTGGGCGATGCTGTGGATGCGTTCGGGGATCTTGAATTTTCCCGTCTCCACGTAGCACGAAAGAAAATCGACCTCCTTTTCAAAGCCGAGTTTCTCCACCTGGGTGACATTGTAAGCGTGGTTGTAATTCATCATGGTCATCATCTGGCGGTGCTCGAAGCCGTCCACCAGCATCCCGTAGCCATCCAGGACGGCAAATCCCTTCGGCCCGATGATCTCGGTCAGCCCGCGCTGCCGCGCCCACTCGAAGGCGCGCTCGAACAAAGCATTGGCAGTCTCCTGGTCGTCCATGCATTCGTAGAAATAGAACTGGGCGCGCTGCGTGTGGTGGTATTCGTTGTAGTGGTTATTGACCAGGACCGCGATCCGCCCGACGTCCTCGCTCCCCTGCCTGGCGATGAAGAAATCTGCCTGGGAGTGCTCGTAAAACGGGTGTTTTTTACGGTTGAGCGTGTTCTCCACGTCGATACGGATCGGCGGGACCCATTGCGGCGTATCCTTGTACAAGCGGAAGGGGACCTCGACGAATCTATGGACCTGTTTTTTGATGCTGGTATCGATCTGCTCAACCTGGACCATGTTGCCTCTCCTCAATCGTCAATTTTGTCTCTGTTAGCCCACATTTGCAGTTCCCATCCATGATTGTAATGGCAAAGAAAGACCTCAAACTCTTGAAAGGGGTACTTTCTCACCAGTACTTCTGACCTCCCTTTTATGGAGAACTGTGCAGGCAGCGTATGCTATTCACTTATTTCTTCGATTGATATGCCACGCCCAAGCCGTAAGCTTTGTCGTGCCTTCTCGATTCGTTGCAGAAAGGCAGGGTCTTGCTCCAAACGATACTCGAACCAAGCGTCTTCAGATTCAAAACCAATCAGAAGGCCAGCCGGCTTACCGTGACGGGTTATGACGATGTCTTCTTTCTCTGCCAGACGTATATACTTGGATAGGTCATCTTTAACCTCAGAAAGGGGTACCTGTTTCATCACTTTTCTCCTACCTTGTTGAGCCATTTATCAGCCTCCGATTTAGGGATAATTGCTAAAATCTCAACGATATCGTCAGTCACATCGTAATACACTCGAATATCTTCTACACGTAACCGATATTGTGGCCTAGTTACTCCCCGCAAGCGTTTGATCCTGCTCCTGCTAGTTATTGTAGGTGAGTGACGTAGATGGGTTTCAATTGCATCTCGGACTTCAACCCGCAGATTAGCTTTCAGATCATGCAGGTCTTCAATGCCTCGGGAGAAATAATAATAGAATAACGCATTTCTGGCTATATTATAGCCAGATTTATTGATAAATCAATGAGAGTATTTAAGAGATTTCTAAATACATATTCTATTTATGATGACAAATACTTTTTATAATTTCCGATTTCGAGGAATAGAACGAGTTGCCTGTTTATTAGACTCAAATAATTATATGTAAATTGAGTTGATTCCTAAAAATATCCTATTGCTTCTATTCTCATTCAATTCTGCCACCGACAACAACAAAATGCGGAGCATCGCTCTCAGGACAAAATATTCGCCAGTCTTCAGCTCTCGACCCGGCGGGAAATATGGCTATCCTGTATCCGCCTGAGAGAGCAATGCTAACCCCACCGTATCTATCCACCTGAACATCTTCCACAACAAATTTATTACTGTTGGTAATATAAGATTTTGTCTGAGGGTCATACTCACCCAACAAAGAACCTATCAATTTATCTTGAAGGTTACCATCCTTCTCATAATCCCAACTATCCCAATCAAAATCTGCATCAGCTTCAGTCGGCTCCCACAAGTCGGATCGCCCGGTCACAATGCCTTGCGGACCTTCGATACGCCAGGGACATTGAACGTGTAAGGCATATTCCCCAATAGTTCCATCCTCGACGGTTTTGATCTGTCCAAAATGGAAGATGCGCATATCTGCAGCTCGTCGCGCGATAGAGAGTTTTAACCCAATAAGTGGTTTTAGTTGAGTTTCGATCTGACCAATTATTATAGACACAGCCCAACCTGTGGGTATTTCCATACTTTATTAATATCCGCCCGGATAATATTCCCTCTTAATACTCGGGCCATTCAACCTCCTCTGCCAATCTCTCTTCAGCCAGTTTTTGTTCGAATTGCCGGTCTAATTTGGCGGATTCTCGTGCCAGGCGGCTATGCTCCAGGCAGGAGAGCTTCTCTTCAATCGCTTCCTGGATTGCTCGGCTACGACTTGGGAATTGCTTCTCTGCAACCAAGTTATCCAGTCGTTTAAGGAGCTCTCGATCAATAGTTATCGATATTTTTCCTTTTGTCATAGCGTCCTCAGTTCCGCTAATATTTTTGGATGTCATTTCCCGGCAATCTCGTTTATACCATGCTCCTGCACTGCCAGCGCACCATCTCTTAGGGTCAGGATGCGGTCGGCGTGGCTGGCAGCCTCCCGGCTGTGGGTGACCAGGATCAGGTTCTTGCCCGCCTGGCGGGTGAGGCGGTCGAGCAGGTCGAGCACCTGGCGCCCGGTATTCTCATCCAGGTTGCCGGTGGGCTCGTCCGCCAGCACCAGCAGCGGGTCGTGCACCAGCGCCCGGGCGATTGCCACCCGCTGCTGCTCGCCGCCGGACAGGCGATCGGGGAACGCATCCAGCCGGTCGGCGAGCCCCACTTCCTCGAGCAGCGCCACCGCCCGTGGGCGCGCCTCCTTCGGGGTCAGCCCGACCAGCTCCAGGGGGAGCAGGGTATTTTCGAGCACGCTCAGGGTGGGGATCAGGTTGAAAAACTGGAATACAAAGCCGATCTTTTCCCGGCGGAAGAGCGTCCTCTGGCGATCGTCCATCTCGGTCAGGTTTTGGTCTTTCACCCAGATCGTCCCGCTGTCCGCCAGGTCGATGCCCGAGATCAAATTGAGCAGGGTGCTCTTGCCGCTGCCGCTTTTCCCCAGGATCGCGCAGAACTCGCCTTCCGGGAATTCCGCGTTCGCAGAGTTGAGAATTAGATGGCGCTGCTCGCCTTCCAGGTAGCTTTTCGTCAGGTCGACCAGGTAAAGGAAGCAATTCCCTGGCGGCAGCGTGCTGGATGGATCGACCTTCCTACTCATTGGTTTGCTCGCTGACCATATCCAGCCTGGCAACCTCTTCCTGGGTGAGCTTCCAGCCCATAGCGGCGCAATTATCCTCGGCCTGCTTGATATTCTTCACACCCGGGATCGGAACGCCGCCTTTGCACATGATCCAGTTCAAGGCGACCTGCGCCGGGGTCTTGCCGTCGTGATCCATTCCGATGTTGCGCATGGATTGGATGAGAGATCCCAGGCGTTCCAGCCGGGCAGCCGTCCATTTTTCATGCCGGCTGCGCGGCGGAGGATTTTCCGGGGTATATTTACCGGTCAGCAGTCCCTGCGCCAGTGGGCTGTAGGCGATCAGGGTCACCCCCAAATCCTGGCACAGGCTGAGCAAGCCGTTCTTTTCCACCCTCCGGTTGAGCAGGTGGTACTCCACCTGGTTGGAAGCCAGAGGCAGCCCGCGTTTTTCCAGCACCTGCTGGGCGCGGCGCATCTGCAGCTTGTTGTAATTCGAAACTCCCACAGCTCGGGTCAGGCCGCGCTCCACTGCATCCGCCAGCCCCTCTACCCAGGTTTCGATCGGCATCGGCGGGTAGGGCCAATGCACCTGGTAGAGATCTACCTGCTTGATCCCCAGCCGCTCCAGGCTGGCTTGCAATGCATGGATCAGGCTGTGCCGGGTCAAGCGCCAGGGGTAGGGAAAAAATTTCGTAGCCAGGACGAGCGGCGTGCGCTCGCTGTGGGCCTCTTCTGGCGCCTTATGGATTGGCAGGTATTTGCCCAGGAGCCTCTCCGAGCGACCGCGCCCGTAGATCTCGGCAGTATCAAAGAAGCTGACCCCGGCGTCAAGGGCTGCGGCGATCGCAGCCTGGATGTCCTCGTCACCGTAGGACTGCCCGTATCCCCAATACACGCGGTCCCCCCATTCCCAGCAGCCGATCCCCAAAGGAGATATCTGGATGTCAGTTTTACCCAGGCAAAGCGTGTGGGGGAGCTCATCTATTGGCGCATTCATGTTGATTCTCCATATCGGCTGAGCGAGCCTGCAGTGCCGCCTCAAACGCCCAAATCATCCAGGTAGCCGCGGATCAGCTGGGCGCTGGCATTGAGCTGCTTCTCTTCGTCCTCATTCAGGGATGGCGTCAGCATCGAGATCACCCCTTGCCCGCCCAACAGGCGCGGCATAGAAATGGTCACGTCCCGCACCCCGGCAACCGTCTCGGCAGGGCTGCAGATCGTTAGGATGGAGCGCTGGTCGTCCAGGATAACCTCGCAGATGCGGGCAATCGCGCTGCCGATCCCGTAATAGGTCGCACCCTTGCCCGCGATGATCCGGCTCGCAGCCTGGCGCACCTGCTGGTCGATCTCGAGGTGGTCTTCGGAGCACAGACTGAGCTGGTAATTCTGGCAGTACTCTTCCAGCGGCAGACCGCCGACCGTGACGATCGACCAGGTCAGGACTTCCGAATCGCCGTGCTCGCCCAGCACGTAAGCGTGAACGTGGTTGGAATCTACGCCCAATTTTAGTGAGAGCAGCGAGCGGAAGCGGGCTGTATCTAAGGTCGTACCGCTGCCGATCACTCGCTCGCTGCCGAGCCCGTACTCCGCCGCGCAGCGCGCGGCGAGGTGGGTCATGATATCCACCGGGTTGGTCGCTACGACCAGGACAGCTTCCGGGGCGGCCTGCAGGACCTGGGGGATCACCTGGCGAAAGACCGCCGCATTCCTGCCGAGCAGTTCGAGGCGGCTCTCGCCCGGTTTTTGGCTTACTCCGGCTGTGATCACGACCACCCGGCAGCCGGAGAGGTCGGCGTAGTCGCCGGCGCTGACGTTCACCGGGTGGGCAAAAGGAACGGCGTGCAGGATGTCATCCGCCTCGGCGTTGGAGCGCGCCCGGTTCAGGTCCACCAGGACCAGCTCACGCGCCACCCCGCGCATCACGATCGCATATCCGGCAGTCGCCCCTACCAGTCCGCTGCCCACGATACCAACCTTCATCTCTTTACCTCTCTTTCAGCAAATCCTGTCGAGAAATATCATCCCTGTATTTACTGGAGCAAGTCGCGCAAAGCAGCTTCGACTTTGTCGAACTTAAAATGGAATCCCATATCCAACAGGCGCCGTGGGATTTCGCGCTGACCTTCCAAGAGGATGATCGACATCTCGCCGAAGGCGATTTTGAGCGCAAATGCGGGTAGGGGGATGGCGGATGGGCGGCTGATGACCCGACCGAGCGTCCTGGTGAGCTCGGTCATGGTCACCGGGTTCGGCGCAGACAGGTTGAAGACGCCCTGCGCTCCTGGATTGTCAATGAAATAGCGGATAGCTGCGACTTCGTCTTCCAGGTGGATCCAGGGGAACCACTGCTTTCCGCTGCCGATCCGCCCGCCGGCGTACAGGCGGAATGGCAGGAGCATGCGCGGGAGAGGGCCGCCTTCCGTGCTGAGAATGACCCCCGTGCGAAATACCACCCGGCGGATCCCCAGAGTCTCTATGCCCGCGGTGGATTTCTCCCATGCCTGGCAGACCTGCGCCAGGAAATCGTCGCCTGGGGTGGCCGCTTCGGTGATTTCTTCGTCTCCGCGCGGGCCGTAATACCCCACTGCCGAAGCCTGCACCACCACCTGGGGCTTGCGCCCTGCTTGCTGGATCGCCTGTGTCAGCGCCTCGCCCGGCTTAACCCGGCTGTCCAGGATCCTGGTCTTCATCTGCGGGCTCCAGCGACGGGCGGACAGGTTTTCTCCGGTCAGATTAACGACCGCGTCGGCTATCGTTGAGCTCAGCCACCCAGCCGGCGGGGGTATCTCCATCCCAGAGGGCAAACCTGGCTCCTGTGGCTCCTTGTTTGGCCGGAGTCTCAGGATTGCGCGTCAGCACGGTCACATTGTGCCCATCCTTAAGCAGGCTGGCTGTCAGTGCTCGCCCGATCAATCCACTTCCCCCAGCAACGATTACTTTCATTTTCTATCTCCAGCCTCGGATCCCCGATAAAAACGCGTGAATCCTTGATTGTGTATTACACAGCTATTGTTTGTATTTCTCATGCGCCGGTTGTGGGCGACCCAAGCTCAATTAGCGTGATCTCCGGCCGGCAGTTCAGGCGCAGGTGGAAATGCACCATGCCTAACCCGCGGTTGGTATAGTGCAGCATTCCATTGATATTATATAAGCCTGATGGGTATTTATGCGCATGCGGAGGTAAAATCAGCGGACCGACGAGAGGCAGCACCACCTGACCGCCGTGAGAGTGACCGGAGATCTGCAGGTCGAAACGCCCGGTCGCGGCACTCTTATCGGCAAAATCTGGCTCGTGGACCATCAGGATTGCCGCTCCTTGCTCGGGAAGCTGTTCCAGCACCTGGTCGAGCCGGTCGTGCCCTTCGTAGGAGCAGTCCACCCCGCAAATGTGCAGGCGGGCGTCGCCGCGGGCGAGACTGAGCACCTGGTTAGGGAGTTCTTTAATACCACTTCCCTTCAGGATCAGCCGAACGAATGAGTGGTCCGACCAGTAATCGTGGTTGCCCAGTACGGCTACCACCCCGTCTCGTCCGCGCAGCTTGCTCATGGCGAAGACCAGATCCGCCAGGTATGGCTGCCGGGCGTCGGTGATAAAATCGCCGGTGACTGCCACCAGGTCAGGCTCGAGCTGGTTAACCTGGCTGACGATATCCTCCAGGCGCCGGCGCGTCATCCATTCGTCCATGTGGATATCGCTGATCTGGACCAGACGGTAGCCATCGAAGGCAGGATCCAGGCGTGGCAGCACCGTCCGCAGCCGGGTCAGCTCTACCATTGCAGGCTCGACACGGGTCAGATAGCCCCAACCGCTCAAACCCGCCACGCCGGCTGCCAGGACGATCCCGCTTGCCTTTAGAAAATCTCTCCGAGTAGGGGGTGTTTCACCCATGCTGCTGGGTTTCAGGCTCACAAAGCTCGCAGTACAGGTCGTCGTCGCTGCAGCGGATGCATTCAACCTGCAAGGTGGTGTGAGCGATCCTGTACTTTTCTTTCAGCACAGTATTGACCTTTTGTTGAATCTCTCCTGCCTGACCGACGGTGATATCACCCAGCACCAGGTGGGCAGAGAGTGCTCGCAAGCGCTGGTCGAGCGACCAGACGTGCAGGTCGTGGACGCCTTCTACCCCGGGAATTGTCTGCAGGTCCCCGACCAAGCCCTCTATCGAGATATCCGAGGGGGTGCTCTCCAGCAGAATATTGATCGCCTCACGCAGCACCTTCCAGGCATTCCACAAGATCAGACCGCCGATCAAGACGCTGACGAATGGATCGATCCAGTCTGCGCCAGTAAAGAAAATCAATACGCCAGCCACCAGTGCCCCTGCTGTGGAGATGGCGTCGCTCAGCAGGTGCAGGTAGGCGCTCTTCATACCCAGGTCTTCGTGGCTGTCCCCGCGAATCAGCAAGGCAGTTCCCAGGTTGACGGCGAAAGCCAGGGCGGCTACCAATACCATCAACCCGGCAGCCACCGGTTGGGGATTGCGCAGGCGCTCGATTGCTTCGTAGAAAATCCAGACGGCAACGAACGCCAGAGTCAGCGAGTTGAGCAGCGCCACCAGGATTCCCGCGCGGTGGTAGCCGTAGGTCTTGCTGGCGTTGGCAGGTTGGATAGTCAGGCGCAGCGCATACCAGGTGAACCCCAGGGTGAGCACGTCGGTCAGGTTGTGGGCGGCATCCGAGAGCAGCGCCAGGCTGTTGCCCAGCACTCCGGCGGCAGCTTCGACGACGACGAATGCGAGGGTGATTACCAGCGCCAGAACCAGGCCGCGTACGGCAGGTATATGGGGGAGGTTGAAGTGAGTGTCGTGTGCCATCGCTAAAATATACCACTATTTATTACACAGAACCCGCAGGAACCAGCCTGCGGGAGCAAGTCTACGAATAAACAGGGTGCCTGATGGGGGTCGAACCCACAACCACCTGATCCACAGTCAGGTGCTCTGCCATTGAGCTACAGGCACCACATCTCGCAGAAATTTTATCATGAAGGTACATGGCGGGGGAGGAGAATTAATTCCGAAAACGAAGTCCAGGTGGCATATTGGCACCACCTGGACTTCGTTTTTCGGAAATTTTCCTATATCGCCTTCTACTTTGCCGCACGGATCTTTGGCCCGCTTAGCGGAGCGCCAAATAGCGGAGCAAACACGCAGAAGTCGACTAATCCGGCCAGAAGTGGTAGCAAACCAATTACGGCGATGATGATGCCGGGCATGCCGCCCAGACCTAATAAGCCCCAGGCGATCAGGGCAATTCCCGCCGCGATGCGAACTATACGTCCGGATGTGGAAGCCATAAATTTGATAAAAGGGTTCATCTCAATATCTCCTTGTGATTAAGTTTCGTATCTTAGCAATAGTATAGGAGATATCCACGATTTTGTCGGTGACATAGTCACAATGCAGCGATAAATTCCAGGGACTCCATGCTCACGATCTCGACCATACCCCGCGATTGCTGGACTAATCCCTGGCTTGCAAAGTCCTCGAGAAGGCGGCTGATGACTTCGCGTGAGCTGCCCAGCTCAGAGGCAATAATTTGGTGGGTGATGGAAATCGGATTCTGGAACCGGCTTCGCTCTAGGAGCAGGGAAGCCAGGCGCACATCCATGCGGCGGAAAACCACTTCATCAACGAGAGCCATCACGTTAGCGAGACGTTGTGAAAGCAGGTCGAAGACAAAGCTGCGCCACAAATCGTAGCGACGCACCCAATCGCGAAAACTATCGGCAGGGATCATGACCGCCTCTGCATCCTGCTCAACCGTGGCTATAGCTGGAAAGGATTGCTGGCTGAGAATAGCATTGGCGGTTAAGATGCAGGATTCACCGTAAGCCAAATCGATACAGGGTTATCTCGCGGCCTGTCTCGCCTATTTTATACACTCGGACCACCCCTGAGATCAATAAAGCAATTGCATCGGCGCGGTCGCCTTCAAGGAATACGTCCATTCCGGCTGAAATACGAGCGAAAAAGGCGGCTTGCATGAATTCGTACAGCAGACGGGGATCAGCCTGCTGCAAAATTGGGAGAGCGCGGGCAATCCGATCGTATTGAGCTTGGGTAATCATAGGCTCTTGCCTTTTAGCAATAACCGGATTGCTGTGGCAGCAGATATCTGGTTGGAGCCAATTCATTCAACCAGCTACAACAACCTGGGCTGAATTAAGCCGTTGACTTATGGCGAGTACCGTAGCAAACAGGGTCTAGTTCCTCACCTACAGATCCATGATTGCTTCAACCCGCCCTGAGCGAATGGCATCCAGCAGGGCGGCATGGTCGCGCTCATTTTGATCGGCATAGGCAACGCTGAAATCAGCGAGTGCATCTTCGAAGGCAGTGCTCTTGCCCATGTAGCCGGTCAACACCACCGGATCGCCCGTGCGGGCATGTGCCCGCGCCAGCACCCTGCCGCACAAGCCGGCGTAGTTCTTAAGATTGAGCGGTTTCATGATCTCGATAACGGGCTTGATCTTGGCGTCACTGAGCTGGCGAAGGTAGAATTGGTATTTCTCTTTGCCTGTACCGGTCGTCCATCCCAGGAACATATCCCCGGCTGCCTGCATGGCGCGCTGGCCCACCACCACACGCTGCCCGGCATGTCCAAACGGGCTGGCGCCGCAATACGGCTCCAACACGGACTGGCGCGCCTGCTTGAACTGCAGGAACAACGGATCTCCCTTGCCAGACATCAACAAGCATGATCCCGCAGACAGTGCCCACGCTGCCCACACCCACCACCTTGAAGGCGACATCCACAACCGCGAAGCGATCGAGCAGCAAACTCACTCCCAGGCTCAGGTTCTTCTTGTATCCTTGCAG
The DNA here is from genome assembly GCA_963706515.1 of uncultured Chloroflexia bacterium. Taxonomy (GTDB): domain Bacteria; phylum Chloroflexota; class Anaerolineae; order Anaerolineales; family UBA4823; genus CAVPMW01. The sequence continues at coordinate 297,652 of CAVPMW010000008.1, forward strand.
TGTAGTGATGGCAATCTTCAGGAATTCCTTATCCCGTTGGTCGCCATAGTGGAAGATCAGTGGAGGCTGGTCAACGATGCGCGGCGTGTCACCGGCGGTGAAAGTCAGCTTGGCAAACTCCTTCTCATGGGCGCTCTGCTCGGTGGCGCTGGTCAGTTTTTTGGTATAAAAGCGCTTCATCTCTTTATCGGGCATGTTCTCGATGATCGCGCCGAGATCGAAGCTGTCGTTCCAAACTTGCAGGATCGACATCTCGGCATATTCTGCCATGCGCTGGCGGTAAGCCTGCGCGGCCAGCCAGGCAGCTTCTTGGCAGTCGGCCGGGTCGAAGCCATTCGAGCGCCCGGCAATGACAAAGCTGGCCGCCAGGCGTTTGACATCCCATTCCCAGGGAGCGATGGATACTTCATCGAAGTCATTGATGTCAAAGATGAGCTTCCGCTCGGCGGTGGCGAAACCGCCAAAGTTCAACAGGTGGCAGTCGCCATCCGCTAACAGGGTCAGGCCGGTGGAAGGAGTGTGCGACAGGTCATAGGCCATGATCGCCGCTGCGCCGCGGTAGAAAGTAAATGGGCTCACCATCATCCTGCCGTAGCGGATCGGAAGCAGCTCTTCCATGCGACCTTTGCTGTTTTCGATCAACAGATCGACCGGATCCGCGCGGTTGGCGGGTGGTTTCCATTCCTTTTGGGCTTTGCGAGCCGCGACCTCTCGTAATGCTTTGCCTTTTGCGAGGCGCTCTTCCAACCGCAGGGTATGGGTTTGCACCGGGATGGGGGCTTTGGTCAATTTAGGAAGGCTTTCTTCGGACATATGTGGCTCCTATCGAATTTCTTAACTTGAATTCGTTATCCTTAGATCGATTATCTTCACCTAGCGCGGGCGATACTCCGGGAGCACCGCCCGCGCAGGGAAGGTGGGATTACCGTCACTGGGCCAGTGATTGCCACTTGTGGACGTCCACATCGAACTCCCGGCGCTCCTGACGTTACTGCAGGGCCATCGCGAGGTTGTACCGCTCTTCCGGCGTGATCAGGTGGTCGGCGTCTTGCGCGTCCTCGCCGAGGTCGATCTGGATCCAGTCGATGCGGCCGTTGAACACCAATTCGGCCGAGCCGTAGTCGTCGCTGACCGGTGTGCAGCGGTCACTGCCGACATCGGTCTTGTCGTCCAGGGAGAAAACCATCGGCGTGCTCCGGTCTATGCGCCCTTCGCCGGTCTTCTCGCCATCGATGTAGAGGAAGATCGTGGCGCCCTTGCCAAGACCGCCTCCGTCGTAGGCAAACTCCATCCGCACCTGGTGCTCGCCGGCCGGAATCGTCTTCTTGCCTTCGATCTTGGAGTACTGCAGACCGAGCAGGTTGTAGCAGTAGGTCGGGCGGCCGTCCTTGGTGTACAGGCTCCAACCTCCGAACTCGCCTCCTTGCGCGACGATGACACCCCTGGCCCCGTCTTTGGGGATGACCAGTTGGGCGGTGATCGCGTGCGACTTATTCTTGAGGTTGAGGACAACGTTCTCCGGAAGGCCGATCATGCCGGAGTAGAGCATCTGTGTGTTGCCGCGAACCAGCTCGGGACGGCCTGCTAGATCGGCATTGAACCGTACCATTTTCCGGTCATCGATCGGCAGCACGTTGTTGCGGACCGCCTCGATCACAAACAGGCGCTGCAGCTCGTGCAGTTTCTCGGGCATTTCTTTCGCCAGGTTGTGGGCTTGCGAATAGTCGTCTGGATTGTATAATTCCCACTCGTCATCGTCGAGCAGGGGAAGCTCCTGGAAAGCCGCCCAAGGGGTGCCGTGTTTGGTGCAAGCCGTCCAGCCCTGGTGATAGATGCCGCGATTGCCGAAAATTTCGAAGTACTGCGTGCTGCGGAACTCGGGAGCGCCCGCATCGTCGAAGGAAGGGACCATGCTCTGACCCTGCAGCGGCATCTGCTGAATGCCGTTCACGAACGCCGGCTCGGGGATCCCGGCCGCGTCGAGCACCGTTGACGCCACGTCGATCACATGGCTGAACTGGGTGCGGATCTCTCCCTGCGCCTTGAAGCCGTTCGGCCAGTGCACGATCGTTCCGTTGCGGGTGCCGCCCCAGTGCGAGGCGACCTGCTTCACCCACTGGTAGGGCGTGTCCATCGCGTGCGCCCAGCCAACTGCGTAGTGGTTGAGGGCCTCCGGGGAGCCGAACTTGTCGATGCGCGCCGCCATGAACTCGGGCGTCTCGATATCCCTCGCCCCGTTGAGCGTGATCATCCAGTTGAACGTGCCGGTCAGCCCACCCCCGACGCAGGCGCCATTGTCACCGGTGATGTAGATGACCAGCGTGTCGTCGAGGATCTTCAGCTCTTCCAGGGCGTCGATCACGCGACCCACCTGGTGGTCGGTGTGCTCCATGTAGCCGGCGTAGACCTCCATCTGCCGCGCCAGCACGGGCTTCAGTGCCTCCGGCATGTCGTCCCAGGCGGGGATCTCCTGTGGCCGTACAGTCAGCTCGGCGTCGGCGGGGATGACTCCCAGCTTTTTCTGGCGGGCGAAGATCTCATCGCGCAGCTTGTCCCAACCCTGGTCGAATTTCCCTTTATATTTGTCGGACCATTCTGCAGGCACGGCATGAGGGGCATGCGTGCCACCGGGCGCGAAGTAGACGAAGAACGGCTTGTCCGGCATGAGGGCCTTCTGCTGGCGCACCCATTCGATCGTGTGGGTGGCGATGTCGTCGTCGTGGTGGTAGCCTTCCTCCGGCGTCTTCGGCGGGTCGATCGGGGTGGTGCCCTGGTACAGGTCCGGCCGGTAGTAGTCCGTCTCCGCGCCGAAGAAACCATAGAAATGCTCGAAGCCGCTGCTCGTGGGCCACGCATCAAAGGGTCCCATCTGGCTCGTCTGCCAGGATGGCACTTCGTGGCACTTGCCGATTTGGGCGGTCGAGTAGCCGTTCAGCTTCAGGATCTCCGCCAACGGCGCGGTCGTTTTTGGCCGAATCGAGTTGAGCCCCGGTGCGGAAGTCGCGGACTCGGGGATCGAGCCCATCCCAACCGCATGATGGTTGCGGCCGGTGAGCAACGCCTGCCGGGTTGGTGCACACAGCGCGCAGACGTGGAAGCGGGTGTAGGTGAGGCCGGCGGCGGCCAGGCGGTCGGCGGTCGGCGTCGTGCACGGACCACCGAACGTGCTCATCGCCGCGAAGCCCGCGTCGTCCAGCAGGATCAGCA
>CAVPMW010000009.1:0-108984 GCA_963706515.1 uncultured Chloroflexia bacterium
GACCTGTTTGCTTTGCCTTACGGCTAACCAACCGTACCCTTGAATAACCGTCCGGCTATTCAGCAGTCTGGTTGAACAGCCGCGCCCAGCCCATTTCCGTCGCCTGCTGAATCGGCTCCTGCGCCAGGCGGATGCACAGGTCTGCCATGTGCTCCACGCACCAGCGGTGGTAATCGTAGCCGGTCGAGTTGACGTCCATGTCTGGTGCGGGATTCATGAAATCGATGGCGTAGGGCACGCCGTCGCGGATCGCCCACTCCGCGGTATTCATGTCGTAGCCCAGGGCGCGCACCAGCGCCAGCGAGTCGGAGATGATGCGCTCCATCAAGTCCGGGGGGAAGTCCGCCGGCAGGTACTCGCGCCTCTCCGGGTCGTACTTGCGCACGAGCACCTCGGACTGACCCAGGCACATGCAGCGCGCGTACTGCCCCGGCTCCCATTGGATGCATTCCTGGACGACCATGGTCAATAATCCACTTTCGTCGTAGCGCTCCCAAAGCTCGTTCAGCGACTGCACCTTGTGCACGTTCTTCCACCCGCCGCCGTGGGCGTCCTTCAGGATGAGCGGGAAGCCGCCCAGGTAATCCACGATGGCCTCCCAATCGAGCGGGTAGATCAGGTTGCGCAGGCTTTCCGTCAGCACGATGCCGGGCACGTATTCTTTGTTGGGCAGCACCACCGTCTTCGGGCTGGCGACGCCCAGTTGGGTAGCCAGACTGGCCTCGAAGAATTTGTCGTCTGCCGTCCACATGAAGGGATTGTTCACCACGTAGCTGCCCTGCAGGACGGCTTGCTTGAGATACGAGCGATAATAAGGCACCTCGTGCGAGATGCGGTCTACGAGCACTGCGTATTGGCAGGGCTCGTCCATGCGAGTACCGCCGAGCTTGGCGTACTCGGCTGTGACCCCCGCTTCTCGCCGGTTGACCTCCTCGATAAAAGCCGGCGGCCAGGACCATTCACGACCCACGATCACCCCGATTTTTTGCATTGCTCCTCCGGTTTCAGGCGATGGCCTGGCAAACGACCCGCGAGCGCTGAGAGCAGGGTCTCAGCCGGACCCGCCGATGTAGTGGCGGACCATCTGGTGCCACCAGGGCCAGTCGTGCGCCCAGCCATCCCAAATGCGCAGCGAGTGCCAGATCCCTTTGCTCCACATGACGTCGGAAAGCCAGCGGTTATTCCCGAGGTTGGAATCCTCGCCGCCGATGGCGAGGGTGATATCCAGGCGGCGCATCTGGTTCAGGCGGCCTTCATCGTATTCATTCGGGAGGTACAAACAAGGACAATTATAGTAGATATTGTCATCCCGGTAGGATCCAAGCCAGCGCTCGATATTGAACATGCCGCTCATGGCGACTACCCGGTCCGTGATCTCCGGGTGGCGCAGGGCGAAGTTCAGGGCGTGGTAAGCGCCGAAGCTCGCCCCGGTGGTGATCAGGTAGGGAGTGGGGTTCTTCTGAGAGGCTAAGGGCAGCACCTCGTGCAGCAGGTAGCTCTCGTACTGTATGTGCCGCCAGGCGCGGTCGCCGGGAGATTTGTGCCAGGCATACCAGCTCTCTTCATCGACGCTGTCCACGCAGTACATCTGGATCCAGCCATTTTCCAGGTGCTCGCCCAGGGCAGCCATCATGCCCCGGTCTTCCCATTCGTAGAACTTGCCTTTCGAGGTGGGGAAGACCAGGACGCGCGCCCCAGCATGCCCGAAAATCAGCAGCTCCATGTCGCGGTTGAGAGCTGGGCTGTACCAGCGGTGATATTCTCTGTTCATCGTCACACTTCCAGCAGCGAGCTGAACCCGCCGTAGCCGTCTTCGACCTGGTCGGGGTTCTCAGGGTCGTTCACCCAGGCTCCGTCCACCAGGAATTTGTAGCGGTATGCCCCGCGCGGCAGGGATGGGTATCGCCAGCTGCCAGAGCCCGGGGGAGTGAGTGTGCAGTTCGTACCCGGTCGGGTCCCAGGCATTGAAGCTGCCGGTCAAGGAGACGCAGGCCGCGCGGTTGCCGGGGCTGAAATAATAGAACGAGATTCCGTCCGGATGCACCTGGGGCGAAAATGGCAGGACGCGCCATAAACCGCGGCTGAGGCGGCGGGCCGCAGCGACCGCTCGCCCGGCGTTGACCAGCCCGGCGCCGTACCTCGCCGCGGGCATGCCGGGTAAAGGCGTGGCGGTGGCGAGCAGGATCTCCCTTACCTGGGAGGGCGATAGGGTGGGGTTGGCTTCGAGCATTTGGGCGACGATCGCACTGACCACCGGTGCAGCCATCGAGGTGCCGTCGACGTGCTGGTAGTGCGGGTGGATGTACTTCTGGTCGATCATCCGGAGGCGGATCTTCCGGCGGAAGGCTGCGAGCTGCGGGTGGGAAGCGTCCTTGTTCACGCCGGGAGGCGTCCCATTGGAATGCAAGAGCTGCTCGAGGGTTTTGTCCATCCGCCACAAGAACATGCCTTCGTTGTGCACCCGGCTGTGCGGCAGCATGGGAGCAGCCAGCCAGGTAGCCGGCGCGACCAGGTCGGGCTTGGACGTTGAATTGCCGCCCTTACCGTAGTTCGAATGGTACAGGCGCCACTGTCCGGGGTCGTAAGAGTTGCCGTCGTCCAGCCCGCCGACGGTGATCGCCGACGGTGCACTGGCAGGGGGGACGAGCCGCTCGACTCCCCCGTTGCCGGAGGCGGCGACCACCACCATTCCCTGCTCGACTGCCTGCTCGACCAGCCGGTCCAGCTCGCTGAGCTTTCCGTTCGCCGGGTGATCTCCGCCGAGGGAGATGTTGACGACGCGTATGTTGTAGCGGTCCTGGTTTGCCAGGACCCATTTTCAATGCGCGCAGGATATCCACCTCGCGGATGCCGCGCCCATTTGGACTGCCGGTCTTGACCAGCACCAGGCTCGCCTGGGAGGCGATGCCCCGGTAGAGCTCGTCCGACATGAAGCCGCTGCCAGCCGCCACGCAGGCAGGTCATCATGCCGTGCCAGCTGGAGACCTGCGCCTTGAGGAAGCTCGCCTCCTCGACCGCCCTCTCGCCGGTAGCGTCGACAGTCTGCAGGATGCGGTTCTCGGGCCGGGTCAGGTCGGGATGGGGGTAGAAGCCGGAATCGAGGAAGGCCATGGTCACCCCCCGCCCGGTATATTGGGGCGTGGCCTGGACGAAGCGGGAGACCGGCAGCAGGCGGGTATCCTCCGCCGCGTAGACGGGATAGGGCGAGAGCAGCTCTTCGTGGAGCGAGGTGCGGCTGCGCTCGGCGCGGACTGCCCCGGCGGCTTTGAAGGCGCACTCCGGGCAGGCCCCGGCTGAGGCGTCCCAGCCCGGGTTTTCCCGCTGCAGCCTGCGCACGACCGGGGGATCGAGCCGGGTGATGAGCGGGCGAATTCTCAGGCGCGATCAGCTCCCCGCATAGCGGGCAGGGGACCGACCTGGACGACCTCTTGCTCCCTGGATGACTGTCCATGCGCTCTAACATCCGACCTGTGAGGGGTTTGTGGAGGTAATGCGGGCGATTCTATCACGGAAATTGGAGAGAGTTTATCCTGGATGAGTGGTCAGGGGGAGGATTCCGTCCGGCGTAGGATTCGTAGGGTGCGGTCGTCCTTGACCGCACCATTTTCCATTCTCCTATATAATCTCCATATATGCCTGACTACCGTCGATCACTTATTGAAGGCGGCACGTACTTCTTCACCGTCATTACCTACAACCGCCTGCCAATCCTGATAACCCCTGAAGCCAGAAAATTACTGCGCAGCGCGTGGCTGGATGTTCAGGAGAGATTTCCATTCGCCATTGATGCGGTCTGCCTCCTGCCGGAACATATCCATTGCATCTGGACCCTGCCGGAAGGAGATGCGCAATACTCCCTGCGTTGGGGAGAGATCAAACGCTTGTTCACCAAAGGTTATTTAGACCGGATTGGACCTGGGGAAAACCGGAACGAATCGCGGGCGAAGAGGGGCGAAGCAGCCATCTGGCAGCGGCGTTTCTGGGAGCATACCATCCGAGAAGAGGCAGACCTCAACCGGCATCGGGATTACATCCATTACAATCCGGTGAAACACGGGCTGGTGCAGAAGGCGGTTGACTGGCCGTGGTCGAGTTTTCACCGGTATGTCAAGCTGGGGTATTATGAGAGGGAATGGGGAGAAGCCGTCGGGGATGAGGTGAAGAGGATGGGCTGTGAGGAATAGGGATTGGTGCGGTCAAAATCGACCGCACCCTACGACTACTGACCAGGGCAGAGCTTCGCGATAGCAGAGTTAAAAATATCCGTTTGTTGAAAAGCCAACCTAATATATCAAGGAAGGATCGCTATGAGATATTCCTTTATGATGGTCAAAATATGCCGCGGACGGGTTTATGAATATTGAGGACGTCAAACTGGTATTAGGATCTCTCGTGATCATTTTTGACAGGGTTAATCGGACGGGTGGGAGTAAAATGGCGTGCGATTTGATTGAATCATTGGGAACAACACTCTGCTTGAACAAGGGGCAATTGATGTACATTGAACGATCGCATTTACTACTGGTTGCGCACGTTATTGGACTAGCCGATTAGAATTACTCCGAGAGATATTGCACACAATGAACTATCGCATATGCCCTGAAAATGAAATTGATGGTTAAGCGCGAGAGAGTTGATCGGTTACGACCTTGCGAATTACTCTTAGAAGAGCGAAAGAGCCTCTAGATTCGAAGACAGTTGTCGATTAGGTGGACTCAAGATAATTTGACTTTTTTGGTGAAGAATGGACCATATAGCTCGGAACGTTTATCGGGATATAGCAGAAGGTAGTACTCAATTCAAAAGGACAGGCGTGGACAAATAGTTATCGACTTTTGGGCTAGTGAAACGAAAGGAGGTTTGCAGATTTCAAAAAGCCGACCGAGTTGGCTATGGACTTACAGGCAAGAAATTCAGCGTCCACAATACAATAGCCAAGTTGGTAAGCTAGACCATAAGATACCAACGAGATTGAAGGAGCGTAGGTTGGGTTGAGGGGCATTCCACCAGGAAGATGGATAATTGAATATCTGCCCCGAAACCCAACAACATGCCTCGATGTTGGGTTTCGCTTTGAACGCAAAGGATTTTGGCTGTGAATAAACTGCTCAACCCAACCTACTCTACTGAAAGCATGAAAAGTGTCCTGATAAAATACAGAAATGATTTGTGGAGAAAAACTGTATGTCAAACAAACTAGTTCTGCGCAATGTTGTAAACGATGACCTTCCCATCTTTTTTGAATATCAGCTGGATCAAGAAGCCAATTACATGGCGGCTTTCACTGCGAAAGACCCGACCAACCAAGAAGCCTTTATGGCACATTGGCACAGAATTTTGGCAGATAAAACAGGTATCATACAGACAATCATCTTCAATGGGCAGGTTGCAGGAAGTGTTTCAAGCTATGAAGATGAAGGCAAGCCAGAAGTTACTTATTGGCTTGGGAAAGAATATTGGGGTAAGGGCATTGCTACTTGGGCGCTTAAGGAGTTCTTAGCGCAGAAGAACCAAATTCGCCCGATATATGCACGAGTAGCCAAAGACAATCTCGGCTCGCGTCGGGTTTTAGAGAAATGCGGCTTTAAAATTATCGGCGAATCTAAAGGGTTTGCGAATGCTCGTGGTCAAGAAATCGAAGAACTTCTTTTGGAACTTGGCGAAATTCCAACAAACAGTCTGTAATAACAATTGTCGCCGCCAACAAAGCGTGCACCGGACGGCTGGGGCTCGGCGTGTTTTTTGGAGCTGGTTCTGAGCTATGGCAGTTTCCCGTTTCCAAACTTTTCTCTCCCCAGCCGCCGGTAACGAACACCGTTAGGCGGCCCTATCACTACAGGAGGTCTTACGTAATGCGACCACTTCGGTATTCCATCAACGTCACATTAGACGGGTGCTGTGATCATCGTGAAGGAATAGTGGACGAAGACTTGCATCGTCACGCAGTCGAGAACCTCGCCCAGGCCGATGCCCTGCTCTTTGGCCGGGTGACTTACGAAATGATGGAGGCAGCGTGGCGGTGGCCGCGGGAGCGAGGCCCGATTGGATGGAACCTTGGACGGAACCCTTCGCCCGGACGATCGACGCGGCAAAGAAGTACGTCGTGTCCAGCACCCTGGAGCGGGTCGATTGGAACGCGGAGCTCGTGCGCGGGGATCTCGGGCAGGCCGTTCAGCAGCTCAAGCAGGAGCCGGGTAAAGGACTGTTCGTGGGAGGCGTGAAGCTCCCGCTGGCGTTGGCGGAGCTGGGATTGATCGATGAGTACGAGTTCGTCGTGCATCCCAGGCTGGCGGGCCATGGGCCGACGTTGTTCGCGGGGCTATCGAAGCCTATCGACTTGAAGCTCGTGAGCCGGCTGGAGTTCGGCTCCGGGGCGGTGGCGATGCGGTATGAGCCGAGAAGGTAGTCAGAGCGTAGGTTGGGTTGAGGGGCATTCCACCAGGAAGATGGATAATTGAATATCTGCCCCGAAACCCAACAACATGCCTCGATGTTGGGTTTCGCTTTGACGCAAGGATTTTGGTTGTGAATAAGCTGCTCAACCCAACCTGCTTACTGGACTGGTGAGTTTTCGACGATACGAAGCGTAGATTATGAAGAGTATGAGGAAGACATTGTACGGACACCAGGAAGATGGATAATTGAATATCTGCCCCGAAACCCAACAATATGCCTCGATGTTGGGTTTCGCTTAGAACCCAAATGATTTTGGCTGTGAATAAGCTGCTCAACCCAACCTACTTTTACTATCTGAATGAGGGTCTGAGGGGATTCCATCGTGACGCAATAGTGGGTTAGAACTTCAATCATACTCCCAACGATCGTTCCCTTGAATTAAGGCGCGCAAATGGTTGATCTCGCCGGCATGGTAGAAGTCGTGGGCGATCATGATCCGGATCAGCGCCCGCGTCGGCAGGAGCTCGCCCCAGTTGGCGGGACGCTCACGCTCCAGCTCGGCATCGCTCTCCAGGGCGCGGACGGAGGCCAGCCAGCGCCCGTGACCTTCGGTAAGCCAGGCGACCAGCTCGTCCGGCGGGCGCGAGCGCGCTGCCACCAGCCGGAACGAGGGGAGGCTGGTCGCCGCGCAGCGTGCCGGGACCAAAGGCGTAATCCTCGTACATCCATTTGCACCAGCCCACGTGCTCGACGATGTCGGCAATACTTCGCTCCCCGCCGGGCGGGAGCACAGTCCAATCTTTTGTGCGGAGATTCGCGAAGGTTGGCAAGCAGCGACATTTCGGGGTCGCCTTCGAAGGCATCGTGGATCAGCCAGGCCAGCGTATCGACCGCGGTGTGCGTATTGGCCGGATTTAGAGAAATATTCGCATCTTTTGGGATGCTCATGCACGCCTCCACCCTGCTTGGGTTATCCACCGGCGATTAATCCATGAGCTCGAAATCAGGGTTCCAAACGACCTCCCACAAGTGACCGTCGGGGTCCTGGAAGTAGCCGGAGTACCCGCCCCAGAAGGTGACCTGGGCAGGCTTGACGATCCTGGCGCCGGCTTGCCTTGCCTGGTCCATGACCGCGTTGACCTCCTCTCGCGTGGCGACGTTGTGACCGATGGTGATCTCGGTTGGACTGTGCGGGGACTGCGGAATGCCGGTGTCGTGCGAGATGCTGTCCCGCGGCCAGATGGCGAGCATCAGCCCTGGCTGCAGGTCGAAGAAGGCCACCGCGCCGTGCTCGAACTCGGTGCCGATGATCCCTTGGGTGGGAAGGCCGAGCCCATCGCGATAGAACTTCAGGGATTGGTTAAGGTCATCGACGCCGAGCGTGATGACCGTCACTCGGGGTTTCATGGTTTCGTCTCCTTGCTAAACGATCGCTCTTTTGACCCTTGCATAACCAGAACAATTGTGCTAGTATACTATCAGGAACGCCTGATACTCTGACTGTTGTATTGAGAACTGGCTCCTATTAAATCACAAATTCAAAACCGAGTATTCCCCTATTCGTTCCTCTTCGTTTTTTTCGCGGAACGAATACCCCCGGGAGTGGATACAGGTTCGAGGTTTCGGCTATTTTAATGAGCAAGTTCCGCTGTAAGCCCACAAATTCGTCTCCCAGGACCTGAACAATTCTCGGTAGACCTCGGGTGTGCACGTCAGCACTGGCACACCCTTCTCCCCCCTCTAGGCAGTTATAATGAGCGACATGCTCTCCGTCGCCGTATTGCCCATCGGAGAATTCGACTCTCCCCCGGTTAAAACCGAGTACGAAGCGATCCTCGCCGCTTTCGAGCGCCTGGGTGCCGACCTGATCATTGCCGATCCGGCAGTGGATGAGACCGAGGCGCAGCGCTCTGCCCAGGGATTGATGGAGCAGAAGCCGGACCTCCTGCTCATCGTCCCCCTGCGCGGGCTCAGCGCGCAGGCGCTGGAGGCCGCCGGGCGGGCGAGCCAGGCGCCCTGCTTGCTGTGGCCCGTCCAGGGCAGGTTTGCGCTCCCCAGCAGCGCCCTGGCCCTCGGGGCGCTGCGCGAAGCAGGGGTCCCGGTCGAGCTGCTGTATGCTCCCCCGGACCACCCCGCCTCCATCGCCAGGCTCAGCTGTATCGCCCGCGCCGCCAAAGCGTACTCGCGCCTGCGCCGGAGCCGCATCGGGGTCATCGGCGGCATTTTCCCCAACCTCGTCTCGGCGCGCTATGACCCGCAAACGGTGAGCTCCAGGCTGGGGATCACCCTTCTCCCGCTGTCCTTCGACGAGATACGCACCGCCATGCAGCTCACCTCCCAGCACCCGCAAGAGTTAGAACGATCCCTGCAAGAGATCACCCGTCCCTTCAGCATAAACGCCGCGGATAAAAGCCTCCTGCAGGCGGGCAGCCTGCTCCACCTCACCTTGAAGCAGATGGCGCAGGAGCAAAAGATCGACGGGTTCGCCGCCGAGTGCTGGTCGGGCTTCCCGCGTGAGCTTGGCTTGAACCCCTGCCTGGGATTTATCGAAGACGCCTACACCCTGGCTTGTGAAGGCGACGTGCTGCTGTGCATCTCGCTGCTGGCTGCCCGATATCTCAGCGGCGCCTCCGCCTACGCCGGCGACCTGTATGACCTCGACCTGGAGGGCGTCCTGACCCTGACCCATTGCGGCGCTCCCGCTTCACTGGCTGCGCAGAAGAGCGAAGTGCTGCTGGCGCATTCTCAGCTCGCCCGGGAGCGCGGCTTCGAAACCCTCACCTGCCGCCCGCGGCTGAACCCGGGTCCCGTGACCCTGTTCAGGTTTTACGGGCGGGGCTGCGACCAGCTGCACCTGGCTGCGGGCGAGCTGTTGAGCAGCGAGCAGTCTCCGAACCTGACGGTAAAGATCAGGCTCAACGGCGACCGCTGGGATTTCCTCGAAAAGTGTTTTGGCAATCACTACGTCGTCGCTCCCGGCGATCTGCGCGATGAGCTGAAGCTGCTCGGTAAGTGGCTGGGGATCGCGGTGTTCCTCACCCCCTCAATCCCCCTCCCTGCCGCCTTCGGCGGCGGAAGGAGGAAAATTCGGAAAAATGGGTGATTTGCGGGCGGATCGCCCGCAAATCACCCATTTTTCCGATATTAAACCCTCCCCCGATTTTTGGGGGAGGGCAGGGTGGGGGGCGATTTCCACGATGCCTCAGATAGATCTTATCTGGGGTTGCTCACGTTTTTTCAGTGATTAACCGTTTTAGGGTTGAATTCTATAAAGTTGCTTTCGGTCAATCACCGAGGAGGGATCATTGGTACAGTTGGCAGCTTTTCCCAAATGCTACCTGGATGACATCATCCTGCACAAGTCCATGACCGTCTTGGAGTGGATCGAGAAAGCGAGTCAGCTCGGCGTGGACGGGCTCGAGATGTACGACCTCTTCTTCGCAGGCGCAGAGGGAAGCCTACCTGGACGCGGTGCAAGAGAAATGCGCGGAGGCTGGCCTGGCCATCCCGATGATGTGCTTCTCCCCCGATTTCACCCATCCCGACCCGCAGGTCCGGCTGGAAGAGCTCGAAAAGCAGAAGAAAGCCATCGATCTGACCGTGAGGTTGGGCGGCAGGTTTTGCAGGACGCTATCCGGGCAGAACCGCCCCGGTTTGGAGCGGGAAAAAGCCGTGGGCTGGTGTGTGGAAATGATCCGGGCAGCCGTGGAGTACGCGGAAAAAAAGGGGATCATCCTTACGATCGAAAATCACTACAAGGACGGGTATTGGGAGTATCCTGAATTTGCGCTCAAATCCGAGGTCTTTCTGGAAATCATCGACCAGATCGACTCGCCCTATTTCGGGATCAATTTCGACCCATCCAATACCATCGTTGCCGGAGAAGACCCCCTCGCGCTGCTGCAGAAGATAAAAAGCCGGGTGGTCACCATGCACGCCAGCGACCGCTATCTCAAAGGGGGCAACGTCGCCGACCTGCGGCGCATGGAGATCGATCCGGTCTACGGCTACGCCGGGATGATCCAGCACGGCGTCATTGGCAGGGGGTTGAACGATTACGATGCGATCTTTCGCATCCTCAAAGACGCCGGATTCGACGGGTGGATTTCTATCGAGGACGGGATGAATGGGATGGAAGAGCTGCGCCAATCGGCCGATTTCCTGAGAGCAAAAATCAACCAATACTTCGCAGCCTGACTTCACCCGTTCATGTTTTTGATCTCTTCCTGAGAGACCAGCACCAGCGGTCGTAAGGTAAATCCCCCGTCCAGGACGATATTCGCCCCCGTGGCGAACGAGGCTTTATCCGAAGCGAGGTAGGCAAACGCCGCGCCCACATCCTCCGGCAGCCCGAGGCGACCCAGGGGAATATTGCCCATGAAGCTCTCCCCGGTTTGGGGATCGTTGGCAGCTTTCGGTAGGACGCCCATCGCCCAGTTCGGCGAGTTGATCAGGCCGGGCGAGACTGTATTCACCCGGATCCCATAGGGCGCCAGCTCGATCGCGGCCGTCTCGGCGAACGCCTGCACGCCGGTTTTGCTCACCCGGTAGGCAGCCTCTTTATAGGCCGGGTTGAATTGGATCGTCGAGGAGGTGAACAGCATGACCCCTTTGCGGCGATCGACCATGTGCTTGGCTGCCTCGCGGGTGCAGAGCATCGCGCCCGTCAGGTTGACGGCAAGGATCCTGTTCCAGCATTCCAGGGTGATCCGGGTGATCGGCTCCCATTCGATGATCCCGGCGTTGCTCACGAATATATCGATGCAGCCCAATTCATCGATCGCCTCCTGGACGAAGCGGATTACCTGTGGCTCGTCCGATACGTCGACTTCTCTCGCAAAAGATTTCCTTCCCAGGCTCCTGACGCGCTCCTGGGTCGAATTCCCCCCGGCCTCGAGCTTGATATCGCAGTAGGCGATGTTGACGCCCTCCCGGGCGAGAGAAAGGCAAATATCTCGACCAATGCCTCGCTCGCCGCCGGTGACAAGCGCATTCTTATCCTTCAAATTCAGGTCCATAATCTCATTCCTCGCTGGGCTTTGCAGCCCAAATCGATTGGGTCATGCCTCTGGCTAGCGCCCTTCCCGGACCGGGAAATAGACCGCATACGATTCATCCCGGATCTCATACAAGGGGATGAAGCGCAGGTTCTGCGCCTGGTTCTGAGTCCGGTATCCGATCCGCCAGTGGGTAAACTCCCGCTCGTTATCCGGGATCAGGACGGACGTGGGGTCTTTTCCAGCAGAGTAGAGCGTCCTCTCATCGAGCGCCTCCACTGCGGTTTTCCCCGATCCATCCCCCAGGACTGCCGCCAGCACGACCGGACCTTCCATGAAGGCGACCGTATCCGGCAGATCGGGCAGCGGGCTCTGCGCTGAGGCTGTGGGGCAGCGTGATCTGGACGGTATCCTCCTGCCAGACCCGCTCGATCCGGGCATAGCTCGATGGATTTCCGCTCACCGCTTGCTTTTCACCGTTGACGGCAATTTCCGGACTGCCGCTCATCCACCAGGGCAGGCGCAGCTGGAGCGCAAACTCCTGCGGTTGGGTGCAGGCGATCTTCAATTCATACGACGCGGCTGCGCGGCCGGCGCTGGTCGTCCGGGTGCGTATCTTCTGAAAGCGTGAGCTGCACCGCCGCCCCATTTTTATGCCAGTCGAGCTGGCAGGGGATGTATTGGGATAGAACCAGGTCTTTCCCTTCTTCGTAGAAGATGTGGTTTGGGTAGAGGCTGTGCGCCTGGATCAGGGTGCCCTGGCAGCACCAAAAATCATCGGTCGGCGTTCCCCATTTCTTGACCGAGCCGGAGCGCAGGGGTAAGAAATAGGTCACCATCCCGGTCTCCGGGTGCTGCTGGGCCAGGCTCCCGTTGTAAAGGTTCCTTTCCCAGTAATCTTCGTAGGTGGGCTCCCCGGTCCAGCGCAGCAGGTATTCAGCCAGGCGCATCATGTGGTAGACCGTGCAGTGTTCCTGGGTCTTATCCCCCAGCCGGGTAGAGATCTGCCCGGGCGGGATCCAGAACTCTCCGTTGGTCTGCCCGCCGGTGCAGAAATATCCCCGGTCGCTGACCGCGCAGCGCCAGTACGCCTCGACGATATCCCGCCAGCGGTCCTCCCCGGTCACCTCCCAGGCGCGCGCCGCTCCCAGGACCTCGGGGATGGTCGTATTGGCGTGCCGGTTCGTAAGGACGTCTTTTCCGGCGAGCAGGGGATCGAACAACCGCCGGCGGTCGTAGCGCTGGATCAGCGCGTAGTGCTCCTTGTCGCCGGTGACCCCGTACAGGTCTGCCCACGATTCCAGCATCCCACCCGTTTCAACGTCGAGCATGCCATCGAACTGCTCCCGGGTGAACTGGGCGGTCCAGCGGCTGAACCAGCGCGCCCACCTGACCAGGATTTCCAGCGCCTGCTGGTTGCCGGCCCAGGCGTACATATCGTAGAGCCCCATCATATTCCGGTGAACGGTGCACTGCGGCGCCCAAATGGTTTTGCCGCGCCCCAGCCAGTCCAGGTATTTCTCCGGGATCGGTCCAGCCCACTCACCGCCGTTCTCCTCCTGGCAGCGCGCGACCTCCGCCACGATCGCATCCGCTTTGGCTTTAAGCTCGGCGTCGCCGGTGCTGGCATAAATGTGGGCCGCGGCGGAGAGCCAGTGCCCCAGGAACTCCCCGCGGATCTGGCAGGTGGGCGATTCCCAGCCCCAATGTGCGTCGGCAGGCTTCCCGATGGGCGCCCACAACCCGGCTTCCATGTAATGGTTCTGCAGGAGGTTGTGGCTTTTGAGCGAAAATACGTACTGCCGGTTGACCTCGAAGCGCTTCTTGAACAGACCGGGAAGCAGGCTTACCCGGCGATCGGGCAGGGCGCGTAGAGTTTCATCCATATCTTTTCAGCCTCCGCATTGGCAGCAGCCAGGATAATTCTGTGAGGGTCTTTCCATCCTAAACGAGCGGGAGCAACGTCTGCCGCAGGTATTCCCCATTTTGGAGGGTAGCCGCGTCGGGGTCCACTTCCGCCTGCGGGAGACTCCTCCTCGACCATGATCCAGCCGTCATAACCGCCATCGCGCAGCATCGTCACGATCCGGGGGAAATCGATAACTCCGGCGCCCATCGCGGTCCATTCGCCCGAGGCGGTAATATCTTTGAAGTGGACGTGTTTGATCAGCGAGTGCGTATTCCGTAAATAGTGCGATGACATCGATGCCGCCTTTCACGATGTGCCCCGTATCGGGGGCGAAACCTACACTGCGGCTGTCCAGACCATCCAGCAATATCCGGTAGTCCTCTGAGGTGCGGAATATGGATCCGGGGGGCGAGTTTGGATGGAAGGAGCAGGCGATCCCCTGGTCCGTGGCGCGCCGCGCGACCGAGTTCACGCACGAGATCAGGTTTTTCTGGCGCTGGCGCAGGTCCGAACGGTCTTTCCCCGGCATCTGGCACAGCACCAGGTGAGCGGCGGGGAACGCCTGCATGTAGCGGATGACATAGGCTGCCTCCTCTCGCTCAGCCTGCGAACTCGACCTCACCTGCCCAATCGCAGACGAAGGCGATCGCGCCGAGCTGCAAGCCCATGCTGCGCGAGGACGTCTGCCAACGCCGCCGGCTCTTGATAATAATCCCCCAGCATCAAGGTTTCTGGCTCGATGCCCGCTAAATCCCGCTGCTTCGACCACCTTCAAAATATGGGGCAG
The DNA here is from genome assembly GCA_963706515.1 of uncultured Chloroflexia bacterium. Taxonomy (GTDB): domain Bacteria; phylum Chloroflexota; class Anaerolineae; order Anaerolineales; family UBA4823; genus CAVPMW01. The sequence goes on from CAVPMW010000009.1 coordinate 14,090, forward strand.
CTTCCCCACGTAGCGCTCCCCGGACATTTGCCAGGTATAAAACTGGCAGCCGAACTTAATCGGGCTCATGCGAGCACCTCCTCCATCAAGCGATGAACGTATGGGACAGCCTCTTTACCGGCAGTCGGGGTTTGCGGGTTGAAACAAAAATCCACGCACCACCAGGGCAGTTGGCTGGCTACCCCCTTAATGGCAGTCAGGACGCTGATAAAGTCGATCTTCCCCTCGCCGAATGCTACGTGGGTGCTCGTTTCATTATTGTGTAGAGAGCCGTCCGAATCGATCAGATGCAGGTGACCGATCATTGGGCTCAGCAGCCGGGCGTATTCGGCCACCCCCCCGCTCAAGAGCTCCACCTCCCCCGTCTGCCTGGCTCCGATAACTGCGCCCATATAGGCATGGCTGGTATCGAACAGCAGCTTAAAGTTTTCGTGGTCGACCGCCTTCACGAGCGCGCTGGACCTCAGACGGCTTATTCAACCAGAAGCCCGGCTCGAATTCCCAAACCAGGAGAATGCCGGCCTTTGCGGCTTCCTCCGCCGCCAGATGCCAGGTCCGGGTGAGATGGGCGAAGCGCTCTTCATACTCTTCGGGCGGCAGCGCCAGCGGAGGGCTGGCCGTATCCACGCGTAATTTGCGGATGCCGCAGCGAGTGCAAAATTCCAGGCTCTTGCGAAATACGCTCAGATAGGCCTGAGGGTCTACCTCTGCCGGTGGGACATCGCCAAAGGAAGGTGCATACCCGGAGATGCCCAACCCATAGCCCTCGATCTCTTTCACCAGCTCCTTGCACTTTGCGGCTGTGTCATAGTCTGCGGGATGAGGATGGGGCCGGAATCCATTGATCTCCACGCCGTCGTAGCCGGCCTGGGCGGTGAACTCGAGCACGCGCGAGAATGACCAGGGAGTCATTCGAAAACGGTCCAAAAGAGAATGCCCAGCTTCCCAACGAAAGTTTTGGCTTGTTCATAGGTGCATCCTTATTCGATTAATTTGCCAGCTAAAAATCGCGCGGTTGCTTCATTGAACCGGCTGAGATCTTCCCAATGGTGGATGTGTCCCCGCCCTGCGAAAACGAGCAGCTCCGCATGGGGCATCCTGCTCGTGCATTTCGGCGGTCAGCCTGAGCGGGGTAAAGATATCGGCATCCCCGACAGTCAGCAGGGCCGGGGCTGTTATCTTGCCCAGCCGGTCGAACGCATTGTGGGTGCTGCAGGCATCGCACTGGGCTGCAAATGCGCCCAGCGGCATGTAACCTTCATGAGCGTTCGCCTGGTCCTGTTTCATCTCGGCATAATGTTCTTCGTAATAGGGAGGCGGAGGCGATCCATAGCTGGAGGAGCTGGGTGAAATCGGCGGGGGACGCCAGAGAGCGCATCTTTTTGAAATGCTCGAAGACATCCTGGGTGTACCTGTCGCAGCGCGACCAGGAGCTCACCAGGACCAGGCTGCGAACTTTTTGCGGGTAGGCGAGCGCCAGCTCCTGGGCGATCGCGCTGCCCATCGAGATGCCGGCGACCCTGGCGCGCTCGATGCCCAGCGCATTCATCAAGCCGGCGAGTGTCTTCCGCCATTAAGCGGGTCGTATAAGGACCGCCTGGCTTGTCCGAGTCGCCGCTCCCCCGGTTGTCGACCAGGATGCACCTGAAATACTGCTCGTAATGGGCGGCGTGATCCACCCAGCGGCTGCCGGGAGCGCCGAGCCCCATGATCAAGATCAGCGGCTCGCCGCTGACCCTGCTCTTCATAATGGATCGTGATCCCATTGGAAATAACATTTGGCATTTTCGCTTCCTTTTTGTGCGCCCTTCTGCAGCCTGGCTTGCCGAATTCTGAGTCTCCTGCTTAGTCGGGAATCTGACCGGTAACCTCCTCGACCAGGTCCTGCAGGTATACGAAGGCTTCCGCGCAGTAGCGCGGCAGGTTCTCAGGGTCGACCACTTCGAGCTCGACTGCCAGCGCGCCTTCGTAGCCGATGGCGTGCAGCTCCTCGATGTAGCCGCGCAGGTCAATTTCCCCACTCCCCAGCGGGACGGATTGCGTCCCCACGTGATCTTTGACGTGGAAGTTGTAGATGCGCTCGGGAAAACGGTGGATCAGGCGCTTCCAATCGACCCCGGCGGAATGGAAATGCCCGGAATCGAGGGTGATGCCTACCTGGGGCGACTGGATCTGCTCAAAGATCGCCTCGTAATCCTCTATGGATTGGATTTGCGAGCCAAAATGCGGCTCCAGGGCCAGCCTGACCGGTTTGTGCTCGATCAACGGCAGGAGTGCCTTGATCCCGGCGATCGTCGGCTCGAGACCGCCATCCCTGCGCGGGCGGCCGGTGATGACCACCAACGGGCTCCCCAATTTTTCCGCCGCGTCGAAAAGCTGGAGCCCGGACCGGGGCAGCCTGCTGGGCTTCGGCGACCGAGCCTGTAGGGAACGCGGCCCCATACACCTCGGTGCAGCGCTCGCAGCCCGGCCTCCGCCGCACGGCGGTTGATCAGGTCGAGATCGGCCCAGCGGACCAGCCCAGGCGTCCAAAAGAGCGGGCCGGCAATTCCCCAGGCTTTATAGCCTGCCCTGGGTGCGTGGATCAAGCACTCTGAGATCTCATCCTTTCCGGGGATTCGCGTGGAACAGGTGGTGCAGGAAAGAACAAAGCGGCTCATTCCAGTTCCTTTCAGGCTATTCCCACGGGTCGACCACCACTTTTGCGCATTGACCGCTGGCCAACAGCTCAAATCCCTCCTGGATGCTGGCTCATGGGCAGCACGTGACTGACCAGCAGGTCGATCAGCGGCGATTCCTGGATGACCTGCATCACCTTAGGATAATCCCCCAGGTTGTACAGCCAGGAGCCGACGACCGTCAGGCCTTTGCGGATCATGTCAGGGCTGACGTGGATGACCAGTTCGTCATTGGATTCGCCGACAAAAGCAACCCGGCCTCTGCCGCCGGACTGCATCGATGCAGAGCCGTTGGGATTGCGTATTTTCCCGAGCAATCCAAAGCGCAGGTCACGCCTCGTGCCTTCCGTCAGCCCACGAATTTTTTCGAGCAGATCTGGCTCGGCGGGATCGAAAACGACCTCCGCTCCCATCTGCAGGGCTCGCTCCCTGCGCCAGGGGACTGGCTCTACCCCGATGACGCGCGTCCCCCGGAAGCAGGCGTTCACCACCGCCCCCAGGCCTACCGGACCCAGCCCGGTAATCAGCAGGATGTCGCTGGCGCCGATATCGATGGCCTGAAAAGCGCCGAAGGAAGCGCCGATCCCGTCGATCGCCATGGTCGCATGCACGTAAGACACGCCATCCGGGATAGGCGGCAGCAGCCAGTCGGGCTTGAGGATATATTGGGCGAACGTGCCGCTGCCGTTCTTGCTCCCGATGTAATCCTCGAAATCGATATTATTCTCGCAGTAAACGTAATCGCCGGATTTGCACAGAGCGCATTTCCCGCATGGGTACTGGGGCAGGATGACGACCCGGTCGCCGACCTTCACCCGTCCGGGCTGCGCTACCGCGGCAACCTCCCCTACGCCTTCGTGCCCCCCTAGCTGCAGTTCGCGCCCGACCAGATAGGATTTATATTCGGTGCATAACGCCGAGGCGCAGACTTGCACCAGGACCCAATCCTCTTTGGGCTGGGGAACGGGGACCTCGACCAGACCGGCCCGTCGTTCACCAAGTATGACTGCCTTTTTCATTGTGGGATGCTCCTGGGTTGTCCGGCTGCTGTGCAATTTATATAATCTCTGAAGCCCGGCGGATGCGTGGGTCGGTAAAAACATCGCTTTCATCGCGGCTGGTGCTGGAGAATTCCGAGACGATAGCGCCTTCGTCCCCCGCCTGGAACCAGTGTAGCGTATTCGGCGGGATGGTAAACTGGTCGCCCGGACCGAGGCTGATTTCGTGGAAGACGGTGTAATATGGCTCGCTGCCTTCCGGAGGCTGACCCTGCCGGTCGGGTGTTGGCTCCCCCGGCACGTACAGCCATACACGCCCCCACCGGCAGCGGAAGGTTTCCATTTTTCCCGGCTCTCCGGCGACAGGCGGGTGGCGGTGTTCAGGGCAAGTCTGGCGGGGGAAAAGAACCAGCTCCTTGGCGCAGTAGCGGTCCGTGTTGATATAGACCAGCAGCTCCAGGCCCGTGCGCATGGGATCGCCCAATCCAAACTCAGCCAGCTCGATGCTTTCGACTTCGCCCGCGGTTAATTCAATTCCAGCCTGCTGCATCATCCGGGCCACGCGCTGCTGCGCAGCTTGAACTTGCTCACGTGTGATCATCGCTCATACCTCCCACAATGATTTTAGCCTCAGTCGCAGGGTCCACGCCAGAGTCCGCTGGCTCCGTCGAGCTGCCAGCCAGGAGCGCTCAGCTCGAGCGGTCGGCGCTCCCACCCGCCGGCAATGCGCAGGAGGGTGTCGTCCCAGCTGCGGATTCCGCTGATCGAATCCGCTGCCTCTACATTACACGCGCCGACCGCGACCGCCAGGGTAAGCGCCTCTTCGACCGTGAGACCCTCTCAGCAAGGCCGCTAAGAATCCGGCAATCGTTGCGTCACCTGAGCCGGTTGTGCCAGCTGCCTCGACCTTAAAACAGGGCGCCCACAGCTCCACCTCCGCCCAGGCGGCAGGATTTACGGGCCGCGCCAGTCCCATGGAACGGATGTGTTCTACATCGCCTGTGCGCAGATACATGCCGCGATAACCCAATTTCAACCCGACAATGCTCGCCCCCATGCCGATCAATTCGCTGCCAAGATCTGTTAACAGCTGCGGTGTGATCTGCCCCAGGATGCCAGACCCTTCAGCCGCCCGGCTTAATTCCTGGTATGTTTCCCGGTGGAGCAAAAACAAGATTTCTTCCACGCTGGGGATAAAGATATCCACCTGAGGCAGCACAGCGCCTAAGATGCTGTGCCAGTCTGCCTGCCCTGCTTCAGATGCCGGGTCCGGAAAAGCCATGTCGAGCGAGGTAGTTATACCGGCCTGCTTTGCCCGGCAAAATATCTCTAGCAGCAGCTTCCCGCCGTCGATGAACGTGGAGCGCATGATGGGTGGATACCCAAAATGGAATAATCTGGCGCCTTCCAACAGCGTATCCGGCAGGTCAGCCATCTGGAAGGTATCGTTCGCGCCCGGATTGTGCAGGAAGATGCGGTCAGCTCCGGGGTAATTGATAATAATTGTATAGGAGGTGCTGGCGGAGGCATCTTTGACAATCCAGTCGGCTAGCTGTGCTCCGTGAGAGGCTACAATCTGCAGGATGGCGCCTCCGAAGAGGTCATCCCCCACCTTCCCAACCAACCGGCTGGCGATACCTAACCGGCTCAACGCTAGACCAGTATTGGGTACAGCCCCGCCGGTAGAGAAGGAAGCCGGCCCCGCAGCAATCAGGCGACCCGGGAGGAAGATGCTGTCGAATGGCTCACGACCTTCACCGCTCATATCCGGATGGATATCCAGACAGATGTGTCCGGCTACCACCACCGCGATCCCTGCCGTCATGCTCGATCCATTCTTAAGGTAATGATCTTCTTCGGAGGCAGGGTGATCTGCAGCCTGTCACCGGCGACAATGGCTGAGGTCCTCTGCATCCGCAGTAGGGAGCGGCTGTTCGTCCAACCCGGCTAGACAGACGCTCTGCGGGGCGAACGGAAGCCGGATATCTGCCTGGGAAGGCGCTTCCGCCGGGTTATAGAGACGGAGTATCAGGGCATCGCCGGTCTCAGCTTTCTTAATGGCACTCACCAGGACGTTGTTTCCTGCGACAGAAAGGAACGAGCGGCTGGGCGGCTGATTGCCGCGAGCGAGGCTCAGCTCGATTATTCGTCATCCCGGTAGTAAAGGCGCGCGGTGGATTATTGTGGGCAAACGCCTGTCTCCAGACCTCTGCTTCGTCCCACGTCCCGGAGTGAGGCAGCACCGCCAGTGAAAAGGTCAATTTCCTCTGGATTTGTGCCTCAGGGGTGGCGATGTTTGGGCCAGCTCCCACGGCGGCGGTCTGCAGGTCGCTGCCTGCTCCCAGGTAGCCGACGGCGCGCAGCAGTGTGATCGCAATTTCGCGGCGCTCAGTTTCCAGGACTTCGTACTCAGGCAAGCCTTGGGTGATGACGCAAAATCCGCGCTGCCCGTCCGAGAGATCGACCCAATCTTGCTGCGGAAAGGTGGTCGGGGCATCCTCCACCCAGGCTGCGTCTGGAACCGGGGTGACATGGATCGGATGGCTGACCACATCGAACTGGGCGCTGGCTTGCGAGACGTCCGTTTTGACGTCGCTGCAGAAGACCATCCGCAGGCGGTGGTCGCGGGCGTGATTGTCAAAGGTTACCTGCAGGTCTAACCGGGGGGTACCCTGTGCCAGGGAGACGAGCACGCTCAGCGGGCAGGAAACCCGCGCTTCGCTGCGCTGCCTCCGGAGCTAATCGAGGCTTGCGGGGAGAGACCAGTCATAATCGATCCGGTAGCGCTGCACCGCAGGGCCAGCGCCCAGCGCGGCTGATGCGCACGACCTGCCCCAGCGTATTTTCCAGCCGGTCTTCCGCAGGGTAGGAGTAATTGTAGCCGTCGCCGCAATCGCCTCCATCTTCGAAATAGCCCAGGTCGCGGTAGACCTGACCGGTGGCTTTATCTTCCAGGCGCAACGTACCGTTCGAAGCGATCTGGACGCGCAGGTATTCGTTTTCCAGCACGTTATGCGAATGCATTGCCGCCAGCGGCTTGTTTGGATTTTCTGCAGGTGTGACAGCATATACCTGATAACCATAGGGAGGCAATTTCGCCAAGAAGGAGGCCCGGATGCAGGTTGCAGCCCGGTCGCTCGCCAGACCGCTGACCAGAGGGCGAAGGACCCGGAACGGCCGATGGATTCGATCTGGACGGGGAGCTGGTCAGCGCTTTCCAGCGGGCGGATACGCAGTCCGCGGAATTTAGGATTCGGCAGAGGGCGGATTATCGTACCATTGCTGGCGCACCCTGTGCCGGAAAATCTCGATGCCCTCGCTTTCAGGAGTCATCTCGCTTTCTGACGATGACTGAGACCAGCGGTTCAGCGCAACCCGGTCCAGGAAGAAATGCCACAGATCGATGTCAACGGTAATGCTCCCTTCCCACGACCAGGGCAGACTGTTGAACACGACCAGGGCGGCCTCGTCCTCCTTCAGTCCGCAAGATCGATTTGGCGGGCGATCAGCTCGAAGCGCTCGCCGGTGATTTCCTCAGCAATCTCAGATGCCCAGGCAAAACGCGTTTCCATCTGGGCATGGACGGCGTCGATGCTGCAGCCGCCGATGGAATCATGCGGATGGTTCTGGAGCAGCCATTCCCAGGATTTCCACAGAAATGCCTGCGGATATTCCTCCCCTTGCAGCCACAAAAATGAAGACCATGGCTCAGCCCATCGTTCGAGCAGCGATTGCGCCCGCTCGTTTTGAATTTTGATATAAATTCGCGAGGAGAGGATGTGAGGCAGAAGGCGGTTGTCTCGCCCCGGAGTACGGTTGACGTCCCGCAGTTCACCGTAGACGGTCTGCAGCGGTCGATCATCTAAAGCCGCTGTCAGGGCGTCAAAATATTCCTCCAGCGAGGCCTGGCGGAAGAGGTATTCCCCCTGGCTCTCCGGTTGGCGGCTGCAATAACTTCAGGAATATCTTCGCGCGCGGGCTGGTGATCGACGCCATTCAAAGCCAGCAGCACGGAGCTGGCGGCTCGCCTGTTCTCGTAGCGGGCGATGGCCTGCAGGTCGGCTGCTGCGGTTTCGGGATCATCCGCCAGTGCAGAAGCGTTGGCATAACCGATGTCGGTGGGCAGGTGACGCAGCAGCACGCGGCTTCCGTCCGGCGACTGCCACCACAGCTCGGACTTCAAGTCCGCTTTCGTCCAGGCCGCGGAAGTGCATGGCGAACGGAATGCCAAAGCCCTGTAAGATTTGGGGCAGTTGGGAGATGTGGCCGAACGTGTCGGGGATGTAGCCCACCTTTTGGACGTGCCCAAAATCACTGGCGAGGCGGTGTCCAAGGAGCAGGTTGCGCACCAGAGATTCACCGCTCACCAGAAATTCGTCCGGAAGCACATACCAGGGTCCAACGCCAAGGCGGCGTTCGCGGATGAGCTTTTGGAGGATTTCACGCTTTTCAGGGCGAATTTCAAGATAGTCCTGCAGGACGACAGTCTGTGCGTCGAGATTGAAATGACGATAAGCCGGGTCGCGTTCCAGGAGATCAACCAGGTCATCTATCAGATGCACCAGGCGGATGCGGAACTGCTGGAAGGTGGCATACCATTCGCGATCCCAATGGGTATGCGGGATGACAAAAACCGTGTAACGATTCATGGCGGACTGTTTGGGCACCGGGCATCACTCCAGCAGCAGGCAAGGCTGATGACTGTTGAGACTGCAGGAAGGTAATCGATTCCTGTATCTTCTTAATTAAATTCCAGTATACGTATTTCCCCGGTTTATGTATAGATCATCCGCAGGAAATATCGGCTCGCCGCTGAGCAGGCAGGGCAGCCCTTTCGCGCTCAATCTTACTGGCGCGCCGAGTTTAAGCGTTGATGCCAATCGCTTCGTTTTCGGCTGAAAACACCTGGGCGGCCTCGATGAACTCTTGCGAGGTGATGGAGACGCAGTACAAGCTTTCCAGCATCTTGACCATCCGCTGCGTACCCAGCAGCTCGGCCTGTTCTTCAGGGAAGTCGTTCGCCAGGGTGCAATCGCGCAGCATGATCACCTTGTAGTTGCGCCACAGGGCATCGATGATGGTCGTCATCAGGCAGGCATCCGCCGAAAATCCGACGGTGAACAGGTTCTTGACGTCCAGGTAGCGCAGCAAAAGATCGAGGCGTGTCCCGACAAAGCCGCTGTAAACATGTTTGCGGATGAAGTATTCATTCGGTCGGGGGGTGAGCAGCTTGGAAATCTTTACGTGATCGGATTCGCCATAGTGATATTCCTTGGGGTCGATCTCATCTTCCGCAAACATGTGCTCCATGTCTGTGTTCAGCTGGCGCTTCAGCACTTTGCCAAATTCAGAATATTGCAGCCCGATCTTCGGTGCGCTGTTATTGAGGTAGATCACCGGAAGCTTAATCTCTCTGGCTGCCTCCAGCGCGGGGAGCAGCGCAGTTTTGATAATCCGGTCTTCATGCTGGGAGCTTCCCAGCCAGGCCAGGGCAGGACGATCCCCTGCTGCGTGCCCATCCTTGTTGTAGGCTGGCACGGGATCATCCGGATGGAAACCGAGGCCGTATACATCGATTACCAGGAAGGCTGAGCGACCGTATTCTGCTTCATAATCCTCATAACCGTATCCCAGGTAGCCGGTGGATGGAAAGAGCCGGTAGTAGCGGGTTTTACACTTTATTGGTGCAGCCATTTTCGCCTCCTGTCATTACTTCAGAGAATGAATAAATTTAGTACCTGTCCGAAAATACGTGGGGTCCGATTTTGTGGTGTGTGCGGCTTCGCCGCACACACCACAAAATCGGTTCTCCCATCCATTTTCGGATAGATCTTAGGCTATTTGATGTTCCTTTTCAATGATTTGAACGAGCTCCTGGCGAGGTGCACAGTTCTCAAACAAAAAGCTTGCCATCAGCTCGTCGATTTCATTGAAATCCAGGCCGCTGAGCAGAGGATAAAAATCTTCGATCAGCGGCTCTGCCAGCAGAATGTGCCGGACTGCCCGGTTGATCTGCCACTGAGCATCGAAAGGAAAGGGTTTATAGTTTGGGAAGAATTCCGCAAAAGTCTGTTCGATGGGCTCCATGATGTGCCGGACGTTGTCATCCAACCCGCCCCAGGAATCTACCCCCAGGATGGCTTTCTTATCCAGAACCGGCTGGATCCTCTGGATCCATTTTGAATTGGGGCGGACGCATTCCAGCCCCTGCAATCCCAGGTCTTTATACGTCCATAGACACCAGTTTGCGCCAAGCTCTTTGTAAAATGAAAGCTGGTCTTCGAGAATCTGGTAGCGCATGGCGTCATTTTCGGGTATCCCGGTATAGACCGGCCCAAATTCTCCCACCCAGATGGGCGTCTGGTTTTCCAGCATATACCGGCAGTTCTTTATTAATCTATCGCGCAGGATATTTTTATCGTAGTATTCGCCTCGGGTGAAACCCGGGTACGCTCCCCCAAAAATAAAACCCGGAGGAGCATAGTCGTGCAAGGTATAAACGACGTTCGGGATGGGCGGGCCGAGCACAGATAAATCCTGGGAGTAGCGGTTTCCTTCCAGGAAAATAATGTGATCCGGGTCGATCTCGCGGATAGCGGCGACAACTCGCTGGTAAAACGGCTTGAGCAGCACTCCGGATGGATCGGAGGGCTCATTAAGCGGATCATATCCCGCCACCCAGGGGTTGTCTTTATAGCGCTCGGCAATCTTTTCCCATAGCCAGACCGTCCGGTCCTGGAAATGCTTGTGCTGCCAGAACAATGCCTGCTGCGAGGGGTTATCCGAATGCCAGTCCTGGTTCTGGTAGCCAGGCGCGGCGTGCAAATCCAGTATGGTATAGATCTCGTTGTCGGCGCAAATTTTTATCACCCGGTCGAGGTGCTTCAGACCGGATTCGCGCAGGACGGTCGGGTTCATATCGTCTTCAAAATGGCGGTAGTTGAACGCCAGCCGGACCAGGTTAAGTCCCAGCGAGCGGATAAACCTGGCATCCGCTGCGGTAAAGAAATATTCGAGATAGCGGTCAAATAAAAAATCTGCCTTTTCTTTTCCCAAGGCGCGGTAAACAACCTGGCGAAAAGAGTTTTCGTTCGCCGGGAAGCCCGTTATGAAATTCTCCATGTTCATCCAGCCGCCCAGACCGACGCCGTGGAGATATATTACCTCTCCGGTCTCGTCATGAATTCTGTTCCGGTCGACCTTCAGGAAAGCGCGAGGGTTGGGCATAAATGGATCCTTCAGGAAATTGATAGTCTGTCTGCTATATGGAGACCTTGATTGAATTGCTTATTCTTTGATTGCTCCAGCCAGCAATCCGCCCATGATCTTATCCTGGAAGAAAATAAACATGATGAAGACGGGAACCATGCTGATCAGCACTCCGGCGGCAATCAAGCCATAATCGATTTGGCGTTGGTTCGCCCTGAGCAAGGCCAGCGCGAGCTGTACCGTCCGGTTATCTGAATCCATCAGGATCAGTGCGAACAGGTATTCATTCCAGATGTTGATAAAATTCAAAACGAGCACGGTAATAATTCCGGGCATACTGATGGGGACAAAGATGTAGATCATGATCTGGAGCACGTTGCCGCCATCCATTACGGCGCTTTCTTCCAGCTCCCGGGGCAGCTTGCGCATGAAGCTGGTCAACAGGATTAACGCTAATGGCAGGCTGAAGGCCGGGTAGAGGATTACCAGGGCAAGCGGGTTATACAGCAGCCCGGCTCTGGCGGTCATCAAATAGACCGGCATCAAGATAGCCAGCCCAGGAATCAGGAACCCCAGGCTGATAATGGCCTCGGTGATTGCTGAGAGGCGAGTTGGCAAACGGGCGACCGCGTACGCTGCAGGAAAGGTGATCACCAGGGTTACGATCTCCGCCCCGATGGTAACCACGATCGAGATGATAATGGCGCGGAGCAAGTTGACATTGGCTTGAGCTTCAATAAATTTCTTAAAATTCAACGAGTCCGGTAAGGCCAGCGGAGTTGTTATGATCTGGGCGTTGTTTTTGAAGGCAGAGACAATGACAAAATAAAAAGGGATGATGATCAGCAGTGCATAGAGGATCGAGAAGAAGTAGCCGCCGATAATAAAAGGGCTGGAGCCGCGCTTTATCTTTTTGGCTGTATGGGATATTCGGGAACCCATCATTTTTCTGCCATCAATACGAGAGCCGGGCTGAAATACGGCGGAGCAGCAGGATCACGACGACGCCGACAAAGAAGAGCATTACCGCAATTGCCTGGCTGTATCCCAGTCGTTGGACGAGGAAAGCGCGGTTGTACAGATAGTAGCCCAGGGTCAGGGTTGCCGTCCCTGGCCCGCCTCCCGTCAGGAGGATCACATTTTGGGCTGCACCTGAGAGCAGGTACAAGAAATGCAGGATGAGCACGACGAAGAAAAAGTCCAGCATCAGCGGGAAAGCAATTTTCCACATGATCGTCCAATAGCCGGCCCCATCCAGCATGGCTGCCTCATATAACTCAGGCGGGACGCTGGATAAAGCCGCATAAAATAACACACTGTAAAAACCGATGCCGCTCCAGATATCGATAGCAATGAGCGCGCCCAAGGCAGTCGCTTTATTCCCCAGCCAGACCCGGGTGAGCGAAGACAATCCGACCGAATTCAAAAAGACGTTCAGCATACCTTCCGGGCGGTAGAGCCCTAAGAAGATCATCGCCAGGGCTGCGACCGAGATCATCGACGGCACGAAAAAGATTGTGCGCAGGACGCGGTAGCCCGGCTTGCGCAGGCTGAGAAAGAACCCTAACATGAATGCGAACGGGAGAACACCGGGAATGCCTACCAGAAGGTGGATCCCGGTATTGCGAATGGCGATCGCGATGTTCGGGTCATGAATTAACCGTACGTAATTATCCAGAAAAACAAACGTTTGGGGGAGGGCAAGCCCATCCCAGCGGGTGGTGCTGATATAAAACATGTTGATCAATGGCCAGAGCATAAATGCTAAGAACCAGATCATGGCTGGTGAGACGAGCAAAATAAAGGTTACTCCGTCGCTGCCGGGCGATCCGCCGGTGATAGTCGATATTGACGGAGATTTCCTTTTGGCCGGAAATTGCGCTGTTGAGTGAAGCCATTGCAGCCTTTGGAGGCGAATTGGACACGGGGATGCTGAGTCCCCGTGTCCAAACCCTGGATCAGGAAGAAATGGAGCTATTTGTTCGCTTCATACAGAGCGGTCAGGTCAGCCAGGATTTTTTCAGCCGTGGTCCCAGGTGTAAATGCTTCCTGGGAAACTCGGGCAAAGTCGGGCTGGACTTTGGGCAGGCATAAAGCATCCGGCGTCATGGCCACTTCCGCGGGCATATTGAGCGACTGGACGAAGAGCGGATTCAGCTTGCTCGCATCGACCGGAACATCCTTAAGCGGTGGGGTCATGCCGGCCTGCTCTACAAACCGGGCGATCATCTCGGGCTGGTAGATGACACTGGACGAATTTCTTCACCGCGTCCATCTTTTCAGCGCCGTTCGGGGTGATCCAGATTCCTTTCGCGCCGAATGCCGAATAGAATACAGGCGCCTTATGGGGCGAGTCAGCAGGGAGCGGGAAGCCGCCCAGCTGAATGTCGGGCAGCAGATCCTTGGGGGCTTCGCCGAAAGCTCCAGGCTCCAAAGTGGCTCATCGCGGTCTTTCCCTCGAAGTAAGTTCGTGTTGCCGGACGCAAAATCGATGCCTTCGACGCCATCCACGAACACCTTCGCGTCGCGCAGCTGGGTGAAGAGCTCGACGCCTTTGACCGCGCCGGGATGGTCCAATCGCCTTCTCCCATGGCCTTCGGCGGCTTCTTCGTCGGTCATTGTGCTTTGGACGATGAGCGTGAACAGGTATTGGCCCATCCCATCGGAGCCGCTGGCGATGACCGGGCCATCGCCGGCTGCGCGGATTTTCTTGGCAGCCTCGATTAATTCGTCCGTGGTCGTTGGGATTTCAACACCGGCATCCTTGAAAGACTTTCGTGTTGTACCAGATCGGCCAGGTATATCCCTCCAGGGGAAAAGCCTGAATTTTTCCATCCGCCTGGGTGTAATCTTTCAGGGCCGACTTCCTTGAACTTGCCGTCGAGCCCCCATTCTTTGATCAGGTCGTTCACCGGGAGAGCAATGCCGGCGTCTGTCCAGGTGAGGGGAGAGCCAACCCGCTGCACGAAGACCAGGTCGGGTTCCTGGTTGGCAGCCGAGGCAGTCTCTACTTTCAAGGGGATATCGGCGTCGACATAGACCGAGTCCTTGATGGTGATGTCCGGGTTAGCCGCCATGCAATCCTTAAACACCGATTGGAGCGGTGCTCCCTTTGCATCGTCCGGTCCCCAGTTGTGCCAGATTGTCAAGGTGACCGGCTCAGGTTTAGCTGGTGCTTCTGTTGGTGCTGCGGTGGGAGCGACTGTCGGTGGAACCTCTGTCGGCGGAACTGCCGTCGGTGGAGCGGAGGTCGGTTCGACCGGGGCTGTCGCTACCGGAGCCGTCGTTGCTGGAGCGCTCGCACAGGCGGACAGCACCAGGGAGGCTACCAATAACATTGCGATTGTCATTGAAATGATTTTCTTGTTCATCTTATTCTCACTCCTTTTGAATGGCTTAGAGGTTACTCGGAGATTATTCGAAAGTAATAAACTTGGCTGCAGCGCAAAGGCAATTTATATCTTTTGCGGTTTTCCTCCTTCTCAGGCATGGGTAGCCTATCCTTTTTTCTCCACGCTCAAAGTGTCTACCCCGCCATCCCAAATCATTTCTAAGGTTAATGGGACATTCGCGTTAATTTCGATTTCTGGGGCGTTCGTTCGGTGATTCCCGCGGGCTGCACTTCAAGTCCAGCACCCCGCTCTGACCGAATGGATACCGGTGCACCCCGTGCTCACCGAGAAGCCGGACATTCCAGGTCAGCCGGTTGCGAGGGGCATCGGGGGTAAGCCCAAATACATCTTCGAACAGGACCGCGATCGGGGGGAGCCCCGTCCAGCCGACATATCCCGGCTTGGAATGGCCGCCTGGCTGGATAAAGTCCGGTGCATAGTTTTCCCAAAGCGTATGTTTGTCTTCTACTACGAGGTCGGGGAGATGAAAGAACTGGCGGAATTGTTCTGCGCCAGTCCAGGGTGTATTGTCCGATTCAAAGACCTTAACCACATTCTCGACATGGTTCAACCCGATTTGATGGGCAAGATCCTCATACCCTACATTGCCCAGGCCTTTGAGGGTCATGTAATTCGTGGGCGGCCAAACCCCTCCGCACCAGTAGTTGCCCATCCCGCCGAAATCTGGATCGTCGGCAGAGAGGGCCGGAATCCGGTGGAGGCGGTTGAACTCTGCCGGGTTTTCCAGGTGAGCTACAAACGCGGCGAGCCGGCTCTCGGGAACACATTCTGCGAGTAAAGCCCAGTAGGCGGCGAGAAGCTTGTGCGGTGATAGCTCACCGTTCGAGAAGCGGTCGCAGTAGAAATCAAGCTGCTCGTTCCACAGCGATTTATTTGCGTAATCACTCAGGCTTTCCGCCTCTGCAGCCAGATCTGCTGCTTCCGCCTCCCTGCCGAGGACAGCCGCCATCTGCAGCAGGGTTTTCGCCGACAGGATGGCCTGCAGGGTCGCATCGACCCAGGTCATGTGACCATGGCTGTAAGAGATGTGCTCGTTTCCCTTCAAACGCGGCAGGTTGTCCATCCCGCAGCCCCAGCCGGTCGACCAGTAGGAGCCATCCGGCCAGGTACGGTAGGTCCGCAGCCACTGGTGGTAGGCTACCAATGCTGGAAAGACCATTTCCAGCCGGGAGCGATCGCCGGTTTGCAGGTAGCAGTTCCATTCCGCCCATGCCAGCACATTGGGGCCCGTGCTGGAAGGATCGAACCGGTGAAAACAATCTTGCCCGTCGTCTTCCGCGATCTCCCGGCAGATAAACCCATCCGCGTGCTGTTTGCGATAGAAATTGTCCAGGGTTTTTTGGAAGTCGAAGCCTCTTCGCCCGTATACTCCGAAGCAGGTGATAAAGGCCGAATCCCACATGAACAGGTTGCCGTTGAAAGCGGTATCGCAATAATTGGCGATAAACCCATTTTTTTCGGAGGGCATATTAAGGTTGCTGAATGCCAGCTCCCAGGCTCGCCAATAGCAATCAATAGCGCTCTGGTGATCCGACCAGAACGGATCAGGGAGAATTCCGCGCACCTGCGCGTAAGATGGCAGCTCGCTGCTCTCTGGCAGAGAGGAGATGAAGCGGTTCTCTCCAACCCATGAGTTGGCGACATGGGTGTCGTAGCGCTCGGTTACCGGGCTTGGGTGGCTTAAAAAAGGCGAGTCCGTCATGGGGATTTACCCGCGGTATCCTTCATCCCCAAGACATTGCAGGTTATCTCGCGCAACGACTTGGGCAGGACGGGCTTGGTCAAATACTTTGCGACTTCCCTGCCGGAATCGAGATTGCAGGGGTCACGGGTCGTGCAGATGATGACGGGCAGCTGCCGCTCGGGAAAAGTCGTCTGAAGAGAATGGATCAGGTCCCATCCTTGCCCGGATTGCACCTCCGGCTCGATGATCACAGCCCGGATATCTCGGCTTTTAAGGATTTCCAGCACCCCATTTGTTTCGATGAACGCGAAAACTGTAAAAGATTTGCGAAGCTCTCGCTGGTAGAGCTCCAGGGTTACCGAATCGTTTTCTATAAGGAGAATGGCGGGAGCCGGAGTGTTCAAAAACATCCTTTCCGACAATTATTTTCAAGGGACACCTGTAGGGCTTTGTCCAGGCTTCGGCGCAACGACTTCAAATTCATCTTTGAGCCTGGACAAAGTCCTGAGTACAGTCAATTAAATTCTGTTACGTTGTCGATTAAGTATCAAGCTCGGGGTCCTATTTGCGATCTGGTAATTATTAATTGACTGTACTCAGGTAAACCGCAGTTTCGATGTCCTGGGTGTCTAAGATAATTCCGGCGATTTACCCAACTCCAGAATAGCATAAGCTGTCTCAGAATTCTTGGAGATAATTATGCTGAATCAGGATTCTGTTGTCTAAAATATCCAGGCGGGTTTGACTATTAAGCTTTCGCATCCAGTGCGAATGAAATTGCGGCAACCGAGAGCGGAGGGAGCTGGACGGCAGCATTTCCATCATAGATCATGACGCTGTTGAACTTGCGGCTGCGGATCGCGTCCGGATGGTCGAAGGTATTGCATGCCGCGGCGGAGGGTCCGCTCACGATCTCGGCAGATTGAACGGAGCTGAAGCGAAAGCCAGCAGGAGTAATTTCCACGGGCGCAGCTTCAGCGACGCTGCGATTGGTGAGAAATATGTGCAGCAGCTTTTCGCCGAGAATGGCGCTCGCGTCGATGGAGTGGACGAATCCGTAATCCGGGCTCTCATACCCAGCACCTTTTATAATCGTTTGCAGCGCAGTTCCAGCGTGGCGCGAGGCGTAAAGGACCAGAGGGTAATAAATCGACTGGAGCAAAATCTGCTCCCCACGGGTCAGGACAGGCGCGATGACATTGACGATTTGGGCAAGGTTGGCAATCTTGACCGTATCTGCGTGGCGGATGATGCTGTTGAGAAAACCGGCTACGACAAGGGCGTCTTCCAGGTTATATTCTTCTTCGACCAGATGTTGGGCAAATTTCCCATGACCGTTGACGCTTTCCGCGTTTTGGGTGCGGTACCAGACGTTCCATTCGTCAAAAGCCAGGTAATGCCGTTTTTTGCTGCGCGACCTGGCCTGAACGTAGCGGCAGAGCGCGTCCATTTCCTCGATGTGCTGGTCAATCGCATTGGTGACCGCCAGATAGTTGGCTGTGTCGCCTTTTCCTTTACCGACATACTGGTGCAAGCTAATATACTCAACCTCCTCGCCCAAATGCCCCAATACCGTCTGGTCCCAATCCATGTAGGTTGGGAGGCCGGTCTCGCACGAGCCGCAGGCGACGAGCTCAATCGATGGGTCGACGTATTTCATCATCTTTGCAGCCTGGCGCGCCAGGACCGCGTACTCGAGCGCCGGCAGATGACCGATCTGCCAGGGACCGTCCATCTCGTTACCCAAACACCAGAGTTTTACGCCGTATGGCTCTGCTGCCCCATTTTCAGCGCGCAGGTTGGAATACTTTGTCCCGGTTGGGCTGTTGCAGTACTCCACCCAGTTGCGCGCTTCCTCCGCGGTCCCGGTGCCCAGGTTGACCGTAATCATCGGCGTCCAATCCATGAGCTCGCGCCAGGCGGAGGAATTCGTCCGTCCCAAATTGGTTCGGCTCAATGCTTTGCGAGGCCAATTCCCGGATCGTGGGTCGGGTCTTCTGCGGACCGACCCCGTCCAGCCAGTGGTAGCCTGACGCAAAATTTCCTCCAGGGTAGCGCATTGCGGTGAAGGACAATGGCTTCAGGCTGTTTAACACATCTGTCCGGAAACCGTATTCATCCGCATGCTTCGATTGCGGCTGGTAAACACCTTCATACACCGCGCGCCCGAGGTGTTCAAGAAACCCTCCAAAGACCCGCGGGTCTACCGGGGCAATCTGAAATTCGCGATCGAGAAAAATCTGCGTAGGTTCCATTTCTCACCTGACTTGCTAAAGCCCTGGACTGCTGGCGGAATGCGCGCGGCGAGCACCCCTCAATTTCATGGAAGACTCGTCCGAAGTAACCGCCATCGTCGTATCCAACCTCAGCAGCAATTTCAGTAATATTCTTATCGGTGAGCAGCAGAAATTCTTTTGCTTTTTGAATTCGGTAGCGGTTCAAGTAATCCCACAGGGAAATTCCGGTATCCGTCTTGAAGATCCGGCTCAAGTAGCTCTTACTCACTCCCAGCGTCTCTGACAGCTCGATCAAAGGAAAAGACCGGCTGTAATTCTGCTGGATGTAGGCGAGGGCCTGTTTGACGAGCAGGCTGGTAGCCTGGGGAAGCGGGCTGCTGCCGGCGAGTGCGCGCTGTATGCCTGCCATGCTTTCAGGATTAGAGAATATCCCTTTGGTCTGCAGAAGGACCTTCGGGGAATCGAGGCGTTTCACGTCTTCGTATGAAAGCATTTTTCCGGTTACGATGATTACCGGGATCGAGGCGGTTTTGACATGGCTGCGCAAATGCTCGAGCACCTGGAAGCCGTCTACATCGGGCATGACCAGGTCCAATAAAATTAAATTGGGCAGCTCTTCTTCAAGCAGCTCGACGCTGTCGAGCTGCCGCACGGCGTCTTCCCCGCCACGGATAGTCCTCACATGAAATTCGAACAGGGAATCGCTGATCAGCTCCTGGTAATACCTTAATGCTTGAGGATCATCATCGATGATCCATATTTCACCCCGCGGCGCAGCCTGGGGGATCAGGTTCAATATATGCTGGAACATCTGCTTGCCGGTCGGTTTTAATAAGACATGGGTCACACCGCTCTCCCCCGGCGGCTTCCCGGCGACGTTTTCATGGTAAAGGAGTAAAGGCAGCTGGCAGTACTGGGCATAACCACGCAGCTTCTGGATGACCGACCAGTCCCCAGGCCGGGGGTTGTCCAGGTCCCAGGCAAGAGCAACCGGCCTGCCCTGCTTGAAGATCAAATCAAAGTCGTCGGTAGTACTTAACCAGAATGGCTCGAAGCCATTCTTGCGGCAAACATCGAGAATGGTCGCAGCCGGCGTTTTATTACTGGAAAGCCAGAGTAATACCGGCTGTTCGCCTTCAGAATTCATCTCCTTAGCAGAAGCAGTAGTTTAATCCTGGAAGTGGAATGTATACATGGAAAGTGGAGCCATGCTCAGGCAGACTATCCAGGGTGATCGAGCCGCCATGCAGGGCTACCAGACGCCGGGTAATATTGAGGCCCAATCCAATGCCTTCCCGGCGTGGTCCCGGCTGTTCGGCTTTTACAAAAGGCTCAAAAATTCGCTCTTGCAGATTGGGGGAGATGCCTGAGCCAGTATCGGACACCCAGAAATGAACATGGGGGAGCTGGACGTCTGCGCCCAGGATAATCTTTCCTCGCTGGGTGAACTTGAGCGCATTGCTTAAAAGGTTCATCAGGATTTGCCGCAGACGTACCGGATCCGCGTACAGCATGGGCAGGTGGTCGGGGACCTCAAGGGAAAGGTCAACAGTGGTCTGCTTGCCGGCAGAAGTCTCTAGGAAAGTCTCAAACAGCTCTGTCAGCAGCGCGCGCGGAGCGACCGGCTCATAGCACAAGTCCAGCTCGCCAATTTCCGCGCGCGAGACATCCAAAAGGTCGTTGATCAGGCGGATCAAGTGCTCTCCGCTGGAGTAAATGTACTGCAAGTCTGTGCTCAGCTGCGAGGGAAGCTCGATCCCATACGAATTGGGCGTGGATAAGGCAATCTGGCTGAGCCCTAAAATGATATTGAGCGGGGTGCGTAGCTCATGGCTGACGTTGGCGAGCAGATTGGTTTTGAGCAGGTCGCTTTTTTTAGCCTTTGCCTCTGCCTCCAGAGCGATCTGGACGAGCTCAGCGCTCCTCAACGCACTGCTCAGGTGTCCGCGCAGTGTTGTATAAACATCCCCATCCCGCGGACCGATCTCGAAGAGCACAAAACCGATCTGCTCTTCTTGAAAGTACAAGGCTTCGACATCGAAGGAGTAGCGGCGATCCCCAGGGAGCATTTGGGTAGGTGCCAGCTGCAGAGTTGGAAAGCGAATCCCACCCTGATCCAATGCGAAACGCTTTTTGCCATCAAAGGCGAGGATCAATCGTGACCATGAGGGGTTATCACCTTTTTCATCGTAAATGGAGAGGAAGCAGCTTTGAATTCCCAGCCCGGGAAGCTCAAGGGCAAGTAAATTCATCAAAGACTCGGTATCATACGTGGTCGCCATGGTCTGGACGATTCGATTCAGCCGGATGGTTTGATCGATCGCCTCTAACCGCTGGCTGAGCTGCTTGCGGTGCGCCATCTCTCCGATGACCGAGTATCCACTCTCTAACAGACTGTGGGCTTTGATGATTTCATCAGTCGAGCGGCACAGGAAATTGACCCTCGACCGGATTACATCGAGGACCTCCTGCCATTCGACGATTTCTGTGCCAGAGGGGATCTGGGACAGGGTTTCCACCAATCGTTCGATGAAGATGCTCGCAGCGGCATCCTTGGAGTGCAGGTCAACCAGGAAACTATCCAGCAGGTTTTTGGACAGCTCCACGCCGAATTCACGCATTGGGGCTAAGGTGGAAAGTATCTCCTTGATCTCACCCAGTAATTCGGTTTGGCTGGCGGGGGTGGTTTCCCGGGAAGGGCTCTTGATTTCAGTCAGAAGGCTGCCAGGATACCCAGGAGCTGCACGCTGTTCACTGCTTGCAATTTGCTGGCAGCCGCAAGACTGGCGGCACACCAGCTCGGTCTCTAAGAGGACCTGCTCGGGATGCGGATCGCTTGCCAGTTTTGCTAAGACTAAGTCAATACTTTTACTGCCGAGCATGTGCCATGGAGCTCTTACGGTGGTGAGCGCCGGGGCGATTGCCCGGGTTTCCTCGATATCGTCGAATCCAGCTACGACCACATCTTCCGGGATGCGAATTCCTTTTTCTTGTAAAGCCTGCATAGCCCCAATCGCCATATTATCATTGGCTGAGACGAGCGCATCAAAGCCTGTCCGGCGGGTACTGATCAGCTGTAAAGTGGCAGCTGTCCCCGAATACCTGCGGAAATCACCGGGTATTACCAGGCTGGGATCATATCGAATGTCGTAATGTTCGAGTGTTTCAAGGTAGGCTTGATATCTCTCTTCGGCGTCCGGGCTGACTTCCAACCCGCGGATAAACGCAATCTTTCGCCTGCCATGGACTTCGATCAGGTGCGATAAAAGCTTGCGCATCCCGGCGCGCATATCGATCTGGATGCTCGGGATGGAGGACAGAACCACCCCCATACTGACGATTGGCAGTGGAGCATAGCGCTCGCAGAACGCTTCCAGGCTTTGCCGGTCAAGAGTGTGGCTGAGTATATTTGCCCAAATAAGCAGCCCATCGACATTTTCCTGATCCGGGAAGTTGAAAAGGATGTTTTTCTGGGCTTCGTACTGCTGCTCCCAATGGGGTATTCCGCCGGAGAAGCAGATCAGGTTTACGTTTCGCTCCAGAGCCCGGTCGGCAACCCCATGCCAGAGGTTGATTTCAGTAGCCCCATTGAGAGCGGCGGTCAGCATCCCAATGGTTACCGGGCGGGCGAAAGGAGGAGGGGAACCGGAGAGCGGCATAAGCTATTTACAGCTATGGTTACAATGGAAAAGCAGTCCGAAAGCGCGAGCCTTCGCCGCCGCAATCTGCGTAAGGGGTGAAGACGACCTGAGCAGATTTGCCGCCGGCAAGCACCTGACCTGAATAACGGCGCCTGTCATTCACCGGATCGTTGCTTATAAGGTCAATTTCTTCGCACAGCGCGATTTGATCGATATCGACTGAAGGGTTATCGCCTTGATCTACCGCCAGAATTTCTGGACCGCGCTCGGTGACCCCATAATTTGGGTTTAAGAACGTCCGTACGGCACGCGGAATTTCAAATTCCAGCAGGACCTGGTCGCCTGGTGCCCATGTACGCTGGATACTGACGAAACCATCAGCGCCTGCTCCGACGGCAGTTGCATTCCCGTTGAGCGCCACTTGAACTGAGCGAGCGCCGGGTGGAATCCGCAGGCGCAGCGCAAAGCCAAGCGGTGCCTCCGGCTGGAAATTAACTGTCACTTTGCCGCAATCCGGATAGAGCGAGTCTTGCTGGATGACCACAGGATGCCCATCTACAGGTAAAGTCGCTTCACTCGATTCATATAGGTTGATGCGAATGCCCTCTGCGTCGATAGCATATATCCAGCCCGGCAAGCGCGCGATGCCCCGCGGTCCGGACCAGTAACAGCAGCTCGTTGGACCGCTAAACCATCTCTTCTCATAGCGCAAAGGCGTGTAGTACATCCACTGCATGCCATCCATAGATTGTGCTGCGAGGAGAGCATTGTATATCGTTTGTTCCATTCGATCAATATAACGGGCTTTCCCGGTTGCCTGGTACAGCAATGCGCTGAATAATAGCCATTCAACGGTCGCGCAGGTCTCCTGATGATTTCGCTCCGGCTGACCGGCCTCGACCGGCGTGTCGTTCGGAGCGGACTCTGCCAGCAGCTCGTTGTAGCTGATGGAACCCGTCGGATACAGGTGCTGTGTGACAATATCCTCCCAAACTTTTTCAACCCAGGCAAGTTCTTCCCGGCCCGGATCCGCGAGGATTAACTCAACGACCCCGCACAGGCAGCCTAATAAGTTATACGCGTGCCAGAGAGGCGCCTTAGGGGTGCTCCGCATGCGGATAAAGGGAGGAAAATTGGTCAAAACCGAAGAGGCAAATTGAATGAACCTCCGTTCACCCGTGAACCGGTAAAGGCGGGCGAATTGATCGACGATATTAACATTTACCGTTCCTTCCATCGCGCTGCTGAAGATGGGATGATTTGAGTCGGATACCATTCCATATTGGTTGATGACCCAATCCGCGCCTTTCAACGCTGCTTGGAGGCTGCTCTGATCTTGAAAGACCTCGTAGTGGGTCAGCAGACCTGCCAGGGCATACTTGATATTCCAAAAATCCCAACCTGTCTCCAGCCCTCTTTTAGCAGGCACTTCGATGCCCAGGTAGCCATCCTCACCTTGAGCAGCGATCATTGCCGCGGCAAATTTCCGGGCATACTCTCCAATTTGCTCGTCCTGGGAGCTCGCCGCAGTAAGAGAGGCAGCATCCAACCATTTCCCGGCGTATTCGCCAGCCCACTGCAGCTCCCCTTTTTTATGGCGCAAAGGTTCGAGCACCCACTGCACCCCTCGATTTTGAAAAGGCTCGAGCATCCAGTCTTTCCTGGTTTTATAGATCTCCACCAGGTAGCGCAGATTCCCCTGGTAGCGCCTCGAAAGCCTCCCGGAAAGGGTGAGTTGAGAGAAATTTGGATACTGTATAGTTGTGCCTTCCATAGAATACACGCTTTCAATCACCCTTCCAGCTTATCCCCCAGGAGTATAGCCAGATCTAGCTGGCGATGAGCAGTTCGCGGACACGTTCAAAACCGCACTGAGCGCTGGTGTAGACCGGAATTCCAAATTCCGCGAGCGGATCCGGGTAGGTGAAAAGGAAGCAAGCCATGGATAGCTGAGCCAGCACCACGCAGCCTGGCGGCTCGTGATCTAATTGGTTTTCGATTGCCCTGGCGATCTCCAGGTTGTGACCGCGCACATCCCCCGCAGCCAGGCAATCCCAGGCTGTCTCAACGGTCGTCCCGGAGAATGATACGTCTCGCTTGAGGCGCGCGGCGGTCTCGCGCAGCAGAGATTGGGTGCTGTTTACAGTGGGTCCATGGGTGGCTACAACCAGGATTTTTCCACCCTGGGATACGGCGCGCTCCATCAGAGGCTGGTCTATCTGAACCACCGGCACACCGTAAGGTTTCAAGGCCTCTTCCACCTGCGGATAGGCCCGGTTCATGGTCGAACAGGTGATCAGCACCATGTTCACCTGAGCCAGCTCGACCAGGTCCCGGGCGTAACGGATAAATGTCTCAATATTTGCCTGCGGCGGAGTAGGGAGCCCTTTACGGTGGGCATCCATAAAGTTTAATTGGATCGCTTCGTTGCCTGCGTTCACCAGGTGGACGCCAGGCAGGTAAAGCCGTCCGAAGTAATTCGACCACAAGGTGATCCAGGAGGAGCCATTCAGCAGGCCAAGCCGCTTTCCGAGCAGCCCGGGTTCACCCTCCGGCTCAGGATCAAGATGGGCTACGCCGGTGACTTTTAAGTACTCTGAAAAAAGCTGGAGCGCAGCGCTGGAGGGGAGCGGATCTGCCATCAGCTCACCTTCCCCGACATTTTCGACCGGATTACCTCACGCGCGCTTTGGGCGATATCCTGCGGCTGCATGTGATGGAAGGTAAAAAGCTCGTCGATCCCCCCGGAATCCACCCAACGATCCTGTACCCCAATCCTGCGCACAGGCACAGGACAGGACTCGGAAGTCACTTCCATAACTGCGGAGCCGAACCCTCCTACGATAGAAGCATTCTCCGCGGTCACCGCACAACCCGTGCGGGAGACCGAATCGATAATAAGCTCGCAGTCGATGGGTTTGATCGAAGCCAGGTGAACTACCTCAGCCTGTATTCCATCGCCGGCAAGCAGGTCCGCGGCTTGCAGGCAGAGCGAGGACATCATGCCCGTCCCGAACAGGGTGACATCCCTCCCGGATCGCAGGATGACCCCCTTGCCCCATTCGAAGCGGTGCTCCGGACCAAAGATGTCGGGGAGCGTCAGACGGGTGACGCGGAAATAGACGGGGCCTTCCCCCTCGACCGCGGCGCGCATGACGGCGCGCAAGTCGGCATTGTCGCCAGGATCAGCCACGCGCATATTGGGCAGCGTGCGCATCACCGTAATATCCTCAATGCAATTATGCGACGCCCCTGCCCGGCTGGTGGGCAGCCCGACGTATGAGCCTGGGATAAGCACTTTTAAGCGGGGATAGCAGATCGAGATCGCAATCTGGTCCAGGGCACGCCGCGTGGCAAACACTGCAAATGTGGAGGGAAATGGAATGAACCCTTCCAGAGCCATCCCCGCCGCGACCCCGAACAAGTTCTGTTCGGCGATGCCGATCTGAAAGAAGCGGTCCGGGAATGCTTTTTTGAACAGGACGGTCTTCGACGATGTATTTAGATCTGCATCCAGCACGACAATTTTCGGATACTCGCGCCCGAGAGCGATCAGCGTCTGACCAAATGCCTCGCGCATCTCCACTTCGGTCGCAGGGCTACTCTCCGCCATAAAAGGTCTCCTTTTTTACCGGCTCATCCAGACGGCTGTACCCTTCCTCGGGCATTCTATAAACACTCGCCAGCTCGCGCAGAATTTTGTCAGCAGTTTCCGGGTCGGGCGCCTGGGTGTGCCAC
Source organism: uncultured Chloroflexia bacterium (assembly GCA_963706515.1). Classification (GTDB taxonomy): domain Bacteria; phylum Chloroflexota; class Anaerolineae; order Anaerolineales; family UBA4823; genus CAVPMW01. Next base: position 39,688 of record CAVPMW010000009.1, read on the forward strand.
TTATAGTTGAACTCAGCAATTTCAACGCCGCGACCTTTAACCGTATGGGCGATAACGACAACGGGTTTTCCATGCGGTTTGATCCATTGTGCCTGGTGGAAGGCCTCTGCCACGGCAGGAATATCGTGACCGTCCACTTCGATCACTTCCCAGCCAAACGCCCGCCACTTCTCCGCATACGGCTCGATATTCATCAAATTCCAGGTAAAACCCTTGGCCATGACCTTGTTGTAATCCACCACTGCGATCAGGTTGTCGAGATGGTAATGGGCGGCTGACATGGCGGCCTCCCATACATTGCCCTCGTTGGATTCCCCGTCACCCAGCAGGCAGAATACGCGCGGCCGCGGCGCTTCCTTCAGCCGCAAACCGAGCGCCATACCTACGGCAACCGAAAGCCCCATCCCCAGGGGACCGCCTGAGGACTCCAATCCAGGGGTGCGGGTCATATCGGTGTGCCCCTCCAGCCGGCCTCCGAGCTCACAATAAGAGTAGATCTCGTCTATGCAGAAATAACCGCGCAGGGCCAGGGTTGCATACAATCCGGGCGATCCGTGAGCCTTTGATAATACCAGCCGGTCCCTCCCCTCCCAGCGGGGTCGTTCGGGATCAACCCGCATGGTATGGAAGTAAAGCACCGCCAGGAGATCCGCCATGGAGAGAGAGCCGCCGATGTGACCCCAGCGGGCGAAGGTGATCATTTCAATCGATAAGCGGCGGATCAGGTAGGCAATCTCTTCAAGATGGTTGAGCTCCTCCGAATCAATTTGCATAAATACTCTCCTGAATGAATCGGACCGTCCGTTGAGCCAGGTCCGAGATACGGCTGTCCTGGAACCCATAGATAAGGCTTTCCAGGCGGTCGTTGAGCGGCTCTATCCAGGCAGCAGGTAGGTTAGCAGCCCCGCGCATGGCGCCGACGATAGAGCCGACCGTGGCGCAGGTGCAGTCGGTGTCCCAGCCGCCCATAACGGTCACACACAAACTCTCTCCCAGGCTGCCCTGCCCGGCAAGCAGTCCTAAGGCAACCATGCATGAGTTGGGGATGACATGGACGGTATGGTAGGCGCCATAATGTTGATCGATCAGCTCCCAGGTGGCTTCCCACGAACGGCTCTGCTGGTACCAGCCCAGCGTGCTGCGGATCGCCTCAGCCAGGCGGCACTCTGCCGGAATCTCAGCCAGCCCGGCAAGGATCACCTCGAGCGGATCGAGGGTGGTAAAAGCTGCCGCGATACAGGCAGCTGCCCACATGGCGCCATAAATGCCATTCTGCGTGTGCGAGACGGATGAATCCCGGTAGGCAAATTCGGCCGCGCGCTGCGGATCACCAGGGTTGGCGTACCCCCACATGTCTGCCCGGATTTGAGCGCCGATCCATTCCCGGTACGGGTTGCGATAGAGAGCTGAGTCTGGCGGAGGGATGCCGTTTACCAGATTCTGGTAGGCTACCGCTTCTGCAGTATAGACTTTATTGAACGGCAGGTTATCCAACAGCGACCTGGCAATATCCTGGCTGGTAAAGCCGCGCCCGTAAGTTTCCAGGACGCGCAGCCCCAGGACGGTATAGTCGATGTCATCATCTCGCACCATATGGGTTATCGAGCCCAGGGTCGTCCCAATATAGCATTTCCACAGCTCAAGACCCTCAGGGAATGGGTCGATTACGGGAAAATAGCTGTGCAGAGGATATGCATTTGCCGCCTGTAAGTAAGATTTGATGCGGGCACGCGGATATCCCTCGACTGGCTTGCCCAGGGTGCAGCCGGCGCAGCGCCCCAGCCAGGCGCCATAGATGCGGTCGTATAAGGCAGGCGGGGAAAGCTCACGGTAATCGCCTGAAATGCTGCGCGCAACTGGCGAGCGAGAGGCAAGGATGGCTTCCAGGTCTTGCGGTTCAAGCGATGCCTGCGCCGGTGAGGGTAAATCTTCGATTTCTTTCCAGAACCCTTCAGCGGATGCGGCGAGCCTGCCAGCAGCAATTGCCGCCTCCACTCTTTCAGGCAGGTCTCCTATGTCGAAGCCCGCCTCCAGGCGCTGCACCAGCTCAGCCCGCAGGATTTTTTCAGGAAATAGATCGTTATGGTACGTCATGGTTCATCACGCTATAGCGGCTTATCTAAGGTAGTTTCGCCTTCATACGGATAACCTCTTACGATCTTGAAGACATAGGCGCAATCGCAAGGTCGTTGCAGGGGAGGCTTTACTACCAACCCTGCGCCGGTGATTGACCACTCGAGCTCACCTGCGAATCCAAGCATATGCACTGAGCGGATTTCCCCAGGATATAAGGTTTTCATTTCTTCGATCACGACCGGCTCTGCGGGCCAACCCAGGCAGATCGCATACAGTACATCATCCTTAACGGTGAAACGGATATCTTTAGCAGTGTACTGGACTTCTTTATCCTCGATAAAATAGCCCGATTTTTCCATCTGAGTTGGACCGCTTCCATAGGTCATCCACGGGGTAGTGCCATAAATCGCTTCCCCATTGACTTCTAACCATTTCCCTATTCCGAGAAGCAGTTCTTTCGATTCTTCCGGGATTTCTCCGTCTGGCTTGGGTCCGACATTGAGCAGCAGGTAGCCATTTTTGCTCACGTTATCAATCAAGTAATGCACGAGCGTGTTCAGTGATTTATATTTGACGTCTTGCAGGTATCCCCAGCCATGCTCATCGTCAACCGTCGTGTCCGTTATCCAATCCTGGTAGGTAAGCCTGTCGAAGCGGCCCAGCTCCAGATCGACTAAACCACAGCCCGGGACCAGATCGTTCCACTTATAAGTCAGGGCGACTTCTTTCCCCCATTCCTCACCCTTGTTGTAATAGTAAGCAACGATCTCTTTTTTATATTTTTCCTGCACGAGCTTGAGCCCGTTATCGAGCCACAGCAGGTCCGGCTGGTATTTGTCGATGGCTTCGATCGCCTTCGCTTTCCATCTTTCCAGAAAATCCCGGCTGGGCTTGTCTTGCTCCTCCCAGCCTTCTACGCCTCGCCGGGTTAAATCCGGCTGGTAATCCAGATTGTGCGGCTCGCCGTACAACCCGGCGTAGCGTGGATCGGAGGTGTCGTATTCTTTCTCCCAATGGGGAAAGAACCACCAGTTTTCGGCGTGGTGGAGGGCAATGAGAAAACGCATCCCCTGCTTGCGGATGGCTTTCTCCAGCAGCCCGACCACATCCCTCTTCGGTCCCATCCGGGCAGCGCTCCATGCGGTATATTCAGTGTCCCACATGCAAAAACCGTCGTGATGCTCACCAACCGGCCCTGCAAATAAAGCGCCGGCTTTCTTGAACAGCTCTGCCCACTCGTCCGGGTCGAACTTCTCTGCCGTGAAGGAGGGAATAAAATCTTTATATCCAAACTTCGAGGGAGGGCCGAATGTCTTGACATGGTATTCGTACAGCGGATTGCCTTCCCGGTACATATAGTAGGGATACCAGGTTACGTTTTTATAGCGAGGCAAGTTCATGGTATGGCGGCTCGCAGGGACGCTGTACACCCCCCAGTGGGTGTAAATCCCAAACTTAGCGTCTTGCAGCCAGCGCGGAGTCTGGTGGGTCTTTAGAGAATTCCAGGTCGGCTCGTAGAGCTTCTTCAAATTGTCCCCTCTTTCAACGCGACCTGCATCTCTGAAATCAGATTAAAGGCCAGGCGGTCTGCCAGGGGATTCTGAGCGAGGGTATCAAAGACTTGGTACTGGCAAAAAATGAGCTGGCCTTTGCCAAGGGGTATCTTCTCAATATCGCTGTACCAGATCATGGCTGGCGGCTCTTGCCGGGTTTGGGTGTTGCGCAAAGACCCGGCCAGAACTTCACCTCCCAGCTCGGACATGACATAGCGGGGCAGTACATCCACGTAGGCTTCTCCAGCCATGCCGGTTGCCGGCAAGCCGGAGAACACCGGGCTGGGTGGGATCCAATGGTAGCAGCCCATCCAGTTGCCGTACCCGAAATGGAGGCGGACAGCTATCCCCTGCCCAGCCAGCACCGCCAGTGCGGCTTCATCCTTGAGGTTGCAGGGGTCCCAGGATTGCGGTCCTGCCTGTCGAAACTTCTGTAATTACCTTGTCCCACTCCGCCTGGGATAAAGAACTGGGCTCTGCGATAAGGAACAGCTTTTCCGGATCGGCTGCAGCACTCAGGTCCTCGAGTCTCGCTGCCCAGGGAGGACACTTACCCACTCCCAGTATGCCTTCCTCCAGGGAAGTCCAATCCACTGCTGGAAGCACCCAGAAGTCCTTCGCGGTCTGGCTGTTGCTGCCCTGATCATTGACGTATGGACGCCGTCAGCCGGTATTTTCCAGGGAGCGAGATGGAAGCGAGCGGAATTGTCCCGATTGGATGGATTCCCGCCTCCATGGGTGCGCTCTGCTCGAAAAGGACAGCTTCTTCGCCATCCGGGTTGAGCAGATTAACAGCTACCTGCGCCGGTTTGGAAAATGGCGCCCGGTTGATGAGCACCAGACTGGTTGTGAAATTGCCCTCCGGGGGAGCAACCGTTCGAGAGATGTTAAGGATAAGGACGTGAGGCTGGTTGAGCCTCTTTACCGCTTCATAGGCGAGCTTTGGGCGGCGCCAGAGATCGACTATCCCAGCATGGAATTCCCAGGCGACATCGTTTAATTGAGTGAGGATATACCCCGAGATACGCGGATTCGCTAACACCGCTTCGATGTGGCGGGTATTCCCTGCGGCCTGTAATTCCTGGGCGGCTTCAGCCAGGTCTTTCACCGATGCGAAGATTCGACCCAGTCGCCGCCTGGCGAACCCTTCTTGCAGGCTGTCGCGGAAGGCCCTGAGCTCACGGGAATCCAGCAGGTGTTCCTTACCCTGGAACTGTGCCACGGTATCTTCCAGATCGGACATCCCGCCGCAGCCGAGCTCGGAGACGAATATCTTCCCCTGGTAGGATTGGATCCCCCGGTCAAACTCGGCCAACACGTCCGGTTTGCCGAAGCCCAGCTCTAACAGATCGTGCGAGGAGTTATTCGCGCCCAAAGTGCGCTCCCAGGCGTAGACCGGCTCTGGCACCAGACACCCCAGGTAAAGATGGATATCTTGAATTTCTTGACGCTCGGTTTCCCGGTTAGGCACTACCGTCGCCCGGTCCCCCCAACCGAAATCTTGATCGATCGCCATCGTCCCACCCGAATTATCCACCACGACCCGGGTAGGATCCAGCGAGCGGGTAAAGCGCACCAGGGCCGCGCTGCTCACCGCAGCGACAGACGGGTTCTCGTTGTAAATCCCCCAAAAAACGATCGATGGATGGTTGCGATCCCTGGCGATCATCTCCTGGATCTCACGCCGCCCATGTTCCAGCAGACGCGGGCTGTCACGGATCCAACCCAGGCTGGTCTCGGCGTATACCAGGATTCCCATGCGATCGGTCAGCTCCAGGTAACCCGGCGGAGCTGGTCGCAGGTGGATGCGGATGATGTTAAATCCCGCTTCCTTCGCCAGGGAAATCTCACGGGCCATCATTTCCGGGTCCGGGGGAGTAATCAGGTTGACCGGGTAATTGGGCTGTACGAGTATTCCTTGCAGGAAGATAGGCGACCCGTTCAAGATGAATTGACCATCCTGGACCGTGAAGTCGCGCATTCCGAAGGACGTGCTCGTAGAATCCTGCTCGCCTTCCTCCCCAGCAATTTCTGTAATCAGCTGGTAGAGATACGGGTGATCGCAGTCCCAGGGATAAGGCTCGGGTACCTTCAATTCATAGGCGAACCGGTTCATGCCGGGATAGAGCCAGGCATCTGAGGATTGGTCGGCGACGATCTCGTTATCCGGAGCAAGGATTTGAAGGCGCAGTCCGGCCCGGCAGTGATGCGTATGGCGATTGTTGAACGCCACCTCGACCTGGATGGTCGCCTGCTGCAGGTCGGGGTCGATGGCAACCGATTCGCAAGAGATTAAGGGTACTGCTTCCAGAAAAACCTTACCCCACAACCCACCGAATACGTAATACCAGCCTTGTTTAGACGCCGGCGAGGTTTTTAAAACCATCCCGTCGACTTCCTTTGTCCGCGATAAGGCTGCAACGCGGACGATCAGCTCGTTGGGAGAGCGGCTTGAGATCGATTGGGTGACATCCAGGGTAAAAGGCGTATACCCGCCCATGTGGGAACCAGCCAGGCGCCCATTGAGCCACACGTCGGCGCGGTAGCTGACCCCCTCGAAGTGGAGCAGAACTGCCTTACCTTCCCAGCCCGGGGGAAGATCGAAGACTTTGCGATAGAACCCGACCCCTTCCGCATCTGGAAATGAAACATTCCAGAGGGCCGGCACCTGGACCTGTTCTGAACGGGATTCTGGCCAATTACCGTTTGCCCAGCCGCTGCTGTGCCCGACTTCGGCGGGATCAAAGGCAAGCTGCCAGGCTCCGGATAGGTCGAGCTCCATGCGCGAAGATGCCACAGGCATCACCCAAGCTCCTGACTCGAGAGGATATCGACAGGTGGCTCTAAAGAGACTGGAGCATCTTGCTCGGCTGCTTGAGAGGCCGCCAGGGCGAGGCTGAGCGACCGGACCCCTTCCTCGATTGGCACGGCGGGATCACGGTTTTCCCGGATTGCGGCTATCAGATCCAACGTTTCAGCCAGGTAGAGATCGTCCTCTGCATCGATGGTTGTGTCTTGAAGATCAGGGACTGCAGTATTGTGGAAGACCGCGTGGTTCGCATCTGAAAAATCTGCGGTCAGGCCATCTGTAAAAAACCGCCAATCATAATCCCACCGGTTAGGGATGGCCCCATTCGTTGCTGAAATCGTCGCCAGGCTGCCGGAGGCAAAACGGATCACAGTTGCGCTGGCATCTTCGACGGTATACTCCTCGTTCTCCCGGTGAAACAGATTTTCCTGCATGGAAAATACTTTGACCGGCTCGCCCAGGAAATAGCGGGTCAGGTCGAGGATGTGGATGACCTGTTCTACCAGCTGCCCTCCGCTTTTGGTCTTGTCCCGCCACCACCAGCTGTGCAGTGAATTGCACGCGTATCGACCGCTCATGAACCCTCGCGCTTGCACCTGGGGCTGCTGCAGATAGCGCTTCAACCACAAGGCGGCCTTACCAAACCGAAACTGGAACCCAACCTGGCATTTGATACCGCTATCCCTGACCTGTCTCTCCATTGATCGGGCAAGATCCATCTCCAGTGCGATTGGTTTTTCGATGAGAAGATTGACCCCATACTGGCAGGCCAGCTCCACCTCGTTCGCGTGGGCGAAGGGGGGAAGGCAAATGTATGCCAGGTCCAATTCCAGATCTGTCGAATAATTGCTCGTAATCGGGAAAGACCTGACCCTGACCCAGGGCGTATTCCTGGTTGAAGGCGTGTGCGCTCTCGAGGACCGGATCGCAGAAACCGACCAGGGATACCTCCTCCAGGGCGGCAAGGCGAGCTGCATGCTTACGGGCAAAATGGCCGCAACCGATGATTGCGGTTCGTAAAGCTTTCATGGAGCCTCCTCAGGATTGGTAAGTCAGGATGATTTTGATTTTTTCGCCCGGCGATTCGTCGATCAAGGTGTACGCATCAGCCGCGCATTCGAAAGGAATCCGGGCGCCGATCAGGGGTTTAACTTTCAGCTTTTGCTGTTCCAGTAGAGAGACCGCGGTCCGCTCCAGGCGGACGAGGTCCCACATCGGCTGCTTGCGGTGAGAGCAGTCCCATACCGGCATGCTGGAGCGCAGGGTCAGGCGGTTGTGGTGCCATTCTCTGGATAGGTCCACAGGAGTGGTGCGGTCCCCGTAGTAGCTGGCAGTCACCACCAGACCTTCTTTGTGGACGGAGCGGATGGCCTGCTGTAATGAGGCATACACCCCCGAAATCTCTACAGCGACATCCACCCCCCTGCCGCCGGTGGCTCCTTTGATCGCGATCGCCGGCATCCCCGTCCTGAGGGTTGATCGTCAGGTCAGCGCCCAGCTTATTTGCCAGCTTCAAACGCTCGGGGATCGGATCAACTGCAATGACCTGGGTTGCTCCGTCCAGGCGAGCCATTTGGATGGCCAGCATGCCGATCGCTCCCAGCCCAAAAATAGCCACCCGGTCTCCCAGCTTGATTTCGGCGTCGTGGATGGCAGCCAGTGCAAAGCGAGCAGGGTCGGTAAACACCATCGTTTCCCCGTCGACCTGCGCCGGGATTGGATAAAATGCTTTCTCTGGTTTGATGAAAGTTTGGCGGTGCTTCCATTCGCCATGGACCAGATCCCCGGGTTTGAAAATGCGGACATCCGGTCCGACACTCAAGACTACTCCTGCAGCCCACGAGCCCAGGGTGTGGGGATAAAACGGCGCGATCATCTTCCTTCGCCTGCGGAGTGCGGAACAGACGCAGATCCGGATCCCACAGCTCATTGGCAAAGGGCAGCGTCCCTCGATACATATTGAGCTCGGTGCCATGTTTGATGCCGCTGATCAGGGTTTGGACCAGGATTTCATCTCCAAGTGGCTCTCGGTCCTCATATTCAACAAAATCGATCACCTTCGGCGAGCGTACGATCAGTTCCAAAGGCATAATTGCTCCCTCTCCTAAATTAGTCGAAAGTGTGCACTTAGGGATTGGCCGAACCGGATCGAGTAGTTAGCTGTAAAAATACTTTCGGCCAATCACCAGTTATTTGGTAAAGCCCGACATCAGACCGCTGACATACCCACGCTGGGCGATGGCAAACAGGATGATGGCTGGAATGGCCACCAGGACGCTGAATGCCATCACCGGCCCCCATTCGATCCGCTGAAAGCCCATAAAATTAACAATCTGCACCGGCAGGAGCTGTAGCTTCTCGTTCTGGATGATCGTCAGCGCCATCATGAATTCGTTCCAGGATTCGACGAACAGGAAGATGCCCACCGCAGCGACGCCCGGTAGGGCCAGGGGCATGATCACCCTCCATAGAGCCCCTATACGGCTGCAGCCATCGACCATCGCTTCTTCTTCGATTTCGACCGGGATCGAATCGAAATAGCCCTTCAGCCACCAGATCGCCAGGGGAATCCCCCCCGTGGCATATACCAGGATCAATCCGAACCAGTTGTTGAGCAGATGCAGCGAGGCCAGCATCACAAACATACCGATCAACATCAGCGTGCGCGGGATCATATAGAACAGCAGCAGGTACATGCCAAAGATGAACTTTCCCGCGGAACTTGAAGCGCGACATGGCAGTAGCCGGCAGTGGCGGTGATGGCAAGATTCAGCAAGGGTTGCCAGGTAGCCACGATGATGCTGTTCAGCGTCGAGCGCCCGATTTGGGCGTTCGGATTGTTGAGCACGTTGCGGTAATTGGCCAGGGTGGGCTTGATCGGCCAGAATTGGATTTGAGAGCTGCGCATGAATTGGGCGGTTTCAAAGGAGGTTTTGATCATCCAGAGAATCGGGATCAGGCATACCAGCGCCACCAGGGTGGACAATGAATATAAGATGAATAAGCGCATCACCTTGTGCCAATAGCGGAGGGTTTGCCCGGAGCGTGCCTGTCTGTTTACCGTCTGGTTTTGACTGGGGTCGGGCTCAAGGTAGCCATATTATCCTCATTCATTTGCTAACGCCCGCAGTTCGCGGCGGGCATTCCAGAGTATGAGTCCGCCGAGACAGCAGCATCGACATGACCGAGATCGCCGCGCCCCGTCGCCAGGTGGCTCCAGCGAAAGGCTTCGAACCAGGCCAGCGATGGGCAGGGTGGCAGCTCCATATGCCAAACTGCGTTCCCCCGGAACCGACGATCATGATGATGTCGAAGTGGTTCCACCACCAAATGATGTTCAGGATCAGGGTAATCGCGATGGTCGTGCGCATCTGGGGCAGGGTGACATGCCGGAAGCGCTGCGACAGCGCTTGGCCCCATCGACCTTGGCGGCCTCGTAATACTCGGTCGGGATAGCCTGCAAACCGGAGAGCAGCATCAGCGCCATGAAAGGGAAGCCACGCCAGATAGCGACGACGATCAACGGCCAGATGCTCGAGTTTGGTTGACCGACCCAGATCACGAGCTGTATGGATGATCCCGAATTGGATCAGGTAATGGTTGATCAGGCCGTAGAACGGGTCGTACATCCACTGCCAGGTGAGCGCCAGGATCACCGTCGGCATGGCGATCGGTACGAGGACCGCGGTGCGGAAGAAGAACCGGCCGGGAAATTTTTCGTTCAGGACCAGGGCTACTCCCATTGCAACGATAAATTGCCCGGTAATCACCAATCGCGGTCCATTCGAAACTCTGGACGAGAGCCAGCTTGAAGAACTGGGCAATCCCAACGTTTCCGGTCAGGAGCAGACTGATAATTCGCCAGCCCGACCAACTTGGCCTTATCCTTGATCCAGCCGATGCTGGTAAACGAATACCCGATCCCGCTTAAGAAGGGATAGAGGGAAAACATCAAAAGGAAAATGATCGCAGGTATTAGTAGCACATACGGGAAGGACTGTTTTTTCAGACGATTAAATTCCACGGGTATGCGCATAATTCATCCTCATGAGATTGGTTGCCTGCTGCGATTAGTGAGATCGACAGCAGGCAACCGATGAAGCACATTAAAGTCGGATTAACGTATTGAGTAAATCTGTCTGCCTGTTCGCTGAGCAGCTTGTTCGCTTCGGCAAAGGTTATCTTCCCGGAAGCAACATCCATCAGCGTCGGAGACGCAATGGTGTCGCGAAATTCGGGTAGGTTGACGTTGAATGGCGAGACGAAGGACTTCCCATTGGCCATATAGTTCTGGATGATATCCCAGGTGGGATCGCTCTTGAAGGGTTCATAGTCCAGGGCTTTGGAGTTTGCCGGGGTCATACTGTTCCCGTAGGCGTAAGTGGCGTTGTTCTCTGGCTTCATTACCCAAAACATAAACTCGGCCGCCTCTTTCGGATTTTCGCAGGTCTTCGTCATGACCATGCCTTCGCCGCCAGCCTGGTAAAACCAATTCTCGCCCTTATCAGCGGGGATGGGCATAATATCGAACTTGAAGTTCGGGTAATTTGTGTGGATGGTTGGAATAGCAAACGTTTCGCGCATGATGATTGCCGCCTTACCATCTGCGAGCATCTGTTCCTGGGTGTCTCCGCTCAGTCCACTGGCAGCTTCAGGAGTAATGCCAGAAGCAATTGGGGTCAGGAATTTCTCATAATCTGCGGCTCCTTTATCGTCCAGGAACCAGCCCCATTTGCCGTTTTCCTGGCGGATGACTGGCTGACCCATGCGGTTCTGAGCGAAAATACAGCCCATATTCCCAGACTTTTTCGTTGTCCAGCCGTTCAACCAATCCCCAATGGGCCACGTTGTCCTTATCGAAGCCATCTTCGCCCAGGTGCTTGCCGTTCTTATCCACGGTCAGCTTCTTGGCATTCTCATACAGCTGGTCCCAGGTCCACGGATTATCGGCAGTAGCTGGCTCAATCCCGGCCGCTTTCAAATACTCGGGGTTGTACAGCAGGGTCAACATGGGTGCACCAAGCACTGTCCCGTTCATCACCACCGCGCCATCGTCTGCAGTCCGGGCTTTCCATTGAGGCATCGTCCATCAAGCCCTGGATCTCCGGGGTAATATAGGGACGCAGATCGTTGACGTACTCCTTGCGGTACCAGTCCAACGCGCCGTCGACGTACCATTCCACGACACAGGCAATCCCCCCACTTGCGGCGATGCCGTTCTGCATGTATTGTTCGCCGTCATCCCAGTTTCCCTGGATGTAGTCGACCTGGATTTTCCCCTTATATTCCTCGTTGAACTTATCCACCATCGCTTTGCGACCGTCGATGGCGGCAGGGAACCATCCGTTGCTCCAATATTGGACCACGACCGGGGCTGCGCTTGCTGCAGGAGCCTCAGTGGGCTGCTCGGCGGCTGGTGGTGCCTCGGTCACTTGCGGAGCCTCAGTTGCCGCAGGCTGTTGAGGCGCTTGGCGTAGCCGGGCCGGCGCAGCCGGCTAATAAGGCTGACACCATTAAAATGCTGGCAGCCACTAAGAGTAAGCGGTTATATTTCATTGCGGATTTCTCCTTTTCTCAGATAGCAAAAGCGTTAACCTTTTCTCAGACTCGCAAAGAATGCGACTTTCCTTGCGAGTTTCACAATCCACATGCTGAGTGCCCCAGTGTGGAACTGCCTGAACAGGCAGCAGCGTTCGATAAGTTATTTTTAAGCCTCCTCCGCAGTCACACCTCCCTCCATCACATCCAAGCTGTGATGATAATTCCCTTGCATTGACATTTCCAATAAGCGCTCTGGCGATATTCGCATCCCGGCAATATTCAGAGACGGATTATATGGGTCATTCTGGGTTGGTAATTAGCTCTCGGTCCAGTAACGTACTTGCTGATTTGATTTCCGGCGAGCTCCTGGGTCCAGCCGTTGATTGGCGGATGACCAGCGACCCTTCGATCGAAACCTGGGCAGGTTCCTGCCTGCCTTTTAATCGTTCGATAAGGGTTTCGGCGGCAACATTTCCGACATAGCGTGGAGAAAGACGGATCGTTGTAAGCGGGGGCGAAGCCAGGGCTGCTTCGTCGATGTCGTCAAAACCAACTATCGATAAATCCTTTGGAACGTAATAGCCAAGCTGTTTCGCGGCTTCCAGGGCACCCAGGGCGGTCAGATCGTTGGCGCAGAAGACGGAGGTGGGTGGGATGGACCTGTTCAACAGTACCTTCATCGCCAGGTAACCGCTCTGACGGGTATATTCACCGGGCATGAGCCAATCGTCATTTACCTGGAGGCCAGTCTTTTCGAGCGCTCTCCGGAAGCCGTCCAGCCTCCGGAGGCTGGTGGGGGTGCCTTCCGGTCCCTGGATAAAAGCGATATTCCTGTGTCCCAGCCCAATGAGATGCTCCACGGCTAACTGTGCGCTCTCGTAATTATTCGAAGCGACCCGGTCCCAATTCACCGGTTGGGATTCGGGAGAGGTGAAATCCCCCAGGATCACGACAGGAATAGAATTTCCAATCAATTGATTTACGTCGTCTGAAGTGACATGGTACGGGTGCAGGATCAAGCCGCTGATCCAACCGGATAACGAACGAAGAAAGCGGATTTCACGATCATATAAACCGTCACTGCTGCAAACGATGACCGAATAGTCGTGCTGATCGGTAACATCCTGGACCGATCGCGCGAATGACGACCAGTAGGGATTGCTGATATCCGGAACGATTAATGCGAGAAGGGGGACATCTCTGCGGTTCAGCGCGCGGGCCAATTTGTTGGGACGATAACTTAAGGCTTCTATGGCGTCATTAACCCGCTGCTTCAGCTCAGGACTTACATAATGGGTGTTATTGATGACATGAGATACTGTCGCAACTGAAACTCCCGCCTGTTTGGCGACATCCTGGATAGTCGATTTCATGGCGTTTGCCATTTCTCTCAAATCCGTATCATGTTATAATATCTTAAACGTTTATATAAACGTTTAAATGTATTATAGCAGGTTTTTTGTGCGAGTCAACTATACATTTTGAGGTGGTGGTGACAGCCGCCGGTCAGCTTGGTCGTAAGGGTGTATAGTGAGCCATGCACGATATTTTTTCTCCTCTCCCCCGCGAAGAAGTGATCAAGGCCGTTGAGCGGCGCAATCCAATCCGTGTTCCCCTGGTGAGAGCGCACTGGTGGGGCGATGGGCTGCAAGAGCAGTACGGTGAGCGGCTCAAGGCATTGGAATGCTACCCCGAAGATGCGGCTTTCGCCTGGATCACCCACTCCAATTATGCCGAGTGGGGTTTGCCCTGGCAGATAGAGACGGGCGGAGCGTACGACTCTCACTGCGTGATGGACGACTGGAGCAAGCTGGACGATTTAATTGCTCATCTGCCAAACGCCGAAACCGATCCGCGGTTCGAAGGACTGAAAGCAATCGCCGAACAGGCGCACCGCGAGAACCGCTACCTCCTGTTTGCCTTCTGGCGATTATTCTTCGAGCGCCCCTGGGAAATTCGCGGCATGCAAAACCTGCTCATGGATTATTACATTCACCCGGAACAGGTTCACCGCTTGTATAATGCTCTTTGCGAAATGTACACGGCGTACTCTGCAGCGCGCCATCCGCGAACTCCAGCCCGATGGATTCTTGACGAGCGACGACCTCGGGCACCAGCACCAGCTGTTCATGAATCCAAAAACCTTCCGCGAATTCCTCAAGCCTTACTACCAACGGATCGGAAATATCCTGCAGCGAAGCGGTATCCATTGGTGGCTGCATTCATGCGGCAATAATACGGCCATCCTGGGCGACCTTGCTGATGTGGGCGTTAACGTTTTTCACCCCGTGCAGAAGGGGACCATGGACGAAGCCGCTGTCGCAGGTGAGTTTGGCGACCGGCTGACCTTTCTCGCCGGGTTTGACGTTCAACACGTACTGCAGGAAGCGAGCCCGGTTGAGGTCCGCGCTGAAGTACGCTACCTGATCGATACCTACGATCGCCCCGAGGGGGGCATGTGCATCGCTGCAGGGAACGGAATTGTCTCAGGCACCCATATGAAAATATTGAGGCATTTTTAGATGAATCGGTGCGCTATGGCGCACGCCACCGCCGCCAGTTTCCGCCCGATCATTGTTGAGATTCCGTCAGGAGAATAATGGCTGCCGGAACATCCCCTGCGTATCTGGACACTTCCCTCCCGTTTGAGGAACGGGTTGGCGACCTCATCAGCCGCCTTGCGCTGGATGAAAAAATCAGCCAGATGCTGCATGAGTGCAAAGCCATCCCGCGCCTGGGCATCCCGGCTTACAATTTCTGGAGCGAAGGCCTGCACGGCGTGACTGGCAACGGCCGGACGACCGTATTCCCGCAAGCGATCGGATTGGCAGCCACCTGGGATGTCGAGTCTGATCCGGCGTGTGGCGACCGCCATCAGCGACGAGGGGCGCGCCAAGTATCAGGCTGCCTTGCAGCGCCACGGGTTCACAGCCCAGATGCAGGGGCTGACCTTCTGGTCGCCTAATATCAACATTTTTCGTGACCCACGCTGGGGACGCGGCCAGGAGACCTACGGGGAAGACCCGTATCTCACCGGCGAATTGGGTGTGGCTTTTGTAGCGGGAATGCAAGGCGATGATCCGAAATATCTCAAGACTGCTGCCTGCGCCAAGCACTTCGCTGTACACAGCGGTCCTGAAAAGGATCGCCACGTAATCGATGTGCACGTTTCGCCGCGCGACCTGAATGACACCTATCTCCCCGCCTTCAAGCGGCTGGTGCAGGACGGGCATGTAGAAGCAGTGATGGGCGCATACAATCGCGTCAACGGTGAAGCGGCGTGCGCCAGCCAGTTCTTGTTGGTGGAGACGCTGCGCGGGAATTGGGAGTTCGCCGGGCATGTGGTCTCGGATTGCTGGGCGCTGACTGACATCTACGCCCACCATAAAGTCGCTGCCGATGAAGTTGAAGCGGCGAGCATGGCCCTCAAAGCCGGTTGTGATTTGAGCTGCGGAGGCACCTACGATCAGCTGGGCGAAGCTGTCGAACGCGGCCTGATCAGTGAAGCCGATATCGACCGCTCGCTGGCGCGCACGATGCTGACCCGCTTCAAGCTGGGCATGTTCGACCCGCCAGGAAGCGTGCCCTTCACATCTATTCCCCAGAGCGTCATTTGCAGCGCAAAACATACGCGGCTGGCGCGCGAAGCGGCGGTCAAGTCCATTGTCCTGCTCAAGAATAAGGACAATATCTTGCCCCTCCGCCCGGATTTGCACCGGATATTTATTACTGGACCCAATGCTGCCAGCATCGAAGCTCTGCTCGGAAACTATCATGGCTACAATGATTCGCTATCCACGCTCGTGGAAGGGATCGTTGGTCGTGCGCCCGAAGGCGTACGCACCAGCTACCAGATGGGTGTCGCTCTGCAGCAAGCCCCCCTCAACCCTTTGGAATGGGTCGTCCCAAAAGCGGCGGCTGCGGACGTGACGATTGCCTGCATGGGCTACTCCTCGCTTCTCGAAGGGGAGGAAGGCGATGCGATATTGTCTGCCGAGCAGGGCGATCGCGCCGACATCAGCCTGCCGGCTGCGCAGGTGGAGTTCGTTAAAAAGCTGGTAAACAGCGGGGCGAAGGTAGTCCTGGTGCTGTGCGGCGGAAGCCCAATTGCGCTGGGAGAGCTCGAAGACATGCTGAGTGCGATAGTTTTCGTCTGGTATCCGGGTCAGGCGGGAGGGCAGGCGCTGGCGGATGTCCTGTTTGGGGATGTCTCTCCCTCTGGTAAACTGCCGGTCACCTTTCCTCGATCTATCGAGCAGCTCCCACCGTTCGACGATTACAGCATGGATGGGCGCACCTATCGCTACAGCACGGCTGAGCCGCTCTTTCCGTTCGGTTTCGGTTTAAGCTACACCCGCTTTGAGTACGAATCTCTGAGACTGGGTAAAAAGCGCCTTACAGCAGGAGAGCCGCTTTCTTTCAGCGTGAGGCTGAAGAACAGCGGGGACATGGATGCTGAAGAAGTCGTTCAGGTTTATCTGAGCGACCTGGAGGCCTCCGCAGCGGTGCCATTGCATAAGCTGGTCGGGTTCCGGCGCGTGAAAGTTAAGGCTGGTTGGAGTAAGACCCTAAAATTTACGCTGCCGCCTGAAGCACTGATGTTCGTAGATGGGAACGGAGAGCATAAGCTGGAACCGGGCAGCTTTCGCCTGGCGGTGGGTGGCTGTTCCCCTGGAAAACGCGGCCAGGAGCTGGGTGCTCCTGCGCCGCAGGTTGCCTATTTTGATTTGATCTCTACCTGAGGCGCGGAGAGTGGAAGTGGGAGAGTGCATTCCATGAAGCAATTTCGGGCAGCCCTGCTGGGCTGTGGTCGCGTGTCGGTCTTCCAGCTGCGTGCCTGGTCGCAGATCGAGGGAGTGGAGATCGTCGCCCTCTACAACCGCACGGTGGAAAAAGCCAGGGCGCGTGCAGCTGAATTTGGCATCTCCCAGGAGCACGTGTATGGCGATTATCGGGAATTGTTGGACAGCGAGCAGCTCGATATGGTAGATATCGCCACAGCGCCGCAAGCGCATCGCGAGCAGGTGGAAGCTGCTGCCGCGCACGGTCTGCACGTGCTTTGCCAGAAACCGGTCGCCCTGACCCTGGAAGAAACTTACGCCATGCAAAGAGCGTGTGAAGAAGCGGGTGTGCTCTTTTCGGTTAATGAGAACTGGCGTTGGCGGGGTTGGTACCAGGAGGTGAAACGCTTGCTGCAGCGCGGGATTATCGGGCGGCCGCGCTTCATGCGCTTTATCAGCCACCGCAACATGACCTTTCCCACCTTAGCGGGCAGCCCGCCCCCGCTGGCGATTAAACAAGGTTATACCAGCGAGATGGAGCAGCTGATCGTTTTCGAATGGGGCACTCACCTGGTGGATGTTACCCGGTTCCTGCTCGGCGATATCCGCCGTATTTATGCCCGCATGGATTGCTCCAGCCCTGATTTCCGGGGTGAGGATCGAGCAGTTATGCTCCTGGAGCTTGCAGAGGCAACGGCTTTATTAGACATCAGCTGGGGCAGCGTCGGAGACCAGACGACAGAGCAGCGGTACACCAAGCACCTCGAGGAGTTCGTCCTGGAGGGCGACGATGGCTTGATTGAGCTATTGCCCGAGCCCCAGAAGCTTCTGCGCGTTTTCACCCGCAGCGAATCGTGGGAACGCCCTGCCTATCTCGAGACTCCGCAGGAAGCCTATCAAGCCAGCTATACCGCCGCACAGCGCCATTTTTATGAGTGCCTGCGGGATGGCAAGACCCCTGAGACGGCTGCCAGTGATAATATAAAAACGTTAAGAGCGGTAGAGGCCGCCTACCAATCGGCAGCGCTGGGACAGGTAGTCGACCTGGGATGACCGAAAGCGATTTTGACCTGACCGGATTGATCGACCTGCACATCCACAGCGCCCCGGACCTTCAGCCGCGCTATGCCGACGATATCGAGATCGCTCGCCAGGCACAGCAGGCTGGAATGCGGGCGATCTTGCTCAAGTCTCATGCTACCCTCACCGCAGACCGGGCTTCGATCGCTGAAAAGGTCATTGGAGGAGTGCATGTATTCGGTGGGTTGGTGCTGAACGAATCGGTTGGCGGGCTAAACCTTGCCGCAGTGGAGACAGCCCTGGGTCTGGGAGCGAAGGAAATCTGGATGCCTACGCGGAGCGCCGCACACGTATT
This sequence comes from uncultured Chloroflexia bacterium, assembly GCA_963706515.1. Classification (GTDB taxonomy): domain Bacteria; phylum Chloroflexota; class Anaerolineae; order Anaerolineales; family UBA4823; genus CAVPMW01. The sequence goes on from CAVPMW010000009.1 coordinate 57,823, forward strand.
ACGCCAGGAAGGCAGGCAGGGTGGGATCACACTATTGACGGAAAATGGCGACTTGCTCCCGGAAGTGCACGAGATCATCGACCTGGTGCGGCAGGCAGATGCCGTCCTGGGGAGCGGGCACGTCTCCCCGAAGGAATCGGCGCTCCTGGCAGGCGCTGCTCGGCAGCACGGCCTGCATAAGTTTCTGGTCACTCACCCCGAGGCAGCCTTTATCCGCATGCCGCTCGCGATGCAGGAGACCCTGGCAGGCGAGGGCGCCTTTTTCGAGCGCTGCTACGTGGATACGACCCCTCTGTTGAACTCGACGGTGAGCGTGGAGGAGATCGCCGGCGCGATCCGCACGGTGGGCTTATCTTCAACGGTTTTATCCACCGATTTTGGTCAGGCAGGTAACCCGCCTCCTGTCCAGGGATTGCGCGCCTACCTGGCGGAGCTTTCAGCGCTGGGCTTTACAATCCAAGAGCTGCACCGGATGGCAGGCGCAACCCCGGCGAATTTACTGGGTTTGGGGGTTCAAGCGTGACTTCCACCCCTGGGAACACCATGGAAAAAACCGAAAAATTACAGCTGGTTTAGGTAACGAATGACCAAGATCACACACGATGAATACCGCCAGAGGGCAGCCATCCTGCAAGCGGCTATGGAAGTGGAGGGGCTGGATGCACTGCTGGTATACAGCTGGAAGCGCGGTCTGGTGCGCTACGTTTCAGGATACCATCCGAATTTTGTAGCCAACCAGGCAGTGGTGGTCCTACCGCGCCAGGGACCGCCGGCGCTCAGGATCCGCTTCCCCTTTGACCTGGCACGCGCCCGCCGGGAGAGCTGGATTGACGATATCAGCGCCAGCGGCAGCCCCGCCCAAATGGTGTACGAAGCAGCCGGCGTGATCCAGGCGCGAGGGCTGGCGCAAGGACGGATCGGGCTGGCAACCGGCGACAACGTAATCAACGAGCTGCCCTACACCTTATACAGCATCCTGCAGAGCGCTCTTCCGGATGCAGCCTTGTCGGACGCCAGGCAGCTGCTCCTCCAGGCGCGCAGGATCAAGAGCCAGGCGGAGTTTGGGCTGCTGCGCGCTGCGGCGCAGTTGGCTGATGTTGGGGCGGAAGCTGCCCGCCAGGTGCTGGCCCCTGGGCTCAGCGATTTCGAGGTGGTAGCTGCCGCCGAGGCTGCCATGCGCAGCCGGGGAGCCGAGATGCACCTGGTCGCAATCAGCTCCAAGGGCATGCACGAGCCGATAGGTCCCCCCCAAGACAGGATCATAGAGGCAGGCGACAATGTGATCCTGGAGGTCGCCGTGCAGAAATCGGGTTATACCGCCCAGGCGGCGCGGGTTTTTTATGTCGGCGAGCCTGCCCCAGAACAGCGTGAGATTTACCGGGCAGCCTACCAGGCTTACCAGGCAGGGCTGGTAGCGGCCCGGCCCGGTAATACTTGCGCCGGGTTGGCGGAAGCCATGCTCACCGAGCTGGACCGCTACGGACTGGGCAAGTACCTGGAAGTGGATATGGGCCATGGCATCGGGATCGATCTGCCCGAGCCGCCGCGCATCGAAAGCGAGGACCATACTTTGCTCGAGCCGGGTATGGTGCTGGTCATTCACCCTGCGGTGCGCGTGCCTTCTGTGGGCGGCGCTTTCCTGGGCGGTACTGCACTGATCCTTCCCTTTGGGGCGGAGCCGCTCCACCACATCCCTGAAGAGCCATAACCTGGAGGAACCATGACCACGCGCATCCGCTTCCTGGGAATTGCCGCTTTTGAAATCACGAACTCAGCGGGGCAGGTCATCCTGATTGACCCTTTCCTGGATGAAAACCCCGCCAGCCCGGTTAAGACCGGCGACCTGCCGCGCGTAGACCTGGTGCTGGTTACCCACCTGGCTTACGACCACCTGGGAGATGCAGCGGCGATCTCCAAGAAATTCAGCTGCCCCGTGGTCTGCGGTCCCGAAGTGAAGGTCTTTCTTTCCCAGCAAGGCGCCGACCCAAACCTGATCCGCACGGTACCCTGGGGCGGTCAGGTGAACCCGTCCGGCATCCGCGTGCGTGCGGTGGAATGCCACCACACCTCCTTCCGTAAGGCCCCGGATGGACAGTATTTGAGCGGCCCGCCGTTGGGGTTTATCTTATATGCGGACCCCGGCGTGCGTATTTATCATTCAGGCGATACTGCCATCTTTAGCGATTTGAAGCTGATCGGCGAGCTTTACCGGCCCAATATCGGTCTGCTGTGCGCCTGCGAGATCGAGAAAGAATACCTGGAGAAATTGGGATTGAAAGACCATTACGGCAACGAGATGAATGGGGATGAAGGCGCCCTGGCGGCGATTTGGCTGGGGCTGGAAGTTGCCATACTATGCCACTATTTGAAGGCCGACAATCAGGAAGACCTGCGGAAATTTTTCGCCATCCTGGAGAGCCGTTGTTCTGGCGAGCCGCCGCTGACCAGGCCGCTGGCTTTGCAGCCTGGCGAAGTGTTTGAATATCCGGGCCAGGAGGGCTGAGCCATGCGTCTGGAAGGGAAAGTGGCGCTCGTGGCAGGCGGAGGTATGGGCATCGGGCGTGCGTGCGCCCTGCTTTTTGCCCAGGAGGGAGCGCGCATCGTCCTGGCTGACATCGATGAGACTGCCGGGCAGCAGACCGCCCAGGAAATCCAGGCGAGTGGGGGAGATGCATATTTCAACCCTGCAGATGTAACCATCCGGGAGCAGGTCCAGCGCCTGGTGGAGGCTGCGGTAGCGCGCTACGAAAAGCTGGATATCCTGCTCTCCACGGTGGCTGTATACACGCGCGGCCGGTTGGTCGACCTGGACGAGCAGGTCTGGGACCGCGTCATGCGGGTAAATGTTAAAAGCGCCTTCCTGCTGTGTAAAGAAGTCATCCCGCACATGCAGGCTGTCCGGCGGGGTTCCATCATTCTGACTTCCTCCTCGGTCGGCTGGCATGACGCAGCCCCAAACGTCTCTGCCTACGCGAGCAGCAAGTTTGCCATCACGGGGCTGACGAAGTCGCTGGCGTGTGAATTACTGGCGGATAATATTCGGGTGAACTGCCTGTGCCCCGGACCGACGGATACACCCATGCTCCATGGAGGACGCACCCCACAGGAGCTGCAAGATTTTGTTGAAGCATTGCCGGGCAAGCGTTTAGCCGACCCGCTCGAGATCGCTTACGCAGCCTTGTTCCTGGCTTCCGACGAAAGCAGGTTTCTCACAGGAGTGGCTATGCCCGTCGATGGCGGGCAGACGGCCTGGGTATAAAATCGCGACAGGGAGCGATAGGATGGAGGCAAAATTTTGATAAGCCAGGGCAGTCAAGAGGTGTGGAACGAGGATATCCTGTACGATCGGGCTTTTGGCTCTCTCATCGGATTAGCAATCGGTGATTCGCTCGGCGACCAGGCGCGCTCTCCCGAAAACCATCTCGCCTACGGTATCACTCGCGACCTGCGCTCGAGCAGCTCGTGGAGCACTGACGACACGGAATTTGCTTTGCTGGTTGCTCATGAGCTGATCGTCTCGCAAGGCGAGCTCACCCGCGAAGTGGTGGTGGATTGCTGGAGAGAATTGGTTCTTTCCCAGGGGGAGCTGGGCTCTAAAGGAGGCGAAAGCGAAAAAGGCGCACTGGCAAACCTGCAGCGCGGCATTTTGCCGCCGCTTTCTGGCAGCGACAACTCTTATAATGACAGTGACGGAGCCGCCATGCGCGTTGCCCCGATAGGGATCGCTTGTGCGGGCGACCCAGGAAGAGCTGCCCGGCTGGCGGAGATCGAAGCCAGTGTGAGCCATTACCGGGACGGAGTCTGGGGAGCGCAGGCGGTTGCGGCAGGGATCGCGGCGGCAATGGGCGGCGCAGATGTTATCCAGATTATTGCGGCTGCCCGCGAGTTTATCCCCGACAACTCGTGGCTGGGACGCTGGTTTGAGCGGGCAATGTGCATTGTTGATGAAAGTGGCGGAGATATCCATAATGCCTGGATGCCCCTGCACGATAAGCTTTGGACGCAATATCGCGCCTCCAGCGCCGAGGCGCTCTCGGAAGCATTTGCGATTTTCCGGCTGACCTCCGGCGATTTCATGGAAGGCGTCATCCAGGCTGCCAATTTTGGACGCGACTCCGACACCCTTGCGGCAGTAGTAGGCGCCCTCTCGGGTGCGATGCACGGAGCCAGCGCGATCCCGCCGGAGTGGATCGAGAAGGTGCGCCGTCCAGCCGGACGCTGCCTGGTATTTACCACCTCGCTGGATATCGGCGAAGTAAGCCGAGAGCTGGCACGGCTGGTCAGGAAAAGCTAGGGAGCCATCCGGCGAGGAATTTCCTGGTGGACGCGAGAATGTAATCATGCCAGCCCAGTGCAATCTCATCGGACACGTATACACGTATTTGACTATCAGACATGCAGACTACCTTACACCCTATCCCAGCTGGACGAGTTAAGCTGCTCCCCGGGCTCGTACAGCAGCGCTCTGCGATAAACCGCAGCTACCTGCTCTCCCTGCGCAGCGAGCGGCTGCTCCAAAACTACTACCTCGAGGCGGGCTTATGGACTGTCCCTGGCAAACCGGAAGACTGCCATTGGGGCTGGGAATCACCCACCTGCCAGCTGCGCGGGCACTTCCTGGGTCACTGGCTCTCGGCAGCAGCACGTTTGTATGCCAACCGCGCCGATTTGGAGATCAAAGGCAAAGCGGACGGCATCGTCGCTGAGCTGGGTCGCTGCCAGGCTCAAAACGGAGGCGAGTGGGCTGGCTCGATCCCCGAAAAGTATTTCCAATGGCTGGCCCAGGGCATTACCGGTCTGGGCGCCCCATTACACCGTCCATAAAACCCTGCTGGGGTTGTACGATATGGCGGCGCTCGCCGGCAGCCAGCAGGCATTGGAGATCATCTCCGGGTGGGCGCGCTGGTTCTACCGCTGGAGCGGTCGCTTCAGCCGCGACGGGATGGACGAGATCCTGGACGTGGAGACCGGCGGCATGCTGGAGCTTTGGGCGGACCTGTACGCGCTAACCGGAGAATCGATCTATCTTGAGCTCGTGCAGCGCTATGAAAGGCGGCGCTTCTTCAATGCGCTCCTGGCAGGTGACGACGCACTCACGAACCAGCATGCCAATACGCAAATCCCAGAAATCCACGGGGCAGCCCGCCTCTGGGAAGTCACCGGCGAGGCGCGTTGGCGGGATGTGGTAGAAGCCTTCTGGCGCTGTGCGGTGACCGAGCGCGCCGCGTTCTGCACCGGTGGGCAGACGGACGGTGAGATCTGGACACCGCCAGGCGAGCTCGCCTCACGCTTGAGCCCTAAGAACCAGGAACACTGCACGGTTTACAACATGCTGCGCCTGGCAGAATATTTGTACCGCTGGACGGGCGACCCCGTTTACGCCGACTATTGGGAGCGCAACTTATATAACGGACTGCTCGCTCAGCAGCACCCGGATACAGGTATGGTCGCTTACTTCTTGCCGCTAAAAGCCGGCTCTAGGAAAATGTGGAGCTCGCCCACAGAGACGTTCTCCTGCTGCCTGGGTACGCTCGTGCAGGCTCAGACGCAATACGAAAACAACATATATTACGAAGATCGCCAGGGATTGGTGCTGAGCCAGATCATCCCCAGCCAGCTCGAGTGGAGCTGGGAGGGAGTGGGTGTGAAGGTCGAGCTGAAAGTGACTAACCCGCTTACCTCCCCTGAAAGACCCGCCAACCTGGCTTTCACGTTGGACCTGGAATGCGAGCGACCCGTGGAGTTCTCACTAAAAGTTCGAGCGCCCTGGTGGTTGAGTGGGAATCCGGCAGTAACCGTCGGGGGCGTGCCGGTGGACGTGGCTGGCCCGCCTTCGAGCATGCTCCACCTGCGCCGGGTATGGGATACCCAACAGAATCTCGCGTTCCAGTTTCCTAAAAGCCTCTCCACCTGCAGCTTGCCCGATGCGCCGGAGATGGTCGCCTTCATGGACGGACCGCTGGTCCTGGCGGGGTTATTCGAGGAGGAAACCGCATTGCACGGCGACCGGAACAATCCCAAATCGATGCTTTCGCCGGTTCACAGGGTCGAATGGTACCAGCACCATCTGGACTACCGCACCCGGGTGGCGCCGCATGGCACTCGCTTCTTGCCTCTTTACGAGGTGCGCGACGAGCGCTACACAGTGTATTTCCCGATTTCATCCTGATGCCGCCTTTCTACTTTCAATTCAGCTTCGATTTTGCCGATCCGGTTTTCCAATTTGAGGGATTCAGTTTCTCATTCAGGGTGTTTACCTCCAGCAACGCCTACGGGCTGGACCCACAGGCGTTGGCGGTAGAGAGCACCTCCAGAGGTTTGCACATCTGCGCCGAAGGATTGACCTGGGCAGGCGGGCAGGAGCGCTGCCCCGGCAGGTTCGAGGTTACGATCGAGCGGGACGGAGAGGCTATCGAGTGGCAAGCCAGCGCCTGGCATACCGAGCCAGTGAAGAGCATCGCTGCTCTCGTGGATGGATTACCCCTGGGCAGGGTCGCCCCATGCCAGGGTGGATTCCTGCCGGGGCAGCCCGAGGAGCTTCTTTTTTGCTATCCTCCCGTCCATCCGTTTTACGGCGAAATGCTCTATTCACCGCTCATCCTGCTGGAATCCGCTCCTGGCGAAGTGATGTACGTGCACTGCCTGGACGGAGTCGTCAGGCCCAAGCGGTTTTATCTACGCCTTCAGGAAGGCGGGTACCACGGCGAATTTATCGTCGAAGAGCGGGCTTATGCCTGGAACCCTGTTTTCCATGCCCCGCGCTGGAGGCTGGCACGCTGCCAGACCCCGGACCAGGCTTATGCAGCTCACCAGGCCTTTATCGAGCACGCTTATCACCTGAAGCCCTGGGAGAGTCGCCGCGATGTGCCAGCCTGGGCGCGCGATATCCGCCTGTCGGTCAACCTGCACGGCGTGCACTGGACAGGCTACATTTTCAATTCCTACGATCGCATGCGGCAGATTCTAAATTGGGTCGCAGAGCGGATTGATCCGCGCCAGGTACTGGTGTACCTCCCCGGCTGGGATGGGCGCTACTATTGGAACTATCCTGAATATGAGCCGGATCCTCGCTGCGGCGGCAGCCAGGGGTTCAAGCAGCTGGCGGATGAGGCTCACTCACATGGCTTCCACCTCATGCCCATGTTCGGTATGAATATCGCCAATTCCAGGCGCCCTGGTTTCAGCCGCCTGAAGCAGGCCATGGCGCGCTTCCCGGATGGCAGCCCGTATTGGGCGAATTGGATCGACTGGGATAATGACCGCTCGTTAGAGACCTGGATGGCCTTGATGAATGTGGGAGCGCGCGCCTGGCGAAATTGGCTCGTAGAGCGGATCAGCCGCACCGTCGAAGAATACCGGATGGATGCTGTCTTCCTCGATATATCGCTGTTTTGGCTGAATGACCCGCGCCATGATATGTTCACTGGAACGCGGGCGCTCGCCCGCACACTTCACCGGCGTTTCCCCGACTTGCTGCTGGCAGGCGAAGCCTGGTACGACGCTCTTCTCGGCATTTTCCCTGTTTGCCAGGCTACCCCGCCGCCGCTGTATCCGGAACTGATCACTCGCTACGTGCGTGCGGTGGCTCACCTTCGCCATCCCGCGCCTGGCAGGGGCTCGACAGGCGTCCATGAGCAAGGGCTGCGCGGCTTCAACCGGCAGACGCTCGAGCTGAACCCCACCCAGGTCCCCACCCTGGCGGTAGTAGATGATACATTTGAAAAGCAGCGGGATGTGATGGAAGCAATCATCGCCCGCGCCAGGGAAAAGTAACGATTTACCCTAACCCAGGGGGATCGCTATTTTTTCACCTGCGATGGCGGTCACGCCCGGCGTCAGGACGCCTTCCGTATCTCCGATACGGAAATGCAGCTTATCGAGCGGCAGCTCCCCCTCGACCAGCTCAATAACCAGCGCGCCTCGTTCAAGAGAGAGCATTCCCCAGCCCTGCGCGGTGCAGAAAAATGAACGGAATCCTGCCTGGGGCAAACGCGGGGCGAGCTCGAGCGTTCGCGTCGCTGCAGAATAAGATACGCCGGTGAGAGCGTGCAGCAACGAATAGCTGGACATGGCGCGGGCATAATAGCTGCCGCATTCGTATTCATTCCAGGGATTGCGCACGCGCCCATCGTAACGGGTGCGGGCTGCCTTAACAATCGCCAGTCCTTCGTCCAGCAGCTCATTGAGGATCAGATGCGCGGCAACCTGGTATTCGATGCCAGTCCACACTTCGTTGGAATAGACAAACGGCAGGGTGGGTCTTCCGCCATGCGGCCAGCTGCACAAAAGCAGCCCTGGCTCGTCCCCCAGGGCATAACCGGGCCTCTGGGGGTTGGCGTGCCCCCATAAAGAGGGTTTGAAATTATATTTGAAGATGGACTGCAAACTCTGGCGCACGTGCTCGGGTGAGAGTGGAGTGGTCACCCCACACATCTCCGCCAGCCAGGCGCCGATCACGCCGTCGGAGAGGCAGCCGCTCCCATACTGGTACTTGGGTCCCTCTTTGACCAGGAGAAGCGCTTCCTCGGGGGCTTCTTCGCTGGTCTTCTGCACTGCCTCCCAAAAGGATGTCTCGCGCAGCTCGCGATACTTCACTTCTTGCTCGTAGTATTCGCCGTTAAATAGATGCTCGTCCATATAGGCCGCGCCGCGCCGGGCTAATTCCTCATAATAAGGAGCATCTTCGGCGTGACCGCTATCGCGGGCCAGCAGCGCCATGGCAGACAGCGCCGCGACGTAGATGCTGGAGCACATGCCATCCGGCCCCCAAAACTCGATATCGTAGGTGTTATGGTGAGGTTCTTCTACTACGCCTTTGTGACCGGGGTCCCACGTTTCGATGCAATAATCCAGGCTGCGCTTGGCGAGGGGATACAATTTCAGCAGCCAGTCCCGCTCACCGCAAATCTGCCATTCCCGGTACACCTTCAGGATGCCGCCAAGCTGACCATCGGCTGCCGCGTAGAAATTGTGCTCGGCAGGGCCATCGGGCAGCGCAGCCCGGAAGGTCACATGGCCGCGCTCGTCCATCGACCGTTCCAGCTCCTGCTCGCGCAGCGTCCGCTCGAGCGCTGGAAAAAGATGGGGAATGGACTGGGCGTAATTCCAAACATGGGTGCATGTACCAGGGCAGCAGCCCCGGTCGGAGAAGCAGCCTTCCCAACCCCACAGGTTGCCGTTCTCCTGCAGCAGTACCGTGGGCGACTTGAGGATCGCCAGATTAGCAGAGATGGCCTCCAATACCTGGGATGGCAGGCTGGAGCCAAACAGAGCATCGTGGAAAGCCCGGGTGCGTGCACGCAGCCCAGCATAGTTTTTTATCACGTAATCCGCCACCTGGCGGGCGTCAGACCACTGGGAAACGTAGTAAGGTCGCCAGCGGGGAGGGGTTTGCTCGCGGCTGGTCTCACAGGCGCAGTCTGGACTGCAGGCTTGCGGGGATGGGACCTCTGCCGCGCCGAAATGGACATTGGGGAAGTGCCATGCGATCAAGATGGGATAGGTGACCGCCTCTCCGGGTGCGAGGCTTCCGGCGAGCAGGATCGACCCGCCGTTGCGCCCCTTTAGACCGGCTGGATTCTGCCCGAGATTCGGCTGGAAGTTGCCTGTTGAGACTTCGTTCCATAATATAGAGAGAGCATCCACCCAGTTTCCGCGGAACCACATGGCTTTAATCGCCGGAGAATGCCCGATGACAGCCAAAAATGCACTGCCAAAATTTACCGAGTGCGGATCTTCCTCGTTATAAAAAAAGACTCCTCGCCCGGCAACAGCAGTGCTGCGACTGGTGGGGGCGCTTTTAGGATCGCTCCCGGGAGCGAGGTGCGAGAGGTGGTACGACAGCTCGTATTCCTGGGTCTCCGGAGAGGTGTTTTCCAGGCGGTACTCGAGGATGGCACACGGGATGGCTGAGTTCTTTACGTCCAGTGGAATAAATGGGTTGAAGCCAGTAACCTGCACCGTGAGCGGGATATCCGGATCGGAGAGCCGTGCCGTCCCGAAAGGGTATTCTCCCTGGAATACGCACTCCCTGAAACGGGGCAGACCTTCATGACCGCCGCCCCAATATCCCTGTCCCTTGAGGCCCTGATCGTAAATCTTACCGGGAGGTATGGGACCTTCTACCAGGCGGGTCAGGTTGAGAGCTGGCAGGCGCAGCAGGGCAAAGGCTGCATCTCCATGCAGATGGTGGTCTGGGGCAGCCGTGAGCTGGGGGTGGTGGCGGATGGAAAAATCCTGGAGGCCGCCATAACCGTTAAGACACACACAGCCCGCACCGATACCCCCTATCGGAAGGGCAATCTGTAAGAGGTCATCTCCAGCGTAGATTTTCACAGCGTGGGTTAATTCGGGTGCCTTAGGCGTTTCATCCGAACGGTAAACGTTTGCGCAATCTATCCTAAACGATTACGCAGCCCGTGTCAAGCAGATGCGCAGCTGAGGCTCCGAACACCTGGCAGTCAAAAAAATTGACTTCAAATTTATTATATGTATAATAAAAATTGTCCTGTTGGATGTGGCTCCGTTTATTTTTTCCGCCGAACTCATCAAATAGCAAAATCATACCCATAAGGAGGAAAGAGCATGGCAAACCAACCGATTGATCCATTGACGGGTTCACGGTACGCTCTGAAAGGAAGAGTAGTTACCATGAACAGCGCATTCCAGGTGCTTGAGCGCGGTGTGGTTTACATCGACGCCGGGAGGATCACGGCAGTCCTTCCGTCAAGCGCCCCCCGCCCGCCAGGTTTCCATGACTCACCGCTGCTGGATACCCGCGGCACCATTTTCCCGGGGTTGATCGAGCTGCATAACCACTTGAGCTATAACGTGCTCCTGCTATGGGCGGTGCCCAAGCAATTTACCAACCGCGGCCAATGGAGCGGGGTGCCGGATTACCGCAAGCTGATCAGCGGTCCGATGCAGGTACTCGGCACGACGCCTGGCTTTGTCGAAGCAATTGTGCGCTACGTCGAGTGTAAATGCCTGCTGGCGGGGGTCACGACATCCCAGGGGATCGCCTTGTACAGCAACAACAGCATCCAGAGGTATTACCGGGGAATTATCCGCAATGTCGAAGAGACCGACGACCCTCAGCTGCCTGATGCGGCGACTAAAATCTCCGATGTTGAGGCGCATGACGCTCAAAAATTCCTCGAACGGCTGCAGAAAAGCTCCTGCACGCTGCTTCACCTGAGCGAAGGGATCGATCAGAAAGCCCACGAGCACTTCGAAGCGCTGCACATGCTAAACGGCCAATGGGCGATCAGTAAGCAGCTTTCTGGCATCCACTGCGCGGGACTGCGCCCGGAGGATTTTCAGATTATGAAAGACCTTGGGGCGTCGATGATCTGGTCGCCGTTAAGCAACTTGCTGCTGTACGGTCAGACAGCTGACATACGCGCGGCCAAAGAAAGCGGCATCCTGATCGGCATCGGGTCTGATTGGTCTCCCAGCGGGAGTAAGAACCTGCTTGGCGAGTTAAAAGTGGCTCGCTTGTTCAGCCAGGAACACGGTGGAATATTTACCGATTGCGAAATTGTCAGTATGGCGACCTGTAATGCGGCAAAGATTTTGCAGTGGGATAAGAGTCTCGGCTCGCTCGAGACCGGCAAACGCGCCGACCTGGTGGTTATCGATGGGAAAACAGGCGACCCTTACGCGCAGCTGTTACAGAGCTCGGAAACTGCGTTCAGCCTGGTGGTGATCAACGGCGTCCCGCGCTTCGGTCGCACTCGCCTGATGCAGCCGCTCGGGGAAATAACGGAATATTGGAGCCTGCGCAGGTCAAGGCGCGCCCTCAACTTGAAACAGGCTACCGCGGATCCGATGGTGGGCTCCCTGACCCTGCGCCAGGCGCGCGACAGGTTGAAAGATGGAATGCACAGGCTGCCGGAGCTGGCTAAAGCCCTGGAAAGCCTGCCATTTGGGGTGCTGCCGGGTGGTTTGATGGCGGGTCAAACCCAATGGTATTTGTTATTAGACCATGAAATGCTGGAAGGTGAATCGCAGAGACCTAACCTGCCCTTCGGCGCAGGTGGTTTCGAGACAGGCGAGATAATGACAGCCGCTGCGGCAGTCCCGCTGTCGCAGGTCCTTGAGCCTGGAGAACTGGACCCTCTGACAGTGGTTGACGATCAGCAATTTTTTGTCCGCTTGACTCAAGAGACCAACCTGCCGAGTTACATCAAGACTGGATTACCCAATTTATACGGATAGGGAGACTTCCGCCGTTCAGTACAGATACAACGCGGCGCTAAACTATTTCCACGACCAGAAGGCCAGGTCCCCATCTGCAATTTTTTGGAGGGGTCCGCCGTCTATACCAGCGACGAGAATCCCTGGACTTCCATTATTGTCGAGGGCAGACAAGACCAGGTTTTTGCTGTCCGGCGACCAGATTGTCCCCGAACGTTGGTACTGGTCGAAAAAGGGAAGCACTTGTTTGAAGGAATCTGTCGGCTCGAAAGCCGCCACCTGTTTCGTATCTCCGCTTTGGAGGTCATACACCTGCACTCCCAGATTGAACCTGGGACCGCTCTGGATGAAACTTTGCGAATCCCCGCCCGGATTTTCTGGGCTAAGGATAAAAGACGCAATCTTCTGATTGTCAGGCGACCAGAAAAATGCCAGCACAATCTCCTGAGCGACCTCTTTACTTTTATCTGGATGAGCCGGATCGAGCACGATCAGCTGCCTTAGTAGACCAGTGGGATCCCCTTCAACTGGAATCGTATATCCCAGATTGCTGCCATCAGGTGACCAGGCGAAGGCTACCGGTCCGCTCAGCTGCGCCAGCACGCGTTTGACATTCCCATCGCGCCCGGCTAGGATTAGATCTGTGCCGCCAGCACTGCTTTCGGCTGCCAATACCAGTTCCTCGCCTGCTGGCGACCAGGCAGGCGCTTGAAAGATCGCGGGTTTTAGCTCCAGCTCCTTTTTTTGTACGGCGCCATCCAGCATAAAGAACGCCATACGAGCTTCAGGGTTGGCTGCTGCCGATCCGCCGGTATGTACGATGATCGCCTGGGTATCCGGTGACCAGTCCCAATAAAAAGGTTGACCGGTTCCCAGGACCTTACTGTTTCCGCCTGAGGCTGCTGCCATGTGCAGCGCCAGCCCACCCCCGCCGACCGCATTACTCAAGAAGGTGACATATTCACTGTTCGGCGACCAAAACAGATAGAAGGGGAAATACGCCTGGCTGCTGAAGGCTTCTACGAGATTGTTTCCGTCGGAAGTAGCGGTATACAAGCTGGCTTGCGTATCCGCTTGCGTTGTCCCGCTGAAGCCCATGAATGCCAGGCTTTGCCCGTTCGGCGCCCAGGTAGGGTATTGGTAGATGCGCTTACCCCCTCCAGCAGCAGGACTCAGGTCGGCATCCTGGGTGATGGCTTTGCTCTGCTTCCCCTGCCGGTCGATGGTATAGATATTGCCATCTGTACCCACATAAGCGATGAGTCCGAGGGGTGCATTTGAACCCGCGTGCTGCTGTACTTTGGGGAGAAATCGCGTTGCCAGGGAACAGGACAGGGTCACCGCCATTGCCAGGCAGGCTGCTGCCAGGAGCCAACCCTTTTTTAACCGAACCAGCCTATTCTGATCCAGTCGAAAATTCATTAATCGTCCTCGGAACTGGCCTGAATGAGCCCACCGATTTATACCATTTCCGATCGTGATTGTATCATATTCACTAAATTGGGAGCTGTGCATCCCCAAAGGAATTGCCGGACGCCCTCCCATCCTGAGAGAGCCGCCTGTGTACAGCTGAGCCGGGTTGATCCACCGAACCAGCTCACAATCATTGAGATAGAGCCTACGAATTGCGCTTCATTATCAGCGGTGAGATATCACGTTGAAATATAGCCTGCCAGGTATAGGTTTGGCGGATGCGCTGGCGCAGGCGATGCAGTGAGCTGCTCCGTGACCAGGCTTCAATCAGATCAACAACTTCTGCAACGGATGATTCAGGGGAAAAAGTATAAATGTCTGGAGCGCCAATTTCATCCGCAGCCGGGAAATGCGTACAAAATACAGGAATTCCAACCAGTCCAGCTTCCAACAGGGGCATTCCAAAACCTTCGCGATGACTGGGCATAAAAATGGCATCACTGACCCGCAAGAGATCTCCGACCACGCTGGAGGAAATTGTGTATGTTCTATCAAGCGAGGGTCCTGACTCGTATACAAATCTCATTTCTTGTTCTACCTGCAGCCTCCGGCGTAAAACGCGTAAAGACTGATAATATTCCATACCCCCCTTGTCGTGTGGATCGGGAGGTCCAGTAACCACCATTTTTAAGCTGAAGCCCCGATCCTTCAATGCAGCGGTGACTTGGATGGCTAATTCTATATTTTTTGCCTGAGTCACTCTCACGGGCATCAATAAGATTAAATCGCTCCTCCAAAGGTCCAGCCTCTCAATGAGGGTTTTTCCTTCCTCCGATAACCCAAGAAGGTCAACCGGGTCAACTCCATTGTAGATCAGGTGAATTCTACCTAAAGGCACCTCCAGCAGCCTGGCGAGCTCTCGTTGCCGGCGCTGAGATACAACTACGTAACAGACATCCGGGCGGTAGGTCCGCAATAAATTCCAGGGATAACCAGGAGACACCAAGGAGCGAGAGTGCTGGCTGGTCCAGGAGATGTCGTGCGTCCAGGCAATACAACGCTGGATATACCCGTTATCCAATAGTCGGCAAAGGGCAGCTGTCAGCGGGAGGTTAAAGTGTTTGGTGAAAAGGTTATGCGCGATGATATAGTCATAAGCTGGCAAAATGTCTGCCAGGGTTTTCTCCAAATACGCGGTTAACTCCTCGAATATTGGAGGTAGCCTGCCGTGTTCCAATTCTTGATTAGCCTGCAAGACCCTCGGATGGCCTGAATCCAGTTCAGGGATTAACTTTAATTCAGTTCCAGCCGGCAATGCTTTTTGGTCTCCCCTTCCACTAATTACTGTTACCGTGAATCCTGAAGCGGTCAGCTGACGCGCGTGCGCGTCGATAACAGCTTCTACGCCCCCCACAACCGGCGGAGAGGAGTAGTGTAGAATGGCTATCTTCGTCTTTTTCATGGATAGCTACAGGTTTAGTTTTTCGACGGTTTCCAGCTGAGAGCTCAGCCAATGGACGATATCCTCATGCTCGATCAGGCTGCGTAAGCGCCTTGAGCGCACCTCGCGTTCGTTCAGGGGCATCGTCAATGCCTGGTTCATGGCCTCGGCAGTGGCGTACGTGTCTAACGGGGAAATTACCAGTGCGCCGGGTTCTAATTGCTGCCGGGCGCCTGTACGCTCAGAAAGGATCAAAATACCATTGCGCTGGTTCACAATCGGCCCCTCTTTAGCTACCAGGTTCATGCCATCCGCAATTGAATTAACTAATAATACGTCGTAGAGCTGCAGGGCAGCCACTGCCCGGTGATAGTCCTCACCTACCAGGATGCGGATAGGCTCCCAATCGCTGCTGCCGTATTTGGCGTTTACCTTCCCGGCTGCGCTCATTATTTCTCCCAGGTAATTCTTATATTCTTCAACCTCCATCCGGGACGGAACTAACAATGCTAAAAATCGGACATGGCCGCGATGTTCAGGGTGCAGCTCCAGCATTTCAGCGAAAGCCTGGAACCCGCGTACGATGTTTTTACTAGGCTCAATCCGATCGATCCGAACTATCAGCTTGTAGCCGTCGAAACGCTCTTTGAACCAGGCGCGATGTTCAGCCACTTCATCTGACTCTGCACTCCGTTTCAACGACTCTACGTCGATAGAAATTGGAAAATCGCGGACGTGTGTGGAATGCCCGTTATACCAGATACGCCCACGTTTGAAATTGACCTGAGCGCCCGGCAGATATGATTCACAAGTCCGGATGAAATTTAAGCCATCCTCGCGAGTTTGGAATCCCAGTAAATCCACTGCACATAAACCCTCGAGGATTGGCTGGCGCATTTTAGCTGGTAAAAGCCCCCAATCTTCTGCGCCTGGCCAGGGGATGTGGATAAAGTGCAGCAGCGTGTACTTCACGTTTGGCGGAACATTTTGCCTGATAAATTTAGCTGCCAGGTAGAGATGGTAATCCTGCAGCATTACCAGAGGCGGCTGTTGAGCAGCGAGAATTTGCTGGGCTATAGCATTGGAAAATTGCTGGTTTACTGCCACATAACCGTTTTTCCACCCTTCCCAGGTCTGCCGGTCGATAGTGGGGGTTCGAAAAATGTCCCACATGGAGTGCTGCAAGAACCAAAGCAATGGATTAGCAATTACCTGGTAATACCCTTCATAAGCTGATTCATCCGGGGAAATGAACTGAATTTGAATTGCGTGACCAGTTGTCGTTAAAAGGAATGGATCCCTGCCCCCACAACCTATCCTCATCGGTTTGGGAGCAGGCGATCCAACATGCGTTTGCGTGATTGATCAGCCCGGTGAGGGCGGTTACCAGGCCGCCGCCTCCACGATGAGGCTGCAGCACACCATTTTCATCCGCGTGAAATGTGACCGGTGCGCGGTTGGAGGCAATGATTATCGGCCTGGTCTGGTGGATGACCTCAAATGCAAGATAACTCTCACCCGTTATTGTTCCCGTCTGGACCAGAAATGGATTAATTCTTTCGACCGTATCTGAGTTTAGCCCTAACATCGTATTTTCCTCCAAGGCAGAGCAAGAGCAATAATAATCTCTCCTGAATGAGCATCCCATGGGGGATATGCCTATATTGAGAGGGGGAACTACCGACTGCAAATAGGGAAATCACTACAGGGCGGTAGGTAGCCTCCCAATTGATGTATTTTTGGACGGCGATATATTGGGTTGAGGATGGTCAAATCAATGGCTCGCCGGTCACCTGGCGGGCTCGCAGAATGACCATCGGATACTTAAAATCGCTGTGATTTACATCAGGAGGTAGATATGTCTCTTATCGGTTTGCTTATCTTGCTCGTTATTGCAGCAGTAGCCGGTAGTCTGGGACAGGCACTGTCGGGCTATTCTGTCGGTGGCTGCTTGATGTCGATCGTAGTCGGCTTTATTGGCGCGTTCCTGGGGCTTTGGTTTGCCAAAACCTTAAGCCTGCCCGAACCCCTGCCAATTACGATCCAGGGAGAAACCTTTCCCCTCATTTGGGCGATCATCGGGTCAGCTCTATTCTGTGCAGTGCTGGGTTTCCTGTCCAGGAGGCGCCGGGTTTGGTAGGTCCTTTGATTCCTGGCCAGATAACATTGTCGCATGCAAAGGATGGAGGATAGATCTATGACATACGAAACTATCGATGAGCTGCCCGAAATCAGTTCGCTCTAATCTTCCGAAACACGCCCAAGAGATCTACAAGGAAGCGTATAACAATGCCTGGGAGGAGTATAGCGACCCCGACAAGCGGCGGGGGGACGCCTCCCGGGAAGAAGTAGCCCACAGGGTAGCCTGGAGCGCCGTAAAACAGGTGTATGAAAAGAGAAAGGGAAAATGGGTGCGCAAACACGCTACCTGAGAAGAACGGTCTGATGGAACCCCATGATAGTAGTGTTAGTTTACGTTCGAGAGAAAGCTTGTGTTGATCGTGCAGCAGATTATGTTTTACGCCGAGCTTAGTGAAAATCTTGGACTTCACCTGGGCATGCAAAGACCTGCCATTTATGAGCAGCATAATCTTCGCATGGTTCCCCAGCCAGGAAATCGGAAAGTTTGTTGATCGTGCAGTAGATTATGTTTTACGCCGAGCTTAGTGAAAATCTTGGACTTCACCTGGGCATCAAAGACCTGCCATTTAGAGAGTAATCGTTCCAGCCAGGGCCAACCGGGATGCTGAAGCCGCCTGCCAGGTGCTTCCCTCCACCATAATACTGCCCATCAGGGTTTACTCCGAATGTTTCTTTTAGAAATTCGTCAGGGTCAAGTGTCAATTTTGAAGTCCTCAGCGAACCGGTCAGATTCTCTTTCTGATCTTCCTCCTTCAGGATTCCATAAACGATAGCTGTATGGACGTTCTCCTCTTTTGCCAGGAATTCAGCGGCCTGGGGAATAGCATCTCGGTCTTCCGCACGCAGATAACCGATCCCAGCTATGGAGAAATTCTCAACGACTGTGCGGTTTCCCAGCGCGCTGCGGATAATATCCATCACTTGCTTTGAACGCGTCTGGTTCATTATTTGCTCGAGCAGCTCTGGATCCTTGAACTCACTCAGATATTCAGCTGCGTGAAAATCTTCCTTGCCTGCCTGGATAAACCCCGCAGTATCGGTGATGATGCCATGCAGCAAAGCGGTAGCAAGGGCTACATGATCTTTCCGGCTTTTTTGGAGAGAAAGCAAACCGCTCTCGATATCATGAGCGAATATAGTCGCTGTAGCCCCGGTTTTTTGGATATCGGAATATTCCGCTGAGAGATTGGTTTGGGGTTCATGGTGATCAACAACCAGGACCACGGGCACTCCGGCTGAGTCGAGCGCTTTAACTATTCCGTTAACCGTTGTCCCCTGGTTGTCCAGGAGTCCCCTGGTTGTCCAGGAAACCGCTCCCTGGTATTGGCTAAATCGAGCCTGCCCTCGTAGGGGGTCAGATCAATGTCCAATAATTTCACCAGAGCTTTATTCTGGGAGTGGCTGATTTTACCGGTGTAGATGATGCTGGCTTCAATGTCATATTCGGCTGCGATCAGGCGGTAGGCGAAAGCCGACGAGATAGCATCCGGATCAGGGTAATCATGTAAGACAACCAGATGTTTCTCTCCGCGGTGGTTATCTAATAATTGAGCGATTTTATGTTTGTCGTTCACAGCATCCACCTCAGCGACCTTTCCTGACAAGAAGAGGCGGGCTGCCATCTTGAGTGGCAGCCGGCGTGATTAGATTGGCAGATCGTGGATTTGATAGAAAACGCACACGTGGGAGAGATGGGAGTCGACATTGATCAACATTAGCTTGGGTGAGATTGAACCCTACCTGTCCTCAATGCGCTGCATGAGATTTTCCGCAAGCCGGCGGGTACCTGAAAGCTTTGTTTCCAAACGCATTTAGCCACTCACCAGTATAAGCAGGCGAATATTAAATATCAATTGGGCTTATCCCTAATTCCGGAGTGGGTCTTTCACTATTGGCGATCTAGGGAATATCCTACCCACATGCATAGGGATACCCCCTATTGCTCTTTTAGAAGCCTATTATTATCCTTGGTTAATCGAGCAGTACAACATTTCATACTGTTAAAGGAGATAGGACATGGACAATTCTCAAACCATGGAGCTCACGGATCGGGTAACTGCAGCCCTGCTGGAAGACCCGGTCACCAAAAATGCTCGGATCGACGTCGTGAACGAGCGTGGCATCGTGACTCTGAAAGGCACCGTAGACAAGGAAAATATCCGACAAACAGCGGAAATGATAGCTCGAAAGCAGGCGGGTGTCATTACAGTGATCAATGAGATAAAAGTGAGTTAGGCTGTAAAACATAAATAAACTGTATAATATAATTGAGCGATAATTTAAGGGTATCTCTTCTTAACTTTATGACGAGGGACGTTCGCGATGGTTGAGATTGAGAATTACTGGTTTGAGGAATTCTTTGACGCGATCTACCAATTTATTTGGATACTGGATGCACGGGGTAAAGTAATCAAAGTAAACCAGGCCGCTCTGGATATCACCGGATTATCCAGGGAAGCGGTTATGGGCCTGTCCCTATGGGGAATTCCCTGGCCCGCCCTCTCCCGATACAACAAGCAAATCCTTAAACGATCCGTCAATCTGGTATCCAAAGGGAAATTTGTTCGCCATGAACTGGATTTCAGTTTGGATGGGCAGCGAGAATTGATCATCGATTTTTCGCTCAAGCCCATATTCGACCATGCCCGGGCGCTCCAGTTCATAATTGTCGAAGGCCGGGATATTACGCGCTACAGGCGCACCCGCGAAGCTCTATATCAGAGCGAGGCTCAGATTCAGGACGATCTACGAAAAATCTGGTATTGGTATCTTGATCAAGGGTGTGGATGGTAAATTACTCGATTGCAACCTGGCGTTTCAATCAATGCTCGGTTACAGCGCAGAGGAAATAATTGGTAAGGATTACCTGGCAATTACTCACCCTGAGGATAAAGGGATCAGCCGGAAGCTTTTCAATGATCTGGTCACAGGCAAGACCAGTCATTATTTTATCGAGAAACGGTACCTCGACAGGGATGGCAACGTAATCTGGGCACGCGTGAACACGTCTCTCGTCCTCGGCTCCGATGGGCAGGCGCAGTTTGCCATTGCCATGATTGAGAATATTACCGCGCACAAGCAAATCGAATCCGAGCTCATGGAGCTGCAGCGCAGTTTGATGCAAGGGCGAGAGATGGAACGCTTCGCGTAGCCCAAGACCTGCACGACGGTCCTCTCCAGGAAATCATCGGGATCTCGTATCAAGTCCAGGATTTAGCCAATGCCGCTCCGCTGGATGCTGACCGGGAACAGCTCGAGGGAATACAGTCTGCCCTCCAGCAGCTCATCAAATCTATTCGGAGCATCTGCGGCGAGCTAAGGCCCCCTACTTTGATTCCGTTCGGCCTGGAAAAGAGCATTTTGTCACATGCTGAAGAATTTCGGACAGCCCATCCGGAAATGGATATCGAGCTGGACCTGGCACATGACGGTCTGAAGCTGTCTGAACAAAATCGCATTATGCTATACCGCGTTTATCAGGAAGCCTTTAATAACATCCTCCGCCATGCGCAGGCCAGCAGAGTATGCGTGCGATTCAGCCTGGACGAGGATCAGGCCATCTTAGAGGTACAAGATAATGGAGTTGGTTTTGAGCTGCCAAACCGCTGGGTCAAGCTCGCCCGCCAGGGGCATCTGGGACTGGTAGGAGCCATGGAACACGCCAAGGAAGGCTGGCGGAAGCCTGGATGTCACAACCGCGCCTGGTCAGGGTACCTTGATCCGGGCAGTTATCCCGCTCGACCTTGAGATTATTCAGATGTCCAGAGAAGAGAACAAAATATGAGCCCTATTCGTGTCTTACTGGTAGATGATCATCCCGTGGTTCGCAGCGGGATCCATGACTTGTTGAATAAAGCTCTCGATATCGATGTCGTTGGCGAAGCTGCCAATGGGGAGCAGGGGCTGCAAATGGTTGAGGAGATGCATCCCGACGTGCTCTTGCTCGACATGGAGCTGCCCGATATTCAGGGCACGCGAGTCGCTCAGCAGGTCCAACAGCTTTACCCGAGAGTGAAGATACTGGCACTCAGCGCCCATGACGATTCGATTTATGTACGAGAGCTGCTCGAATTGGGCGCAGCCGGTTACCTGATGAAAGAAGAAGCCCCGGAAGCAATTGTTGAAGCTGTGAGAGGGGTAGCCATGGGGGAGCAAGGTTGGGTCAGCCGGCGAATTGCCGCGCAGATGGCTTCCTGGGTGCAAGCGGGTGAACCCGGCAAGATGAAATTGACCTTGAAGGAGCTTGAGGTTCTGCGTTTGGTGGTCCAAGGAAAAACCAACCAGGCAATCGCAGTAGATCTCCATATCAGCGAAAAGACGGTTGAGAAATATATCAAGGCGATCTTTGACAAGCTAAATGTAGCCTCCAGAGTCGAAGCTGCAGTTTTCGCGGTACGCGAAGGATTGGTCTAAGTCTAGGTAGGAATATCCCTACAAAGATTTAGGGTTATCCTGGCTTGTCTCGTCAAACTTGCCGCGTATAATGACAATATAATTGTGAAGGAGGTAACATGATCAGCATCTTAATCTGGATTTGCGCCGGCGCAATTGCTGGTTGTCTGGTCGAGCGGTCGATCCGTACGCGGAACGCCATGGCTTACGCAGGTTACCCGAAGACCATTGGTATGAGAAGGAGAGAATAGTTGTTGTTCCAGAGTAACAAAGTTATCTCTGGTGAGCGCCTCCTTAAGGAGAGTGTATGGTAGAAACACCGATGCGGTTGGTGCTTGCCGAAGATAACGAAATCGTGCGGAGAGGGATTCGAAAGCTGTTAAACAGATCCCAGGACATCGAAGTTGTCGGTGAAGCAAAAGACGGCGTTGAGGCGCTGCGTCTCGTTTACGAGCTGCTGCCCGATATCCTGCTGCTGGATGTTGAAATGCCCCTGCTCAACGGGATTGAGGTAGCCCGGACGCTGAAAAACGACGGGAGAAATATTCACATCCTGGTTTTGAGTGCTTATGCAGACCTGGAATATATTCAAGAGATGCTGGCAAATGGCGCTTCGGGTTACCTGATAAAAGATGAGGCGCCAGAGCGGATTATCGAAGCAGTGCGCGGGGTGGCACACGGTGAGGTGGGCTGGGTAAGCCCGCAGGTCAAAGCAAAATTGAATAAAATCCGCTGAGAGCTACAAGATGCACCCAGGCTACGCGATACACCCCGCACCATAAGGTGCGGGGTGTATCATATTTAGGAAACTTTTTGGTTTATGCAGCTGCGTTCATTGGTATGACTGTCGATGCTTGCAAACCCTTGGGGCCTTCCTCGATGGAAAACTCGACTTTCTGGCCTTTCTCCAGGCGGCGGAAGCCATCCGTTTGAATAGCAGAGTAATGTACGAATACATCCTCTCCGGTGTCGCGACCAATAAAGCCGTAGCCTTTTGCAGCATTAAACCATTTAACGGTTCCAACAATACGTTCAGACATCTTCCTTCTTCTCCATTATAGATAGCGATGCATTCTCATTGTTTAGCAGTTGTAGAAATGCCTGGGAACTCACAGCCCAGGCAGCCGACCTGCAAAACTCACGGCAGCAAGAGTAACATGGTTCATTCTGGCTGTCAATACGACATAAGGCTGACATTGAACAACCGCAGCAACACTCAAAAATATTTGATCTTTATTGCCATGATATAATCGCCGCCATGGATGAGAATACCCCAGCCCAGCCGTCCGATACGGCGGAGTCTCCTGAAACTCCTGAATTATCTGAAGCTCCGGAATCTCCTGTGACCCCGGAGCCTCTTAAAGAGTCTCCTTCAAAGCCTGCGAACACGGTTACATTCAAACGCAGCCACCTTTACGCGGTGCTGCTGCCGCTGGCATTTGTCCTGGGGTTAAGTGTGGGTTATTTGTTCTGGGGAAAGGGAGTGCCCAGCTCACCGGCTGTGGCAGCCGCGGGCGCCGCTGCCAGTGCGGCGAACTCAGAGCAGGCGGCAGGCCAGTCTGCGTCAGTCGAGCCCACCCAGCAGCCGACTGTTCGCCGCTATGATATCCCGGTGGATGATGATCCCAGCCTCGGTCCGGCAAATGCCTCCTTAACCCTGGTTGAATTCAGCGATTTTGAGTGCCCGTACTGTAAACGCTGGCAAAATGAAGTCTTCAAACCGCTGATGGATGCATTCCCCAACCAGGTACGCGTGGTATATCGTGATTTTCCCCTTCCGAACCACCCGAATGCCGTCCCGGCAGCCGAAGCGGCTGATTGCGCCAACGAGCAGGGGAAGTTCTGGGAGTTCCATGACCGGCTGTTTAGCGCAGATGAGCTCAACCAGGCTCTTTATATAAAGATTGCCGGGGACCTGGGATTGGATGTAGACAAGTTTACCCAGTGCGTCCAGGAGCGCCGTTATCAGAAGGAAGTGCAGGACGATTTTGACTTCGCCGCGAACCTTGGGGTTAACTCAACCCCGACATTCTTCTTGAACGGCATTCCCATGGTTGGCGCTCAGCCGATAGACTTTTTCAAACAAGTGTTCCAGAAGGAGCTGGCGGGAGAATTTCCGAAGTAATCGCCCCCAGCCAGGGTTGTATAATCGGGGGAGAACCTACGGTCCTCCAGTCTCGCCTCATCCTGCAGTGCGTTTTCCCAACGATCTGTGTGTGAGATGCTTTGATAATGGAAAAACCGCTCGATTTCCAGTCGATCATCCTGACTCTGCAGCACTTTTGGGCTGACCAGGGCTGCTTGATCTGGCAGCCTTACTACACCCAGGTGGGCGCTGGCACGTACAACCCGGCGACATTCCTGCGCGTGCTCGGCCCTGAGCCGTGGAAGGTGGGTTACGTCGAGCCGTCGATCCGCCCGGATGACGCCCGCTACGGCGAAAACCCCAACCGCATGCAGCTGCATTACCAGTTCCAGGTCATCCTCAAGCCGGACCCAGGCAACCCGCAGGAGCTGTACCTGCAATCCCTGCAGGCGCTGGGCATCGATCCGCGCCAGCACGACATCCGCTTTGTGGAAGATAACTGGGAGTCCCCTGCGCTGGGCGCCTGGGGGCTGGGCTGGGAAGTCTGGTTGGACGGTCAGGAGATCACTCAATATACTTATTTCCAGCAGGCGGGCGGAGAACCCCTCGATCCGGTTTCGGTCGAGCTCACCTACGGGCTGGAGCGGATCGCGATCGCCCTGCAGCGGGTGGATAGCTTCCGCGATATCCGCTGGAACCCGGACTTCACCGATGGAGAGGTCAACCTGCAGGCGGAGCAGGAGCACAGTGCATATTACTTCGAGGTGGCAGATATCGACCGCCTGCGCCAGATGTACGACCTGTACGAAGCTGAAGCGCGGGCTTGCCTGGCGCAGCGGCCTGGTTCTGCCCTCTTATGATTACCTGTTGAAATGCACGCACACTTTCAACGTGCTGGATGCGCGCGGCGTGGTCGGCGTAACCGAGCGCCAGGCCTTTTTCGGGCGCATGCGCGACCTGGCGCGCCGGGTGGCGATGGCATACCTGGAGCAGCGCCAGTCTCTGGAGTTCCCCTGGCTGAAAGAATCGCCCGCTGAAAAGCTGGCCAGCTGACCTGAGCTGAGCAGCTGCTGAGGCGCAAAGCCGGTCAGCGGAATCTGGAGTACAGATGTCTGGCGCAACGCCAGCTCAAGACCCCGCTGATTTCCTGCTGGAAATCGGTACGGAGGAGCTGCCGGCTGCAGACCTGGCAGACGCCCTGGAACAGCTGCGCTCCCGCCTGCCGGTGCTGCTGCGCGAGCTGCGCCTGGAATACACTGAGCTGCACGTGATGGGCACGCCGCGCCGCCTGGTAGCCCACATCAAGGAGCTGGCTCCGCGCCAGTCTGACCTCGAGCAGGCGGTCAAAGGGCCGCCTGCCAGCCGGGCGTTCGACGAAGCCGGCTTGCCCACTCCGGCTGCCATCGGATTTCGCGCGCAGCAAGGGTTTGCAGGTGAAAGACCTGCAGGTGCGCACGCTCGACGGAGGCAGTTACGTCGTTGCCATGCTGCAGCAGAGCGGGAGGCTTACCGGAGACGTGCTCGCCGAAGCATTACCTGGATCTGCTGGCTTCCCTGCGCTTCGAGAGGCCCATGCGCTGGAATTCCAGCAACGTCCCCTTCTCACGGCCTGTGCGCTGGCTGCTGGCGCTGTACGCCGGGGAAGTCGTTCCCTTCGAGTTTGCCGGCGTTTCCTCAGGGGATACTACGCGCGGGCTGCGCTTCCGCTCACCGGAGGAGATCCAGGTCAAGTCTCCGGGCGAGTATTTCGCTTACCTGGCTGGTCAGGGCATCCTGCTGGACGTCGCTGAGCGCCAGGCGTGCATCCAAAGCCAGGTGCTGGAGCTTGCCTCTACGGTGGATGGGAGCGTCCCGCCTGACGATGAGCTGCTCGCCGAAGTTACCAACCTGGTGGAGCAGCCCACTGCTTTGTTGGGCTCCTTCGACAGCTCCCACTTACAGCTGCCTCGCGAAGTGCTGATCTCGGTCATGAAGAAGCACCAGCGCTATTTCCCGCTGGAAAAGGATGGGCAGCTGCTGCCGTATTTTATCGCCGTGCGCAACGGCGATGATTTTGGGCTGGAAGCGGTCACCGACGGCAACCAACACGTCATCCGCGCTCGCTTTGCGGACGCAGCGTATCTTCATCCGCCAGGACCTGAAACAGCCGCTGGCTGATTACCTGCCCAAACTCGATACGCTTACCTTCCAGATCCAAGTTGGGCTCCATGCTGGATAAGACCCAGCGCATCTGCCGCCTGGTGGAGAGGCTGATCCCGGGTCTTAAGCTCTCCGACCAGGAAATAGCGCACACCCGCCGGGCTGCCGAGCTGTGCAAAGCTGACCTGACGACGCAGATGGTCATCGAGATGACTTCCCTGCAGGGCATTATGGGGCGCTACTATGCCCTGCATTCAGAAGAACCGGAGGCGGTCGCCCAGGCGGTCTTCGAGCATTACCTGCCGCGCTTCAGCGGCGACCGGGCTCCGCGGCACAAGCCTGGCTTGATCGTCGGTCTGGCGGACCGCCTGGATACGCTGGTCGGGCTGTTCGCGGTCGGCCTGGCGCCCAGCGGCAACAAAGATCCGTTTGCCCTGCGCCGGGCTGCCCTGGGGCTGGTGCAGAACCTGGCTGAGCTGGGAGCTGGATTTCGACCTGCGCCCGGCGCTGGCGGACGCGGCGGCCCTGTTGCCGCTGCCTGTCGAGCCGGATACCCTGCCAGCCGTGTTGGATTTCATCCTCGGAGCGCCTGCGCAACATCCTGCTCGAGCAGGGATTGCGCTACGACGTCGTCGACGCAGTCCTGGCTGTGCAAGGGGCTAACCCTTTTAAAGCGGCGCTGGCTGCGCGCCAGCTCTCCGCCTGGGTAGCCCGGGAAGACTGGTCCACGATCCTGCCCGCCTATGCGCGCTGCGTGCGCATCACCCGCGATCTCAAGCAGCGCTTTGCCGTGGACCCGGATTTCTTTGCCGAGCCCGCGGAAATAGCTCTTTATCGAGGGCTGCTCGCTGCAGAAGCGCAAGAGCGCCAGCCCGGCTCGGTGGACGGCTTTTTAGAGGCTTTCCTGCCGCTCATCCCGTCGATCGACCGCTTCTTCGACGAGGTGCTGGTCATGGTCGACGAGAGGCGCCTGCGCGAGAACCGCCTGGGCCTGCTGCAGCGCATCGCTGCGCTGGCAGAGGGCGTTGCCGATCTCTCCCGGTTAGAGGGGTTTTAATACCCAGCGAATGTCCGATAACCCCCAGGACGGGGTAAGCATCGAGCAGCTCTTAGAATATGTCGGCAGGGCATTGGACGGCGACCGCCGCCTGTCTGACCGGCTCTTCTGGGAGTTCCAGCGCCTGGCTGCCCTGCCCTCCGCTCCGCCGGAAGAGAGGGCCCTGGGGGTCGTCCTGGGGCGCATCCTGCTCGGCGACCGCCAGCCCGATCTGAGCAGGCTGGACCCCGAGGCAGCCGCGGAGGTCGCCGCCTTTCTAGCAGGACTGGAGAGGAAGTAATAATTTAGTTAAAGGAGATATCAGGGGGATACTGAACCAGCGGAGAGCTTGTAATAATAGAGATGTCAGAAATGGGAATTGGTTCAATCTTTCGTTACAAACCATTCGAGCAAGTATCTACCACCTATTCAATTCGACCTGCTCGCAGCCATCTTCGATCGCCTTGCTCATCTTCTTAAGATCATCCGCAGAAATTGTATCGACAAACCGAAGCAATTGGGTTCCGGATACTCCATGTTGCTCGGCTAGGCGGAGGGCTTGCACGAAGTCCAGAACTTGCCGTTGAAGATTATTCGGCAAGGCATTCATATATTCCACAACCTGGTTAACAATCGGGTTATCCATATCAACCTCCACATCGCTCTTGTACCATAATAGAGCGTCGAAGGGATTATACAACTATTCCAACTGGTATTAATTTCTTTGTCGATGTATAAACATTTTTGATCGCAGAAATGAGTCTCCTTGTTTGGATTAGTAAGTGCCTACCGAACCACTCGCGGCGGCCTGTTCCCTGCGCTGGTATAATTGTTCGGGCGGGACATCCATTTCCATTTCAACAATTCATCTGTTTAGATTCCGCAGAAAAATCGGCGCACAGCATCACCGCATGAGCGCCCGGAGCTGGCATGACCGCTATCGATGAGATCAAGGCCCGCATCGATATCGTTGACCTGGTGTCCGAGACGGTGCAGCTGCGCCGCACGGGCAAGAACTACACCGGTTTTTGCCCCTTCCATCCCAACTCGCGCACGCCGGCCTTCGTCGTCTTCCCCGAAACGGGCACCTGGCGCTGCTTCGGGCAGTGCAACGAGGGCGGCGATATCTTCCGCTTCGTGATGAAGAAAGAAGGCTGGGACTTCACCGAGGCCCTGCGCATTCCTGGCCGAGCGCGCCGGGGTGCAGCTGAAGCCGCCCACGCCCGAGCGAGCAGGCTCGCCGCCGAGGAGCACGACGCGCCTGCGCACGCCTGCTCGAGGATGCGGTCACTTTTTACCGCCACCACCTGTTCAATACACCCCCGGGTAAGGCTGCCCTGGAATACCTGCACAGAAGCGCGGCCTGCAAGGACGAGACCATCGAGGCCTTTGGGCTGGGCTACGCCCCGCAGTCCTGGGAGGCGGCCTACGCAGTCATTTCATGGGCAAAGGCTACTCTGCCGCAGGACCTGCTGGAGGCCGGGCTGGTGACCGAGCGCGAGGGCGGCGGCGGGCTGTACGACCGCTTCCGCCACCGCATCATGTTCCCCATCCGCGACGAGCAGCGGGCGCATGGCCGGTTTCGGCGCGCGCATCCTCGAACCCGAATGACATCCCAAAGTTCCTCAACTCACCGCAGACCGTCCTCTTCGACAAGGGCCGCCTGCTCTATGGGCTGGACCAGGCGCGCAAGGCCATCCGCGCGGAAGACCAGGTGGTGATCGTCGAGGGCTACCTGGACGTGATCGCCCTGCACCAGGCAGGCTTCACCAACGCGGTCTCCCCCATGGGCACGGCCCTGACCGAGGACCAGCTGTACCTGCTCAAGCGCTTCACCCGCCGCATCGTCCTGGCGCTGGACGCGGATGCCGCCGGGCAGCAAGGCCACCCTGCGCGGCTTGCAGATCGCCCGCCAGGCCATGGATCACGAGCACGCGAGGCTGGTCTTTGACGCCCGCGGCCTGCTTGCGCTACGAAGCCCGGCTGCAGGCGGATATCCGCGTGACGACCCTGCCCGAGGGCATGGACCCGGATGAGGTGGTCAACCGCGACCCGACAGAGATGGAAGCGCATCCTCGGAGCAAGCCCAGCCGGTCGTCATCCACGTCATGGAGACCCTGGCTGCCGGGCGCGACCTGGAGGATCCCAAGGTCAAGAGCGAGATCGCCGCGCAGGTCCTGCCGCTGATCGAGGACGTGGCCAACCCGGTCGAGCGCGATACCTACCGCCAGCGCCTGGCCCGCTTGCTTGAAAGTGGACGAGCGCACCTTGCTCGGCGCCCCGGCGCTGCCGGACGGCGCCGCGCCCGCCGCAGGCGACCGGCAAAGCCAGGCGCAGCCACAGCCGCGCCGCTCCCACAGGAAGCCGAGTCGCTGGCTCTGACCAGCAACTACACCCTGGAAGCGCACTGCCTGGGAGTCCTGCTGCGCCGGCCCGACCTGCTCTACCAGGTGGACCGCGAGCTGCAATCGAAGAGAGCTGCGGCGCGTGACAGTGGATGACTTTCAACATGCCGACCACCAGGCGATCTTTGCGCCTGGTCCAGGAATCGGTCGATCAGGACGTGGCTGAGCCGCTCAATTTTGTCCTGGGCAGCCTGTCGCTGCCCATGATGGAGCTGGCAGACGGCCTGCTGGCGCGCACCGACCAGCTCGACCCGAATGACGAACGTGTCCTGGAGGATCTTTTGCGAGCATTGGTGGATCTGCGCCAGCGCCAGACTCACCAAAATATTGACTATCTCCGTATCCTGATGGTCGAAGCTCAGGAAAAAGGGGATATGAAGGCCTCCGAGTATCGCCAATCTATGGTACAACATACCAAGGACTTGCAGCGCTTGAACCGGGCACGCGAACAGTACACCAGCCGCTCAGTATTCCTCCGCCAGGGAGAGAGACCGGCACGCATGAGTAATAAGATGAGGAATCATCCCGATTAAAAAAGATACCCGCGCCGTACGAGCTCAGCCTGACGAGACCGACTCGGCTTCGGCCTACGCTACGCAGGCATCCTCGGAAGCTGAGGCGTTCGAAGAGTCGACTCCCCTCTCCAAATGGATGAAATTGAAGACCTTCTGGAAGAAGGTGAAGAAGTATTGCTGGAAGAACCTCCTCCAGACCTGCTAACCGCGGAGAGCGAGGAGTGGTCGAAAGCAGCTGCTGAAGACCCACTGGACGTGTTGCGCGACCCCAAGCTGCTCATAGAATTGAGCGAGGACCCGGTGCGTCTCTACCTGAAAGAGATCGGGGGGATCGAGCTGCTCGATTCCGACCAGGAATTCTGGCTGGCCACCCGCCTGGAAGCTAACCGCCGGATCGACCTGCTCCTGCGCCGGCATCCCCTGGCGCGGCGCGGCTCCCTCCCGGCGCACAGCATCTACTCCGCCCTTTACGAAGAGCTGCTCACCTCCTGGGAGCGCCTGGTCCAGGATACCCGGCGGCTCGGACACAACTCACCGGATCTGGTTATGATCCTTAACGAGACGCGGAACTTGCGCTACAACTGGGATAGCGACCAGCCCTCTTACCTGCGTTCTTACCTCGATAACGGCTTGTGGGGCACCGACTCGCTATGGGACGGCGTTGCCCGGAATGCATTTGCAGTTTACGTATATCTCTATATGCTCCCAGAAGCCACTTTGGGGCAGCTGGAAAGCCACATCCGCGAGCAGGGTCAGCTGCCTTTTACCGGGTCTTATTCCCTCAGCTCGCTGGACGAAGATGCCCTGGGAGAGCAGCTGGACGGATTTTTGCCTTCCGAGGATACCCTGCTTGCCGAGCTGGAGCAAATCAAGCAGCGTGCCGAAGAAGCGCAGACCACCATTATCCGCGCCAACCTGCGCCTGGTGGTCAGCGTGGCCAAGCGGTATATTGGCCGGGGGAGCTCGTTCCTGGATCTGATCCAGGAAGGCAACCTGGGCTTGCTGCGCGCCGTCTCCAAGTTCGACCCCACGCGCGGCTATAAGTTCAGCACCTACGCCACCTGGTGGATCCGCCAGTCGATCAGCCGCTCCATCGCCGACCAGGCCCGCACCATTCGCATCCCGGTGCACATCTTCGAATCGATCAACCGGCTGCTGCGCATTCAGCGCAGCCTGGTGCAGCGGTTAGGGCGCGAGCCCACCAGCGAGGACCTTGCCCTGGAAGCCGGGTATCTAGACCCCAAGGATGTCCAGGCGATCCTGCACGCGCAAGCTGAAGGGATTCCCGTGCCAGAAGACATCCGCCGTCGCTGGACCCGCGCCGCGGCCAAGGTGAACCGCATCATGCGCGCGATGGAAGAGCCCATGTCCCTCGAAAGCCCGGTTGGCAACGAAGAGAACAGCCAGCTGGGGGATTTCATCGAGGACGAAGATGCCCTGGAGCCCATGGACGCCGCGGCGCGCGAGATGCTGCGCGAATCGGTGAAAAATGCCCTGGCAGTGCTCTCCGACCGGGAGCGTGAAGTCCTTGAGCTGCGCTTCGGCCTGGTCGACGGGAAGGACCATACGCTGGAAGAGGTGGGACAGTACTTTAACGTTACCCGCGAGCGCATCCGCCAGATCGAAGCCAAAGCCTTGCGCAAGCTGCGCCATCCGACCCGCAGCCGCCACCTGCGCGATTATCTTGCCTGAAAACTCCCCTAGCGCGCTCCGCCGGTTATGCTGGAGAGTGATCCACACCCTCCAGGGAATCCCAAAAAGCCTGTTTGTGAAATTTGACACCTGCGCGTGCTTATGATAAACTTGGGGATATCGAAATAATACTAATTTGGTCTGAAATGTTTTCTGTTAAATCCAGCAATTGCTGAGGCCCGGCATGCTGATCCCCTATATTCCAATTGCGATTTTGATTTTCTTGGCTGCAGCCATAGCAGTCCTGTTGGTATTGCTTGGGCATGCCTTTGGGCCGCGCCGCCCCACGCGCATCAAGTCGATGCCTTACGAGTTGGGGATGACTCCGATCGGCCCAGGACAGCGGCGCATGCCGGTCCATTACTACCTGGTTGCAGTGCTTTTCATTTTATTCGATATCGAGGTGATATTCTTCTTGCCCTGGGCGGTCGTATTTAAAAGCCTGGGACTGTTCGGGCTGGTGGAGATGTTCATCTTCATCGCCATCTTATTGGTGGGTTTTGTGTACGCCTGGAAGAAAGGAGCTCTGGAATGGGAATAGAGCAAAAAGCAGGCGATATGGGTGCGGTGACCCTCAAGCTGGAACAGGTGGTGAACTGGGCGCGCACCAATGCGACGTGGCCGATGCTCTTTGGGCTGGCCTGCTGTGCGATTGAGATGATGGGAGCGCAGGCTTCCAATTACGATATGAGCCGTTTCGGCATGGAATTGATGCGCGCCAGCCCGCGCCAGTCGGATTTAATGATTGTGGCTGGAAGGGTTTCACGCAAGATGGCTCCGGTGCTGCGCCGGCTGTACGACCAGATGCCCGACCCAAAATGGGTAATCTCGATGGGCGACTGCGCCTCTTGCGGGGGCGTCTTCAACAATTATGCCCTGGTGCACGGCGTGGATGAGGTCGTCCCGGTGGATGTCTATGTCGCCGGCTGCCCGCCGCGTCCGGAAGCGCTGATCCACGGAATCCTGACCTTGCACGAAAAAATCAAGGGCGAGACGATCAAGGACTGGGCCTGACCATGGATGCGGCGCTTCAACCGGCAGTGAATGCTTTGCAAGAGCGCTTTGGCGCGGAGCTGCAGGAATTTCGCGGCCAGGTGAGCCTCCTCTTAGCAGCGGGATCACATCCTGGAAGGCCTGCCGCACCCTGCATGACGAGTTTTCCTTCGAAGTCCTGGCGGAGGAGACAGCCGTGGATTACTGGCCCGACCAATCGCCGCGTTTCCACGTCGTCTACGGGGTCCGCTCGCTGCAGCACAACCTGATCCTGGGCCTGCGCGTCCCCCTGGACGGAAATGCACCTACCCTGCCGACCATCGAAAGCGTCTACCGCAACGCTAACTGGTTCGAGCGCGAGCTATGGGATATGTTCGGCATCCATTTCGACGGTCATTCGGACTTGCGGCGCATCCTCATGCCGCACGACTGGGAAGGTCACCCGCTGCGCAAAGATTATCCACTGGGATATGAGGAAGTTCAGTACACGTTTCAATTTCGAAGATATCGACCGACGCAAGCCGTATGCCAAGGAATAGTCTACATTCAGCCTGCTGCTGAGAAGTGCAGGTCTGTTTTTAGTATGCACGGAAGGACAGAAGGATAATCTCGCGATGTCAAATGTAGTCATGGAAGATGCTGCTTTTGATGAGATCAAGCACCTGGTGAGCAACCGGGCGCTTGAAGGTGAGACCGTCCTGTTGAACATGGGTCCGCAGCACCCCAGCACCCACGGCGTGCTGCGCTTGCTGTTGGAGCTGGATGGGGAGACGGTGATCAACTGTATTCCCGATATCGGTTATCTGCATACCGGTATCGAGAAGAACATGGAAGCCAAGACCTATATGAAAGCCGAGGTTATGACCGACCGGATGGATTACCTGAATACGCTGGGGAACAACCTGGTCTATTGCCTGGCGATCGAAAAGCTGGTTGAGCTGGATGTGCCGCCCCGCGCCCAGGCGAATTCGCGTGATCCTGACCGAGCTGACCCGCATCTCCTCCCACCTGGTCTGGCTGGGCACCCATGCGCTGGATCTGGCTGCTATGTCCGTTTTCCTGTACTGCTTCCGCGAGCGCGAGCAAATCCTGGACGATTAAGGAGATGGTCTCCGGGCAGCGCATGATGACCAGCTTCATCCGCCCGGGAGGGTTATGGCGGGATGTCCCGGCAGAGTTTTGAGGAAGCGGTGCGTGATTTCCTCAAGTATTTTCCGGCACGGATCGATGAGTACGAGCATTTGCTGACTAAGAACCCGCTCTTCATCGAACGCACCCGCAACATTGGCAACCTGACCGCCGCAGATGTATTGAATTGGGGCATCAGCGGGCCGATGCTGCGCGTGCCTCTGGGATAGACCATGACCTGCGCAAAGCCCAGCCGTACTCTGGCTACGAGCAGTATGAGTTCGACGTCCCCACTCAAACTGCTGGGGATACTTATGCCCGCTACCAGGTTCGAATGGAAGAAATGCGCCAGTCGCTGCGCATTGTCGAGCAGGCTCTTGACCGCCTGCCTTATGGACCGGTGCAGAGCAACAACCGCAAGTTCGTCCCCCCGCCGCGCGCCGAGCTGGGCACCAGCATGGAAGCTGTGATCCACCACTTCAAGCTGTGGACGGAAGGCTTTCAGGCGCCGGAGGGCGGCGTTTACGTGGCGGTTGAGTCGCCGCGCGGCGAGCTGGGTGTATATCTCGAAGGGGATGGCGGGCCAAGACCGCTACCGCGTCCATTTCCGCACGCCTTGCTTCACCAACCTGCAAGTACTGCCCTTGATCTCCAAGGGCGTGCTCGTGGCGGACCTGGTGGCGTTGATCGGCACGGTTGACATCGTTTTAGGAGACGTAGACCGGTGAAAACTCTTCTGGAAAAATATCCCCAGGAGATTGAAGACATCCTGGCCAAATACCCTCCCGAGCAGAAGCGCTCGGCGGTCATGCCGCTCTTGTACCTGGCCCAGCGGGAGCAGAACTACGTCACCAGCCAGTCGATGACCGAGATCGCCGAGATTCTGGAAATTACGCCCACGGAAGTTGCTTCCATCGTCGGCTTTTATACCCTGTACCACGCCGAGCCGGGCGGGAAATACCGCCTGCAAGTCTGCACGGACCTGCCCTGCGCCATGCGCGGCGCTGAAGATTTTCTGCAGAATTTATGCGCAAACCTGGGCATTCAGGTAGGTGAGACCACCCCAGACGGGCTGATCAGCATCGAAGCGGTTATGTGTCTGGCTGGCTGCGACCGGGCGCCAATGTTCCAGGTCCAGGATGGGAATGGTCTGACTTATTACGAAAACCAGACGGTCGAGAGCGCCCTGGAAATCGTGCACAAGCTGCGTGCGCCGGAAGGATCAACCCGATGAGCGCGTACGTCCTTCTCCGCCATCGCGAGATACCCGACCTCGACCATTTGGAGGTTTACCGCCAGCAGGAAGGCTTCAGGGCATTCAAAAAAGCTGTCACCGACCTGAAGCCTGCGGAAGTGATCGAGACGGTGAAAGCTTCTGGTCTGCGCGGGCGGGGCGGCGCCGGATTTCCAACCGGTATGAAGTGGGCATTCGTAGATAATAAAAACTGGCCTCACTACGTGGTGGCGAACGCCGATGAATCCGAGCCGGGTACCTTTAAAGACCGCGAGATCCTGGAAAAGAATCCCTTCCAGTTCCTGGAGGGTGTGGCAATCTGTGCCTACGCTGTGCAGGCGAACGCGGCTTACGTCTACTTGCGCGGTGAATTCTGGGAGATTGCCGCCAGCCTGAACAGCAAGATCGCCGAGCTGTATTCTGCCGGCTTGCTGGGGGAGAATTTGTTTGGCAGCAACTATTCCCTGCACATTTACACCCACCTGGGGGCGGGCGCCTATATCTGCGGTGAAGAGACTGCCATGCTGGAATCGATTGAAGGAAAGCTGGGGCAGCCGCGCCTGCGCCCTCCCTTCCCGCCTACCTTCGGTCTGTTCGGCAAACCCACGGTGGTTAATAACGTCGAGACTCTCGCCAACGTGCCTTTGATCCTGCTGAAGGGCGTGGATTGGTACCGCAGCATGGGCACCGAAAAGAGCCCGGGTACCAAGGTCTTCTCCCTCTCTGGGCGGGTGAACCGCCCTGGAAACTATGAGCTGCCCCTGGGCACCACCTTCCGCGAGCTGATTTTTGAGCACGGCGGAGGGATCCTGGCTGGGGGAAAGATCAAGGCGATCATGGCAGCCGGAGCATCGTCATCTTTAATCGTAGCCGACGATAAAGCCCTGGATACTCCTATGGATTACGAAAGCGTTCCAGCCATTGGAGGCGCTCTGGGCTCGGCGTCGGTGATCGTGGTGGATGATACAGTCAGCATCGATTGGCTGATCAATAAGACCATGCATTTCTTCGAGCATGAATCGTGTGGGAAATGCACGCCTTGCAGGGAGGGCACGTACTGGATGAGGCACCTGACCCAGCGCATCGTCGCCGGTGCAGCCGCTCAGGCGGATGTGGATTTGCTCTATCAGGTGGCAAACAACGTCAAGGGGAAACCCCTCTGCGCCCTGGGAGACTTTGCTACGGAAGCGGTTACCTCCGGCATTGAGCGCTTCCGTGCAGATTTCGAAGCCCGGCTTGAGCCGGCTCCAGTGGAGCAGCCGGCTGTCCGGTGGCAGAATAATTATGGCGGGGAGATGCGCAGGCGCAGGCCTGGCATAGTCGCCTGTCTCCCGCCTTCTTGGAGCAACGCATGGCAAAGCTGGTAACATTGACTGTTGACGGTCGAGAGGTTACGGTGCCGGAGGGCACCCTGATCGTCAACGCGGCAAAAATGGCCGGCGTCGACATTCCGGTATTCTGCTACCATCCCAAGATGGAGCCAGTCGGGATGTGCCGCATGTGCCTGGTGGAGGTCGGGCGCCCGCAGATCGACCGGGCCAGCGGTCAGGCGCTGCGCGAGCCAGACGGCTCAGTAAAAATAGCGTTTAACCCCAAGCTCGAGACAGCCTGTACGACCCCGGTAATGGACGGGATGGTCGTCAGAGGCGATTCCGAGAAAGCGCTCCTGGGTCGCAAAGAAATCGTCGAGTTTTTGCTCACCTCGCATCCTCTCGATTGCCCGATCTGCGATAAGGGCGGCGAGTGCCCCTTGCAGAACCTGACCATGGATTGGGGACCTGGCGAGTCGCGCTACCTGTACGATGAAAAAATTCACCTAGCCAAGCATGTGCCCCTGGGCGAGCTGATCTATCTCGATCGCGAACGCTGCATCCAGTGCGGGCGCTGCGTGCGCTTCCAGGACGAGATCGCCGCCGATCCCGTAATCGGCTTTTACCAACGCGGCCGCTCGTTGGAGATCGTTACCTTTTCAGAACCGGGCTTTGATTCCTATTTCTCCGGGAATACGACCGATATCTGCCCGGTTGGCGCGCTGACCACCGCCGATTTTCGCTTCCGCGCGCGCCCCTGGGAGCTGAACGCAGCCGCCTCAATCTGCACCCAATGCCCGGTTGGCTGCAATACCACTTTGAATGTGCGCCGTGAAGCTGCCTCCGGCGGAGAGTGGGTGGTCAAACGGGTCATGCCCAGGCAGAACGAATGGGTCAATGAGATCTGGCTCTGCGATAAAGGACGATTCGGATACCACTACGCCCAGAGCAAACAGCGCCTTACCCAGCCGCTGGTGCGCAAAAACGGCGAGCTGTCGCCGGTCTCCTGGGAGAGCGCCCTGGACCTGGTCGCAGAGCGCCTGCGCACTGCCGGGAGCGACCTGCTCGTCCTGGCCAGCGGGCGCCTGGCGAATGAAGATCTGTTCA
Source organism: uncultured Chloroflexia bacterium (assembly GCA_963706515.1). Classification (GTDB taxonomy): domain Bacteria; phylum Chloroflexota; class Anaerolineae; order Anaerolineales; family UBA4823; genus CAVPMW01. The sequence goes on from CAVPMW010000009.1 coordinate 95,054, forward strand.
ACCTGCAATCCCTGGCTTCGCAGCTGGGCGGTCAGTCAATTTTGTACTCTTACATGGCTGGCGGCGACCTGACTGCCCAGGTGGGCTTTGCCCCCGGCACAAACTTTGCTGATCTCGGTCCGGAATCAGCTATCCTGGTAGTGGCCTGCGATCTCGCAGAAGAAGCTCCTCTGTGGTGGCTGCGGGTCAAGCAGGCTGCCGAGCGAGGCGCGCGAATTGATCGTTGCCAATCCTCAGACGAGCAAGCTGGAGCGCTTCGCCTCCCACACGCTGCGCTATGCCTACGGCGACGAGACTGCAACGGTTTTGGCGCTGGTGAATTCACTTTCCGCCAAGCGCCCAGACCTGCCGGGAGCGGGCAACACACTGGCGCGCAGCCCGGAGCTGGGCGAGGCCGCGCGGGCGTTCGCAGCCGCACAAAATGGCATCGTAATCTACGGCAGCCTCGGCGTCGGTTTGCAGGGATCGCAGGCTCTGGCTCAGGCCAGCGCGAACCTGCTGCTCGCCACAGACCACGTGGGCAAGGTCAATAACGGTCTCCTGGGCGTCTGGTCGCGGGCGAACGACCAGGGTGCATGGGACATGGGTTTTCGCCCTGCGCCTGATTTGAATGCAGCTTTGGGCGCCGCTCGCTGTGCATATATCGTGGCTGCCGACCCTGCCGGCGATGACCCACGGCTGGCAGAAGCTCTCCATGCTGATTTTGTTGTCGTCCAGGATATGTTCCTGACCAGCACTGCCAAACTGGCGGATGTGGTCTTGCCGGTGCGCTCTTTCATCGAGCGGGAAGGCACTTACACATCCGGCGAGCGCCGGGTGCAGCGTTATTATCCCGTTCTACCGGATCGTTCCCCGCTGCTGCCAGATTTTGCCATCACCGGGCAGATCGGGCAGCGTCTCGGCCTGGACCTGGAGAGCCGCATCGCCTCCAGGGTGATGGGGCGCATTGCCGCCAGCCTACCGGATTACGCCGGTCTTTCCTATACTGCCCTGTCTGCGGTCGAGGAGCAATGGCCGATCATCGGGCGCAGCGATTTATACTACGGGGGAACGACCTACGAGAACAGGCAGGGTTTGGGAATCCAGCTGCCTCCATCTATCCTGCAGGGCAAACCAGTCTCACTCGGCTGGCCGCAGCCGCCCGAGGTGAGCGTTCCGAAGCTCGGCTTGTTGGCGTTTCCGGTGACCAAACTCTACGACCGGGGCTCGACCCTGGTGCACTCTGAGCTGCTCCACGAACGTCTGGCTGTACCTCAGGTGATTATGAACCCGGAGGATGCGCAGCACCTGAAGATCATTGACCGCAGCACGGTGGATCTATCCATTGCCGAGCAGCACTTCCTGGTCGAAGCGCGCCTAAGTCAAGAAGTGCCAGCCGGGATCGCCCTGGTGCCGCGCAGTTTGGGCGTCCCGGTCCACGAGCCCACAGCGGTAGCGGTGCGGCTCCCCGAGAAAGTTGCCAATTAAGAGGTATCCAGAGAGGATATAGATGGACGTCTCCCTGCTGGTCGAATGGGTCCTGAAGTCATTCCTGATCATCATCTTCATGCTGACTGGCTTCGCCTATCTGACCTATTTCGAGCGCAAGTCGCTGGCGCGCTTGCAGGTGCGCGTCGGTCCGAACCGGGCCGGCCCCAAGGGCCTCCTTCAGCCGGTCGCAGATGGCATAAAACTCCTATTCAAGGAAGAGGTGATCCCCGCCGAAGCGGATAAACTGACCTTCGTGCTGGCCCCGATCATAACCGTCATCCCGGCACTGATCATCGTGGCGGTCGTTCCCTGGGGGACAACCATTACCCTGTTTGGTCGCCCGATCCAGTTGGGGCTTACCGATATCAACGTAGGCCTGCTGTATATCACTGCAATCACGTCTATCTCTGTATATGGGATTGTGCTGGCTGGCTGGTCATCGAACAACAAATATGCTACCCTGGGCGGTTTGCGCTCGACTGCTCAAATGATCAGCTACGAGCTGGCCCTCGGCCTGGCATTCATCGGACCGATGATGCTGGCTTCATCGATGAGCCTGCGCGAGATCGTCAATAAGCAAGCGGAAATCGGCTGGTTTATTATCTTCCAGCCGTTGGGTTTTATCATTTTCTTCGTCGCGGTCCTGGCGGAAGTAAACCGGGCACCGTTCGATATGCCTGAAGCCGAGCAGGAGCTGACCGCTGGCTATCACGTCGAGTATTCCGGGATGAAGTTTGCCCTGTTTTTCATGGCAGAATATGCCAAGATGATCGCAGTCTGCACCATAGCGGCTACCCTGTTCCTGGGGGGCTACCTGGGTCCAGGAATCGATCGTTTCCCGCTCCTGGGTCCGCTGTACCTGATATTGAAGGTTGTGGTGCTGTTGTTCTTGATGATTTGGGTGCGCGCTACGCTGCCACGGATCCGTTATGACCGTTTAATGGTCTTCGGTTGGAAGATCATGCTCCCCGCTGGCGCTGGCAAACGTGGTGCTCACCGCGGTGTTGATGTTATTGGTATTGGGAGGCTAGATTATGTTTATCGGAGCGTTCTTTCGCGGATTGGCTACGACGTTCCGCGAGATGTTTAACAAGCCGGTCACCGTTCAATACCCGGAGGTAAAGCGACCTGTTTCTGCACGTTACAAGGGCAGGCATATCCTCAAACGGTATGATAACGGCCTGGAAAAATGCATCGGCTGCGCTTTGTGCGCCGCCGCCTGCCCGGCAGACGCCATCTTCGTCGAAGCGGCAGAAAATACCGACGACAAGCGCTACGCGCCGGGTGAGCGTTACGCTTCAACCTACGAGATCAACATGCTGCGCTGTATTTTCTGCGGCTACTGCGAGGATGCCTGCCCGACCGAAGCGATCGTCCTGGGCGATAACTACGAGCTCTCCTTTTTAGACCGGCGGCAGGCAATTTATACGAAGGAAATGCTCCTGGAACCGGCCCTGGCCTCCGCGCACCCCACACCGCAGGTTGTCGAGCCGGGAAAATTCGACCGCTCCATCCCGGTAATGGCTAACCCCACGGATTAGGGAGCAGCAGATCAGCATGGGCGGGAAACAAATCATAAGGGTGAGAGGATTTAGATGACGGTTGAGCTGGTCCTTTTCATAATCCTGGGGGCGGTAGCCATTGCCTCCGCCATTGGCATGCTAGTCAGCCAAAACACGGTCTATTCCGCCTTGTTCTTAATCAGTGAATTTTTCGACTGTAGCGATATTCTACCTGCTGCTGAATGCCCCATTCATCGCCCTGGCCCAGATCTCAGTCTATGCCGGCGCCATCATGGTGCTGTTCTTGTTCGTGATCATGCTGCTGGGAGCCGAACGACTGCCGGGCGGACCGGCGCTGCGTTGGCAGCAAAGTCTGGCGATTGGGTTGGCTGTGATTTTAGTCGCAGAGGCCGCGTATATATTGCTCTCGCGCAGCTCCTTTCCGACCCCATACGCGGTCAGCAACCCGGCTTTTGGCAGCCCGGTAGCTGTCGGCGAGACACTTTTTAATGAATATTTATTACCCTTCGAGATCGTATCTATCCTGCTCCTGGTCGGCATTATCGGTGCAGTAGTCCTCACCAAAAAGACGCGCTGAGGCGCCATGCGGATGGTTGGGAGGTAATCGATGGTACCAGTCTCGTACTATGTTGGACTTTCAGCGATCTTATTCTCGATCGGCGCGCTGGGCGTTTTGGTCCGCCGGAATCCGATCATCATCTTTATGTCGGTGGAGCTCATGCTTAATTCGGCCAACCTGGTATTCGTAGTCTATGCCAGGGCATATGAGTCGATGAACGGGCAAATTTTCGTGTTCTTCGTCATGTCGGTGGCGGCTGCCGAAGTTGCCGTCGGTCTGGCTTTGATCGTGGCTATCTTCCATACCAAGCATAATATTGATATCGATACGCTCAACAACTTGAAGGGGTAAGCGTTTATGTTCCTGAGCGAATCAGCTTTGAGCGGTCCCCAGTTTTTCTACCTCGCGCCCCTGGTCATCTTCCTCCCGGCAGCCGGGCTGCTGGTCAACATTCTTTTCGGGAAGTGGTTTGGCGAGAAGGTCATCGGTATAGTAGCCAGCCTGGCGGTCGGGCTGGCTTTTATCGTCTCGCTCCTGCTGGGCGTTTCGCTCAATTCCTCCCCGGGAACTCACATCGTTCCGCTTTTCAACTGGATCTCGATTGGGGACCTGAAGGTGAATTGGGCGCTCCAGGTGGACACCCTGGCAGTGGTCATGATGCTCGTGGTATCCGGTGTGGGGTGCCTGATCCATGTTTACGCTATCGGCTACATGCATGATGACGTGCGTCACAATGGGGACCCGCAGCGCTTCCGCCGCTTCTTTGTCTACCTGAACTTATTTATCGCCATGATGATGGTGCTGGTCTCTGCTGATAACTACTTGATGCTATTCGTAGGTTGGGAAGGGGTAGGACTGTGCTCGTACCTGTTGATCGGCTTCTGGTTCGATAAAGGCGAGGGGGGCATCGGCAACGCGATTGCCGCCAAGAAAGCCTTTATCGTCAACCGGGTTGGCGATTTTGGCTTCATCATCGCCGCTTTAACCATGTTCTGGGTCTTCCATTCGTTCAATTTTGAGATTGTATTTGAACGGGCTCCCCAGGTAGCGCTTGTGATCCCGGCGGCGATCGTGGCGATCACCCTGTTCATGCTGCTGGGCGTGACCGGCAAATCAGCCCAGATCCCCCTGTATGTCTGGCTGCCGGATGCGATGGCTGGCCCAACCCCGGTATCTGCCTTGATCCATGCCGCGACCATGGTGACTGCAGGTGTCTACCTGATCACGCGCTCGGCGCCGCTCTACAACCTGGTGCCGCAGGTGCAGTTTTGGGTGGCCCTGGTGGGAGGGGTAACCGCCTTATTCGCGGCGACCATTGCCGTGGCTCAGTTCGATATCAAGAAAGTCCTGGCTTATTCGACCATCAGCCAGCTGGGCTTTATGGTGGCCGCGGTCGGGATGGGCGCGTATGTTGCCGGGATGTTCCACCTGGTGGCGCATGCCTTCTTCAAAGCGCTGCTGTTCCTGGCGGCAGGCTCGGTCATCCAGGGCGTGGAGCGCGGTGAGCATGACGCTGAGCACAATGCAAAACAGAAAAAGCCGGTGAAAAGCGGGGGGCATTTCGATCCGCAGGACATGCGCAATATGGGCGGTCTGCGCACGCGCATGAAGGTCACTTTCTGGGTTTACCTGATCGGTGCCCTGGCTCTGGCGGGCATCGCACCCCTGGCAGGCTTCTGGTCGAAAGACGAGATCCTGGCAGAGGCCATCCGCCTCGATCCGCTCGTTTTCTGGCTGTTGATCATAGCTGCCTTTTTCACCGCTTTTTATATGGGTCGCCAGGTGTTCCTGGTCTTCTTCGGTAAGCCCCGCTCAGCCCCGGCGGAGCACGCCAGCGAAAGCCCGCTGGTCATGACGGTTCCGTTGATCGTCCTGGCTGTATTAACCGTCGTGGGCGGCGCCATGAACCTGCCTAAACTGGCGACATTTGCAAAGTGGCTGGAGATCACCTTGCGAGGCTTCGTCCAGGAAGGGGAGTTCATCCTGTCGGTGGCTCTGCTCGCCTCAGCCGGCTCGCTGGTGGCAATCTTCCTCGCCTGGCTGGTCTACTACCGCCGCTACCAGGCGCTGCAAGAGCAGCCCTCTGCCCGGCGCCCCGACGACCCGCTGCGACCCCTGCTCGGTCCCGTCTTCACCGTTTTAGAAAACAAATATTACGTCGATGAAGCCTACCGGGCAGTTATCATCAAGCCGTATATCTGGCTGTCAGCTTTCCTGGCTGAGAAGGTGGACTGGGGCTTTCTCCACGATGGAATCGACACATTCTTCGCAGCCGGCTACCGCCGCTTCAGCGAGCTGCTTTCCTTACGCATCGACCTGGGTGTGATCGATTGGATTGCCAACACAATCGGGAGGCTGGCGCAAAGATTGGCTGCCAATTTCCGCCGGCTCGAGACAGGCTACGTGCGGAATTACGCCCTGGCGGTTTTCTTCGGTGTGGTCATTATTATCGGTTATCTTATCTTGCGCTGAATGAGCAAACCGCTGAGAGTTTTTTATCTAATTGATTATGAATTTGCGGTTTGCTTAGGTCTGGTCTAGGGTGCTTGAAGTAATACTGCAATCAAACTGAAATACTGCGGGCGAGGAGAAGCAATGAATTTGATTTTCAACCCCTTAACACTGGTCACGTTCTTCCCCCTGGTGGGCGTGCTGGTGCTGCTCTTTTTAAAGCCCGAGCAGAAGTCCGCTGCTCGCTGGGTAGCTTTGATCACCGCCCTGATCACCTTTGGCATTTCGATCGCCATCCTGGTGCAGTTCAACCCTGCCGACCCCGCCTTGCAGATGGTTGTAAACATACCCTGGATCCACGTCGGCAGCTACACCATCTCCTACTCGCTGGGCGTGAACGGGTTGAACATCCTGCTGCTCCTGCTGACCGCACTGCTCACCCCGATCTCGCTCCTCTCAACCTGGTCATCGGTCGAAGATCGCGTGCGCGAGTTCATGATCTTCTTCCTCCTGCTCGAAGTCGGCATGACGGGCGTTTTCCTCGCCCAGGACCTGTTCCTGTTCTACGTCTTTTGGGAATTTACCCTGGTGCCGATGTATTTCTTGATCGGTATTTGGGGCGGGCCGCGGCGCATCTACGCTGCCATCAAGTTTTTCCTGTACACCATGGCTGGCTCGGTCTTGATGCTGCTGGCGATCCTGTGGCTGGTGATCTACCAGGGGACATTCTCGGTGCCCGAATTGATTGCCAAAGGCGGCATCCCGCTCAATACCCAGATCTGGCTGTTCCTGGCTTTCGGCGCAGCCTTTGCGATCAAAGTTCCCCTATGGCCCCTGCACTCCTGGCTGCCCGACGCCCACGTGGAAGCGCCCACGGCGGGCTCGGTCATCCTGGCAGGTGTTTTGCTCAAGCTGGGCACTTACGGCTTTCTGCGCTACAACCTCTCCCTTTTCCCGCAAGCCTCGGTAAAGCTGGCGCCCTGGATCGCCACCCTGGCAGTGATCGGCATCCTCTATGGTGCGGCAGTCTCCTTTGCTCAAAAAGACGTCAAAAAGCTGGTTGCCTACTCTTCGGTGAGCCACATGGGCTTCGTCATATTAGGCCTGTTCGCTCTAAACCTGCAGGGTATCGAGGGGGGTATCCTGCAGATGGTCAACCACGGCGTCAGCACGGGTGCATTGTTCCTCATCGTCGGCATGATCTACGAGCGCCGCCACACCCGCGAGCTGGACCAGTTCGGCGGTTTGTGGAAGATCTTGCCGGTCTACGCCGTGCTGACCCTGATCGTCACGCTCTCCTCGATGGGTCTGCCGGGGTTGAACGGATTCGTCGGCGAGTTCACCATCTTGCTGGGCGCCTGGGGAGCCGGGATGCCCGGCGGCGCGCTGACCACGTACCTGTTTGCCGGATTCGCCGCCCTGGGGGTGATCCTGGCGGCGGTGTACATGCTCTACATGTTCCAGAAGATGTTCCTGGGTGAGGTTACCAATGAAGCAAACCGCTTGCTGAAGGACCTGAGCTGGCGCGAGATCATCACGCTGGTCCCACTGCTCATCCTGATCTTCTGGATCGGGCTGTACCCCCAGCCGTTTATCAACCTGATATCTTCCTCAGTGACTGCCTTGACCCAGAGCGTGCATCTGGCTGCTCTGGCTGTGCCTTGAGAATATTCACAGGATGAGATGATGGGCGCGGTATGACGCTGTCTATAATTCCGAACGATATTCTATCAATCCTGCCGTTCGCAGTCCTTACTGCCTGGGGCTGCCTGCTCCTCATTGTAGACCTGTTCATCCCCAAGGAGCGCAAGGGCATCACCGCTCTGCTGACAGCCGCCGGGCTTGCCGGCACCCTGGTAATTACCCTCCTGCTTTCTTCTCGTGCGCCGGTCACTGGCTTCAATGGAATGGTCGTGCTGGATGGTTTCGCCATCTTCTTGAGCGCCTTATTCCTGATCAGCGGCCTGGCTGCGATCCTGGTCGCTTTCGATTATCTCAAGCGCAGCGGCATCGAGCGCGGCGAGTATTACGCACTGCTGCTCTTCTCCATTGCCGGCATGCTTTTGATGGCGGAGGCTGCCGACCTGATCATCGTCTTCCTGGCCTTAGAGCTGCTCTCGATCCCACTTTACATCCTGGCTGGTTTCGCCCGCCCGCGCCTGGCTTCCGAAGAGGCCGCCATGAAGTACTTCCTGCTGGGAGCTTTTGCCACCGGGTTCGTGGTTTACGGGATTGCCCTGGTCTACGGCGCCACCGGGACGACCGACCTGAAAGAGATCGTCGCTGCGATTGCTGCCGCTCGAGGCATCCCCTTCGGGCTGGTCATCGGCGCGGCGCTGCTCCTGGTAGGGCTGGGCTTTAAAGTCGCCGCAGTCCCCTTCCACATGTGGACCCCGGACGTGTACCAGGGCTCGCCCTCCTCGGTGACCGCTTTTATGGCGGTAGGCGCCAAGGCGGGCGGTTTCGCCGCCCTGCTGCGCATCTTCGTGCTGGCTTTCCCGGCGATCTCAGCCGACCTCACCCCGGTCTTGTGGATGCTCTCCGCCTTGACCATGATCCTGGGCAACGTGGCGGCGATCGCTCAAAACAATATCAAGCGCATGCTGGCTTACTCCAGCATCGCCCAGGCTGGCTACATCCTCATGGCGCTGGTGCCGTACGGGAACGGTCAGGTGGCCCGTTCTGCGGTAGCCTCCGCCCTGTTCTACCTGCTGGCTTATGCCTTCACCTCGTTTGCTGCCTGGTCGGTGGTGATCGCCCTGGAGCAGGCGGAGGATAAGGGGCTGTCTATCGACGATTATGCCGGGCTGGGGCGCAAGTACCCGCTGCTGGCGGCGTCAATGACCATCGCGATGCTGTCCTTTACCGGTGTGCCGCCTACCCTGGGCTTCGTGGGCAAGTTCTTCCTCTTCGGCAGCGTGATCCAGGGCGGCTACTATGGCCTGGCATTGATCGGCGTGCTCACTTCGCTGGTCTCGGCTTACTACTACTTGCGGGTGGTGGTGGTGATGTACATGCGGGACGGCGAACCTGTGGTGCGCCGCGAGCGCTGGCTGTACCTCACCGCGGTGGTCGCAGGCGCAGCAACCCTGTTCTTCGGCATCTTTTCCGCGCCGCTGATCACCTGGGCCACCCAGGCGGTGCTGAGTATTTCCATGTAATCTCTGTCAGTTAGTCAGGCGCGCGGGGGATTTATGAATCGCATTTACCTGGTGCGCCACGGCGAGAACCGGGCGAACCTGACCAAAGAATTTTCTTACCGCCTGGTGGACTACTCTCTGACCGAAAAGGGCATTCTGCAGGCCCAACAGACCGCGCGCTATTTCAAGGACAAAGCGATCGGCGCGATCTACGCTTCTCCGTTGAAGCGGGGGGCTGAGACTGCCGCCATCATCGCCGCCGAGCTCGGGCTGTCGTACACGGTCATGGAAAACTTCCGCGAGGTCAACGTAGGCGAGCTGGAAGGGGCGCCGGTCACACCTGAGGTGTGGCGCGTGAATGACGAGGTGTTCGGCGACTGGCTGCTAGGTAAGCCTGAGACCCGCTTCCCAGGGGGTGAGAATTATTACGAAGTTTGGGACAGGCTGCGCCGCGGGCTGTTCGAGATTACGGATGGGAAGGACGGCTGTAATCTCATCGTCGTCGGGCACGGCGGGATGTTCTATGTCTGCTTCCACGACCTGTGCGCCGGGGTTACCGTCGACGACCTGGAGAGGCAGCCCATCGAAAACTGCTCCATCAGCGAGGTGCTGCTCGGCTGGCAGGTCGGAACACCGCAGGGTGAGCTGCTGCGCTTGTCGGACGTCTCCCACCTGAGCGGAGGGGCAGCCGACCTGGTGCCGGGATCGCCGGACCTGGCGAGCTGGGAATAAAATCCGAAAACGAGGTCCAGGCGGCGCTTAAGCGCCGCCTGGACCTCGTTTTCGGTTATTTTCCTTTTGGGTCAGTTGCTGAGCGCCTCTCCGTAGAGCTTGCGGTGCACGGCGCTCAGCGCGCGCACCTGCTCGGCCGCGTGGTAGGACGAGCGCACCAGCGGGCCGCTTTCCACCCACTTGAAGCCGATCTCCAGCCCGTATTCCTTCAGCTCGCCGAATTCTTCCAGGGTGTAGTAGCGTTCGATCGGCAGGTGCTTCTTGCTGGGCTGCAGGTACTGGCCGACGGTCAGGATATCCACGCCCCACGAGCGCTGGTCGCGCATCACTGCTTTGATCTCGTCCATCGTCTCGCCCAGCCCGACCATGATGCCGGACTTGGTCAGCACTTCCGGGTCCAGCTTCTTGGCATTGCTCAGCGTCGCGGCTGCCCATTCGTAGTGGTCCTGCGGCTGGACCTGTTTGAACAGGCGCGGCACGGTCTCGACGTTGTGGTTGAGGATCTCCGGGCGGGCGTCCATGACGATCTTCAGCGCTTCCAGGCTGCCCTTGAAATCCGGGATGAGCACCTCGATCGAGCAGCCGGGATGCAGCTCGCGGATGCGGCGGATGACCATGGCGAAGATCGGCGCGCCGCCGTCCTGGCGGTCATCCCGGTTGACGCTGGTGATCACGGCGTGCTTCAGGTCCATGGCTTTGACCGCCTGGGCGACGCGTTCCGGCTCCAGCCAGTCGAGTGGGGACGGGCTGGCCGTGCTTGATATCGCAGAAGCCGCACGTGCGGGTGCACACATCGCCCAGCATCAGGAAGGTGGCGGTGCCGGCGCCCCAGCATTCGCCCATGTTCGGGCACATGGCTTCCTCGCAGACGGTGTGCAGCGACTTGCTGCGCATCAGGCCTTGCAGCCACTCGTAGGTCTCACCCGACGGGGCGCGCACCTTGATCCATTCCGGGCGGCGCAGCGGGGTGGTATCGATTTCTTCGGGTTTAATCCGATCGCGGGACGGCGTGAACGGCATACCGGGTTTTTATCCTTCTCTCAAAAATAAGCTACCTGTAACAGCGAGCCTGCTAATAGCGAGCCTGCTAATTGTACCCCGGATTTGAGCGAGAATTCGAGCCGCTAGGTCGGGTTCGTTGGAGTTCATCTTTGAAGAGTTCAGTCATTGATCGCACCCAACAACGATTTCTGTCAAGGGGTCATTCTGAGGGAGCGACGCTGCTCTGTAGCGTCTAGCGACCGAAGAATCCCTATAGCGCCTGATAAAAACAATCGCCGCAGGACTCTTCGCCGCTTTCAGCGGCTCAGAGTGACTTCTGCAAAAGGTAAGCCAACGTGTAGATACCGTCTTGAATGTCAAGGGTTAAAAGCGAATTGTTTTCCATAATCAGGGTCAAAAGGCGTTTGGTTCTTTAAAACCCCAAAAACAAGGTGCAACAGCTTGCGCATGGCTGCAACAACAATTGCCATTTTCGCCGGCCTCCTGTCTTCTAAACGCTGACAAAATTCACGAATAATAGGATTATGCTTTAAGGCGACGATTGCGGGCATATAGAGAATATAGCGTAAAAAGGCTCTGCCTTCTTTGGAGATGCGGGTCTTTTTGTGAACTGAAGTGCCTGATCGAGAGCCCTTGGGGTTGAGCCCGGCGTAGGCGGCCAGTTGAGGGGCATCTTCAAAGGCAGAGATATCACCAATTTCGGCTAACAATCGAGCTGCGGTTAGCTTGCCAATACCGGGGATAGAAATCAGCAATGCTTGCTGGGATGCAAGGCTGGCATGCTCTTCGATATGCTGCTGAATGGCCTGGCGAGCAGCCAGAATGCGCTCTTGCAGATAGCTCAAATGGATCCGCAGATCTTCCAGCACCCAGGCATCTTTCTCTCCAGAGAGTGAGCGGTTGCGTTCCTGCTGATAGGCCGATTGAAGGTCGTCCAAGCGCCGCACAAGTGCTCGCAAATGCTTCACTTCAGCCGGCAGAGGTCTCCATAAAGGTGGATTTTCCTTCTGGCAGAACTCTGCGATCAAAGCTGCATCGGCTTTGTCCGTCTTGTTGCGATGCAGTTTGCTCTCTCCGTAGTGCTTGATGCGCGCTGGATTGACGACGCTGACCGGGTAACCGCTTTGATACAAGAATTCTGCTACTGCTTCTCCGTACTGCCCGGTCGCTTCCAAACAGACGTGTGGTCGCTCTGCTCGTTGAGCAACCAGCCAGTTGTGCAGATGTTTATGCCCGACCGAATTGTTGTTGAAGATTTTGTGAACCTGCCGATTGCCGCTGATCAGAACCACATCCAGGCTGTCTTTCGATACGTCGATCCCCAGTATGCTTCCCATCTCTCACCTCTTCTCTGGTACACTAGTAATTAGCATCGGTCAGGTCCTGGGATTGGATCTACCTTGTGAATGCAAGCTCTTCTCTAGGGTAATAGAGAGGCTTCAGATACCGTCCGATCTCAAGTATTTTTGCGTGAGGGGATCGCATCTACGTCTCGGGCTTTTAGCCGCTAGGTTGGGTTCAGATTCACCCTCACTGGACCTGACCGGTGCTCCTTTGCCTCTCTAGCTTACCTCATCTTTTAAAGATACAAGGTTGGGTTGAGGGGCATTCCACCAGGAAGCTGGATATTTGAATATCTGCCCCGAAACCCAACTATACGGCTCAATGTTGGGTTTCGCTTTGAGCGCTAAATATTTTGGCTAAAGATAAACCGCTCAACCCAACCTACCGACTGGCAGCGGCGATTTTGGGAGCATACGATCCAGGATGAGGGTGACCTGAACCGGCATCGGGATTACATTCATTACAACCCGGTGAAGCATGGGCTTGTGCATAGTGTGGTGGAATTGCCCTGGTCAAGTTTTCACAAATATGTCAGGCTGGGGTATTATGATACGGGATGGGAAGAGGCCGTTGGGGAGGACGTGATGAGGGTTGGGTGCGGAGAATAGATGGTGCGTCCTCGACGCACCCTACGACTGCTCAGACAAAAAGGCTATGATAGGATGAAGAAGAAGCATTCTATCCGTATCAATGTTTTGGTTATAGTATTAAGCCTTTTAATTATTAGGTGTAGTCAACCCACTAATTCTCCAACCCTCAGTTTACCCTCCTCAACGAGTATACAATCAACTATTACTCCAGTTAGTACGCTGACAAAATCCAATCCACCGGAATTAAATGCACGTACTTCAACACCAATGCCAACGCTTGCTGCCACAGTGACCGCGAGCCTGACGCCTTTGGCGACGCTCGACCCTGGAGCGGTCCAGTTGGCGATCGCTCGGCTCATGGCAACGAATGATGATTGTTTCGGAGTATGTTTTTGGGGGATTATTCCCGGGAGCACACACTTCGATCAAGCAGCTAGAGTTTTGGATACTTTTAAACCAAATGGAGTAAGGGAAAATAAGGACGGCTCAAAATCCTATAATAAAACGTTTACTTATAGAGATGAAGCAATATATGTGAGCTTAATCTTTCAAGAAGCAAATGGTTTAATACCGAGTATTAGTATAACTATTGATGGCACGCAACATCCATCTGTATTAGGAAAGGACTGGCAAGCATTTAGGCCAGACAGCATATTGAAAGAGCATGGAGTGCCTAAAGAGGATATATTGTCATGAGCGAAGGACCGGAGGGAATGGTAAGCTATGAAATGATATTGCAATTTGAACAGATGTGGATAAGATATTCAGGAAATCAAACTATATACAAGCCGCAGAATATATTACACGCTTGCCCGTTAGCTGATCATAATGTTGACCGGGTAGATATCATGCTGGGAAATTTCGATAAGCCATCTTGGTTCAAGGGGTTACTCTCGAACACATGAGTCCTTTGACTTTGGAAGGTTTTTACCAAATTTCTACAAGCGAACCAACAAAGGCATGTTTTGACCTTGACTATAAAAAATTTCTTAGCCAAGAATAAGTACCAACAATATAACGTGCGATCTCTAATTCACGTTTTGCAGCAGTTCGTAGATGTAGTCTTGGTTGTTAACACTTAATGCGAACTGTTTGCGATAATCAAGATCAAAAGTGCGTA
>CAVPMW010000010.1:0-437567 GCA_963706515.1 uncultured Chloroflexia bacterium
CTGGCGCTCGTTTCCACAAATAAAAAAATCCACACAGCTACAGCAAACGGTTCATCGCAGCGACTGTCTGCGAATTCAAGCTCTCCTGCAGCGCAAGCGGCTCATCCTGGTAGAGATGTATATTCTCCAGCACCAGCGGGTCGTATAGATCGCCTACAATCCTGCGGTTCGATTCGAGCAGAAATGGGAATTTACTTAAAATCATCCTTGAAATCAGCACGATTTCGTTTTTCTCTACCAGATGCTCAAGAATCTCTTGGGATTTTCCCACTGGAAAGGTTGGATCTGGAGGTCTCGAACCTCCAAGGACGTTTGCAGGGGGACGGCTAAGGTAACATCCAGGTCATCCGCTAACGCACGAGCCATTTCCAGATAGCGCATGCCGGGTCCCGCCATTTTTACGTCGATCACGTCATTGCAGACGATTAAAGCCGGGGACGTGGTCGCGGGGTAAATTCCGGCAGTGGCGCTGTCTGGTATGCGCTGATCATGGGTTGGTAGCTGTTGAAATTACCCCATCCCAGGTCAATTCGGGGAGACCATGCCAGATCCGGGGCTGCGGGATCGAACGCGGGTTGGAAAACAGCAACCGGTCGGAACAAACTCACCCAGGGTTTGGAGCTCGACGCGCAGACGTAGCTGAGAAGGCAACCTGCGAAGATCGTCTCCCCAGCCCGCCAGAACGGCTCTGCAGAGGTCCCATTTACCTTTAAAAAATGAGCCTGTAAAAATAAATAAGTCCGCTGCCAGATAGCTCAACACAAACCAGCAATAAGTAGATAATGAAGCAAGTAGGGTGGTGAAACGCAAGCGTGCATCAGTACACATTGCGCAGCTTCTGAGGGGTGAGAGTGACCTGGGTGCCTGGTTGAAGTCTGGCCGCCGAAGGCGTGTTGAACGACTGCTCGTGGAGCTGCTCTAACGGTGTATCCCAGCATCCTGGCGCGATAGCACCACTCCGTATCTTCGTAATACATGGGGATACCCTCATCCAAGGGTCCGATTTTTATCCAGGCTGAGCGCGTGACCAGCGCAGCAGCAAAGCAGGCTGACGGAACCTCCTTCCAGGCATCAAATTGGCCCAGGTCGAGATGGCCCAGACCGATATCGCTGCCCCAGGCGAAAGCAGGGGACGTGGTTGCCGAGCCCATTCAGAAACCCTGGCGCCCAGGAAAATTTCAGCTTGGCTGCTACGGCGGCGCAGGATGGGTCGTCGCGTGCCGTGCTCACCAATTCAGCAACCGCATACGGCTCCAGGCGAACATCCGGGTTCAGGATCAGGAAAAATTCGCCAGCGGCATGGCTGATACCCGCATTGATTGCACTGGCAAGGCTGCCGCCTCCTTCCTGAAAATAGACCTGGAGGGTTTTCTCGTGTTGGCTGAGCCAGAGACGGATATCCTCACTGGATCCATTATCGACGACAATGATCTCCAGGGGTGCGTAAGTTTGCGAGGACAAGGATGAAATGCATTGGCTGAGCCATTCAAGGCTGTTATAGTTTACGATTACTGCAGAGACAAGCTGACCGGTGATCTGTCGGATAGTCTTCTGATCTGGAGGCCTCCCCAGATCTGGTTAATAAGCCGGCTTCAGCCAGACAGGCCAGCCAGGCGCGGACCTGGTCGGGAGGAATGCTCCCCTGGCTTCCGGGTTGCCAGGAATACATTTGCAATATTCGCTCGAGCTCATTCTCCTGTGCGTTACGCCATAATGAAACCAGGGTCAAGTCAAAACCACCTTCCCACCCTGGACTGTGGATAAAACAGGCCTGCCGGCAAGCGTGACCGCCTCAACACCGGCCGGAGCGCAGTATGAAATGTCCATTCTTAATTCAGCAAGGTCTGGATGGCTGCTACCCAATCCTTCGCCCGGTATGCCAGAACTCGCTCGGAGTACAAATAGCGCTGCGCATTCTTGGCCATGGTGTGGCGCAGCTCGGGGTGGGTAAGCATAGTCTCAATAGCATCTTCCCAAACAGAGGCATTATTTTCTACGAGTAAACCATTGCTCTTATTCTCGACGGTGTCCCGGTATGCCGGGGTGTTGCTATAGATCCCGGGGACGCCAATGGCTGCATAATCCAGGAATTTGATATCAGATTTATAGGAAGTGAATTCGGTATCTTGCAGGGGAGCTAAACCAATGTCCCAGTGGAGGTGCGTTGTCCACCAGAGCATAAATAAAGGATATTCCATCTCATCCGGTTTGGGGGAAAAATAGCGCACGGGCAATTGTGCGAGCGATTTTTTGGTCTGCTCGCTACGAAATGCGCAGACGATTTGGAATTCGATCTCGCCAGGATGGCGCCGGGCGATCGACTCCAAGGCAGGCAATATCATCAAGAAATCGTCATCGTGGGTGAATGTCCCCATGTATCCAATGATTACGCGTGCTTTCGGATAAATGGCCCGGGCTCGAAGGGTAACGGCTGACGATCAGGCGTTCATCCAGAGCATTCGGCACCACAGCAATATGAGCGTTATCATCGAGAAATAAATGCTGCAATTGATAGGTCGAAACGATTACAGCGTCTGCCTGGCGCAGCAGGATTCCGGTGATGGACAAATAATCTTTCTGGAAGCCGGTTGTTGCACCTACCTTCAAGCCGTAAAAATTGTCATCAACGGTATAGATAATTTTAGCTCCTGCTCTGCGTATGCGCTGGAGCAAGTTTTCGGCGAGCTCGTACGAGCAATCCGGACGCCACAGGCGGTCAATAATCACTACGTCGACCGCCGTCCCAAAGTAATCAATATCGTAGGTGAGCTGGAGGCTTGTCCGTGGTTCGTAGGGTGACCTAACGGCTGCAGTAGGCGGATATACGCTGAGCTGTGCGGGCGCATATCGGTGCCATATTCATAAATTACGTGTACTTTCAAATCTCCCATTATTAAACTGTCCTTAGGGAACAACGCTTTGAGCATGTTATACACCGGCAGCTCGGTGTAATAGTTTTGCGCGTCGTAGATCGCCTGGCGTTGAATTTGAGCGCGCAGGCTGTGGTCGTCGATTAGTTTGCCAGGGCCTGATAACACTGCTCCGGATCGGATGTATCTACAGACAGGCAATTCTGCTCATGCCTGGCGAACAGCCCGCCGCCCCCCCTGGTTGGGAGAAATAGCAAGCCCGGTGGCCATGTTTACGAGCGCGGTAAGACCCATTGCCTGGTAAGTAGAAAAATCAGCGAAGATATCGCATTGATTTAGGAGTGTAACTACCTGGCGCTGATTGATCTCCCCGGCCAGCTTCCAGGGAAAATCTCGATGGGAGCTGGTGAAAATCCGGATCGGTGATATTCGTGCCGAAGAGCAAAAATTCGACCAGCCCTCCAGAGTTCCGGCTGAGACGCCGTAAGATTTCCATCGTCAGCCGAGGACTGCGCCGTTCAGAATTGGGGCGAATCATCGCTGCGATCCGCAGCGGACGGTTGGGCCATTCTGTTTCGCTGCGCAGCCGGGGTATGTGCAGGTCAGTGTCGAAATAACCACCGACCACGTGTGAATTTACATTGTGGTGTTCTTTAATCTCACCGTCAATCCATTGGGTTGTAACCAGACGGACGATATTGGGGAGAAAAGTGTAAGACTTCAAATGCTTTTTGATAGCCGTCGCTGCCTTCTGGATAGAAATAAGGCTCATAGTCCTGGATGAAATAGCCCACAACCAGATCAGGCTGCTTCTTGACTGCGGGAGCCAGCCAGGCAACGGTTGGATTAAACGTGGCGATCGCCGCGTCGAAACGTTGTGCGACGAGGAATGTCTTCAATTTCTCCGAATATTGTCGGAACATTCAGGTCTGGATGAAATTTTTCGAAGGACGGCGGTGAGCGCGCAGGTTGTAAATCTGAGCGTCGACGCCCATCCGGCGCATCGCTTGTGCGGCAAGGATAACCAAATTCCCGCCACCCCCGCCACCCAGATCGGCAGAATAAACAGCACCTGTTTGCTGCCGAACTGGCGGCTTCCGGTTAGGAGTACGCCCCGGCGGGGGAGGATTTGCCTGCTATGACTGCGGATTCCTTCCAATACCCGGTTTGTGCGACAATAGGTTGTGCCTTCATCGATCTTCACCTGCCCGTACAATTTTGCCAGAGTGACCCCGGCGCGGTCGGATAGGTTTTTACGCCGCTCCCGATTGTAGCTGCGCGATTGTGCGTGATATATGTAAGTATCATCCGCCAGGGCAAGTGTCCAGCCGGCGCTGCGGGCTCGCAAGCAATAATCGTTCTCCTCGCCGTAGCCTTCTCCAAAATTCGCTTCGTCGAATAATCCGACCCCCTCAAGCACAGCCCGCCGGATCAGCAGGCAAAATCCATTCAGGAAAGGCATGCCAGGATATAGCCGCAGAGAGTTTTTGGCTACGCTGGCTGCCATCTCGGCAATCGTTACTCCTGGCGGAAAGGATTCTCAGCCCAATCACCGTTCGATTCGTATTCAGGGATCGACTGCCAGGAAGCGGTATTTGAGAGAGGCCCAACCAGGCCGATTTTTGGGTCGGATTGGGCGCACGCTACCAGCCGATCGATCCAGCCAGAAGTTACGATGGTATCGCTGTTCAGCATAATAACGAAGTCGGCTGAGCTCTGGCGCAATCCCTGGTTGGCTGCCAGGGTATACCCCTTGGCTTTTTCGTTGCGCAGCAAGCTCCACGAGTGTTGGCGCGCAAAGGCAACGAGAAAATCCCGGGTATCCGTCTGGCTGCCATCGTCAACTATTATGATTGAACATGGAGCGCTGCTGAACTCGGCGACCGATTGAAGGCAGCGCCTTACGTCGTTGAGTGCATCGTGGACACAGATGATGATATCAACTGTCTCCTGATGCGGCTCGATGGGCGGGCGCTCGTTGGTTTCGGGGACTTGGATCTCTACGCCTACGTTGGCTGGCTTCAAGCGGTAGCTTATCTGCAGGAGCAGAATCCTCGCCTGCCAGGAAGCTCTGGAGCGTAACCTGGAGAATATTCCCGATACCCCTTCTCGTCTAAAAACGCGCCAGGCTCGCACCAGCATATAAATCAGGGTTTCTCTGCGGCTGCCGAGCGAAATCGCTGTTAACCGGAAGCGAATCAGCTGCTGCAGCAGCTGCCAGCTTTCGCTGGATCGAATTTCGTCCATCTCCAGTTTCGTTTGAGAGAGCTCCAGCATGGTTCGAGAGAGATCGACCTTTTGAGCGATGCCGAGATCGCGCCTTGCGCGGTTTTCCTGGATGAGAGACCAGTATTTCCGTTCGTAATTGGCAACAACTTGCTCTAAACGAGCCGGGATGCGGCGATAGCGTACCGCCCAGGGAGTAATAAATGAAGCATCGAAATCGATATCCCGGAAAAACCCGTTGCGAGCGAAGCATTCCGCCCAGTACTCAGGAGGCTGGACGTTGAAGTGAGTAGCTTCTTTGTAATCGAACGGGGTGGACGAGAACAGAATGTCATCCGTGTGCTGGCAAAGATTTTCGACCGCCTTTTCAGCTTCCTGCTTCGGCAGATGCTCTAAAACTTCAATCGATACGATCAAGTCGTAGCGCTGCGGAAAGGGTTCAGTAACCGAACCGATACGTACAAAAGGCTGGATATCCGCTTGGACATTCTGAATAGCGTAAGGGGAGATATCCACGCCGAAAGCCTGGATCCCGCACTCGCGCAGGCTTTCCACCAGGAATCCAAAAGCGCAGCCCGCATCCAGCACAGTACTCGGGTTGATATCGCTGGCGATACGGCTGGCTATTCCATTGAAAAAATCCAGCCAGGCCGGGTCGCGCTCGGTAGGGGCGCCCGCAGCTTGTGGCAAAATAAGCGGCATCAAATAAATCAGAGGAGTTGGATGCATTCATCAGGGTTATTGGGCGGGAGCGCTAGGCGAGAGGCGACCACATCCGCTCGCCAATTCAGGGGATAAATAATAACCAGGTTCTACTTGGATGTAGGTTTGATTCAGGTAATCCAAAATCGGTCTCATAAAGTCTTTCGACGATCTAGTCCACACGAGCACGTGCCTGTCTACATAAACCAGGTTCTTTGCCGTTGTTCAACCCGGCAATCAGGTCATTCGTGCCGACTTCTGCAACCCAGGGCCAGAAATAGATATATTTGGATATTGGGCTCATTCCTGTGAGGAAGTAAATCAGCGGATCACCCGGATAATATCCCAGGCGGACATCCTTTTGACCGCAAATCAGGTTTTCAATCTTCTTAATATCGGAAGAGTACTCACGAAAATTGTTATTGTAAGTGAGACTTTTTGGATCGGTAGATGTGTAGAGGAGGGAGGAGTATGAAGCCCAGAGCAACCCCACACCAGCCAAAATACGCAGAGCCCAATCTATATACCAGACTACCTTCGAGATGATATTCTCCCTCGAGCTGCCACTTCCCAAGAGATTGTTAGAACTAAAATGAGGAAAATTAAAGAGCAGCCAGGAGGCTGAAACCAAGGCAAGCAGGACAATCGGGATCATCCGAAAAAAAACATCTGCGCGCATCAGCAGCATGGCCGAGCATAAAAACACAAAAGCGGAAGTCAACCATTTCCGAAATAATAACAGGTGCAGACTGTATAAAATGGCCCCCGTCCGCCACAAATAGCCAGCCATCAAATATTGCCCTACCTGGCTAAAATCATTGAAAGGTAAGCTCAGATTTTGATCGAACCAGAGGTGGGGAGTGAAGACGTGCAACCCGGTTACTACCTGGAGGAAGGCGGCTGCAACAATATCGCGCGGACTCGTAGGGTGTATTTGGAATAAATCTCCTGGTTGAAGTATAAAAAATCTCGGTAAAAACTCTGGAGAGAGCTCGAAACCCACAGAAATACAATAAAAATCAATAAAAACCCGACCGGAATTAGCGCTGAAAGCAAAGTGCGTTTAATACCGGTTTTTGAGACTGCCAGAAAGAGGTACGCCAGAAGAACGACAACAGACGAGATCGGGTCGGAAAATAAAACGATCGAGGAAAATAATCCGAGGAGAATTAGATCAATCCAGCCGAGGGGAATATTCCGGGCAGTAGAAGTTGCGGTAATCGCGAAGACAACCAGAACCGCCATTCCCGGCAAACATGTTATACAGCGCCAAGATTTCCTAAATAATAATGTGAAATGAGCGCCCATACGACGGCGGCGATACCGCTGGCAAGGTAGGAGCGGGTGCGGAAAACGATTATGGCAAAACAAACTATCTGGTAAAAAATGACCGAAAGACGGATAAAACGGATCGATGGACCGAAGAGACGAATAATAGCAGCCGCCCAGAGGTATGGAAAGGGGAGATGGTGGGTGAATATATCCCGGTACAGGAGCAATCCGCGGGTCATGAGCAGACCACCCGCCAGTTTATCGCCTTCATCGACTAAATTGCCAGCATATCGATATTGAAATGCAATAATTGAGGCGATCCCTAAAAGGATCAAACCAATGATCGGATTGTTCCAGTGGATTTTGATCCGCTGGAAAATAGGCTCTCTTAACTGGCGGGAGTTAGTGACTGGGTCGTCATGAGACCTAGCCAGTCTCCATTGCCAGCTTCAACGCAGCTTGCCAATCGGGCAAGCGCAACCCGAAAGGCTGCATACGCCCGATTGCAGTCCAGCGCGGAAAACAAGGGGCGCTCTGCAGGCGTGGGAAAATCTGAGGTTAAGGCAGGCTCGAGCTGGCGGGTAACCTGCTCCGAGGGATGCGGATCGAGGGCGAGGATCGCCTGCGCCCAGTCGTACCGGCTGGCGCTGCCATCGCCTGCCAGGTGGTACAACCCCAACCTGGCTTTCGACCACCCGCGGATATCTGGGCCGGACTTAGCCAATAGCTGGGCAGTCCACTCGGCGAGCATGCGCGCCCAGGTTGGGCTGGCGACCTGGTCGTTAACTACCCGCAGGACCGGCTGCTGGCGCGACCATTCCAATATCTTGGTGACGAAGCTCGGCCGGCGCAGGCTGTAGACCCAGCTGGTACGCAAAATTAAATATTGGCCGCCAACTTGCTGGATCGCCTGCTCGCCAGCGAGCTTGCTCGCACCGTAAACACCCAAAGGGTTGGGAATATCGCTTTCAATGTACGCACTGCCCTTCTTCCCGTCAAAGACGTAGTCGGTCGAGAAGTGGATGAGCAGCGCACCATACTCTAAGGCTGCCTCCGCCAGCACTCCGGGGGTAATTCCATTGATCGCGTAAGCAATCTCCGCCTCGCTCTCAGCGCGATCGACGGCGGTATAAGCCGTTGCATTGATGATTATCTCCGGTTTTGTGCTCTGAATGAGTGGGCGAATGCTTTCCGGGTGGACCAGGTCGATATCCGGATAATCCACAGCGATAAGAATGCCTGCGGTAGCCAGCGTGCGCTCCAGCTCCCAGCCAAGCTGACCTTGATTGCCGAGCAAAAGGATCTTCACACGTCCTCCAGATTACCCGGCAGCTCTGTATCGACCAGATGATGGAGGTAGGTGCCATATTGGTTGCCCTGCATCAGCTCTGGCTTGCCGGCGGACTGCATCGGCGGTGATGTAGCCCAGCCGGTAGGCAATCTCCTCCGGGCAGGAGATCATCATCCCCTGGCGCTCTTCCACCGCCTGGACAAAATTGGCTGCCTGCAGTAGCGATTCGTGCGTGCCGGCGTCCAGCCAGGCGATGCCGCGCCCCATCACTTCCACCCGCAGGAGCCCGTGCTCCAGGTAAAGACGGTTCAGGTCGGTGATCTCCAGCTCGCCGCGGGGAGATGGCTTGAGCTGCGAGGCAAATGCAACCACCTGGTTGTCGTAGAAATACAAACCCGGCACGGCATAATTCGAACGCGGCTGCCTGGGTTTCTCTTCGATGCTGAGTGCTTTGCCGTTCGGGTCGAACTCCACCACGCCATAGCGCTCCGGATCGCGCACCGGATAAGCAAAGATCAAAGCCCCGCGGGTAAGCTCTGCGACAGAGCGCAGCCTGGCGCGCAGACCCTGACCGAAGAAGATGTTATCACCCAGGATCAGACAGACCGGATCCTCTCCAGAAAATTCCGGACGGATGAGAAAAGCTTCTGCCAGGCCGCGCGGTTCGGGTTGTTCGGCATATTCAAATTGCAACCCCCACTGGCTGCCGTCCCCCAGCAATGTCTGGAAGAGGGGCAGGGATTCTGGGGTGCTGATGACCAGAATTTCACGGATGCCGGCCAGCATCAGCATGGAGAGCGGGTAATACACCATCGGTTTATCGTACACAGGCAGTAGCTGCTTGCTGATCGCAGTCGTCAGTGGATACAGGCGCGTCCCTTGCCCCCCAGCCAGGATGATCCCCTTCATGGCTTCCCTCCTCGCTCCGCATAATTGCGCTTCAACCAGTCCTGGTAAGAACCCTGGCTGCGAATGGCATCGATCCATTCTGGATGCCCCAGGTACCACTCGACAGTTTTCAGCAGACCGGTTTCCAGAGGACTGCCGCGGCTGCCAGCCAAGCTCCTGGTTGATCTTGTGAATATCCATCGCATAGCGGCGGTCGTGCCCCGGACGATCGGGGACGAACTGAATTAATGAGCTATGCGGGGTATATGGAGAGCCGGGGAGGCATTCATCGAGAATATCACACAGGGTATTCACGACGGTCAGGTTGGTAGGCTGGTTATTCCCTCCGATGCAGTACGTCTCGCCCGGTTTTCCCCTCAGAAGAATGCTGTGAACTGCCTCGCAATGGTCCTCGACGAAGAGCCAGTCGCGGATCTGCCCGCCGTCCCCATAAACCGGCAGGGGCATCCCGGATAAGGCATTCAGGATCATCAGGGGAATGAGTTTTTCCGGAAACATGTAGGGACCATAGTTATTGGTGCAGTTCGATAGGGTCACCTGCATGCCATAGGTATGGGCATAGGCGCGCACCAGGTGATCACTTGCGGCTTTGGTCGCTGAATATGGCGAATTAGGCGAATAGGGCGTGGTCTCGGAGAACGGGGGATCCCCGGGAGCCAACATCCCAAAGACTTCATCGGTGGAGATATAGTGGAAACGAGTGCCTGCATATGGCGCCTCTTTATATCCTGCCCAATACTTGCGGGCAGCCTCTAATAAGGTAAAAGTCCCAACATAATTGGTCTGGATAAATGGCGCTGGATCGTGGATCGAGCGGTCAACGTGAGTCTCGGCAGCGAAATGGACAACGGTGTCGATGTGCTGTTCCCGATAGAGGCTCTCGACTAAAGGCCAATCACAGATGTCGCCGCGGACGAACGTGTGGCGGCTTTCGTCCGGGAGGTCTTTCAGGTTTTCCAGGCTGCCGGCGTAACTAAGAATGTCCAGGTTGGTCACCCGGACCTGTGGGTCTGAACGGAGCAAGTAGCGCACGAAATTCGAGCCGATGAATCCGGCGCCTCCGGTTACCAGGACGTTTTTCATAGCGTTTTCCTCGCTCAGATAATCAGTCATACAGGTCAGCCTCGGCCAGACTCATTCCTTGTGAAATCTTTCGGGGATAGGATGGGTGGACGGTCACCGGTTAGCGGCCAGGCAATTGCCAGGGTAGGGTCATTCCACAGGAGAGTGCGCTCCCATTCGGGGGAGTATAACTGGGTTGCTTTGTAGACGATTTCAGACCACTCACTGATGACATAGAAGCCATGCGCAAACCCGGGTGGGATCCAAATTTGGAGCTTGTTCTGCGCCGAGAGACGGAAACCTTCCCATTGGGCGAAGGTGGGAGAGGATTTGCGCAGATCGACGGCTACGTCGAAAATCTCGCCGCTGATCACACGCACCAGCTTTCCTTGAGCCTGGTGAAGCTGGTAGTGCAGCCCACGCAGGACTCCTTGCCCTGAGCCGGAGTGGTTATCCTGGACGAAGTTAGTCGGGAGCCCGGCTTCAGCGAAACGTTGGGATTGGTAGGTTTCCAGGAAGAAACCGCGCGCATCCCCGAAAACCTTTGGCTCGATGAGCATTACACCGGAAAGGCGAGTTGTAGATATCTTCATCGTTGGCAATAGAAAATGGGTAGGTGACGAACCGAGCCTGAGGGCAGCATCCAGGATTTATGCGGCAATCTGGTAAGCGACCTCAGGAATGGACTTCACCCAGGCTGCTGCGATACTCTGGGATGATCTCTTCGGCTAGACCAATTTTATGCAGATGACCGTGGTCAATCCAGGCTACTCTGTGGCACATCTCCAGTACGGTATCCATGCTGTGCGATACCAGCAGAATCGTAACGCCCTGTTCGCGGAACTCGCGGATCCGGTCGGAGCTTTTATGCTGAAACGCTTCGTCGCCGACAGAAAGGACTTCATCGATAATTAAGATATCCGGCTCCACGTCAGTAGCGACGGCAAATCCCAGCCGGGCCCACATCCCCGAAGAGTAAGTGCGCATGGGGGCATCGATAAAGTTCCCTAATTCGGCGAAATCCACAATCCGGTCGAACTTGGCTTCCATCTCGGCTTTGCTAAACCCCAGCAGCGCCCCATTCAAGAAGACGTTTTCACGCCCGGTCAGCTCCGGGTGGAATCCAGCCCCGAATTCGAGCAAGGGGGCAACCTTTCCGTAAACCCTCACGCGACCTTGACTGGGACGCAGCACGCGTGCGATTAATTTCAACAGGGTGCTTTTACCTGCTCCATTATGCCCGATCAGCCCAAAGACCTCACCCGGATTAATTTGCAGGCTGACTTCCTGCAGCGCCCAAAAATCGCGCCGGCTGACGCGACGCTGGATGCTGCGGATGGTGTACTCCTTGAACGTAAAAATTGGCTCAGTGGGCATCCGGTAGCGGACCCCCACACTTTCCAGGCAAATCGCGAACGGAATCTGCTGGAGTCGCATTGGCTGAGCTGTGTTTTTCATTGGCAGATCAGACACGGTAGGCGAATTCATCGGCGCGGTGGGCGAAGAATATCCAGCCGATAGCCAAAGCCACGGTTGCGATCCCACCGGAGATGAGAAACTGGCTCAAGCTGGGGACTTGACCGTAAAAGATCACAGTACGGAACAAGTTGATCATGTATAACATCGGGTTGAGCAGGTAGATTGGCAGAAAGCGCTCGGGGATTATGCTTATCGGATAAATTATCGGTGTCAGATAGAACCAGGCGGTCAGGACAATCCCGTACATTTCAGCTACATCGGCAAAGAAAATAGCAATCGAAGATATCAGCAAGCCGATCCCCAGGGAAAACATCGTCAGGAATAGGATTGGTATGGGAAGCAGCAGGATGCTGGGCCGGATGGGCACTCCGGTGAGCAGCATGACCAGGATCAGGGGAATAAGCGAAAGAACCAGGTTCAATAAGCCGGTGGCTGTCGCCGCGAGGGCAAAAACTGTACGCGGCACGTAAATGCGGCGCAGCAAGCTGCCACCCCAAACCAGGTTGACTGTGGCAGCGTTCGTGGTCTGAGCGAAGAAATTCCAGGAAATTAAACCGCTCAGGATATAGGCAGCGTAAGCTTTTTGACCCCCGCCGAACGCCTGGTAGAAAACAATCGATAGGATCAGCATCGTGCCGAGAGGGTTCAGCATCGTCCAGGCAACGCCCAGGTACGAGCGTTTGTACCGGGTGAGAATGTCGCGACGGGCAAGCTGGATGACCAGGTGCCGGTAACGGAAAGCTTCCCTTGCTTCCTCGATCGCAGGCGAGATACGCAATGCCGAATCGTAGTAATCGCGGATGGTTTTAGTGGCAGAAGAAATATTCATATTCGCATACAGTCGTTAAGATGTCAGTATAGGTATGGCCGCACAACGTTTAAATTATACGGCGGATTTTCAGGCGCAGCTCGAGAGGCAGCCAGGCATAAATCATTGGCCGGATTTTCGCTTTCAGGTAGAGGCGCGAAAAACGACCTCCCCCTTCCCGCCGGTGGACTCGCAGCATCTCAGGCCAGCAGCGGTCATCCTGCAGAAGAGACTTACCCCCCGGGTGGAGGCGGAAGTTTGCCCACGGGCTCGGCTCGTAGTGCAGCTTGCTCAAGCGAGCCAGCCTGACCCACAGGTCATAATCCATCGCGAAGTAAAAAGTAGGGTCCAGGGGACCCACCTCACGCCACAGGCTGGCGCGGAAGAAAGCCGCCTGCTGCGGAATATGCACGAACCCGCGGCGGAGCCGCGGGTAATCCGTCTGGCGGGCGGGGAACCTGCCGATGACCTGCCCGTTCTCGTCGATCAGATTGGCATCGCCGTAAACCAGGCCGGCTTCGGGTATCACCTGCAGGCAGTCTGCGGCGGCAGCCAGCGCCCCGGGAAGGTAGGTATCGTCTGAATTAAGCCAGGCCAGGATTTCGCCATGCGCATGAGCAAAGCCCTTATTAATCGCATCCGTCTGCCCCAGGTCTGGCTCCGAGACCCACCATGCCAGGCGTTCCGCATAGCGCCGGATGATCTCTAAAGACCCATCCTTCGAGCCGCCATCGACAATAATGTACTCAAGCTTTGGATAGCTCTGGTTGAGGACCGATTGGATGGTTTCTTCCAGAAAGCGGGCTTGATTGAAAGAAGGGGTTACGATCGAAATGAGCGGAGGGCTGGTATTTCCGGCAGTCATCCGCGGCTCAGCTCATAACCAGGTCTGGGTAGAACCGGTGCGCCAGATCTCCGGTGATGCACCCGATGCGCTCGATTTCAGCAGAGGTCAGCCGGCGCCGCCAGTTCTGCAAATTAGCCTGGCTGTCCAGGCGGACGGAATGCACAGTTTTTCTGGATAGCTCTTCCGGGTTATCGCTGCTGCTGGAATTTAGAATGCGCTGCTCTGCGCGGGGGGTCATTTTCAGCCCTAAAGCTGCATACAGGCCGGCAAAGCCGCTGACCGGGTCCAGCGAAAGGTCTTCATGGCGGACCAGGATCAACCCGGGGCTGGTCTGCTCGAATGCGGCGACCGTCTGATAGACCAGCTTCCAGAGCAGGCTGCCCTGCCCGATAATGTCTTCGGGAGTGAGGGTAGCTTTTTCCATTTCCTCGCGAAAGGGCTCCAGCCAATCACGCATTAATAATGGTTGGTTGAGCAAGTGTCCAAAATCAAAGCTCCACCCCAGGCGTTTAAGGCTGCTGGCGAACCCAGCCGGATGGCGCAGTGTGATGACCACCCGGCAGCCCATCCGTTCGGCAAACCACAGGGCTGAAAATACTGCAAAAGGATCTTTTAACAGTGGGCGCTTCCTGGCGAAGTAGCCGGCGAAGAATGTACCGCTATCGCGAAGCATGCGCAGGGCATCCTTGCCGGAGCGCAATGAAGCCAGCTCGGCCTTCAGATGGTACCGGTAGTGGACCGTATCCGATAGCCCAGGCAAGAATTCAGACTCGTTGTCCCCACAAATATAGGTGTACCAGTACTGCGTCGGAGCCTGCATGACTCCCGGGCGGTGGAGGATATTCAGGGGTTCGCTGATGTAGGCTGCCTCCCCGCTGGCGCTCAACATTTTTCCCACCCAGGTGGTTCCCGAGCGGTGGGCACCGGTAACCAATATTGGGGCGTGCTCGTGGGCTGGATTCGTCGGGATACCTGCCTCTTTCAACGGGAGCGGCGTGGACTCTCGGGCTGCTGGCTGGCGGGCTTCACGGAACCGCCCCTCAGCGGGGAAATGATGCGGCGATACAAATCCGACAGACCGCTCAGCCCAGCCAGGCTCAACACAGCAAAGAGCATGCGGTGCCAGTGGTGGAGCGTGTAACCAGGGTCGGCTTGCAATGCACGGCGGTAGTCGTGCAGCGCAGCCCTGGGCTGGCCTCCGTCGAGCAAATAGCGCGCACTCAGCCGGTAAGCGCCGGCATTCACCCGCGAGCGCTCCTGAGAAATTATAGCGGCAAGGTCAGGCTGGGTTTCCATCCATTCCAGCAAGCGCAGAGTCTCCTGGCTGAAGGCGACCGGTTGAGCGACATTCTTTGCGGCAGGGTGGTGCCGGGCGGCGGCAAGCGGCGTGCTGAGGTGATCGATGGGCGCCAGACTTGCCAGGCGGATCCAAAGCTGGTGGTCCAGGAGAAAATGATAGCTCGTGTCCAGAGAGCCTGCCCGATCCAGAACGGTGCGCCGGATGAAGACAGCCGGCTGGCAGATGATGCGGAATGCGACCAGGTCGCGCAGGCCCCAATCGGGGAATTCGAGCTGCTTGAGGGCAGCTCCTTCGGAATTGACCGTGACAGCATCCCCGAAGATAAATGCGGCAGCTGGGTTTGACTGGAGAGCAGTCGCTGCCTGATCCAATGCGCCGGGCAGGTAGATATCATCCGAGTTCAACCAGGCGACAATCTCTCCGCTGGCGTGTGCCAGACCTTTGTTGATCGCTTCAGCCTGACCTGCATCCGGCTCGGAGACCCACCAGGCAAGCCGGCTGGAATATTCCTGGATGATCTCCAGGCTGCCATCGGTCGATCCACCATCCACGAGGATATATTCGACCGGCTGGTATGCCTGGCTCAGCACCGATTGGATGGTCTGCTCCAGGAAGGGAGCCTGGTTGAAGGAAGGTGTTATGACCGAGACCAGGGGGTTCATGGCAGCCGGTTCATTGAACGCCGCCCGGAGTCAATCCATAAATCAGGTAGCCAGTATCCTGAGCCAAAACCGGATAGTTCTGCTGCAAATACTGTTTGAGCTCCGGCTGGTCGTTGAACTGGTTGAAGGCGGTAACCAGGAAATAAGTAAATCCAGCGCTCTTCTTCAAAAAAAAGTCTTCAAACTCCTTGCCCGCACCATTGCGCAGCACGCTCAAAGCAATTTCGCCGCGGGTCGGCCATAAATCGACTTTTCGCCAGCCATAATACATCAAAGGGTAGCCATACTCCTGGGTGAGCGCCAGGATTTTACCGTCTGGCGGAATTTTTGAACCGAGCTCCTGCCAGTAGGCTGGCGCCTGGCGGAAGTCTGCGGCTCTCTGCGGTACGACCGCCTGCCAGCTCATCCAGCCGGCAAACGCCAGCACGAGCAGCCCGGCGCATACCTGCCAAAACCTGCTTTGATCGAGCAACCTCGCAAGGATTGCCTGGGTGACCGGGACCAAAGAGAGGGCAATGATTGGGATGAGCTGCTCATGGTAATAGCTGTGGGTATAAGTTTGGTACGGCAGGGTCAATCCATAGAGAAAATAGCCAATCCATAACCCGAGCAGCATCGCCCGTGGGCGAGATGCGGCGATCAGCACCCCGAGTAATCCCAGGAAGAGGACCAGCAGGTAGGTCAGCCCGGAGACAAAGCTGAACCAGCGGGCGTAAAAACCGGGCTGGAGCAGCAGCTGAGAAAGCTGGATGGTCCAGCTAGAAAAATACTCGCTCGCTCGAGCGCCGTTGCCGATCAAGTAATAGGCTAGGGAAGGAGAAACCATGCATAAAACCATCACCCAGACCTGGGGACTGCGCCAGAAACGCCTCCATCCCAGGGTTTCCAGCACCAACCCGACCGCAGCGCCTGCCACGAGGTAAACAGCTACCACCTTGACCAGGATCGCAATTCCACTGAGGATTCCCGCCAGGAGAGCCCACGTCCAGGAACGAGATTGGGACCAGCGGTAGAGAGCATAAGCGCTGAGGATGATCCACATAACCATCCCGGGGTCAGGCTGGAAGGAGCGACTGACCTCGACGGCGAAGGGCAGGAGCAAGAAATATCCCACCGATACCAGCGCGGGGAGGAAAGTAAGCGAAAAAGCCGAGCTGGTTTCCCCCGCGATGCGCCTGGCAAGAGCAAACAGCGCCGCCCCGCCGATGATCCAGAACAGGGTGGTGTACAGGCGCGAAATCCACAGCTCTTCCCTGCCTGCCAGCAGGTAGGTGAGCGCTACCAGCCTCTCGAGGAAGGAAGGCTCGTACTGCCCGGTTGAATTCCAGAGCTGAACCGCCTGCTGGCGGAGAGCCGGGTCAGCGCCCGGCAGCATCTGGTAGTACATCCCACGGGCAATGATGGCGCTGCGCAGCTGGCGGGTGGGGTGGTAATCCAGGGGTGGGTCGGTCAGGTCGTACAGGCGGATGAAAATGCCCAGGCCGATGAGCACTGCGAACGCGACCCAGGCAAAGCCATACGATAGGCTGGCTTGCCGGGTTTTTCCGGAGACGGGCGGAACCTCTACGGGATCGATTTTGGTTTCAGCTAAATAACCCACTGTAAGATATTTTCGGAAAGACATTCAATTTACCGTCAACGGTTGCATCCAAGACCTGCCTGCCGGAGCCTTCATAAGTACGGCGTGCCAGGCGATAAGCTCGCTCGGAAGTTTCCAGATCTGGGAGCTGCCAACGAAAACCCTGACCAAAATACCGCTCGTCGAAGTGATTCGGGTCTGCCCCTGGCGAAATTACCGTGGTGTTCGGCTTGCCTTGCGTGGTGTAGTTGTGGTCGACGCCGATCAAGATGACTTGCTTGAACCCCATGTGGAAGGCCAGTTGCAAGGTGACATAAGTCACCGTGCCGCCTTCCCATAGACGTCCGCAGGCATCTTTCGCAAATTTTGGTCCGGTGTAGGTGGTGTACAGGAACGCCATATCGCGGGTGGGCTCGATCAGATTGTGAGAGCGCCAGGAAATGAACTTTGCTGCCGGCAGCGAGCGGATATCGGCGGCGCATTGCTCGATCACCAGGCTGTTGACGCATACATAGTAGGTGGTGTGAAATCCCAGCTCGGCGAACATCAAGTAGATGCGGTTCACGCCGAAAGTAAACTCGCCGCGCAGGAGCGAAAGGTCCATGTGCTTCAGGCTGGGACCGTTGCCGATGATGAAACAGCGCTCACCCGCATGGCAGTCCTTCAAACCGGTCAGCAGGCGCTGGCTCGACCTCCGCCAGGGATGGAAGGCAGCGGAGGGCCATTGCGCGAGGCGGCCCATCCCATACCAGGCATTCCGACCGGCTTCCCATACTGGCTGCGGCGTGAAGGCTTTCAAGTCAGCGTGGATCCGGCTCATTCTGTGCTCAAGCGAGCGGTAGCCCCGCCGTCAATGATTAATGCCTGACCGGTCATGAAGGAGGACTGCGTTTCGTCCGCCAGGAAGTAGATGGCGTGGGCGATCTCGCGCGGCGTGCCTACCCGGCCGATGACCGTCTTGCGCGCCAGATTATCCAGCCGGTCCACCAGACTCCCGGCTCCAACGTGGCCGCGCGCCAACCCGGCATGCAGCATCGGGGTGTCTACCGCGCCGGGGAGGACGGCATTACAGCGGATATGGTCAGGGGCGAACTCGATCGCCATTGCCCGGGTCAGCGCCAGCAGCCCCCCCTTACTGGCAGCATAGCAGGCGATATTGGCCGAGGTTTGAACGGCATGCACAGATGAAACATTCACAACTGCGCTCGACTTCGGCTGCCTTCAGCAAAGGATAGGCCAGCTTGACGCCGATAAAGACCGAGCGCAAATTGGATGCCATTACTTCATCCCATTCAGCAATACTGGTGTCCACGATCGGTTTGGCGATTTGGATCGCCGCGTTATTTACCAGCGCGTCCAGGCGGTCGCAGTAACGATGCACCTCGGCGAAAATCGTCTGCATCTCTTCCGGGCGGGCGATATCCGCCTGGATGAAATGTCCATCCTGCGGAAATCCATCTCCGAATAGAGCCCGGTCGACGCCGATGACTCGCCAGCCGTTCTCGGCGAATAATTCCAGCGCAGCGCGCCCGATTCCGCCCGCGCTGCCTGTGACCAGAACGGTTCGCCGGCGGGGTTGAGGAACATCACTCACTGGCTGTTCTCCTTCTCAAGAATAGAAATGGTATCATTTTTGTTTGGGTAATCCGATAGGACTTACGCAGTTCGATGAGGAATTGCCGGAAATAGGGGTATAGGGCGGGCGTCCGCCCGCCCTATACCCCTATTTCCGGACTATTTTTCCTTCAACTGCGTAACTCTTATCCGAAGTCATAATGGCAATTGCTGACCAAAATATCAGGGTTGGTACGGAATTCCGAGGCCGGCCAGCAAGTTGTAAATCGTGTTCCAATGAACACTCTCCCAGGCAGAAGGGGAGGAATTGGAGGCATGGGGAGCCAGCAGCACCTGATCCATCTTCAGCAGGGGGCTGTCCAGAGGCAGCGGCTCGATCTCGAAAACGTCCAGGGCGGCGCCGGCAATTACGCCGTTCTGGAGAGCCTCGATCAAAGCAGCCTCATCGATTACTGGCCCGCGCGAAGTGTTGATCAGGACTGCATCAGGCTTCATCCAAGCCAGGGAGGTGGAATTCAGCAGGTGATAGCTGCTCGGGTTGAGGTCGGGGTTCAGGCTCACAAAATCTGAGCGGCGGAGCAAATCTTCGAGACCTGTCATTTCGACCTGGTTCTCGAGCAAGAACTCTGGCGGGATCTCGAGAATGTCATTACCGAGCAAGCGCATGCCGAATACCCGCCCTCTGCGCAGCACCTCCTTGCCAATATTGCCTACACCGACGACGCCCAGGGTGCACTCGCTCAAAGATCTGCCGGGGATCTTTACCCACTGACCGGCACGCATCTCCCGGTCCAGCCAGGGGATGTGACGGGCGAAAGCCAGTATGTACCCGAGGATCGTATCCGTGACGGGCAGGGTGAACGCATTCGGCGTGCGGAAAACCTGGATCCCTAGCCGGCTGGCAGCCTGCCCGTCGATCGAGTCGATGCCGGTGCCCCATTTTGAGATCACCTTCAAGCGAGGCGAGCAGGCCTCAAGGACTCTGGGCGGTGAACTGGTCATCGCCGCAGATAACCCCGTCGATCTCACCGGCATACGTGAGGAGCTGGCTTTCCCCCAGCCGTTCTAATACCGGAGCGACCTTCAGCTCAAGGCAGTGGCGCTCGAATACAGGCCGGAAGCGGTCCAGATATGGGATCAGGTAGGGGGCAGAAATCAGGACGGTCGGCATGGGATTCAGACCAGGACCTAATACTGATTGGATGGGCTTCGCATCATGAGCATTCGCTCGATCTACTGCCCGGCTGCCTGGCGGTGGCTCATCAGCAGGTCGGCGATCAGGAAATCCATCTCCTCGTCGATATCCCAGGCTTCAATCGGGTCGATGGGGAACATGCGCGGCCGTTCGCCCAGCCGGTTGCGGTAAGCGAGGAGTTTTTCCCGGGTAAAAATGTAGATGCATGAATTTTCCTCATAAACAGGCGGCAGGTCTTGAGTCTGGATCAAAATGGCGGGGTTATGGTTGATGGCGCGACCCAGCTGGTCCCACAGGCGGGTCTGCATCCGGGTCACCGAGAAGAGCGAATCATAAGCGGGATAGTTCGCCAGGAAATCCTGGATAGCGGCAGAGATCGTTGCGGCATTCAACAGCGGGTTCGTGCTGTGGGTTTGCAGATAAAAATCGCCCTCTACTTGCGCGGTGTCGTAGGCCAGGATCTCGTTCATCGAGGTTTGATCCGCGCGCAGGCTGAGCGGTCGTTCCAGGACAATGACACTCGGAAACAGCGCCTTAACCGATTCCATAATTTCGGAGCTGTCGGTATCCACCACAACCTGGGCGATCTGCGGGCACGCCAGCAGGTTGGACAGGATGTAGGTGAACAGCGGGCGACCTGCCAGGGGCCGGTAGTTTTTACCGGGCACCCTCTGGGAGTGGTGGCGCATGGGAACCAGGGCGATGATGCGAGGATTATCGGACATAATTGGGCGTTTCTAACCCGGTTAGGGATTTTTATCCTTGAATAAATTACCAGGCGGAGTCTTGCTCGTAACCCAGGCGAAGCAGCAGATCCCCGGCGACCTGTTTGAACAGGAGCTTATTTGCCTCGCTGAATTCAGCGCGCCAGCCGCCGACCTTTCCGCTGCGGAAGGTGGGTGAGCGAGGCGGGTCGATGCTGGCTTGCAAGGTAAGGATGGCTGCGGAACGCGCCTGGTTCAGCGGGAAGCCATTCCTGACAGCGTGGTCCAATACGCAACCGAGAGTTGTCTCCTGGCTGAGGATAAAATCCTCATAGCGCAGCACTAAAGTGTCCGGTTGGGTAAGCCAGCCCAGGTAGGGTGCGAAGCGCGAGGCGATATCGGGGAAGGAAAAACCGAGATCCGAGCGCCCAAGGATGCTGGCTGCCAGGCGTTCGTCGAAGGTGTGCAGCTCCTCCTGGTAGTAGCGATGAAGGATATGCTCCGTCTCCATCTCGGTGACGTAATGAGCGTGGGAGACGACGACGTCACGTGGGTCGCGGAAGATGAAATAAGCTGCGAACTGATTACCCTGGAAATACTCCAGGATTTGAGGCAAGGCATGGAGGTGCCCATAAGCAATATCACCCGGCAGCAGGCGGCGCAAATCGTGCAGGATTTCGCTGGCGGGCAGCTCACGACCGGTATCGCCTTCATAGGTAGCGATGGCAGGTAGGCCGCTTATGACCGCAGGTCCGAGGTGCGTAAAGCCATCCAGGACCTGGGTGAGCAGGTGCGTGCCGCTTTTCGGAAATGAATTGGCAAACAATACCGGGATGCCTGCCAGAGATAGCCGCCGGTAGCGGGCTGCCTGGCGGATACGGCGGAGAGAGCGCCGTACCAGGCGTCCCTGGAGGATGAGGCTGTCTTTCGCCTGCTCGAAGGCCATTTTGACCGTCACATCCGAGACAGCCGGCTACCAGGCTGAATCTTGCTCGTAGCCCAGGCGCAGCAGCAGGTTGCCGGTATGCTCTTTAAACAGGCTTTTGTTTGCCGGGGTGAAATATTCCTGCCAGTTGCCCGGGCGTCCTTTGCGAAAGGTGCCGGACTTGGCAGGCTGGATGGATTGCTGCAGGCGAGCCACAGCCAGATTCCGCTCCGGCTGGTGAGTAAATCCTCGGGCTGCCAGATAATCGAGCAGCTTTGCCAGGGTCTTCTCCTGGTCTAAAATCAGGTCTTCGAAGCGCAGGCAGAGCACCTGAGGCTGCTCCAGCCAGCCCAGGTAGCCGGCGTAGCGCTGGCAGATCGGGGTCAGCTCAGAGCCAGGCTCCTGCACGCCCAGGATCGCAGCATTAATTCGTTCTTCCATGCTGTTCAGGGTCTCAGTATAGTAGCGGTGCATCCAATGGTCCTGGTGGATTTCCGTAGCGTAAAAGATGTGCGAGACGATCATATCGCGCGGGTCACGATACACAAAAATGGTCGCTCGTTCCGGTCGGGTCAGGGCAGAAATAAATGGGCCGGATGCGCTGATGTAGCCGTAGCCGATATCCCCGGGACGCATAGCCTGGATGGCGGCAAGCACCCGGTCGTCGGCGAGCTTGGCATTGTCCTCCGTGCGGTTCAGCGGGGGAAATCCTGGATTAACGAAGGGTCCCAGCCGGGTCAGACCCTGCAGCACCTGGATGATCAGGTGCGAGCCCGATTTTGGCATGGCGTTTCCCAGGACGGCTGGCATGCTGTTGAGCTGTCCCCGCCCGTAGCGCAGAGCGACCGCTCCCCGGCGCAGCCGCCAGCGAATCTGCTTGAGCCAGCCTTTGAGAGTATAACCAGCGCCCATCGATTAACGATCGTCTCCGCGCCGGGGTTCGGTGGAGTGTGGCGTCCGGCTCAGCCAGACAAGGTCTTTTTCCTGCAGCAGCTGGATGACCTCGAGGACAGACTGGAACGAGATGCCCAATGCGTTGGCGATATCTGCCACGCTGTGTTCTCCATCGCAGCGCTCCATGATGTCGAACAGCCGCTGGTGACCTTGCGGGTTCGTGCGGTAATCGATCCAGATGCCGTACCCCGAACAGAACACTTCCCCCTTGAATTTATTGACCACGTACTGGTTTGCCTCCCACGCCCGGAGCAAACCCAAGACGACTTCTTTGGAAGCCTGGAGGCGCTCTTCGGTCACGATTGCGGGCGTGTCCAGGGATGAATGGTACTCACGGTAAGGTCGAGTGGGGGAACCGGGCGGCTCCACGCGGGAGAGGGAGAGCATAGGGACGCGCACACCCGGCGCGTTGAACTGCCTCTCGTCGTTCCCGATGACCGTCCGGTAGGGAGCGGAATAAGCCTGGGGGTCCAGACCGCGCAGCGCAGAAGTCAGGCAGCGATCGACCTGGCTGTCCGGGTGGAACGAGCGCTGTAAAGCGTGGGGAGAGTTGTTTCCCGAGCATCTCCAGGAAGAGACCGGCAGCCATTTTGGGGATCAGCTGCTCGTGATGGCTGAGATAGGCAACTGAGCCGATCGTCTCGGGAAGGATCAGCAGGCGGTAGGTGTAGTAGGGCATGGCGCCCGACAGGCTACCCTCGAGCAGCTCCCGCGCGACCTCGATGCCGACGGCGACCCCGGTCAGGTCGTCATTTGCCATCGCCGGGTGACATAAGTGCGCCACCAGCATCACGCACTGGTTGACCTGACCCGGGATGACCACCTCGCCGACCTTCAGCGTGCCCGGCTCGAACTCCGTGCGGATCACGACCCGGTAGCTCTCCTCGGTAAGGCTGTCCCTCAAGGATTGTGAGGCGCACAGACCCCAATCCCGCTCGTAATACTTGAAAACGTAAGGCAGCGCATCCGCTAGAGTGGGGTGGGTGTGCAGGTGATCGAGAAGCTCCGCACGGCTGACCACGCCCTCGAAAGGCAAAGAATACGAGACGACGTGCAGGGGGTGATCCGAATAGTCGATCAGGCGCTGACCCTGAAGTGTCTCCAGATAGGCCGTACGGCAGGTCCACTTCTCCGGCACAAGCCACGTCCAGCAGGTCTCGCCAGTTGGATATTCGTGGATGCTCATCGGGACCTCTTCAGCCAGGCGGTAAAGCGCCCGGTCGAAGCCATCCGAGACGATATCGCGCTTCAGCAACCAGAGCTCCTCGATCAAGTCAAGCAGCGAGCTATCCATCAATTTTCCTCTGGGGAAGCAGATTGTTTTTGCGCGTAATGAGACAATGCCTCCTGGCGGTTGCTGACCAACGCCCAGGGATCGGCTCCTAAAAGACGGGCGGTCGCGCTCGTAAAATTGACCAGGCGGCAGACGGAAAGCGTCCCGTAATTAAGGTTGACCTGGATCCATTGGCTTTCTGCTTGAAGAGTGCGCTGGATCGCTGAAAGGTCGAGGTGCGGATCAACTGCCAGGTCACGCACGAACATTTTGTAGGTCTTCGTCTCCCAGTGGGTCTCTCCAGCCTCCTGGCGGGCAACCGGGCCGCTGAAGGATTTCCAGTAGCGGTACGGTACCGGCAGACGCTGCTCGCTGTAGTGCACCAGGGATACCGCCTGAATATTGGCGCCTAAAAGCAGCAGCTTGAAATCCAGCTCCAGCATCCGCTCGAAAGCCGAGCCAGGGTCGAAGGCTGAGGGGGTATCGCGTCCTGCCAGGTCGTCCGCCAACGCGCCGAAAACCGCGAGTGATTGCATAGGGTGAGGCGTACGGCGGCTGCCGGGAAGCCTGCGGATATATTCTGAGAAGGAACCCATTCCCTGGGAGGGTGTCGTCTGCGGGTCGTAAGGCTCGCCGCGGGCAAAACCAAAGTTGAAGGCGGGGACGGCAAGCGTCCCTTTTTCGGGAAGCCCACAGGTCTCAGCCAGTGCCCGGTAATAAATCTCTATCCCACCCAGCGGCTTACCCAGGAACTGGAGGGCGGAATGGACGAGCACTCCATCGCCGGGCTGTAAGCCAAGGGCTTTCATTGCGCTCAAGAGCTTGGGGTAAGTGACTTCAAGCATCGCCAGGGGTCGCACCCGGTGAACCTGAAGGATAAGGCTGGTAATCTTCCCAAAACATGCGGATCTGGCGCAGCTCGGTATGGAAACCCATACTCTCGTAGAGCTGCCAGATGGGCTGGTTGCCTTCCAGGATCTGGACCTCGACCGAGTAGACGCCTTGCGCCTTGAGCCAGGCGAATACCAGGCGCGATAGCTCAGCTCCCAGCCCCGCTCGGCGAAAATCCGGCTCGACCCAGATATCGCTCAGCTCGCCAACCAAAACACCGCCGAGATAAGGGGCAACCCGCTTGATCCGCCCCAGGCAAAAGCCAGCCAGCAGCTCAGCCGTCTCGGCTACGT
Organism: uncultured Chloroflexia bacterium; assembly: GCA_963706515.1. GTDB lineage: Bacteria > Chloroflexota > Anaerolineae > Anaerolineales > UBA4823 > CAVPMW01. The sequence goes on from CAVPMW010000010.1 coordinate 24,818, forward strand.
AGAGGATGCTGTATCGCCCGAGTGTGCGCTGGTAGGATTCTACCCAGACCTGCCCGAGGTTTTCCACCTCGGGGAAGCGATACGTAAACTGGTGGAAGAAGCGGTTAAGGCTCTCGTATTGGCTGGCTACGGCAGGCAGGTCCTTCACCTCCGCCAGGCGGTATTTGATTTCAGCCATGCAGCGCCTCGCGGACGATTTCAGGCCAGGCTGCAGGATCCAGCCCGTATTGAGCGAGGAATGCGAAGGCGATCCGCTCCAAGCCGAACGCCACGCAGCCAGTGTGCGCAGGCGAGCCGTCTTCCAGGGAGATGTTCAGGCTGCGTCCAAAGAAATCCTGGTGGTAGTTATAGGAGCCGACTGCCAGGGTCGAGCCTTTGAAGGGCAGGGCGGCCCGGATTTCATATTTAAGCTGGAAGGCGCTTTGGAATGCAGCCTGCTTGCGGAACTCGCCGATGAAAAACGGGTCGTTGGCGCTCTCCACCCGGTACGCCAGCCCAAGCCGGGAAAACCATTCGCCCATGCGCTGCCGGGCGATCTCGCGGTTGCTCAGCACGAAATCCTTGGGACCCACGAAGATGACCTCGCGCATGGTGAAGTTCCACAGCCGCTCCAGGGAGACCAGGTTGATCGCCTCGTAGCGGAAGCAGTTGCCCACCGCGGTTGCGGTCAGGCTTCCTCCGGGGAGGGTCTTATCGGCGAGAGAGAAATACAGGTGGTAGCACACCGCCGGGGAGAGCAGGTTTTGGATCGAGGCAAAGGAATCCAGCGGAGTGATCAGGCCGTGCTCGCCGGTAGCAGCCTGCTGGGAAAAGTCGTCGATAACGTCCAGGTCTTCCCGCAGGTGGGTGACGAAGGATAATGAATGAGGAAAAGCCCTGAAGTAATTGACCCGCTCCAGGTAGCTCGCCGGGATCAGAGTGGGGAAGCGGTAGCCGGGAGCGTCAAATGAGGCCGCCAGGCGCAGGAACTGCGCCTCGAAAAATTCGACCAACCGGGTGACGAAGGGTCCGAGCGTAAAAATCCCGCTGGATTCCTGATAGACGTGACCCTGGGAGAGCAGGAGCGGCATGGGGTCTTCGCTGAACGGCACCGGGCGATTTAAATAGTCCTCCAGCACCTGGACCTTGGGGCGGAATGCTCCTTTGACCATGCTCAGCACGACCCGCTGAACTTTATCCTCCAGCTCAGCCTGGCGGCTTGCTTCCAACGGCTCGCGCAAAGTCAGCTCGATGCAATCGCCGCCGGTGGAGACGCGGGCAGCCTGGATCGCTTCGTCTGCATACGCCAGCTTGGACTGGACTTCTCCGGTGAGAAAATCGGGGATGGTGAGCGCAGGCGTAATTTCGATCGGGTCAGGATGGCTCATACCCATGCTCCTGCAGGTAAGTAAGGATAACGGGAAGGCTGGTCAGCTCAGCAATCGACTCGGTTGTGATCTCAGCGTTAAACCCTTCCTCCAGGCGCATCATCAGCTCCATGTGACCGAGCGAATCCCACTGGGGTAAGTCGCCGAAAGCCAGGTCGGGAGTGATCTCCTCCAGCGGTACCTGGAAGATATCAGCCAGCATCAGGCGCAGGCGAATTTCAGTGCTGTCCTCGGGCTCAATCATTGCGCATCCGTCGCATAGGGTTTGATTTTTAGCACGCCAACCGGCAAATATTGGGGATCCCAACGCCCCCAGGGCATGCCGTTCTCTCCGGAGCGGAAGTAAAATTCTGCCAATCCCTCACGCAGCTCGGCATTGGCGCACAGGCTGGCAAACAGCTCATCATAACAGTCATAATTCGATGAGGCATCCGGATCCAGCGCGAAAAGCCGGCGCAGGCTGGCTTCGCTGTAGCACCACCCGCTGGAGGGGGCATGCCACCAATCTTGATCGCGGTGCGCTCCGAGCGTAGCCAGCAGCCTGCCGCCGGGTTTAAGTACGCGCATGATTTCGGCTACTACCCGCTGAAGCCCCTCCGGCTGGTTGTGCTCCAGTGCGGAAACAGCCACCACCGCCTCCAGCGTCTGGTCGGGAATATCGACCAGATTTTCCAGGTCCTGGTTGTAGATCAGCACCTCTCCCGGGCTGCGCCGGATGGAAAACCAGCCAGCAATATCCAGCGCCTCGCGGGTGATTTTACGGGAGAAGGGAAGCTGGCTCTTCCAGTTCATTTTCAACACCTGGCTCGTGGTCGCCAGGTCCTCGGGCCGCAGACCGCTGACGTGGAACCGCCTGCGGAAGCGGGGCGAGAGAAATTCCCGGCTGGTCCGGTCGACGCTGATCACATCTGCGCCATGAGCAGCCAGGTACCACTGCAGGATGCCGATCCCCGCGCCGGCATCCATAAGCCGTTTGCCGCTCAGCGGGCCGAGCTGGCTGATGATCCAGGTCAAATCCAGCAGGTAGTGCCAGCCGAATTCAATCTTGAGCGAGTGCGCCAGCTGGCGCAGCTCTTCGACGATAGGACGCTGCTGGTCGAGCAGCTCGACGGAGAGCAGCTCGATCCGCTCCTGGCTGATGTCAGGCATCGAGGACCGTAGGTCCAGGCTCATCCACCAGGAAAGGCATGCCCGTGAAGCAGGCCGTCACGAATGATCTGCAGCGTTGCCGATTGGTCGGGCAGCAGCGCCTGCCAGGGGAAAGCGCGCAGCTGGACGAACCCCTGGCGCGGGCTTTCCTCGATAAACGCATCGAACGGGAGCGATGTGCGGTAGAGCTGGTAGTAGAGGAACCGCCGGGCGTTTCGCTGGAACTCCGCTGGAGCCAGCAGCGGATTGACGGTCTCTCCTTGGCTGCCGGCATTCAAAAAACTCTCGGCGCATTCGCGATAGCCAGCCTGCGACTCGGGGAAGTATACGATCGGGTATTGGGTATAACGGGCTTTCCCGCCGCACAGGACGGCTGCGCCCAGCAGGGTGGCTTCCAGCCCAATCGACGAGTTGTAAACCATGACGAATTTAGAGCGCTGGATCAGCTCATAAGAGGAGATGTATTCCTGCGAGTCGATGAAAACCAGATTGGGAAGCTCCTGGGCATGATTGCGCTGGACCCAATCACGCACGCTCTCGCGGCTGAGCTTTTTGCTGTTTGGGCGCATCTCGTCGGGATGGGCGCGGATGACGAACAATGTGTCCGGATGGCTGCGGACCAGCTCGAGGATCAAGTCCAGCCAGGCGAACATCTGGGGGAAAACAACATTCGCATGGATCTGGCTGGTGTCGTAGACCACGTTCGTAAAGACCGGAACGATCTGTTTGAAACGGGCGGCGCGCTGTAAAAATGCTTCGTCCAGGCCGCGCATCTCCGGCCAAAAGCGAATGCCTGCCATGCTGAACTGCCCCTGGAAGCGCTTTTCCAGGTAGCTGTCCAGCTTTTGGTTCTGCTCTGCAGTCAGCTCGAAATCGGCGGGGATATCGATGGGATAAGCGGTTGGGTGTCCGTCGGTGAAAAAAGCCGAGTAGCGCTGAAAACCAACTTCGTGAGCGTACGTTGGATAGCCCATCTCTTTGGAAATAAAGCGGGCGGTCTGTTCGGGATAGATCATTCCATTGAATACCAGCACCGAGACTGGCTCGACCCGCGCCAGCAGGCGGGAGAACTCCCGGGCAATGGAATAAGCCGACGAAATATAAGCCCGCAGCAAGTAACGATTGGCTTCGCTATCGGCAAAATGGAACATGCGCAGCGCCCAGCGCAGCGAGGGCAAGGTGAGCCTGCCGAGCGGCAATTCAAGCGGGGTGGCTCGACCATCGATATCCAGCGGAAAACAAAAATCTCCAAGCTGATCCATGGTTAAGCCTTGCAGCGCTCCCTCGAGAGCCTCATCCTTGGTGTAATGGAAAGCCTCTTGCGATGCGTGCGAGTACAATCGCCCGGTTTGGGCCCTACAGGCGGAGCAGGGCGGCGGCTGCGTATGGTCCTCCCGGTTCGTCCCCAGAACGCAGTGGCTCATACCTGCCTGGCAGGTCCACTGGATCACCGGAACACCGGATAAGCGCAAGCTCCACCCGGTCACCAGCTGGAAGGCGGCGTTCAGGCTCAAGCCGGTCAGGCGGGTGGAGGCATTGAACAGGACCAGCGGGCGCATACCCGGGTCTGGGCGCGAGTGAGCATCCACCTGGCTCGCCAGACGCCGGATGCGCTGGCGGTTCTGCCAGCCGGCGGCGCCTTTCTGTATGCGGTTTGTTCCAGGTAAGGTCAGGGACACCGCTTACGATCCGGGAACTGCCACGGGATGGGCCTGGTAGTAAGCCTCTGAGAGGCGTTGGATGGCAACCAGGAATCCTTCTGCCTGGCGCTGGTGGCCGCGCCAGATCTCGGGGATCATCGTACCGTGGTAATCACCCAGCACCTGGAAGAACTTCACCCAATCGATGGTGCCTTCTCCGATCTGCAGCCCTTCGCCATCCAGCCCGGCGCCATCCGAGAGGTGCAGGTGGCGGATGTAGGGGAGCAAGACCTGCAGCTGCTCGTAGAAATCGACGCGGGCATAGTTGCAGTACAGCTTGTGATGCGAAGTGTCGTAGCACATGTTCAAACCGCGCGCGGTTATGAAATCACGGATCTCGCCGGCATCCATGAAAGCGTTGGTCAGCCACTGTCCGCCGAAATACCAGGGGTGGGGAGGCAGGTTTTCGAGGAGGAGCTCCACGCCAGCGGTGTCGAGCTCATCGAGCGAGCGGTGCAGGTTGGCATATAAGGATTGATGATCCGGTATAAAGTGATCCAGGCTCATCGCTCCCGGGTGGACGACAACCTTGGGTGTGCCGACGAAATAAGGCGTCATCTCGCGGGTCAGATTGATCGTTTTTTGAATGAGCGCTACCGACGCCAGGCGCTGCTCGTCATCCGGCGAGCACAGGTCGACCAGGGTGCGCTCGAAGAACTCGGGGGCGTGTACGACCAGCTTAAGGTCCATGGGCTCGCCCGGGTAGCGTTCGTCCAGGTCCTGGTCGGTAAAGTGGAATTCGAGCATGCGCGGGTTGAAGGGTAGTACCTCTGGATAGTCACGAAACCGGACGGTAAACCCGTAGTCCATAGGCAGGACGTGGGCGCTGTCCAGGACGGGTTCCATGCCGAGGTCCAGGTCCTGGAAGGGTTCATCCTCTTCGATCACACGGGTTGCCGTCCGCCCAACCAGCTTGAGATAGTTCTGGGGTGATAGTCCCAGGGCAGGCCCTTTGACCGCAACCAGGCTGGCGCTGATCGTTTCTCCCGGCTCGATCCGGCGAACGGCTACCAGACTTTTGCCCAGGACTTCCCGGTTCAAGATCTCACCGCGCGAGATGAACTTTTCTTCACCGGTGCCCAGCGCCATGCTCACCTGGCGGATGTCGCGCACCATTTTGGCGAACCCCTGCGGCTCGAGGCTGGAAGCGTGGTCGGGCCCGTCCATGGTGCGGTCCAGGGTGAGGTGGCGCTCGACGATCGCCGCGCCCAGCGCTGAGGCGACCGTGGAAACGGCGATGCCCCGTTCGTGACCCGAGTAGCCGACCGGCACCCCAAAGCGCTTCAGCTGCTGCATGAAAAGCAGGTTGATATCTTCAAAAGCGGTCGGGTACGTGCTGTTGCAGTGCAGCAAGGCAAATTCGACCTCTCGCTCTTTAAGGAAGTCCACCGTCATCTCTACCTCGTGCATGTGGGACATCCCTGTAGAAAGGATCAAGGGCTTGCCTTTCTTCGCCAGATGGTCCAAAAGCGGCAGGTTCGTCAGGTCGGCGGAGGCGACTTTGAAGGCGGGCACGCCCAGGTTTTCCAGGAAATCCGCGCTCTGCGGGTCGAAGGCGGAAGCCAGGAAGGTGATCTTTCTGAGGCGGCAGTGCTCGACGATCTTGTAGTAAGCGTGGTCGGAGAGCTCTACCTGCTGCAGGATTGGCAGGAGGTAGCGCAAAGTCTTCTCGCCGGCGTTGGCGTTTTCCAGGTATTTGCGGGCGTAGAGGCTATCCAGGTTCCTTTTCTGAAACTTGACCGCGTCCGCGCCTGCATCAACGGCAATATCGATCAGCTTCAATGCCAGGTCGAGCAGACCGTTGTGGTTGACGCCGATCTCGGCGATGATGTAAGTGGGTTGGTTATCGCCGACCAGCCGGTCGGCAATACTAATCAAAGGCATGGTTCCCTCCGGTAGGGAGTCCTGAATTTCGAAATTCTTTAGCTGACTGATCAGGGTTCGTCATAATCATCGATAAGATCTCATTAGGTGCTAACCGTAAAGCCGAGGTCCGCCCAGGTAATCTCGCCGCTCTCGATCAGGCGCTCCGCCCGCCGCCAATCGTCCGGCGAGTCGATGTCGATCCATTCGGCAGGGTCAATGACCAGCGGCAGGATGTGCTCGCCGGTCATCGAATTCTTGACCAGGATGGTATCGCTCCAGGCGGCGTCGACGTAGCCGGTCTGCCAGTACACTTCCGGCAGGCTCTGGCGGGGCAGATTATATGCCTCGGCAAAATGCGTTTGGAGGAGCGGGCGCATAAAGCCATCCGCGGCGATCTGCCACATTTTGAACGGGTTCTGGAAGGGTATGCATACGGTGCGTACGGCGTCCCCTTCCGGGTGCTCCAGCAGCCGGTAGACAGCCTGGTCGATGTGGCTGAGGCGGCGAAAGGGTGAAGTTGGGCGCAGCTGGACGACAATTTCCGGGTGGCTGCCCTCGTGCTCATCCAGCCAGCGCAGGGCATGCTGGAAGACAGGCAGGTCGGGAGTATCGTCCTGGGCCAGCTCCGCCGGGCGCAGGAAGGGGGTCTCCGCGCCGTACTTCCGCGAAATCTCGGCGATCTCTGGGTCGTCGGTAGAGACCAGCACCCGGGTAATGGTTTCAGCGGCGAGACCTGCGGCGATGCTGTAGGCGATTAAGGGATGACCGGCGAAGGGGCGGATATTCTTGCGGGGAATGCTCTTCGAGCCGCCGCGCGCTGGGATTATTGCGATAGCTGCCATTACCATGCTGTCCAACCCCCATCCACAACCAGGTTCGCCCCGGTCATATAGGCGGAGGCGTCTGAAGCCAGAAACAGCAAGGCTCCGTTCATCTCGTTCTTTTCCGCCATGCGCCCCAGGACTGCCCGGGCAGAGTAAGCCTGGACGAAAGCCTGCGTCCTGGTCGTTGAATACCCCCCCGGGCGTGAGCGCATTCACCCGGATGTTCTTCCCGGCATAGTATGCCGCCAGGTATTGGGTCAAGCCCAGCACACCGGCCTTTGTCACTGAGTAATAGACCGGCTTGTAATGGGTGGGCTGGTCTATGCGCTGGTAGAGGCGCTGGTCGGGAGCCGCAAGCCCGTAGATCGAGCTCAGGTTAATGATCACGCCCTGCCCTTGGGCGAGCATGGGTTTCACTGCCGCCTGGCAGCACAAGAACATGCCGGTCAGGTTCACTTCGAGGGCTTGCTGCCAGGCGGATAAAGGATAATCTTCGAAGCTGGTGGGGTTCACCAGGAAAGCGGCGCCCTCGTTATTCGCCGTCAGGGCGTCCAGGTCATATTTCGGGTCCAGGGCAGCGCTGTTCACCAGGATATCCAGCCGGCCGAATTCCCGCAGGGCAGTCCGGACCATTTCTTCCACCGCACCAGGATTGGTGATGTCTGTTTTCAAAGGGAGGGCAGAACCGCCATCCTGCTGGACAGCCTCTGCCACCCGCGCCGCGCCGGCTTCGTCCAGGTCAGAGACGATCACGTGAGCGCCAGCTCCGGCAAGCGTCTGGCAGAACTCGGCGCCCAACAGACCGGCGCCTCCGGTGACGATTGCCACGCGGTCGCTGAGCGAGAACAGCTGGGCGGGATTCGGCCTGGTCTCTGCCACGCTCAGTCTTTTTCTCCATCTACATTATTCCCGGAGCCATTGCCCGGGATGACTGGCAGGATGTACCCCTGTTCTTCCAGTAAAGCGACGATTTTATGCGCATTCTCGGCTGGTGGGATATCGACCGTATAGAGGGTGATCTCCGGGTTGACCGGGACTTCATAGGGATCATCGACGCCGGTAAAGCCGGTGATCTGCCCGCGGCGGGCGCGCGGCGTACAGGCCTTTAATATCGCGCTCCTCGCAAACCTCGATCGGCGTATCTACGTAGACTTCGATAAAACCTTCCCCCACCATCTTGCGCACCTCGTTGCGCGTCGCTCGATATGGGCTGATCGCAGCACAAATGACCATCCCGCCGTGGCGGGCGATCTCGCCGGCGACGAATCCGATGCGCAGGATGTTGGTATCGCGGTCTTCTGGCGAAAACCCCAGCCCCTTGGAGAGATGGGTGCGCACGACGTCGCCATCCAGGACGGTGACGTTGCGGCCGCGTTCCAGCAGGAGGGAAGTGAGGATTTCCGCCGTGGTGGATTTTCCGGCGCCGCTCAGGCCGGTGAACCAGATGCATACCCCTTGCTTGTGGCGCGGAGGGTACATTTGCTGCAGGATCTCCGCGGTCTCGGCGCGGGTAAACCATTCGGGAAGCGTTTTCCCTTTGGCTAAATAATCATCCCGCACCTGGGTCCCGGAGATCGAATAGATGCGCGTCCCTTCGACGATCTTGGTCTGCTTCTTCGTAGCGCTCTTCGTCTGCCAGGTAGACCAGCTCTTTGAACTCAATCGGCTTGACGCCGATCTCATCTGCATATTGGGCGATCATCGCCTGCGCTTCGTAGGGGCCGTAGAACGGGCGCCCCTGGCTGTCGTTGCCCGGTCCGGCGTGGTCGCGGCCGATGATAAAGTGATTGGCGCCGTGGTTGCGGCGGATTATGGCATGCCAGACCGCTTCGCGGGGTCCAGCCATGCGCATGGCCAGCGGCAGCAGGCTCAGCAGGGTCTGGCTGGGATCGTAATATTTCTCAGCCAGCACTTTATAGACCCGCACCCGGGTGTAGTGGTCCACGTCGCCGGGTTTGGTCATGCCCACCACGGGATGGATCAGCAGGCTGCCATTGACCTCCTCGGCTGCCCGCTTGGTCAGCTCTTCGTGGATGCGGTGCATCGGATTGCGGGTCTGGAAAGCGACCACATTGGCGTGCCCCATCTCTTCCAGCCGGAGGCGCACTTCAGCGGGAGTGCGGCGCAGGTCGACGAAGTCGTAGTACTGGGGCAGGCTGATCACCTTTAACTCTCCGGAGAGGCAAACTTTGCCCCAGCGCACCATCTCGGAAACCAGGGGGTGCTTGGGATCGGTAGTCCCCAATACCAGGCGGGCTTCCCGCTGCGGGTCGAAGTGGTAGACCTCTTCGATGCGCATGATCGCCAGCGGGTTGTTGCGGGCGTCGCTCAGGGTGATCTCCTCCGCCCAGGTGGGCAAGGCGTCCTCGTCAACCGGCAAGGTTACCGGTATGGGGAAGAGTGTCCCGTTCCGCAAGCGCATCTCGGTGAGCACCCGCTCGTAGTCGCCTTTCGCCATGAACCGGTCGAGGGGTGAGAAAGCGCCTGTAGCCAGGAGCTCCAGGTCGCAGAGCGAGCGGGCAGAGATTTTAATAGATGGAAGATGGCTGGAGCGCTCCTGCAGAGCTTCACGCTCCTCTTTGCTTACGATCAGGTTGACCAGTTCACCTCCATACGGGCTGATCAGCCTGGTTTGCTTACGTGGACTTGCCATAGTGAAATCTCCTTTTAAAATGTAGATAATTCCGGCTCACTGGCGATCACAGATCCCAGGAAGCTTGATTTTTCAATTTTAGAACCTATCCGAAAATACGAAAGGTTCCGATTTTGTGGTGCACCACAAAATCGGTTCTCCTTCCATTTTCGGATAGATACTTAATCTTTTGCTTATTTCCGGCGCAAGCGCTGGCGGGCGGTGAGCTCGCTATCGTACACGCGCTTTACCCCGTCTCCCATGGCGTTTTCGATCACACGAATATCGCGCACCAGGCGCATCAGACCCCATGGCTCAACGGAGGCTGCCTGGTCGCTGCCCCACATTGCGCGGTCGAGCGTGATGTGGCGCTCCAGGAAGTCCGCACCGAGGACGATGGCAGCAAAGCTGGTCTGGAGACCGACTTCATGCCCGGAATATCCCACAGGACAATCGAAACGGGAGCGCAGGGTCTGGATCATGCGCAGGTTCAGCTCGCTGGGCGGGCAGGGATAGGTGCTGGTGCTGTGGGCGATCAAGAGCTGCTGCACGCCAAGCGTGGCGACTGCCTGTTCGATCTCCTGCATCGTGGACATCCCGGTGGATAGAATCACCGGTTTTCCGGTGCTGCGCATTTTTTTGAGCAGGGCGGTATCGGTCAGGGAAGCCGAGGCTGCTTTGATACAAGGAGGGTCAAACTGCTCGATAAAATCGACCGATTCCTCATCCCAGCACGAGGCAAACCACAGGATGTTCTTCTCCTGGCAGTAGCGGTCAATCTCCTGGTAGTCCGCCTGGTTGAACTCGATCTTCCGGCGGTATTCGAGGTAGGAGACCAGTCCCCAGGGAGTCTCACGCATGACATTCTGGTAGTCGTTCGGGACGGCTTTTTCGGGAGTGCGCTTCTGGAATTTGACAGCATCACATCCCGCCATGACGGCTACGTCGATGAGGCGTTTGGCTGTCGTGATATCCCCGTTATGATTGATCCCGATCTCAGCAATCAAAAATGCTGGATTTCCTTCCCCTATCCATTTATTTCCAATCTGGATCGTTCGCGACATGATTGTTCGATTATCTCCTCTGGATCTGGCTAAGAATTCAACTCGCACACTTCGCGGATCGCGCCTTTGCCGCCGGCGTGCTCCAGGACCAGGTCGGCTTTGGCTAATATAGAAGGCTGCGCATCCGCGACGGCAACCGCACAGCCGACCAGCTCCATGCAGCCCAGGTCATTCTCGTCATTGCCCACGTAGATGACGTCTGCGGGGTTGAGGTGATTTTTTCCCAGCCAGCCGCTCAATTCCGCACTTTTATCCTGTGCACCATGGATGCAGGGGATGCCTAATTTTTTGGCGCGCGCCTGCACGACCGGATTGGGTTCGGTGGAAAGAACCAGGATGGGCAATCCCGTTCCTTTTAGCCTGGAGATCCCCCAGCCATCGCCGCGATCGCAGCGGACCATCTCGGTCCCATCCTGGGAGACGTACACCCGGTTATCCGTAAACACGCCGTCGAAATCCAGGACGAGCGCCGCGATCTGCGCCGGGAGCCGGTCTGACTCGACTGGCTTTCTGGAGCTCTCCGATCAGCATTTCGGCGATCTTGAAGTCTACCGGCTCGTCGATCTCCAGGCGCCGTTCCTGGGGCATGACGTAAAAAACCGTCCTGCCAAAAAACCGGTGGCGCGCCTGCTTGAAACCCGCCGTGCGCATCACGTAGACCGCCCCGCTCTCCAGGTACTGCGGCTCGCGCTCCTGGCGCAGGGGGCGGGAGGATTTGTTATGGTTGATCCCGACGGCATTTTCTCTGCCGTCCGGCTCCAGGACCGGCTTCCAGAGGAAATAGTGGAAGTCGATCACTGCCAGGGCAGAATCAGCATCGTTGCTGAGCAAAGCCTGGACGGTGCCATCGATATCCTCTGCCAGGGTCAGCGGCGACGTGCATTGTAAAAAAACGATGAGGTCCGGCTGGTAGCCTTCGCTGCGCTGGAGGTGATCGATGGCGTGTAAGAGCGCTTGCTCGGAGGAGGCGCTGTCGCCGCTGATCTCCGGCGGTCGCCAGACTACCTCAGCCCCATACTGCCGAGAAATAGCGGCGATCTCGGCATCATCGGTCGATACAACGGTGCGGGTGATGAAGCGGGATTTTGCTGCTTGCTCGATGCTGTGGGCAATAAGCGGGATACCAGCCAGGGTACGCACGTTCTTGCGGGGGATGCCCTTCGAGCCGCCGCGGGCAGGTATGATTGCGAGACATTTTAGGGGTGTGGATTCACTCATATCCCTCCGAGGTCAGAGCAAGACTGGCTGGCTGGAGCGCGCAGACTGTAAAGCTGCCAGGGCAAGGCGCAAGGTTTTAATTCCGTCCTCCAACGTGCAGGCAGGAGGCTCTTCATTGCGCACGACTGCCAGGAAGTGCGACATCTCGCTCAGGAACAGATCGTTGCGCTCGAACCCGGGCGGTGGTGGAAAGGTCTCCCATGCACCACCTGCGCTGCGGTAGATCGTGGCGCTCCCGGTCGCATTCTCCCAGGATAACGTGCCCTGCGTACCGATGATCTGCAGGTGATGGGTCAGGCGGGCGCTGGTAATAGTCCAGGTGAATGCTGCCGATGCATCCGGTTTCGAACTGCAAGCCTATTTCAGCGGTATCCTCTACGTCCAGCTCCAGGTCGCCCAGGCGACCGGCGAACGCCCACAGGGAACGCACCTCACCGACCAGCCAGCTTAAATAGTCCAGCGGGTGAGAGAGGGTGAGGATGACTCCTCCGCCTAAAAGAGCACTGCCGCTGTAGCCTTGGCGGTAATCTTCCCAGGGATGCCATCCCGGCAGGTATTCCCCCCAGTGGGCGCGCGCGGCTACCGGAATCCCGATCTCGCCGCCAGCGAGCAGGGCTGCTACCGTGCGCAGCCCAGGATGGTAACGGAAATGGTACCCGACCAGCACCCGGCTGCCGCTGCGCTGGCAGGCTGCCTGGAGCTGGTCCAGCCGCTCCAGGCTGTGCGAGACCGGCTTTTCCAGCAGGATATGGCAGCCGGCTTCGGCTGCGGGCAAGGCGACATCCAGGTGGAGCGCAGTCGGGTTGGAGACGATCACCGCCTCAGGACGGGCAGCCAGGGCAGCCGCCAGGTCCGTTTCAACCGGAAAGCCTGCCAGGTCAGCCTCCGGAAGCGTGCTGTGACCGGTGCGGTAGAGCAGGATATCTCTTTCGTTCAGCCTGAGCAGGTTGCGCAGATGGCGGCGCCCGATCGAGCCAAGCCCGGCAATCAGGATTTTCATCTTACCAGCTCAGGTCTTTCTCGTATCCCCAGGCGACCAGCGCTTCGCCAGCGACCCCTTTGAAGATCTCCCGGTCACGGGGGGTGAAGAGCTCCCGCCAGGTGCCGCGCTGGCCTTTTTGTAACGCGCCAGCGATCTCGCTGGCTTTCTGCTGCTGCCAGTCCGCATCCGGATTTTGCAGCAGCTCTGCTTCTAAAGCGGACTGCAAACCGACAGTGGACGGACCGGCGTGCAGGAATGCCCACAGCTCGGTCATTACCTTCCAGGGTTCACCGAGCAGGTCTTCATAGCGCAAGACGCGGTAGCACTCGCCGAGCAGCTCGCGACCTGCCTGGTCGGTCTTCGTCACATTTTCGACCCACCCTTCAGCCTCCTGGCGAAGGCTCTTTTCGGTGAAGAGCGAACGCTGCCCGCTCAGAAAAGGCTGGGGATCGCGAATAAAATCGCTGCGGATCTGCAAATCCTGTTTAGACAGGCGCTGGGGGGTATCGATGAATGCCTGAAAGCGGTGCGAGAGAATTGCATCGCGGCCATCGCGGACGATGAAAATCAGGCGCGCATCCGGATAGACTTTAACCATCAGCTGCACCGACTCGCCGTCCAGCAAGCTGTTTGGGCTTTTATCGCCGACAATGTGCTTGCCCAGGGGGCGGGATTCCCGTTCCAGGATGTAGTCGCTGACCGCCCTCAGCACCACAGGGGAAAGGTCCTTGCCGTGGTTCCAGCGATTGCTGCGCCGCCTCAGCCAGTCTCCTACCTCGGGGTCAGCGACGAGTGATTCCAGCAGAGGAGCACGCGTAAAGAAATGCGCCTGATAATTACAATGCACGTCCGGATGCAGGCGGATCAGGCGGGTTAAGAGCGTCGTGCCGGAACGGGCGTGACCGAAAATGAAGAATTTCTCGCTGGGGAAAAAATTGCGAATTTCGGCGACCTCTTCAGCGGAGATCGGCGGGATTTGGCGCGCAGCGGAAACTTTCCCTTCCCCGTGGATTAATACCCCGCCAGCCAGCCGGAGGCGCTTGATCAGGCTACCCGCCACGCTGATCCTCCACGATACTCAGGAAGAATTCAGCCGTGCGCTTGCCCGCAGTTCCATCAATATAGGTGCATTCCTGGACGAGAAAACGCTCCTGGGCTGCCCGGTCAGCGTGCGGGTCGAGCAGGTAAGCATTGATCGCCTGGCAGAGCTGCTCCTCGTTGAACACAACTTTGCCTGCTCCAGAAGTGCGGAAGCGGGAGTGGGTCGGCCAGCTGCCAATCTGCGACATCGGCACCCAGTATTTGCCGGGGTACCCGTCGGTTGAATCGATGCACACGCTGATAATCGGTCGCTCGAAGAAGGAGGCCTCCACGCACATCGTGGAGTACACGGTCAAAAATATGTCCGAGTAAGCCATCATCGAAGTCTTTTCGGGAATGTCCTCGCCGGAATAATGCCCCAGTGCGGCAATCGGCACCGGCTCGACAACGTGCACGTGCGGGTTTTGGCGAGCCAGCTCACGGATGCGCTCCGCTTCGGCTACATAATGCCCGGACATGTGGATCGGGTGCAGGCGGACCAGCAGCTGGGTCGGAGCCGCCAGTTGGTCGGAGGCAACCAGGCGGACCAGCGCTTCGACATTCTGCAGGTTCGGGGACCAGCTCACGAAGCTGCTGGCGTACGAGAGCAGCTTGCGCTCAGGGTCCAGCCCATGCAGGCGGAAGTATTCGTCCCGGGATAATATCCAGGATTGGCGGACGTAGCCATCGTAAGGGGGCATGCCGCCAATATTGATCTTTTCAGGTAGCCAGTCGCCTCCCCCAACCAGCTCGCGTTTTTGAATTTCCGACCAGCAGGTCATCCAATCCACCGGAGCCCCCGGCAAGCCGTAGCTGCTCGAGGAATCCCAGCTGATCATGGCTGCTGCGGTAGGGACATGGTTAGCGTGCGCTTCGCGGAGCAGGAAGCGGTCCTGGCGAAAGCCGGGAGAGGCGGCGATGACCAATGCAGGCTGGTATTTGGTGAACAGGTCTTGATAAATCCCCGGGGTGTAGCGGGTTTGGCAGCGCTGCAGGACCTGGCGGGCGGGTTTGGAGCGGCGCATTACCTGGGCAATGCCTTCCATTGCCGGGAACAACTGCCGGCGGCGACCGCTGGATTCGGACCTCACCTGGTTTACATACGCATCCACGACAGCCAGGTTGGTGCCGCGCGCGGCACCTGCCCGGCGTAAGAAGTCCAGCCACCATTGGACTGAGGGAGAGTTCCCGCGGGTGTAGTCGTGCAGCTGGCTCAGGCGGAGGCCTTCTACTGCCAGCCAGGTGGCGCCGTAACGGGTGGCAACAGCCTCGCAAGAGGCATCTTCGGTGAGGACTACAATCTCGGCGCCTCCAGCTTGCAATGCCGGGATGATATCGCTCATTAAGAAGTAAAAAACCGCCAGGCCGTGGTCGGCGCTGATAAAGATAACTTTGGGCTTCACTCTGGCTCAACTATTTGAGGGCTTAGGAGATGCTTTTCGCAAGACGATATGGTACCCGATCGGTGCCTGGCTCCTCGTCGTGGCGGGAGAGATGCTCTGTCCGGGACCCAGGATAGCGTTGAGCCCTTGACCCAGGAAAGTGATCCCCGCCAGGATCGGACGAGCCAGGTAGCGCTGGCGGCGCTTCAGCGCAGGCAGAACACCCCAGCGTATATTTCCGGCGCCCTCTTCCAAGAAAAAGACCGGGTCGTAGTAACCTTCCAGCAGATCGACCTCAAACCCGTTGTCGCGGGCCAGGTTTACCAGCGAATAGTGGGTGTAGCGCACGAAATCAACCGGGATTTGATGCAGCTTGACCATGAACGGGATGGCAATGATTAACAGCCCGCCGGGTTTGAGCAAATCAGCAAGGACCGCCAGGAGAGTATGGGTGGCGTAAACGTGCTCGAGCACGTTCATCAAGAGGATGCCATCCAGGCTGCCTGCACAGAATGGGTTGGTCAGGGTCAGGTCGCAGACGAGATCGACTTCGGGATATGGATAAATATCCAGAGCCAGGCATTTTTGACGGGCATAGAGGGAAGAAAAATCCCCTCGACCGGCGCCCACGTCCAGGAGGAGCGCATCGTCAGGGAAGCGCTCGAGCTGGGCTGCGAGAAACCGCCAGTTTGCCCTCCGCCAGGGTGTGCCCACCTCCGGGCCCCGCTCGTATTTCTCCGAGGGGTGCAGCTCAGGAGGGCGGCGCAGTGAACAGCGGGATGCCCTCCTGGAGGGGAATGCTCCGGCTGCAGAGCGCACAGACGAGTGCCTCCGCATTGGGAACCAGGCTGCCGCCGCATTCAGGGCAGTGGAGTATCTCAAGAAGCCAGGGTTTCATGCCGTTATGATTCTGCGTTCAGCGCCTGGAACAGGGCGTTATACGCACGCAGGAAGAGCTGCTGGAAGAATGGCAGGCGGTTCAAACGGGTCAAGATTTTCTGGGCAGACGAACGCCTCGGCTGCGGAGCCGGATGGAGCAGACTTTCCTTGTATTCCTCGCCCGCGATCGCCTTTAATTCTCCCGCGAGCTGATCCGTGATCGTATTTCCCATATGGAAAACGTAGGGAGTCAATGTAGATAGATGCAGGTAGCCCAGGTCGTCGAGCTTGTAATCGAGCGACATGGTTTCCGCCCGCAGCAGCGCTTTGGTGGCTGGCAGCGGTACCACCCTGCGCGCTGCAGCCTGGGGAATGAGAAACTGCATGTGCGAGGCTCCGATCACGGCGCGCACACCCCCGTGCTGGATGGTCTCGAGCGGCTGCTCATGGAACTGGCGGGCAAGCTCGTCCGTCGCGGCGATGCCGCGGCAAAATTCGTCAACGGTCTCGCTCGCAGGCCAGTAGTCAGCAACTGAATATTCAGGATCGCCTTGATAAGCTGAATGCGCTTTCCCTTGCCCTTGCATGACGTCGTAGAAGTTCGGCTGGGCAGATACCATTCCAGCTTGAGGGAAGGCATTGGCGATCTCGAGGCTGGCTTCCAACCATCCAGGTCGAAAGAAAACATCCGAATCAGCATAGCAGATCAACGGGTTAGGCAGCGAGGCGAAAATCCAATTCCACGCCCCGGCTTTTCCCAGGTTGTGGCGCGATAGCACCAGATAATCGATATCTCCCTGCCGGTAAAGCTCCTGCAGCTCATGGACGACCTCAGCGCAGCTTCCGTTATCGAAGACCAGCAAGTCAAAGGGCTGGTGGGTCGTGGCCCGCAGGCTGGCGAGCTGATATTTAAAGATCTGCAGGGAGTGGGTGAAGTAGCCCTCCTGGAAGGGAATATAGACGATCGTGGCAACCGCCAACGGTTGGGGCTGGTATGCCGGCATGCCAGACTTGGCCGGATTCTTACCCGTCCTCACTTCGATTCCTCGTGGCGGGCTGCAGTCTTAGTGAAATAGAGTTTAAAGATCGCATCGTACGCCCACAGCAGAGATTTTCGCACAGGGGGCAGATCGGCAATGCGCGGGTGCCTTCTGATTGGGCCTGGCTGAGCCGGGGTCTCCAGCTCGGGCAGCTGGTTTCCCATGTGCCGCACCAATGGCTCGCAGGTGGTCAGGCGCAGGTAGCCCGCCTGGTTCATCTGCTCGTCCAGCGAGCGCACCTGTCCCATCGGGCGATCCATCTGGAACGGCAGGAAGGGCTGGATGGTGCTCTTGCGCAGGCAGAACTGGAAGTGAGCGGCGCCGATCAGCGCCTGGACGCCGTTGAAGGTCAGCCGCCAATCTGAGCGCGAAGCATACCATTCCCTTGCCTGTTCCTCGGAAGTGCCCAAACTCAGGATGTGCTCCCGGTAGACCTCCCAGGAGATGAACTGGCCATTTTCAAGCTGCGCCTCCGGGGTTTGCCGGGCCCATTCCAAGGTGTTGGAATAAAACGCTTCGGGCGTGCGCATCGGGCGGGCGGTTACCATCCCGGCTTGCGGGTAAGCCTCCAGGATTTTTAGCGACTCGGTCAGCCAGCCAGGTGAGAAATAGATATCGCTGTCTGCGTAAGCGACGATTTCTCCCGGAGCGCCCTGGAAGATCACGTTCCAGGCGCCGCCTTTCCCATAATTTTGATCGGCCAGGATAAGGTACTGGATCTGACCCTGCTGGCGAGCAGCGATCAAATAAT
Organism: uncultured Chloroflexia bacterium; assembly: GCA_963706515.1. Classification (GTDB taxonomy): domain Bacteria; phylum Chloroflexota; class Anaerolineae; order Anaerolineales; family UBA4823; genus CAVPMW01. The sequence continues at coordinate 42,752 of CAVPMW010000010.1, forward strand.
CCCTGACTTCAGGGCAGCTGGCGTTATCAAAGACCAGCAGGTCGTACGCCTCGGCAGTATTTGCCCGCAGGCTGTCCAGGCAAGCGCGCAGCACTGCCAGCCCCTCGGCGTAATACCCACTAAGGAAGGGGACGTACGTGAGGACCGCAACGGTAATCCGCTGCGGCTGGGCGACGCTTTCGATCGATTTGGCAGGGTTTTGACCTAAGCGCACAGCTCAATCCTGCAAGGAACCGGTAAGCCTGCGTCGCAGGCGGCGCGCCTGGCGTGCCAGGCTCCAGCGCAGACCGTCGCGATTTCCATCCGGCGGAGTCAGCCAGACCTCGCTGCGGCGGAGAGCCCGGACGAGGGTCAGGGGCGGGCGCTGGATTTTACCGTTTACCAGCTGCCGGTCGCTGTCCAGGACCATATACAGATTGCTGCTGCCTCCTGCCAGGTCCTGGTTGAGCTGCGATTCGGGCAGCTCATAGTGCGGGCGACCGCCAGGCAAATGACGGTAATCGTGCGCCTGGTGGATCACCATTGCCGAAGGAGTGACATCGATGACCGGCCATTGATTTTGTCGGGCATGGTAGATCATCCAGTTATCCCAGCCGGCGCGCCCGATGGCGAAATCGGGTATCTGGTTGAACAATGAACGCGGGAAAATGAAAAAGTCGCTCCCGGACGGGGTGTGCATTTCGCCGCGTGCGTGCACCTCGGCTTTCAGTCGCTGATCCCAACCCGGAGAAAAATCCAGCTCCTCCCGCACGTCCAGATCCCAGCGCTGTCCAACCATCAGGAAATAGCCCAGCCGGCTTGCTACCTGGTGGGTCGCCTCGACGATTTCGGGCAGCATTAGAATATCCGCATTGGTGTAGAGCACGAACGGACCCTGGCTGGTCTCACGTCCGAGCTGAAAGATTGAGCTGACCAGCGGGGTGCCGGAGGAATTGCGGATTACCTGTGAATAGAGATGCACGCTCAATTCCCGGGCGACGTCCGCCAGACCTGGCTCGTCGCCGATCAGTACGACCTGCACCTCACTGCCCAGGTGCAGCCACGAGCGAATGGCATTTTTCTGGATGGTGGCGATGTGCGGGTCGCTGAACGCCTTAGGCGCCGAGAATATAGTCAGGAAAGGCATGCGTAAGAATTAATTTACTGTCCAGTGAGCGGTGAAATCCAGGCCGCTTTAGGCATCAGCCGGGTCAGTAAGCGCCGGTGAAAGAGCCCCCAGCGCCGCTTCTGGCTCACCCATCTTTCCGGCTGGATGGGGGACGGATCAGCCTGTTTTGAAGGCCTGGCAAGGAGCTGGATGTAGAGCGGGATCAGCCGGGAGCGGGGCAGCCCTTCTTCCTGTAAGGTATGCGCCTCAAACCCGGCGTGCTGCAGGGTTTGCAGCAAGGTGTGAGGGCTGAAAGAGACCAGGTGGGCGATTTCGAAACAATCGTGTGCATACAGGTTGGGCACTTCAACCAGCAGCCAGCCATCGGGAGAAAGCAGCTCGGTCCGCAATTGGGAAAGATAGCTTACGGGGTCGGGTAGATGCTCGAGCACGTGAGCCAGGCTGATTAAGTCGAAATGGGCGTTTTCCTCGGTCAAGAGCTCTTCCAGCGAGGGGAAGACCTTCAGCCCGTGCTCCTGGGCGTAGAGACGGTAAGCATCACCCGGCTCAACGCCTACAGGCTCGCAGCCGTATTTTGCCTGGAAGCGCTCCAGCAGCAGACCTGCAGAACAGCCGATGTCCAGGTGGCGCTGGATAGCGGGGATATGCTGTTGGGCGAATACTAACAGAACGTCTGCCCGGGCGGACTGCACTGCGAGATCTTTGGGGTCAGGTCCTGCAACCCCCTGATATAGCTTGCGGTATTCCTCCGCATAGAATTGGGCGAGCTTCTCATCGCTCATGCGCGGGCTTTGGAAAACCAGTCCGCAGGTAGAGCAAATACGGTTGGAAACCGGGATGCCTCGAAATTCGCGCTGGTCAAACGGCTGTGAGAAAGCTGCTCTGCACAAAGGACAGATCGCCACTTCAATACTCATCACCCGGTCAGCTCATAAATTACATAATTTTTGTAGCGGAAGACCTCTTTTACGGACGGGCAATCCAAGGAAAGCTTCGTCTTCAGCACGACATGCGTAATTTTGTCCAGGGCAGGTTACGTCTTGCAGCGCCTGGCAGGCTCCTGGCGTCTCAGACGCCGCGTAAAACTTTTCAGCAAGCTGAAGGCGGCGGTACCATTCCAGGACCTCGGTATCCTTGTACGGATGGGATTTCCAATTAATGAAAATCGGTGCGCCGGTATACAGGCGAAAATCATCAAACTCAGCATCGTCCGGGGGGATCAGGTAAACATCGCCTGGCTTCATCGTCTGATGGACGTAATCCATCGCGTCCCGAATTTTATTGACCCGGTAGCTGGAGTCGTATTTTTGCTGGTACTCGTAGCCGCGGTATACGGGATAGATAATTAACCCCAGTGCTACAGGAATGAGGGCCCATTCATAGTGAAAATGGGTCTTCTCAAGCGCGGCCAAAGACACTTTAAGCAGCCAGGCTAAAATTAACGTGGTGGAAAGAGGCATCAATAAAACCGACACCCGCCAGGGCGACAGCATTGCCAGGCTGTCGCTGCCGGTCATGATCTGGACGAGGCTCAACAGCAGCCCGCCAATCATCAGAGAAAGCATGACGATGAACAGGCGTGATTTCCAGGCAAGGATCAATCCGAACAGCATCACTGCGATCTGCAGCACGGATACTCCGGTGAACCAGTCCTGCGGCAGGGTATGGTGCGGTATGCGCTCGTGCACGATGATCTGGATCGCTTTTGCACCGCTCGCAGCAGTCGTCGAGCCCAAATAGGCTGAGCTGTACCAGAGCACCGGCAGGATCAGCAGGAGGGCTAATAAACCCAGCCAGAACGGTTTCAAGGCAGACCTGAACAGCTGCCGGAGGGTGAAACCTTTCAGGCGGGTCGGGGAGCCGAGCTCTTCCCACCAGATCACCAGTAGATAGGCAACCATCATCAGCCCGGCGGCAAAAACATAAGCGGAATGGAAAAGACACGCCAGTGAAAGCCACAGGACCGCCCAAACATACTTCCGCTTCAGGAAAACCAGCATCGAGACGAGTAAGAAGACCCCAAATGCGCTGTTCTGGAACTCCATCCCGAGCAGGTAGTATCCGGCAAGGCCGTTCTGCAGGAAAGCCGGGTTCAGGGTCGTCTTGGCTTCGAAACGCAGGGTGAACCACTGAGAGTGGATCAGCACCAGCAGGCTGAACAAATACAGGTTGCGAAATTTGGTTTTGAAATTATGAAAAACCAGGGCAACGATCCCCAGGAGTGAGGCGACATAAATTCCGAACAGGATGAAATAATAGAGGTAGAACAGGTTTGCATTAATTTTAGCGGTCAGGTAAACCAGGTAAGAGAAAGCGGGCAGGGGATCAACCGTGTTTGCCAGCCAGTCCTGGCGCAGCAATCCTTGCCCGGTCTGCATAATGCCGTGTAAGAATTTGGTATTCTGGTTGCCCTCATAGAGATAGGACTGCGTATAGGCTACACCAAATAAGGCCGCCATCGCCACGAATTTAAGGATATTGACGATCCATTTTTTCAGGCTGCCATATTTTTCTGAAGTCATGGATGCGGTATCGTCCTTAACCTCAGTCACAGTGACGGATTCGCTCACGTCGAATTCCTATTATTTCCGTCCTGGAGACGCTCGTCGAAATCGCGATAGGTTCGATGGATCACTTGAGCATTCAGCTCAACCAGCTCGGGCTCCCGGGCGAGGAGGTCGACGACATCCAGCCAGTTAAAGCGGGTATGGTCTGGGAGACGCTGCACGATCTGGCGGACTAGATCCAGGTCTTCTTTGGTATCCACCGTTAAGCGTAGAGTGCCATAATCGGGGATGTGATGAAGCTGGACATAGCGATAACGTCCCGGCTCCTCATAAAGATATGGCATCACGTGCTCCCTTTGGTGGGGTTGGTCTGCCTTCCGCCAGGCTTCTTCCAGCGCCTGGAAGGTACACACTTCCACATCCAGACCGATGGGGAACGAGCGGCTCCACGGCGGCGGCAGGCGGTTGGCTGCAAAATCGAAAACGAAATTTGGATCTCGCCGAGTAGGGTCGCTTTTTTCGCTTACCGTGATATATTCGTCTGGTTGAACCGGTTGACCTGAAAATGCCTGGATCGTATCATCGATCACGCCCGGGTCGATCAATGGGCAATCGGCAGTGATGCGGACGATCACCTCTGCCTCAGAGCTGCAGGCTGCATGGTAGTAGCGGTCAAGGACGTCTGAATGGCTGCCACGATAATAAAGATAGCCGCGGGTAAGGCATAGATCTTCAACCGCATCATCCGCGGGATCGGTGGTTGTAGCTACCATCACCTGGTTTATGAGTTTTGCCTGGCGGGCGCGTTCGCAGACCCATACCAGCATCGGTTGACCGGCAATATCCAAAAGCACCTTACCGGGTAACCGGCTGGACGACATTCGTGCCTGGATGATCGCTAGCACAGGATGGGGGTTTAGTGGCTCTGACATAGTTACTAAATATTCCAATACATCTTTCGGGTCGTGCAGCCTGCAAGTCGCGCTGTGGATTTATGGAGAAGGTAAATATTGCTCGATCTAATGATGATAAAATCGCCACGGTCTCTGAGGGTTAATTCCAAGAGCTCTGCGTGGCGGCTCCGATGCTCTCGTGAGCTCGGAAACCCCTCGCACTGCTAATCTGAGCAGAAATATATCTTACGCGTGCGCTAGCATCACAAATAAATGTCAACGGCTCGAAAACGGCTGCCTGCGTTTTATTTCTTACTTTGCATGCTGGAAGGCATCGGAGTTTTCGTATTGCTCTGGACCACAGCGCCTTCCAATGCAAGCGTCGTCTCGCTTCTAAAGTCTCCTCTGCGGCTGAGCTTGCTCAGCTCAGTCATCGTTATTTCTATTTTATTTGGAGTCCTATTTTACCGAGAGTTAAGGAGACAGCCACCTGAGACGGGATTCGGTGACTGGATTCTCGCTCGACACAAGGAGCTGGTCGCTTCATTTACATTATTTATCCTGGTCCTGGTTATCTTTTGGTTAGCGGTCCTGTCTCCGGTTGCTTCGCCCCGTTTGTCAGCTTATTTTCAGCGTTGGCAACCCCTATTTATTTGGGTATTTTTAATTTTCTTTCAGCTATATTTACTGGGGATAATCCTGCGCCCACTGCCTTACTGGATCGGTGCAGGAAAAGAATTTTTCAATCAGCCAAGGATGATTCGTCTTGGTCGTTGGCTCAAATCGCCATTATTCGGCTTGATCCTTCTTGGAGTATCGTTTTTGCTCGGCTTGAGTAAGCTGGGTTTCGGGCAATTTGTGGATGAAGCAAATAATCTGACCTACGGGTGGCTGGTCTCAAGAGGAGCTGCCATTTATCGAGATGTGTTTGCCCAGCATTTCCCCTTTCCATATTACTGGTCAGCTATCATCATCGATCTGTTTGGAAATTCACAAATCGCAGTCAGGGTATCCTTGCTCATCCTGCAAACAGTGTTGCTCGGATTCAGTATGTGGGCAACCGGGCTATACCTGCCGATCGGAATCGCTGCGCTAGCCTGGGGTCTGACGAGCCAGTTTCACCGCGGGAATATGGTGCTATACGATGTATTCGATGGCACCTTCATGACGGTTAGCTTCATTCTCGCCTTTTCTATGCTGTTGGATAACTCCAAAACCGGGAGAGCCAGGCTTATCTTCCTGGGTATCTGCCTGGTGTGTGCGCTGCTTTCCAACCCGTTGATGATCTATCCCGCGTCTGCGATCATGCTCGGGGTGCTTCTATCGGGTCTTAACACGGCTGGAAAGTTGAGGGAGGGTTTGCGCAGAATTTTTTGGGTGGGCGGAGTCATCGGCGTGGTGCTTGGCGCATACCTGCTGTATCTCTCCTTTTCAGGAGCTTTCCCGGATTTCTACCGGGATACGATCTGGTTCAATGCCACGATATATAACAAATATACAGAGGCCTCGCCCAATCGCTTTGACCCGCTCCTTCGCCAGATCGGTACAGGGCTAGGCGCCTTCAATCCACAATGGCGCAAACAGGTGACCCCTTTTATCCAGCTGGGCGTGTATCGCAACTTGCTGGCTGACGAAGATGCTTATTATTCATGGATCTTCTCCAGCCTGCTGTTTCGCCTGTCGATCCTTGTATGTGTGGCTGGTCTTCTCCTCAAGCGAAAATTCCTGGCTGGCATATTAATGTATGTCTTTTCCGCCACATTATTGATCCGAGAAGAGACGAGCTGGCATATCATCCCGTTCATCTGGGTTAGTCTTTTTGCCGGAGCCTACTTTCTGGTATATTTTTTTACGCCACCGAGTATAGGGTTTCTACTCTCGTGCCTCAAAAATCGATGGCAAAGCTCTGTAGAATGGGTTTGGCGTGCAGGCTGGCGAATTGTTTATGCAATATTCCTGATTATGTATGCCTGGTCTGCGTTTTATGGAGCTTATTTCCTGGTCGACCAACGTGAATTTTTCTCAAACCAGAGATTTATCAACCGCCTGGAGCGATTTGGGGAAGAAATCCACCGGATCACCTGCAACCAGGACGGTGTAGAGATTTTAGAATATCCGTACAACCCCATGGTTTATTTCGTGACCAAGATCCCACCTGCCACACGCTATACCTTCATGCTGCCCTGGGTGGCAGAGGCCGGCTTATCCGAGGTCATCACCGAGCTGAGAAATCATCCCTCCGCGGTAGTGGAATTGAAGACGGAGCGTCAAGTCTGGCAAGATTACCAGGTAAAGGATTATCTAGCGGAATTGATCACTTTCTTGAACCAGAATTACCAGCAAGTGGATAGCTCTCTATGGGTTTCTAAGGAATTGGCGCAAAAGTGTAATGTCGGTGTTCCGCGGATCTCAAGTGAGGACGATAGCCCTTGATCTACGCCGATGCAGGCAGTTTAGAAACTGATTGGATCTTATCCAACAATAAAGCGATAGCAATTAATCCAGCCAGACGGTACTGGATGCCAATCTGAGCGGCGTGCCGTTCAACCTCCAACGGATTGCCATTCCATACGAGTAATATAAGCGGGTAAACGCTGATAGCAAGAGCAAGCAGCACCCACCAAACCGGCCAATGCCTCCCCTCCCGGCGTGTGTCTACCCATAAAGCTAGCACTATCAGGACACCGATGAATACCAGCTCAACAACCTGGTGCGGATAGAATTTATCAGTTAGGTTTGATACGGTTGCCGGGACGGGTTGTTGCGGGTACAACGGGTAGCGATACTCCAGGTTGCTTCCATTGATCAAAGTATTGATCTGGCGAGCAGGCTCGCCCAAGGATGCGGAAGGGTGTGTAATCAGGTACATTAATAACGTCGTACGCGCATGCTCCTCAATCCAAGCTCGGACCTGCTCCATCTTTGGGTCGAAGTCCAGGTAATCGTGATATTGATACCCGAGCATGCTGGTAATTGCCATCAGGTCTGCATTGATGGGGAGAGCCCGCAGCAGAAAAGTACTCCTGGCTTTGAGGATCGCGCAAGATGCGTAACGCCAAATGATCGTAAAAGTGAATTTGCCAGCGGTTCCCCCACTCAATGGTGAGGTTTTGAAAAATAAACAATCCAATTACGCAGGCAGTATAAACAAAAACATACTTGCGGGAGTCGCCGGCAGGGAAACGACCGAGCAGGGTTACCAGCAATAAAATTCCGGAACCGGCCAATACAAAATATAGGTTCGCTTCCCTGGTGAATGAATACAATACAGTCACCATTACCATCCCAATCAGGTAGATCCATCCAATCGGGCTCGATTGAATTTTCTGGGGAAGCAATCCAAGACCTACCCAGGCAGCGATCAACAAGGCGAACAACGAAAATGAGACGGACTCAGACAGCAGCAGGCTATCCCAAAAACTCACCTCGAGACTGATACTAAAAAACAGGACGAAGGCGAAAATTAATACAGCCGTCCACCGATGGCGCATGGCGGCTGCTAAAGAGAGTCCTAATAAAGCCCAACAAACCACCGAGAACCAATTCTGGAAGGTTTCGACTGCCTTCAGTTGTTTGAGACCGGTGTAGTTGCTCGTGTTAATGTGGAGCAGCTTGTAAACCAGGGGAAGCGTAAATGGCCTGTTCCCTGCCCAAAATTCCCGGGAGGTGAGCGTTTTCTCGGCTACCTCAACATAAGAGGAGGTGTCCCGGAAGGCGCGGCCGGCATTAAATTTCGAATAACTCAATTTAATACCCAGGTAGCTCCACAGAATGACCGCGAAGATCACAGCTATCAGCAGCGGGTAAAATCGCCATTTCCGTCGTGAGAGAAGCTCAATGATGAATACCAGTATGGCCAGGGCGATAATCTGGAAGAACGTTGCCAGACCTGTGAGCACCTGTTGCAAACCGGAAGCATTCTGCCAAATTGCTACACCTAAGGGTATCTGATAAGTAATTCCCCGTTCGGAGTACAAGTCGATCGTAGTATCTTCACCGTCCAGACTTACCTTCATTTTTCCGGCGTCGAGGTTGTAGTGGAGATCTAATAAAACCCCGCCGGATACCGGTCCGGTATATTCGGCTGTCGCACCCGGCATATTTCCTTGTGCAACCAGGCTATCCCCTTTAATGTTCCAATCACCGGATAAATGGAATTTTTGCACGGGGATTGGAGACCCATCCGCGTTTCGAACTTTAAGAATTTCGAGTACTGTTCCGGAAGCAGCTGGATTCTTATCGTTAAGCGATTCAATTTTCAGTGTTCTGCTTGTTGGCCAGGCAGGAACTGCTGGCGGCCAAAACCAGATAATCACCAGCGCGGTGATCGAACAGAGGACTACCTGTTTCAGTAATTCCTGGCGGTCCATTAATTTCGCCATTGCAGGCGATAGTCTGCGCGAAGCGAGCCAGGCGACTAGGAATAATGGCACAGAAAGTAGTGGAACCCATTTCAGCCTGCTCAGCGGATAAAGATCGTACTCGTTCTTCTGCCAAATCGAATTTATTAAGAATGAAAGAATTAAGGCAATGAAAACAATTACAATAAACTTCGCAATTTTAGGTAATTCTAATTTCCGGGCAAGATTCATAGATCGTTCTGGTTAGCGTTTTTTCTGATCCGCTAATGCAAATTCGTACGCTTGAAACAAGCACTGGACATTCTTTTTCCAATCGGCGCGCTGCTCTGCCAGCAGGTGGGCTGCCTGTCCCATTTGGGATAGATGCTGCCGCAGCCGTGCTGCTTCCACGACCTTTTCAGCTAAATCTTCAGCACTGCCGTCTTGGAACAGCCAGCCTTGCACGCCATCCTGGACCCACTCTTGATTGCCCGAGATATTTGAGACCAGCACCGGACAACCGCAAGCCATCGCCTCCAACAAGGAGATTGATGTGCCATCACTGTGCGAGGCGCTGATATACAGGTCGGCAGAGCGGTAATAGCGGGGCAAATCCGCCTGGCTGACCTGCCCAGGAAAGGAGACCTGATCCAGCAAGCCTGCTTCGCCGAAAATCTGGTGGAGGAACGCCGCCTGCGAGCCGTTACCCAGCATCATCAGGTGAAGTGAGGGGATCTGCCGGGCTGCGATAACAAATGCCCTGGCGATGACATCCACGCCATATATCGGCTCCCAGGTGCGCGTAGAAAGTAGAAGAAATGGTCCATCCGTATCGCGCGCAGGTCGGGGCTCTGCTGCGTACCTGGCAGGCTCGCCCTGACTTGCAGTCTCGGCGAGGCTCAAGCGTTCACCTTTTGGAGAAAAATGGTCCAGCTTGATGCCCCAGGGAAATGTGATTATCTTCTCCTGCCTCATCCCAAAGGAGATTGCCAGGCGGCGGATAACCTCGCTGTCCCCGACCAGGACAGCGCTGCGCTGCAGGGTATATTTCGTGGCCCAGCGCCAGAGGCGGCTGCGGTTGGCATCCACGATCAGGTCATAGCCCCAAGACATGCTGACCAGCGGTCGGAATCCGCTCATGGCGGTCAGCAAGGCGCAGCGCTGGATGGGACCTGCCTGTACCAGGTCGGGATGGACTGAATGCAGGACCTTGCGCAGGCTCTGCAGCAGCCGACTCCCATCCTGCCAGCGGGCGGTCGTTTGCCCTCCTGCCCATTTTATTTGCTCGATATTTGCCGGCAGGGGACGATCTTCTACCTGATGGCTGCTGCGCTCGAGCCGCAAATAATAAACCTGGTGATCAGTAGCAGCTAAGGCTTCCAGGAAGCGGTGGTCGTGAGGGGTGTAATCGCGGGTAAAGTAAAGGATGCGCGCCAAGGAGGGCTATACCAGGTCAGTCCAGCGCAGCTCTTTCCCAGCCGGTAGGTTGCTATTCGCCCGGGTGCCGAGGACAGCCTCTATCTCATAAGGTCGGATGGCGCCTGGCGTTGCGGGTCGCAAAACGGCAATCATCTCTCGATTCAATGATTCGCCGGCGGAAATATCCCTCGCCACGCGCAGGCAGCGGCGCTGGACGATCGCTGTGTCCTTCTCATTCTCAGCCACAACCTTCTCCGGGCTGCCGAGGGCATATTCCAGCTCACGGGTGCGCTGGACCATCTCTGTCCAGGTAGCCGGCGTCATCGAAAAAGGATGGTCAGGTCCTGTGCGTCGGTTATCATCGGTAAGATGCTTCTCGATCGCTCTGGCTCCCAGGGCGACTGCTCCCAAGACGGTGGCATGCCCTGGGGTATGGTCGGACAGTCCCAGTATCACCTGCGGGAAGAGCAGGCGGTACGCCTCAAGGACGCGCAGGTTTATGTGCTTGAAGTTCTCGAGGCTGGCAGTATAGTTAGTATTGCACTGCATCAGGATCAATTGAGGATTGATGGCGAGAATCGTGTGCACGGCGCGCTGTACGTCGGCAATATCCGCAGCGCCCGTAGCAAGGATTACCGGTTTTCCCTTGGAAGCTATTTTCTCGAGCACTTCCAGCCAGTCGATATCTCCCGAGCCTATTTTATAGGCTGGCACGAACGGGTCCAGCATATCGATAGCGGCGAAGTCGTAAGGGGAGGAGAAGTAGTCAATCCCAGCCTTATCGCATTCATCTTTAAGGACGGGCGTCCACTCAAAGGGGATCGACGCATCCTGGTAGACTTCGACAACCGTTTTTTTCCAGGTCGACTGGTGGGAGACCTGCCCTTTCAACGCTTTAAAGCCATAATCGGAAACGATCTCAGGAGCGCGAAAGTTTTGGAATTTGGCTGCGTCAGCCCCGGCTTTCTTCGCCAGGTGGATCAGCAGCTTTGCCCGTTCCAGATCGCCATCATGGTTGGCAGAGATATCTGCGATGAAATAAGTGGGGTGGGAATCGCCGATCGTGTGAGCACCAATCTGGATTTCCATGTTTATATCCTCTATCACTCAGCATCCTGGGCTGCAGCCGCCATGCAGCGGATTTTTTCCGGGAAGCCGTCCTGGTACAACCCGTACAAATGATCCAATCCCACCGCTATATCCGGCGGCGGATTCCCCAGGGTCTGTGCCAGCTTATCTGCCTTCAGAGTCAAATTCAAAGAGCGCGCTGCTTTGAAACCACTGTCAGCCACCGATTGAGGGACGATCAATGAAGCGTCCAGCCCAAACTTTTCAGCCAGGCGGACTCCAAACTCATATTTGCTCAGGCACTCGGAGCTGACCACGTGGTATAAGCCGCTTTCCTTCACAGCAAGCAAACGGAGCAGGATGCGCCCCAGGTCGTTTGCCAGTAATGGACAAAAGTAAATGTCGGTAAAGCCCGGGACTCGCTCACCAGCCTTGAGGTTATTGAAGAAAAATTCCGCCAGGCTGCGGTTCCCGCGCATGCTCCAGCCGAACAGGTTTACCCGAGCGATGAGCGCATCCGGATCAGCCTCCGCGACGGCCTGCTCGCCGGAGAGCTTGGTACGGGCATATACGCTCAGAGGCTGGGGCGGATCTGTCTCTGTGTAATTTCCCTTGAGCCCATCAAAGACTGCATCCGTGGAAACGTGCAGCAGGCGCGCTCCGCCCCTGGCGACACAGGTCGCCAGGATTCGAGGCACCTCAGTGTTCAATTGGGCCGCCAGGGCCGGCTTGGCCTCGCATTCTTCCAGCATTACCATTGCCGCGCAATGGATGACCCAATCAGGTTGGGTGCGTTCCAGGAGCGGCTCGATCATGCCTGGGGTCAGCAGGTCGCCTTCAATGGTTTGAAAGGCATCCGTCTTCAGACGATGACGGCTGACCAGCCCTATGACGGTATGCTCCTTCGCCGCCTCCAGCGCCAGGTTGAGGCCGAGAAGCCCGCTGGCGCCGGTGACGAGAATACGCATAACCGTATCTCCGCCGGTTGCCTGGTTTAATTCCCTGCCCGGGCAGTGGCAACCATCCTGCCTGGAAGGGTTTTACTCAGGACGCCGTGTCCTGCAACAGCTCCGCTTCGAGCGGAGAGATCAGCTCCCGGATTTGTTGGATGGACAACTGCACAGGATTGGTATCGCTGCTGTAGCGAAATCCATCGGGCAAGCGCCTGCCTTTCGCCTCCCAGGAGTGTCCAAACCAGAGTGGGGTGGTCGGCTGGACAACGAACATATCTTCCAGCTCAATCGTGCTGCGAGCCTCGTCCTCATTGATCAGGACTTCGTGGAGCTTTTCCCCAGGACGGATGCCGATCACTTCCAGCTCCGCCTGCGGGGCAATCACCCGGGCAAGGTCGATGAGGCGCGTCGAAGGGATTTTCGGCACGAAGACTTCTGCGCCGCTCATTTGCTCGATGCAGCGGATCACAAACCGCACACCCTGCTCGAGGGTGAGCCAAAAGCGGGTCATGCGGTCATCGGTAATGGTCAGCTTGCCGTTTGCCCGCTGCGTCAGAAAGATCGGGATAACACTTCCGCGGCTTCCGATGACGTTGCCATACCGTACGCAGCTAAACCGGGTGGCGGATCCGGCTGCATAGGCGTTGCTCTGGACGATTAATTTTTCCGCCGCCAGCTTGGTCGCCCCATAAAGGTTGACCGGGTTAACGGCTTTGTCTGTGCTCAATGCGATCACTTTCTGGATGCCTGCATCCAGAGCTGCTTCGATGACGTTGCTGCTGCCGAGGATATTGGTTTTTATCGCTTCCAACGGGTTATACTCGCAGGCGGGCACCTGTTTTAAGGCAGCCGCGTGAACTACAACACTCACTCCATTCATCGCCCGCCGTAAGCGGTCCTGGTCGCGCACATCCCCGATGAAATAACGCAAGCTGGGATGGTCATACCCGTTCACCCGCATCTCGTGCTGTTTTAGCTCGTCACGGCTGAAGACGATGACTTTCGCCGGCTGGTATTCGTCCAGGATGATGCGGATAAATTTCTTACCGAAGGAGCCGGTGCCCCCGGTCACCAAAATGACTTGTTCTTTCCAGTTCATAGCACGATCTCTTCTACAACCTGATAATTTCTAATCTGGATGGATGGTGATTCGATTAACTGCCAGAAACCGTCGACCAGACGGACGGCAAGCGGCAAGACCAGCCCAAATTCATCTGCTGCGTACAATTCTGGGACAATCTCTTCGTAACCGGCAGGGAGCATCGGGGAGTCGAGTGCTTCTTCGAATGCCTGCCCTGGCGCAGAACGCCCCATTATAATCCACTCCTGGATGCGGTCAGATTCACAGGTTGACCATTCATGCGTAATCATGCAGACCCCTTGCGGATGACGATCAATGGGTACTGTCCATTTTCCCCAAAGAAATGCGGGAAGCGCTCTTCCAGCCAGTAGATTACGCTTAACCACTGCCGCCCCAGCAGCCTGGGATGGATCAAGCTGCGCATAAACCGCACGCTGAGGCTCCTCCAGACCAGGATCTCAACCGGCATCTGAGAGCCCACGCGGGTTTTGATCCAGGCGACGTCGTGTCGGTTTGTAAAAGTGCCTTTGGCTTGCGCCGGCTCGCCGCCGGTTTGGGCAGGGTTTCCTTCGACCTTTTTTATTTCAGGCGGTTGAGCCGGCTCACCTTTCTCGTGCCCGAGGCGATTGCGCAATCCGGTTGCCCAGGCGGATCAATGGGTCAGCGATGCGCATCAAGGTGGAGCTTGGCCAGCCGTTTACTACCACTGCATTCGCCTGTTCAGCCATTACCCGGTAAAGCTCCTGGTAAGCCTTCAGGTGCTCGCCTTCGGGCAAATGGTGGATCGTGTGCAGCGAGATTGCGGCATCGAAGCAGCCCGGCTTGAAGGGCAGATTGCGCGACGTCGGCGACCACGTACAGCCCATGCTCTCCGATTCGCTTGCGAGCCTCCTTAATTGCCGTCTGCGAGAGATCAACACAGACGCGGTACTGGTAGCTGCGCGAGTATTCCAGGTACTCCGGGTATTGGATCGGACCAGAACCCGCGTCTAACAGGTAGGTTCCTTGCGGTTTAAGGTGACGCGCGACGCGCAGGTGGCAGCGGTGTATATAATCGTGTGCAACCGGGCGCAGATCTTCGTAGCGAGCATTCTGGTATACGTCTTCACCGACAAGCTGCCACCCAACCTGGTCATAGAATTCGCGCACCTGCTGTTTAATCTGCGGCTCACTGCTCATGAGTAGCTTTCTTCTTCTATGACCTCAGGGGTACGGTAGTCGCGAGGGAAACCAGCCAGGCAGTTGAATGCCTCACCGAACCTGGCTTGCCCTTCAGGTGATAGGACGCGTTCCACCGACCACGCTTCCTGCTCTGAGCCGAAGCCGAGCAGATGCCAGGGAAAAGGCAGCGGGTAATTGAAGAAAAAGCGGTAAGCGTACCTCCAGGCAAGCTCGATCTTTTCTTTTTCCAGGCGGAAAGCAGGAAGATCCCCCAGGACTATTTTTACCGTATCGAAATACTCTTGCCATGAACCTGGGTCGCGGGTAAATCCCTTCCCCCGGTAGTGGGTTTGACCGGCAACGATCACCGGCATTCCACTCATCGCCATCTCCAGGCCGACCGTTGTCGTATAGACCAGCCCCAGGTCCGAGATTTGCAGCAGATCATAGGTGTTCACCGGGTCATCCGCAGCCACCAGGCGCAGATTCTCGGGAAGGCTGGGTAAGACCGAGCGAACGACGTCTGCTACTGAAGGACCTTTGGTGTAGCGCTCGCCTGGGTGAATGCGAATAACAAACTGCACGTCGCCCAGCTCGGCAAATAAGCAGGCGGTTCGCTGCAGCCATTCGGTCATCGTCTGGCTGAAGCACTGGCGACCTAAGGTCAGGCTGTCGCCGATCACGTTGGCTGCCAGCAAAACGATTGGACGCTGGTCCAGGGCAAGGTCCTGCCTGGTTTTTTCTCCGCCCTGACCGGGCTGCCCCTGCCACAGGCGGGCAAAGTTCTCCCACAGACTGGCTTGCTGGCGTGAAGCGAAGAGCGACTGAACCTGCTGCCATTCAGAGGCAGTAAGCGGGTGATCTTTATACTCTTTCCAAAGATCGGTTGTGTCCTGCCGCATGACTTCGTCGTTTTGGGCGAGCCAGATACGTCCGCGCTGTTCGCCGAACTCGTAGGTCACGGTCGGAATTCCCAGGAAGCGCGCCACCTGGTACAGGACGCCCATCTCCAGGATCATCCCGTTGGGGATGACGATCACCTCAGGCTCCCTTGCTCTCAGCCAGGTCAGGGCTGCTGAGGCTGCCTGGTTGTTGCGCTCCAGCCTGAGGCGGTAAAGGCTGGCAGAGGGAGAGTTTGCGCCATCCGCAGCAAAATCTTCGAGCTGGAGCGTGTATTGGACGTCGCGCGCCGTCACCTCCCGGATCGCCTGGCTGAGGCTGGCAGGCAAGCTGTTCGTCTTTGATTTAATATCCAGCAGTGAGACGACGTCGATCAATGGAGCGGCTTTCTCCAAAATACTGGCAATATACGCATTCTGACGGCGCAGGTCAAAGCGAGTGATCGCTGTCCGCCAGCTGGTATAAGGCAGGTAAGCCATACTCACCTGATGACCCAATCCCGCCATGCTGCAGCTTAATAAAGCGCTGTACTCAATCCAGTAGCGCAAGGTCGCAAACAGGGCAATTTTTTTGCCAGGGAGCGCCCGCGCACGCGCAGATTCAGCTTGAGAGCGCCATTCCGGCAGCCATTGCTCAATGCTTTTCAAAGAGCTGCTCTTGCTGAGCGGCTTGCCTTGCTGGCGAAACTGCCAGTACAGCTCGGCAGTGAAAGGCAGCTCACCGAGGATGTGCTTGACGGATTTTTTGTAAGCCTGCACCATCAACCAATCTCCCGGATTTGCCAATCTAATCGAGGCCGGAGAGGACCCAGGCGGGGTTCCGCCCACTGGACACCCGGTGACCCGGTGGCATCTACATTGAAAGAGAGGGCGTGTTCATCCTGGAAGAAGCGGCGAACGCGGAATGAGCTGGCGTTGACGCCCAGAACGTAACGTCCTTCATTGAGCAGGTCGGCAGGAATCTCAACCCGGCTGACGTAGCGCCCCGCAAGCCGTACTCCGAACTGCTTGAACTCGCGCGGGTTATCGGTATCGAACGAAGTGAAGATGAGATCACCAAGGGTCGAGAACAGGTAGATTCCCACCCGTAAACCCGTAATGGCTGAATCAAGAGAATATTCCATCTCAATCGTGAAGGATTCGGTTGAGCGGATGGTATCGGTGATCTTTCCCTGGGAGCTGCGTAAACGCAGAGCAAGCGGCTTGAAGGGAGCAATATCGGGGGACAATTCATCTGGCTGCCAGCAGCGCTCGCCTGTCTGGGAAAATCCTGAGGAGAGGTAATAATCCACCGCCTGAGCAGAAGGGGCCTGATAAATAATCCGCCCTTTTTCCAGCACGATTGTAGTCTCTGTCAGGCGCAGAATGGCTGACATGTTATGGCTGACAAACAGCACTGTCCGTCCTTCCTGCGCCACGTCGCTCATCTTGCCGAGGCACTTGCGCTGGAACTCGGCGTCGCCGACCGCCAGGACTTCATCGACCACCAGGATTTCAGGCTCCATGTGGGCTGCCACAGCGAAAGCCAAACGCAGATACATCCCGCTTGAGTAGCGCTTAACCGGCGTATCGATGAATTTCTCTACCCCTGAGAATTCGACGATTTCATCAAACTTCCGCTGGATTTCCTTGCGGTGCATCCCGAGGATGGCTCCGTTCAGGGCAATATTCTCCCTCCCGGTCAGCTCAGGGTGAAAACCGGTGCCGACTTCCAGCAGGGAGCCGACCCGTCCATGGATTTCAGCAAATCCTTCCGTTGGCTCCGTCACTCGCGAAAGGATCTTCAGCAGGGTGCTCTTACCCGCACCGTTCCTGCCGATCACACCCAGGACATTCCCTTTTTGAACTTCGAAAGAAACATCTTTGAGCGCCCAGATAATCTCCTTTTTAGGCGGTAAGTCCTTGCGGAGCACTTTGATAGGCCAGTGGACGGCGTCGCTCAAGCTGTCGCGCAGCGTCTTATACCGCTCGGTGTTGATCCCGATGCGGAACGCTTTTCCCAGGCTGTCCACCCGGATTGCAGTATCACTCATCTGTATTGCCTGCCAACGACATCGGGATTACACCATATCTGCAAAGGTGCGCTCCATCCTGCGAAAGTAATACATCCCGGAAATCAATAGAATAAGTGCAATCACAGTAGATGAGGTTATAGCCAGCATGGATGGAGGAGGCGTCCCAACCAACGCCCAGCGAAAACCTACCACCACAGCTGACATTGGATTGAGGATATTCAAAACCTGAAGTTTTACCGAAAAGGAGTTAGGCGCATATCCGACCGGGGTCAGCAGCAGCCAGAATTGGGTTAAAAACGGGAGAATGTAATTCACATCTCGGTAGAGGACGTTCAATGCAGAGAGCCATAACCCTACTCCTAATGCAGTGATAAGGCTCAGTAATAGAAAGAACGGGAGTGTCAGCATATTCCTGGTCAGAGGATATTTGTAGAAATACATCATAAAAAGCAGAACCACAAACTGGATAGCGAAATCGACGAGCCCGCCCAGAACGGATGAAAGCGGGATGATCATGCGTGGGAAATAGACCTTTGTGATCATGGTACGGTTCGAGAGCATTGATCTTCCAGCATCGTTCAAAGCCTTACTGAACAATCCCCAGGGCAAGAGAGCAGAAAATGTGAACAATGGACGGGGGATACCCTGGGTACCCAGGTTTCCTAAGGTACCAAAGATCAGGTTTAATACAACCATGTTGATCACGGGGTTGATGATCGCCCAGGCTGCGCCCAACACCGTCTGCTTGTAGCGGACGATAACATCCCGCCAGGTGAGGAAATAGACCAACTCCCGGTAGATCCATATATCTTTAAGGTTTAGGGTCGACCAGCCTCGGGAAGGTTTGAGGAGGATGACCTCTTCTGCCTGAGTTTGCGGGGTCAGTGATGTATCGGTCATGATAGTATGCCCATCAACCCTTTTGGAGTCTCTGCGATTTGGCTTTCATGCTCCTTGTACCAGGCAATTGTCCTCCGCAGTCCTTCTTCGAAGGTCATTTTTGCCTTGAAGCCGAAATATTCTTGTGCTCGGCTCACATCCAACGCCCGCCGCGGCTGCCCGTTTGGTTTGCTGGTGTCCCATACGATCTTGCCTTCGAAGCCGGTAAGGCGGCTGATCGTATTTGCCAGATCGTGGATGCTGATCTCGGTGCCTGCGCCCAGGTTGACCGGATCAGGTCCGTTATAGCGCTCGGCTGCCAGCAGTATTCCTTCTGCGGCGTCCTCGACGTATAAGAACTCCCGCGTCGGAGAGCCATCGCCCCATAAAACCACCTCGTGCTGGCCTCTTTCCTGAGCCTCGATGAACTTATGGATGAGGGCTGGGATAACGTGGGAGGTCTCTAAATTGAAGTTGTCCCGCGGCCCGTACAGGTTGACCGGAAGCAAGTAAATGGCATTGAACCCATACTGCTCGCGGTACGTTTGAGCCTGTACCAGCAGCATCTTCTTGGCGAGACCGTAAGGGGCATTCGTCTCTTCTGGATAACCTTCCCAGAGATTCTTTTCCTGAAACGGCATTGGGGTGAATTTCGGATAGGCGCAGATCGTCCCAATGGCAACAAACTTATCAATCCCCAGCTTCCAGGCCTGGTGCATCAGCTGGACGCCCATCATCAAGTTGATGTAGAAGAAATCAGCAGGGCGCGCGCGGTTTGCGCCGATCCCCCCAGCAAGGGCGGCGAGGTGGATGACAATCGTTTTAAGTTGTCCATCCGGGCGGTCTTCAAGCGCATCTGCATACATCCTTTGGATGTCGACCAGGTTTACAAGGTCATAGTTTTCAATCTTGGGTATAAAAATTTGCGCAGCCCCTAGCTTTTGAAGCTTTTGAGTTACAAATGAGCCCAGAAAGCCCGCTCCACCGGTCAGGACCACCCGCTTATCTTTCCAAAAAGTCGTTGTTATTGAAAGATTTTCATTAGCTTCCATCTGTTAACTCCGCTGCATAGACATTTACTGTACGACGAATGGTGTGTTGCGGTAAAGGGCATCCGTCAGGTCATAGAGCAACCTGCAGGTCATGGAGCAACCTGCGGGTCACAGATCAACCCGCTCTGCAGAGCGTGCAGCACTTTACGGATGCCATGATCAAACTCCAGGAAGTAGCCAGCCCGCCGGTAATTATTATATGGTTCAGCTCATCCACAGGGTTCATTTTCCATCCGCCAATTGCAGGTATATTTTTGCCCCACGGATCTCTAGGGAAGGGATATCTTCTGTATCGCTTACCCGGATTCCTTGCTCCAGGCAGGTCAGGCGGCAGATGTCGGCAATATCGCCGTCGCCAATAATCCGAACGCGGTCAAATCCATTAGCTTTCACCTCAACTAAAAGCTCACGGACGTGGTCACGCGTCCTATGATAGAGGTGCATGGAATTTTCTATATAATTTACTGTAAGACGAGCGCGGAATGCCAGCCCCTCCGGAGTAATGATGTAGCGTAATTTTTTCCGTTGGGCGCGTTTTACCTTGACGTAGCCTTTGGCAATCATTCGCTTGAGATGCCAGTTGACCGTGCCTACTGCCACACCAAGCTGCGCGGCCATTGTCGCCTGATTAATATCCGGGTCATGCTCGATTTGCTCGAGCATGATCAGATCTCGGTCGGATTCTGCTGCGGATTGGTTATCCATAATCTAAAATTCAATAACTGAATTATAACATGAGTTAGACTTCGGCTTTAATCTCGAATGCCGTAAACAAAGAGTTAAGGAGCAGCCGGCTCTCCAGCCTGTTTCATGTTGTAGATCCAGGCGTAATCGAAACCATCGATCGTGACAGTATATTCAGGGGTTAGCGTCTGGAAATATGCCAGGATTTTCGGACTGGGTAACTGCCGTTGCATCTGAAGGAAATATAGTACGACATAATCTGCCTGTTGTAATTGTTCGAGCGATATGTTATCGTCCATAAACTTGGATGTGCCGTGGAAAAAATATGAGAAACTACCCTCGTTGTACCAGGAAATCACCTTTAGCTTTCTCACGTGGGGTTTCGTGTTGAGATATTCAGCAGCTTGCTCCAGTTCTTCTCCCCGCCCAATCATCATAACCTCTTTCGCCCGCTGAATGCCTCCCAGGAGAGGATTGTAATAATTGTAAAAATATGGATAGGTGCTAAAAACCCCGATGGATTGGACAAGAACCAGACAGGTCAGGATAGCCCAAGTGCCAATCGTTGCCGTCCTGGCAGAGGCGATCTTGGTCAAACCTCGGCTCACAGCCTGAATGATGGTGTACCATCCAAGGGCTGCAATAAGGATCATCGGTCCTTGAATGGGGAGCTGGTAACGGTCGAATTTTTTTAAGCTCAAACTGATAAAGATGGTGAATAGTATAGAAAATGCGAGCAAGACGAGTAAATAGCGTTTCTGCTCTTCGGTAAGCTTTAGTATTTTTGGCAAGAACAAACTCAATATTGCCAGGAAGATTCCAATTGAAACCACTCCGGTGATCCGCCAGATAAAAGATACCGGATAGAAATACCAGGCTGAATTCGCCGCTATAATAGATTGTTCCATTGAAGAAAGTACTGTGATCGTGACCTTCTACTGCATAGTCGGCAGCCTGGGTGAAGACCTGCCTGAGAGTCCAGATAGGATTGACCCACATAGCGGGCCAGAGCAGTACAAAGATCAGGCACGCAACAAACAGCCAAAGCAGAACCGGCTTGACCGAACTCCAGATTACTCTTGCATTCCGCTGATCAGGACGGCGCCAAGATTGGATGAGGTTTAGTAATACCAACGCGCCGATAAAAGGGATCAAAAAGAAGGCAGGCGATTTTGTCAGCCAGCTTAGCCCTGCAACAACAGCGGATACGAGCAGGTCAAGCGTTCGCCGAGATTGGTACATGAATCTCATGAAAGCTAATAAGGAAAGGAGCATCAGTGCACTGACCAATCCGTCTAGATGTAACAGCCGGGAAAGGGAAATGGTGAAAGGGTCCAAAGCGATCAGGAGGATGCCGAGCAATGCCGGGATTAAACCGAACAGCTTCAAGCAATACCAGAATGTCAAAACTGACGCGATTACAATCAACAAGACGGTGAAAAATCGCCCGCTTGCCAGGACATCAACAGCATCAACCAGATGGTTACGCAGGAAAAAATAGAAATTCGGTAGACCATGGAATTGTTGGTCGACCTTTTTTACAAAATCGGGGTACTGCCATAAAAATCCGGCAGTACCTGCCCAGGTAACTAATACGCCAGGGTGCTCTTTTTGGTATGTGTTTTTGAAATCTCTGACCGATAATGCCTGGTAGAAATTCCCAGACCGCATCAGCCAAAGGGGTTCATCGACCGTCACGCCGCTATCCAGGCGTAAGGCGCGCGGGAGAAGTAAAGAAGCAATTACTACTCCGGAAATCAATATCGAAAAAACGATTTTTTTGAGGTTAATTTTTCCAAACATCGATCGATTACCCGTCAAGCAAATGACCGGTTAGTTTGTGAAATTTTATTCGACCCTGGAGCATCTCAGCTGGCTTTTCATAGCTGGGTCATGCTCGATTTGCTCGAGCATGATCAGATCGCGGTCGGATTTTGCTGCGGATTGGTTATCCATATGCTAAAATTCAGCAGTTGAATTATAGCATGGGATAAGCTTCGACTTCAATATCAGCTACCGGCAGTAATAGAGTCAGGGAGCAACCGGCTCCCCAGCCTGTTTCATATTGTAGATCCAGGCATAATCGATGCCATCGATCGTGACAACATGTTCCGGTGTCAGGTTTTGGAAATATGCCAGGAATTTCGGACTGGGCAGCTGCCGCTGCTTTTGGCGGAAGTATAGGACGACGTAATCGGCATGTTTTATTGTCTCAAGGGAGGAAAACGCGTCAATTGGTTTTGAATTTCCGCGGAAAAAATACGAGAAACTGCCATCGTTGTACCATGAAAAAACTTTCAGCTTTCTAACATCAGGCTTCGTGTTAAGATATTCAGCAGCCTGGTCCAGCCCTTCACCACGGCCTATCACCAAAACCTCTTTTGCCCGCTCAATGCCTCCCAGGAGAGGGTTGTAATAATTATAAAAATACGGGAAAGTTTTCATAACCCCTGTGAATTGCACAAAGACCAGGCAGATCAGGATAGCCCAGGAGCTAATTGCGGCTGCCCTGGCGGAGGCAATCCTCGACATTGCCAACGACACGGCCTGAATGAGGGCATACCATCCCAAGGCTGCGACGAGGATCATCGGTCCCTGGATGGGGAGGAAATAGCGATCGGACTGTTTCAAACTCACGCTGATGAAGAGGGTGAAGAGGATTGAGAAGGCAAGGAGGACGAGTAGATACCGCTTCTGCTCCTGGGTAAGCTTGAGTATTTTGGGCAAGAACAAACTCGCAACCGCCAGGAGGATGCCGATCGTGACTACTCCGGTGATGCGCCAGATGAAAGCTATCGGATAGAAAAACCAGGCAGCATCGCCGCTTGGATAGATTACCCCATTAAAAAAAGTAACGCTGTCGTTACCTTCAACCGCGTAGTCGGTAGCCAGGGTGAATACGCGGCGGAGCGTATCGAGCGGAGCGACCCACATTGCGGGCCAGAGCAGAACAAAGACGGCGCAACCAACCAGGAACCAGAGCAATGCTGGCCTGATCGCCCGCCAGATTACTCTCGCATTCCGCTGATCAGGATGGCGCAAGGACTGGACGAGGTTGAGGAAAACCAGCGCACCGATAAAAGGGATCAAAAAGAAGGCAGGCGATTTGGTCAGCCAGCTGAGCCCTGCAGCTACCCCGGAAACGAGCAGGTCGAGCATCCGTCGAGACTGATAAAAGAACCGCATGAAGGCCAATAAGGAGAGGAGCATCAAGGCGCTGACCAGGCCATCCAGGTGCAGCAGACGGGAAAGGGAGATGGTGAACGGATCAAAAGCGATCAAGAGAATCCCGAGCAAAGCCGGCATTAAACCGAGCAACTTCCAGCAGTACCAAAACGCCATTATCGAGGCGACAACGATGATTAAAACTGTAAAAAACCGTTCGCTCACCAGGATATCGAGAGGCTCGACCTTGCGAGTACGCAGGAACAATTGTAAATTCCCCGGACCACGGAATTGGCGGTCGGCCTCTTTTACATAATCGGGATACCGCCATAAAAATCCGGCAGTCCCTGCCCAGGTGACCAACACGCCAGGGTGCTCTTTTTGGTATGTGTTTTTGAAATCTCTGACCGATAATGCCTGGTAAAAATTTGCAGACCGCATCAGCCAGAGGGGTTCATCGATCGTCACTCCGCTATCCAGGCGTAAGGCGCGCGGGAGCAGCAGGGAGGCAATGACCACCCCGACGATCAATATCGAAAAAACGATTTTTTTGAGGTTAACTTTTTGCAGCATCGACCGAATTTGTTGTCAGAATAGTCGTTTTACGCAGTGAACGCAGCACCCTCTCAGGTTAAGAGCCGCGATATACACTTCGGAGCAGGTAGAAATGCGATTTTCCCCACGAGTATATCGTGCGGTAATCATTGCGCAGATGGTCGCTCAGTTTCTGAAATTTAAACCGCCCCAGGAGTATCTCAGCAGGCTGATATTCGTCCACATATTTGATGATGTCGTCCTCAGATAATGTACCGGTGGTGAGACGTTTCTCTGAGATAACTGCAAGCGGTGGGGGAATGGGCAATCCAACCCGGAAAGCGTACATCGGGACGTCAGTAAAGATCCAGTTTGAATTCGCTGCATACTGGCGCAAGTTACTAAGGATTTCTTCTTCATGCCCGGCAGGCTTAGCGACAGGCTCGATGAGATAAGCAGGCAGTCGAAAATTATAGTAAATTGGTGGGACCCTGGCAACTAAAATAAGCACAAACCCGGCGATTGAAACCAAAGCAATTAAAGTCTCCCATTGTATCAAGGAGTGGAGAGAGCGGTTCCTGAGCAATGTGAGCACTGCTTCGGCAATGCCAATGGCTGCCAGCATAGCCAGGGGTACCGTTACTAATAGCTGGTGGTGGTACCAGACTGGAGTGTGGAAAGCGAGCAGCAGATAAGCTGTAGCCGACCAGGCGAGCAGGTAAAAGGTGAGCCACTTTTTTTGAATAATAGCAAAGACAGAACCACAGAAAGCGAGAAGGACGAAGGGCCAGGAGGGGCGGATATAAGCGGTTATGGATAGGGTTTTACCGAGAGATTCATAGAGCTCAACTGTCCGGGCAGCCAGATGGGTGTTGAAAAGCTCCGGTAAATAGGCTGGTCCGATGAAAATGAGGGAGACCAGCAGAGATAAAGCAGTGAATGATACGCCCCAAAGGAATGCTGGCGTCAGCCTGCTGCGCCAAATGTGTTTTTGGTTGGAGGCTGGCTGATAATCCATGAGTATGCCCAACAGGAATATTGGTACGAGGAATAAGGTGAAGATCTTCGTAAAAGCAGAAAGACCTAATGCCAGCGCGGAAATGAAAAGCCAGAAATTCCGGCGGGAGGTGTGCCAGGCGCCCAATGCCAGCAAAGATAGCATAGCAAATGTTAGCGCAGGTAGACCAATCATCACCGAAACGGATAGGGAAGCATAAAAAGGGAGGAGTGCAATCAGCAGAACAGCAAAAAGCGCATGAAGAGTTGACCAGGAGAGGCGGACGAACAGTGCGGCTGAAAGCAGAAGGATTGAGGAGAGAATGAGCACGAATGTCCTGGCAATATTGATATCAAAACGGGTCAGCCGGAGAGTGATTGCCAGCAGGTAGGTGAAGACCGGAGGCTGGTCGCTCCAGATTTGAGAGTAGAGTGGAAAGCCGCGGGCGAGCATCAGGGCTTTGATGGCATTGATGCCTTCATCCGGATCGAACTCGAAGCGAGCGCGAAACGGGTAGAAAAGGAAGATCAATAGAAAGAATGCAGCAACAGAAATGAATATAAGTACTTCCGGGCGTGCAAGCCGGGAGAACACAAGTTTCCTTTCAGAATGCCGATTGCCGGTTGTGCTATTGTCCAAGCGAATCGCCTGTGGGGGTACACGTGCCCGCATCGGTCCGGGGTGCAAGGATCTGGACGTGGATAGATTTGAGGGTTTTTTGTGGTTGGTAATAGCACAAGATCTGCGTTGAAACCTGATCCACCCAGACATCATTTTCTTCGCCAAAGGCTTCTAAGCTGCCTTTATGCCGGCGGGAGAGGGGTTCGGAAATTATGAGCGAAAAGCGGTGGTTGGATATATCTTGATAGAATTGGTTTAGATACTCCTGATTGCCTCCCATGACCATTTCCATCAGATAAGTTTTTTCATATTCCGGCACGAGAGTAATATCCTTCAGAAAATGGAAAGTAAGCAGCTGTCGCTCGGTTAATAACAGGACTTCTCCGCCGCTTTTGTTTAGGTGCTTAATTTGTCGTTTCAGTTGTTCGATAGCCTGCATTTTTTCCGCGGTATAGCGCCGCGTAATTGGCTGGGCAGTAGCAACCACGAAATAAATCGGCAGCAGCAGAGTGATGATTAAGAGAATGTAGCTGACAGCTGCAAAAGCTGCCGGCAACGGTTTTAGCGGTTCTTTCTCGGTATCCGATCCAATCGGTTCGGGAACTACTTTTTGGAAGAGGAAGAAGGCGGTTATGGTCAATAAAAATGTCAGGTATGCATCCAGGTTGTGCAGGTTGCTGCCGCCACCAATCTTTACGCTCACCAGCAAGCCGCCGGCAAATAGGACGCCCAGGATCAAGCCAAGCCCGAGGTAGCGGAGAGGGTGATACCATCTCCACTTGCCTGCCAGGCCTATCGCAATCAGTCCGAAAAATGGCAGTGAAACGATGATCGCTGCCGGAAAAATACCCCAGCGGTAAGTCGGGTTTGGCAGCAGACGATACCAGAGCAGGGAGGAGCTGAAACTCGTTGAAAATTGGTCGGGTGGAATCCCAGACCAAACTATGTACAGCTCATGGAATACGTATGCGGTGATCAGACCCAGCACCCCCCACACGACCGGTTTTAACAGATATCGCCAGAAACCCAGCTCGCTAACGGGTTGTTTGAGTAAGTAGAGAGTCACTGCCAGCATGGCTGGGATTGGGAACCAGTTCACCCGGCTCAGCCCCACCCAGGCGGAGGCGATCAGGATAACCAACAGGGTTTGCCATTTCTTGCGCAGGTTGAATCCAAATAAAACCAGGATCACGGGAACCAGGAGATGGTAGTACACCGGCGGGATCAATACGAATAAAAACACCCAGGCAGCGACCAAAACTCCGTACAACCGGTCTTTGAGTGACAGCTGCCTCACGAGTGCTACTCCGGTGAGCAGTGCAGTCACTGCCCACAGGATCTGCTGCCACAAACGGTGAACGAGGATGGGTGTATTGGGGATTAGGAATGGAGCCGCTTCCATCAAATAACGGGTTGGATGCAGCGTTGGAGGGGGAACGTGGAATCCATAGATCCACTGCGATAGATACAGCGAGGCAAAATAATAGCGACTCGCCTCGGACCAGTCCAGCGAGAATGGATAGCTCGTTATTGGTTCTATAAGCGCGGCGATCTCGATAATTACGCTGCCTAACAGCAGTGCGCTGATCAGTATCAAGCCCAAATTGCGCTTCAGACCAGCAGCCTTCAGAAAGAATCCCCCGCAAAGCGTAGCCATCCAAAGTAAAGCGAACCGGATATACGTAGGATCGAACAGCTCAGCCTTAGGACCTAAGAGCAAGAATGTGTATCCACCGAATATCAGAACGAAGAAGAAATAATTGAGATAGCCTAAACGCTGCAGGATGTGGAGGATCCTGTAATAAATCGAAATCAAATTATCTTTCCAACGCGTCCAGGTCAGAATGAAGAGAATCCCAGTCAATAGAATTCCAACAATTCCGATGACCAGGACAGCGATCCAGCGCAGCGAGCTAAAAAGCGCGCCTATCTCGTAATAGGGTCCTAGAAGACGAACTAACCCTACTATCTCTGCGAAAAGGGTGACTGCCAGGATGCCGCGCAGGTAGCTTAGCTGCCTGGAATGCGCGTCAGAATTCGGAGAGAGCTTTAATAATTCGGTCAAGGGCTTTTTTGTCCGGAGCGGAAATCTCCCGTTCGTTATGGCCAATCTTCACCACTATAGAATTGGAAATTTGGCTCAGAAATCGCCGGTGCAGAAGAAAGCAGCTCCTGGACCATTAGATCACAGTTTTCCACATTTTCCCTGGGAATGAGCATTTGGACTTTAACTTTCTTATAGAGTTTAAAGGATTTGTAGTAGCAAAGAACCGGATTCGATACCCACTTTACCCATGCAGCATTTTCTTCGCCAAAGCTATCACCTGTATCCGAAATGTTGGTATATAACGGTTCAGTGATAATCAGGCTAAAACGCTTTTTTGCCAGGTCAGCATAAAATTGTTGGAAATATGCGCTGTTTCCGGCCATAGCCTGATCCATCAGGTAATTCTTTTCGTAATCTGGAACCAGGTTGGCAGAGCGAATATTCCCAAAAGTAAGCAGCTGGCGCTGATCGATGAACAGAACTTCTGTCCCAGCCTTGTCTACGTTTGTCTTAATCTTATTGAGCGCTTTTTGGACGTACTCCTGTGGGGGAAAAATAAGCGGCCTAGTTTGGGTAGATACACTCCAGATCGGAACCAGGAATGCCAGGACGGCAAATGTCTTGACCCAGTTTGGGAGAGCCTGGAAAGAGGGTAAGCCCCCTCTTCTCAAAAACTGTGAGATCAGGATGACGATCGTGATCAAGAACATATCCATGTTGTGGAGGTTATTACCCCCGCCGATCTTAATACTGGCGACTAAGCCTGCGATCAGGAAAGCGAAACAAACACCAAATGAAACAATAATCTGTGTCCAGGTAAGCTTCCACCGCCGAGAGGCTGCCAACCAGCAAAGAAGTAAGATCACTGGACCAGTGGCGATGAGCAAAGAGAGCAAGATTCCATTTGGATAAGTAGGATTGGGGAAAAGTCTGTAAAAAAGAAGGGGCTGAGATAACGACAGGGTGGATTGGCGTAAATTTGTCCAGCGCTGGTAGTTGCTCAGCAGTCCGGGAATGCTGCCGACCAGTCCAATGATAATGGCAGGCAGTATTCGTGAGAACCAGCTCCCTGACCTTTGCGGAAAGTATTGGTCAATATCGATCAATCCAGCCCAGACACCGGGTGAGAGCGACCAGGTCCAGCGGCTGAGACCCGCATAGAGGCTGGCTATCCCCGTCGGGATGGCGCGCTTCCAAAGCTCGACCCGGTCGATCATCACGGTCAGGATAGCTGCAATAAGCAGCGGTGCGTAGATAGGACCCTGGTACAGGAAGAGCGCTAACCATACTGCCAGGGCGAACCGGGTGATGCGCGGCTGGGTCCCTTTCGCGCAGATCCATCCGAAAATCAGCGGTGGAAGGATCCAAAGCAAAGCATTCCATAAGCGATGAAACCAAATCGGTAAGTTTGGGATCAAAAACCAGATCCCCCACAGCCCGAAGCGACCAGGAGAAAAATAAGGGATCGTCAATGAATCCTGGGTTGGATAAAGGGATTTAGCGAAGATTAGCGAGTAATCGTACAGACGGTTCCCTTCGGACCAGGTCAGTGAGAACGGGTAATTCACTACGTAGACCAGCTGCCCTGCAGCAAGAAACAGGTACGCGCTGAATAGCATGGTTAATATAAGCCGGAATGAATATTTTGATTGGGCGAGGCTGGGGAAGAATAGACTTGTGACCAGTAAGAATGGGATGAGCAGGATGCTCCTAAACCCGGGGGAATCGGTCACCCCGCGGCTGATTCCCGAAAAGGAAAGATAGATCGGGAATAACAGAAGCGCGACGTATATCAAGATACGCAGCCAGTATTTAAGCTTGAAGGGCAACCCGGCAATTTGGTCGAGAGTACCCCGGATATTGGCTGATTTTTTCGAAAGAGCCCAACCGATCAAAACCAAACAGGTCAGAATGGCAAAAACCCAGCCAAGCTCGAGGATAATTTTCAGGCGAGGAGATACGCCGCCATCAATGACCTGCTTTACCGCAAAACTCAACAGGCAGGCATATGCACCGATAGCAGCGATAAGGATAATTTTAAGGTAGCGATTGGTCGTTGTTTGCACTTCCATCCTGAGCAGCCTGATTTATGTCTACATTTGATGCACCGGAGAAAATCCGCGGCAGCCACAATGCTCCGGGAAAGGTAACCGTTAATGCGATCAAGCGCGTGATCACCGCCAGCGCTGTGGCCTGCTCGATATTGGCTCCGAGTTTTAGATACAGTGTTGTAATAGCGACTTCACGTACGCCCAGCCCATTTACTGATATCGGCAGCATGGTAATGAAATAGGTGATGGCGGTCGCGCCCATAACCTGATATAAAGCGACGGAAATTCCCAGCCCACGGGCTATCAGCCAGATTGCAACCATCACCACAAATATTGAAAACCAGGATACCAGGAAGGCAGCCGCGAGGATGAAAGGGCGTTTAAGCCAGATCGAAAATGCATCGCGTGTTTTGATCAGCCAGCGGTAAACCCGAGCGGAATATTTTTGGATAACCCCAATTCTCTGAGTAAAGAATGCGGAGGCTGATATAGCACCTGGAAGAGAGTTACCGGTTAGCAGTGAGCCATTAACTATAAAGGTAAGCATGGATAGAGGCAGGATGGTTACGAATGCTGCCACATTCACAAATCGATCAAGTGCGACCGATGCCAAACATATCGCCCGGTTATCGGTATAACGGAATAAGCTGGCGAAGCGAATAGCATCTCCCCCGACTGTTGATGGTAAAAAATTCGAAACAAAAGCCCCGCTCAGGCTGATCTTAAATGTCTGCCGGAATGGGATTTGTACGGGTGGCGCGTGCAGTAAGATATACCAACGCAATGCATTTGCCACCTGACCGGTGAAATACAGCCCGATTGCCAGCAGCAAGGATACCCTGGGAATATCGGATATGTAGAGAACGACGATCTGCCATTTTTGCTGAGTAAGCAGCCATAAAAAGATGAGCAAAGAGATAATCGTACCTGCCCAGCGGAGCCATTTAAACCGGGATTGATTTTGTTTAAACATTAACGAAGCTGCGTTTCATCCTTGAGTGACAATTACTTTCAGTCGATCGGATATCATTTTTTGGTGTTGGTGAATAACCTTGCCCGATTTTGGTAATTCAAGCTCAATCAGCGGGATAGACTGACCGAGTCTTTTTAGTATCTGTCTTTCAGAGTCCTTCCAATTCTGGAGCCAGCCAGCCAGATCCGTAACTGCACCGGATTTTTGAAGGAGCGTGAGGAAATGGCGTGCCTCGTAAAAATTCATTTCAATCAGGGATTCAAGCGTGCTTTCTTGAGGGGCTACTGGATGAAACTCCGGAATTGACCGGTCGGATGATCGTTTCAAGATAATGATTGCTCCCGGAATGGCCCTCATGCAAATCTCACGTCCGGGCCACAACTGATGGACGTCCACCCGCACGGGCCATTTGATGTTGTCCTGGCTGAATCGGCGCAAGCCGCCGTACATCTCGAGGCGTAATCGCTCCGATCTTGAGAGCTGGTTTTTCACGCCAGGCACCCATACCAGCAGATCCTTATAGAGATGAGACCGTGTCAGGTACGCGAGGCTTTCAGGACCTGCGCGCAGGAAGACGTAATCGTCGGCATGAGGCGACCAGGTCTGATCCGTCTCTGCCAGGAGCAGCGAGGTAAAGGTGGTCTTTCCGCTGCCGCCTCTGCCGGTAAAAATCAAGCTGTGGTCCTGGCGTGTGACGGCGCCTGCATGGAGCAATAAAACACCTTGATTGCTGGATAAATAGCGCAGGCTGGGGTGGACGAGCATGTGATGAACCATGGGAACGGACAATTTATTCCCGATTACATCGATGTCCACCTGGTCGGGGGATACTCTTAGCTGATAAGCCCAGCGGGCCAGCGTTTTATGCTGGTGAAATGAAAACCCTGCAGGGGCAGAGAAAGGACCATCTTTTCTGCTGAAATTTAGATTTATCCGGGCAGAAGAGGGCACGTAAACGCTGGGGATATGGTACTGATATTCACGAAGGTAGAAATCTGCATCTTCTGAATTGTCTGTCGTTACGGCTAAATCCACAAGCTGATGAAAGCTAAAAAAAGTCATTGTTCTACAGGTATTGCCTTTACTGGCTCATTGACCACAATAGATTCGAAGAGCTCTTCATAGCAATCCACGATTTCTTTGATATCTAATTTTCGCGCAATATTTATGCTTTCTTTCCGGAACCCTTCGAGCAAGCCAGGGTCAGTCAGCATAGCCGCTAAATGTTGGGAAAAAAGGAACGGCTGATCGAGTGGAACACAATAACCGTTGATTCCATTTTCGATGATCCCAGAAAAACCCCCGATTTGAGTGCCTAACATAGCCAGCCCCATGGCTAACGCCTGGATACCTACGATCGGAAATCCTTCGTACAAAGACGGCAGGAATAAAATGTCGCTTTTCCGGTACCATTCCAGCACTTCATCCGGAGTGATCCAACCGGTGAGCACTATTCGATCTTGAAGCCTGAGCATCTCGATCTCACGCAGGATTTCTCCCCGCATCTCCCCATCCCCAATCATGGTGCACTGCCAATCAAGCTCTTTAATCGCGGCGAGCGACCTGACCACCTGGAGTGGATTTTTTTGGGGGGTCAGCCTGCCGATAAACAATATATGAGGTCTGCTGTTTGGCTGGATCGAGCCCTGCCAGAGTGACTCGAGATCAACGCCGTTGTGAATAACCTGGACAGGGACGGGATAGCGTTTTAACGCCAGCGCCCGGGTGTACTCACTCACTGCGACAATTTTCGTGGCATTTTTCCATATTGGTGGAGTCAGCGGAAAGATCCAGCGGAACCAGCGATCCGTTTTATCAGGCACACCGCCGGGGATATCACCGAGATGCACGGTGAGTACGTATGGGATGCTGGTCAGGCGGTGCCAGGCCCAGGCTGGCGCTCCACCAGGTACTGCGAAGTGGGCATGGATCACATCCGGTCGCCATTCCTGGATCAATCTGAGACCCTTCGCTGTTGCATTGCAGATATAGGCTGCCATCGATATTAGGCTGGCTTGGTATGCCTGCTGGCGCAAGGCTGATAAGCGGTATATCCGGATCCCGTCGACCAGCTCAACCTTCGGCATGCCTCTCATCCCAGAAGTTAATATCGTAACCTCGTGTCCTTTTTTCACCAGGCCGTGACATAAATCATAGGCAACCCGACCGCCTCCGCCGCCAATCGGGGGAAATTCATGAATGGACACCAATATCCGCATTCAAGCCTCAGGCGGTGGTGACATTCTTGCGGATTACCTTGCGGATGATGTACGTAGGTTTGTCCTGCGATTCATGGTATGTGCGGACTAAAAGCTCGGCGATTAAGCCCATTAAAATCGATTGGAAACCGAGGATGAACAGCATAATGCCGACTGCGAACAAGGGTGATTGGATGACGGATACCGAGAAAAGCAGCCGCCTGGCAGCCAGGATAAACAGGATTACCGAACTGATAAACATCAGGATCAGCCCCGCACCGCCGAAAAGGTAGATCGGTTTGTTGGAGTAGCTGATGAAAAATTTCGCCGTGAACAAATCCAGAATAACTTTAACTGTCCGGTTTAAGCCGTACTTGGTCTTGCCATAGCGGCGGGGGTAATGATGGACGGGCACCTCGATTATTTTTGCTCCTACTGAGCTGGCATAAGCCGGAATGAAGCGATGCATTTCACCATACAAGCGGAAACCGGTCAGCACTTCACGGCGGTAAACCTTTAATGTGCAGCCATAGTCGTGCAAGTGCACGCCGGTCACCGTGGAGATCAAGCCGTTTGCCATGCGCGAAGGGAGTGTGCGCGTGATGAATGCATCCTTGCGGTTCTTGCGCCAGCCGCTTACGACATCGTAGCCCTCATCTATTTTATCCAGCATCATCGGGATGTCGTCAGGATCGTTCTGTAAGTCTGCATCCAGCAAGACGATCAAATCTCCCAGAGCATAATCGATCCCGGCAGCGATCGCCGCGGTCTGGCCAAAATTGCGCCGGAATGAGATTACAGAGATATGATCGGGATCGCAGGCTGCCAGGTTTCCAAGGATTTCCAGGCTTTTATCGGAGCTGCCGTCGTCCACGTAGACTACTTCCCAGGAGCGTGGAAGCGGTGTGAGCGCCTCTGTTATTTTATTATTCAATAACGGAAGGTTTTCTTCTTCGTTATATACTGGAATAACCAGCGAGATACTTGAAATGTTATCCATAGCAAAAATTGATTTAATCCGATATTCTCTGGAAAATCCTCAGGCGGTATTTATCTTTACACGGTGTAGTTGAGCTTGAGCGAGGCAGTTCATCAAATTGACCGGATTCCAGCCGCTGCTTCCAGTCATCGGTGTAACGGCGTTCTTCAATAATAACATAATCAGCCTGACTGAACCATTGATTGGCGAGCTCCGAGTTCCACAACCCGAACTTGCGCAGCTCATCCGGGTCTCCCCCAATCTTATCTGAATAAGCGCCGTTGATTTGTGGAGAAAAGAGCTCGACCCCGGGCGCTTGCAGCAGCGGGACAACAGAAAGGCTCCCTTTCCAGTATACCTTAGAACCCGGAGGGATCACCCTGGCGAGATAGCGTCCGACCGCTTCATTGGATGCGATCACGTCTCCAGAGCAGTCGTGGACATTCTGGTTAGCCAGGACGACTGTCGGCGAAAGAAGCAGGCCAAAAATTAGCAGCCCATTTGCGATAAACAGACCATAGCTCGCTTGAATGTCTCTGTTCTTTCTCAGCCGTCGATAAATCAGCCAGACCCCGACCAGCAGTAAAACCCCAACGATTGCACCGGCGAGGGTAGGGATGAGCCACCCGGTCAATGTGCGCGGCAGCCCAAAGCGATTTTCCAGCACTCCCCATAAGGAAATGCCGCCAGGCATCAGGTGAAGATTTTTAACTCTGGGCATGGGCAGCTCTACCAGGGCAACCCCGAGATCCTGGGAGCTTCCTAAGCCAATACTGGTGGTAATCAAGATCACCAGAGCCGCGCAAATCCAGCTGAACCAGCCAGCCTGCCTCGATTGCCAGGCACGGTTTATGAGAATTACCAGGAGCAAGCCAAGCGGTGCGAAAAAAGTTATATAGCTGGTGTAACAATATACACAATAATTCTTGGTTAGTGAGGCCCAAATATGTGCCAGCCAGAGCGAGCCAAATAATAGGCTGATGAAGATGCCCATCTTGCGGTAGGAGCTGTACTTCCAGTGTCTGGAAAAGAAAAACGGGAGACTGAAGATAAGGAATGCCGTCAAAGGGATGAAATTCGCACGATATCCCTGCCAAAAGCTCAGCCAGCGATCTTCAAACGTGATCGATGGATCCCACACGTTACTAACCCTGTGGAGGAGGCGGAACTGGCTGAGAAAAGGGGTCAGTGCGGGTGGCAGCCAGGACGCCCAAAGCCGCATAATGTTTGGCCAGAAGACAGCGTGCCCGATGAGGACGGTCAGCAGACAGACTATCGTGGAAATGAAACCGGCTCGGACGCCGTGTTGCCAGAATATATAGAAGAGCAAGAAGGGGATTACCGGCAGCATATTCATACGGGTGAGCAGCATTGCTCCGGCTAGAAATGATCCTAAGGCGAGCTGCCAGGTTTTCCGCTCTTCAGCCAGCACCAATACCAGAATCCAGATCAGCATGCAGGAGATCAGGACCTGAGACACGGCGATGCTGTAGGTTTTGATCAATGCAGGGTTGAGGGCAACTGCCGCGACCGCGCCCGCCGCCCACCACTCACCTCCCAGCCGGCGTGCCAGCAGCCACAGACCTACCAGCATCAGGAGCCCCAGGCAGATAGCGAGATAGCGCCCCGTTCGTAAGCCAGGTCCGAACACCTTTTCGATGAAACCTGGAATCAGATAGGATAAAGGCATCTGGTTGGTCCAGGGTCCATAATCCTGGAATGGGAAATATTTTCCGGTCAGGTATAGATAACCTTTATAGAGGTAAGCTCCCTCATCCAGGATGGATTCCTGATTGTGGGCGTAGAACACAGTCTGGACAAGATAAACCATCCCAGCCAGCAGTGCGGCTGCCTGTGCTACCCAAGGGGCTGCTTTAAGGCGCTCAATAAGTGATAAGGGTTTGGAAACTGCGGTGTCTACCAATTTTAGAAGAACGCTTTTCTTACAATGTCTCGCCCAAGACCAGCTAAGGGCTCTTTATTTGCTCCTGATTCAGGAGGGGTCCGTCGCTTGTGCATCTGCAGCCGGGGAATCGGCGGAACGCTCACCTGTGATCAGGCTGGGGACAACGATTGCCCCTGGGAGGCTGACGATCATCATGATGGTGCGAAAGAGGAGCGCTGTAGTTAACGCACTGGCCATTGAAACTCCCGCCAACCTGGAAAAGATGAAAGTCATCGATAATTCCTGGACACCATATCCATTAATTGAGATCGGGATAAGGGTCACGAAATAGACGACCGAGTATAGACCGGCGATCATGGTGAAGCTAACCGGTTGTCCCTGACCCAGGAACAGCAGATAGAGCACCGCGAACAACCCGAGCATATTGATCCAGGTAAGAAGGAGGGAGAAAAGCAAGGAGAGCGGAGCGTGGGTCCAGATTGCCAGGGCATTGAACGTGCGCTTGATCGCGGAAATTAATTTATCCGCCAGGTTCTTTATGATAAGCGGCAGACCAGCCTGGTAAGCAGGTTTATATCCGCCGGGAATATTCCCCAATACCTGTGCGGCGCGGAATGCGGGTATACCGAACGGCAGCGCCATTGCCATACCTGCCATCCCGACCAGCCGATCCACGACGAGAGAGGCGAGACTGATTGCACCATCCAAACCGAAGCGGACGGCGCCAGCAAAACGAATTACATCGCCTCCTATGGTCGTCGGTAAAAAATTCGTGGCGAATAAACCTGCAAAGGTGATCCGAGTTATTTCCCAAAAGGTCACTTTGAGCCGAGCGGAGCGCAGCAGGACATACCAGCGTCCGGATACAGCCAGGCGGGATATCACCATGAAGACAAATGCTAACGCCAGGTAAGATAGTGGGATTTGACGAATTGCGGCCCAAATTTCATGCCAACCCTGCTCGCTGAGTAAAAATAGCAAGAGAGCTATCGCCAACAATGTTCCCAGGATGCGCAGGATCATCCATTTCTTTGCTGGTCGCTTTGAGTTCAGGTTTGTTTGGCTCATTTAGATAACCACAGGTATCAATCTATTCTTCTAAATATCCGGATACGTGCTCCGTCTTCACACGTTACCACCGGCGGGCTTGGCTGAAGTTCTTCGAATCCATTGAAATTAAACAGGCCGGCTAGGTTTGAGTAGTATTTCTCTTGAACCAATATATAGTCCGTCTGATCCAACCAATCTTTTGCCATTTGCTCATTCCAAAAGCCATAGCGGGAGAGCTCCGCAGGATCGCCGCCGATCACGTAGGAATAAGTGCCGTTAACTTGAGCAGGATATATTTTTACTCCAGGAATGTACAGCAATGGCACGACTGAGAGACCACCCTTCCAATAAACGCGCGCGCCGGGGGGGATTACCCCAGCCAGATAGCTCCCGGCGTCCTCGTAGGTGCGAAGCGTGTCGCCGCTGCATTCGTAGAACTGGTAGCCTCCCGCTAAAGCCAGGCTCGGCGAGAATAAAAAGCCTGCACCCAAAAAAATGACCACAGCCAGGTAGCCGAAAGAATACCCCCTTACGCCCCGCCTGCCGAGAACATAATGGCTCAGAGCAGCCAGACCAAGCACGGCAAATCCCGCCAGGAAGCCAGCCAGGGTGGGGAGGATTCTGCGCAGGTCACCCACGTCCAGCTTAGAAAATGGGGTTAGCCATCTGCGCAGCTCGATTGTACCCGGTTCCAGGGTGTGGCTGATAAGCGCTCTGGGTACCGGCAAAGATAGCAAAATGTTGCCTGTGTCCTCGTATGCGCCATATCCAATCCCGGCAGCAAGCCCCAGGATGAACAAGGCGAGCACGACCTGGTACCAGCCGGGTAGCTCTTTGCGCCAGATCCCGAAGGTCAAGACCAGCAGAGCAAGACCAGCTACGGCAAAGAACGTGGTATATCCTGGCAGGCAATACACGCAATAATTTTTAGTCAGAGTCGCCCACATATGCGCGAGCAGCAAGCTGATAAATAGGAGCGACAAGAAGACTGCACTGCGAAAATCAGCGGACCTCTTCCAGCTTTGCCGCTTTGGCCAGAGCAAGAATGCGGCGAATGCTCCGCTCAAGGCGACGAAACTCACCCTGAAGCTTAAGAAAAAGCTTGCAGCCCTCCCAGCCAGGGGGACATCCGGATCCCATGCCGGTTGGCCCGCGGGAGGCAGCCACGGTGATAACCAGGCAGAAAAAGGACCGGGCAGCCAGTAAGCCCAGATGCGCAGGATTCCCGGCCAAAAGAGCCAATGCCCGAGGATTACGGGCAAACTTATGCAAATGATCGCAAGCAGACCCAGTTTATAACCATGCTCCCAGAATATGTATAGGGCTACCAGGGGCAGGATGGGGAGCATGTTCTCACGCGTCATAACGATAATCCCGGCCAGGAGCGAGCCGAGTATGATCTGCCAGGATTTACGCTCTGCTCCTAACAGGAAGACCAACATCCAGACCAGCATGCAGGCGACCAGGCCTTCGCTTACCGCCACAGAAAAGATTTTGATCGTCACCGGATTGATAGCCAGCGCCCATATGACGATTGCAGCCCACCAGGGACCGCCCAGGCGGCGGATGAGGATATACAATCCTGCCAGGCCCAGCAACCCAACAAATATTGCCAGGTAGCGACCGGTGCGAATCCCAGGACCGAACAGGTATTCTGCTACACCGGGAATATAAAATGCCAGCGGCATATGGTTGCTCCAAAAGCCATTATCCTGGAAGAGGCGGAACTGTCCGGTTACAAAGTAATAGCCTTTGAGCAAGTAGGCGCCTTCGTCTAATATCGAGGTGCGCGTATGGGCATAATTCCAGGACTGGAATATATAGAGCAGACCGCCAAGAAATGCGACAGCTTCGGCGATACCCGGAGTTCGAACTAAGCGAGCTATTCCAGACTGAACGGTCAATTCAGCGGGTCCTGTAACAAATCTCTGTGATCAATTACTAAGCATACTCCCGAGATACGCGCAATAAATCTGCATCAACCATCATCCGTATCAATTCTTCAAAACCGATCGATGGTTTCCAGCCGAGCTGTTGGTTGGCCTTCTTGGGACCTGAAACGAGCAAATCGACTTCGGCGGGGCGGTAAAACATCGGATCCTGGATCACATATTTCAGGTAATCCAACCCAACATAGCTGAAGGCTGCTTCGCATAATTCCCGGACTGAATGGGTTACACCCGTACCAATTACATAATCGTCCGGTTTATCCTCCTGAAGCATCATCCACATCGCACTTACATAGTCTCCCGCGAACCCCCAATCTCGCCGGGAGTCCAGGTTGCCCAGGTGAAGCTCGTTCGTTCTACCCAGCTTGATGCGGGCTGCAGCATAGGAGACCTTACGGCTGACAAATTCCAAACCTCTGCGCGGGCTTTCATGATTGAATAGAATCCCAGAAACGGCAAAAAGATCATACGATTCTCGGTAATTCACGGTTATCCAGTGTCCGTAAACCTTCGCCACACCGTACGGGCTGCGCGGATAGAATGAGGTGGCCTCAGTCTGGGGAACCTCCCGAACTTTGCCAAACATTTCGCTCGAAGAAGCCTGGTAAAAGCGGATTTTTGGATTGACCATGCGTATCGCTTCTAATAAACGCGTCACCCCAAGCGCGGTAACCTCACCCGTCAGCACTGGCTGTTTCCAGGAGGTGGGGACGAAGGATTGAGCCGCCAGATTATATACCTCATCGGGATGGAACTGTTCCAGGATGTCCACCAGTGAGCTCTGATCGTGTAAATCGCCTTGCAGGATTGTGATCTTATCCTGAATGTGGCTGATCCGCTCGAAAGTAACGGTGCTGGAGCGCCGGACCATTCCAAGAACAGAATAATTCTTCTCGAGGAGGAAATCGGCCAGATACGATCCATCCTGACCGGTAATTCCGGTAATAAGCGCAGTTGGCATACACATCTCCCAAACTAAAATTCAGTTATTGAATTATAAACGTTACCCGGCTGTGGTCAAGTGGACTTATCTATAGGGGAGCCAGACTCCTCAAGTGAATGTTCACGAGGATCACCGTGCGGATTTCCGTGCGGATCTCCGCGAGCCCAATCCCATAAAATATACAGGACAGCACTGATGACTCCTAACCCAATCGTTTTAAATAGATCCACCACCGGCCATACGACCGGAGTATACCGGCGCAGGTACCAGGGGACGAACCAGAGCAGGATGATCCCGATTGAAACCAGGGCGCGCCTGAATCCCGCATCCTTGCTGCGACGGTAGGCAACCCACGCCCAGGCAGCCAGTGCAATCTGAAGGCTGGCAAAAACTGCCCGGTAGCGCGGGTTGTCATCCTGATCACCCCCGCCACGAAAGGAGGCGATGATGATACCTAGCCATATGACAATGGTCAGGACCTGGGCCAGCCGGTCTCGGTCGCGCACGCTCCAGGCGCGCAGGGGAGCATAAACCAACAGGAGAAGCAATATCGTCCAACCGATTGCGCGCCAGATTGTGATCCAGGGCCAAATCAGCGCTTCACTGCCGGCTATCAGGGCTGCCGGGAGGAACGGTCGCAGCACTCCATAACCGATCAAGAGCGGGGCATGGAGATATTCCGGTGTGCTATGGAATATTTTTTGCATCCAGCCGGAGGCGTGAGTGTTTATGTACGCCTGCCAGTCCGCAGTTTTAACGATCCACCAGGTGAACAATTCGAGAGGATTAGAGATGTCAGAGGGGGCAAATTCTTTCCAGGCAACCCAAATAGCGGCAAGGATCAGAAGTGCGACCAGAGACAGGATTAGTATGATCTGCCAGCCTGGCAGCCTCCGTTTGGGTGCCGCTTTTCTACGCATGAGCAAGGCTGTCAATACGATCGCGACCAGCAGCAGACCAGCGAATGGCGGCGAGAGAGGCAGGCTCAACAAGAGTGGAACCAGGACCCAGCCTAAACGAGCCGGGCGATGGTCTTGCTGATATCTGATCAAACCATAGAAAGCCATCGCCGTAAATGTAATGGCGAATGCTTCTCGCATCTGCGAGCTGCCGACCAGGACAGCTTCGGGATAAATGGCCAATCCCCAGGCAGCCATTCTCCCGACCAAATCACCCCACGCCAGGCGGGCAAAAGCCCAGGTGAAGATAATTGCCAAAGCAGAAATTGCGGCAGTCAAGACAACGATGGTTAAGGGCTCGTGAGTGCTTCCGCCAAAATAGCGATAATAGGCTGCACTCAAAAAAAGCATTCCACCGTACTGGTCAACCTTCCGATATTTCGGATAGGTATGAAAAAGGGACTTAGACGATTTCGCCAGATCCCAGGCTGCCTGATCGCGTGCATAAGCATCTGACATGATATAGCCTGCGCGCTCTTCTATAGAGCCATGACCCAGTACGGGAAGAGAGACATACCAGACAACCCCCATCGCCAGACGAAATAGCGCTGCTCCTATCAGCAGATATGCCAGCCATCTAGGCAGCGCCTCGCCCAGACTGCGCTGCAATAATAACCAGCCTATCAAGAGGATTGCTGCACCGAGCAGGGTCGCTGCCAGGAATACCCACCAGCTCGACAACCCGGTAAAGTTCGTGGACACCCAGGACAGCAATATTGAGATCAACAGGATCACTGCTCCGCCCAGGAGCCAGAAGCGCCAATGGATTGCAGGCCGGGTGTTTATGCTCACAGCATTCATCGCCTGCCCATTATAAGTCCTGCATGATCCTGCGAACGCGCCCCTCCCAGGTGTAATTCTCGACATCCTGCCTGCCCTGCCCGGCAAGCCGGGCACCAAGGGTTTCGTTTTCTCGCAGGCTGCACAATGCACCGACCCAGGCGGGCAGATCATCCGGTGGTAAGAGAATTGAGTTTTCCGAATTAAGGATTTCCTGCAGGACGGGGAGATTACTGGAAATGATCGGCCGTTGACAGGCCATGTATTCGAACATTTTCATTGGGCTGAGGTAGCGTGAAATATCGCCACCGGAAGATGCGGCTACATGTTCCTGGTAGGGCATCAACAGCACATTGCAGGCAGCCTGGTAAAGAGGCAGGTCAGAATTCAGTACAAATCCTGTCAGGAATACGTTTGTTAGGCTCCGCGAATCGAGCTCACTTTGCAGGCGAGATACGTCGCTCGGTTCACCGCCGACCAACAGGAAGGTAGTATCGGTCATCGCCTGCGCCAGATCTAACAATAAAGCCGTGCCCCGGCCTGAATATAAATGACCGGTATATCCCACAGTGAACCGCTCAGGCATACGCTGCAAACCGGGCGCAGTGAGGCGGAGCTCCTGCCGGGCGTCTGGCGGGTCGGGCAGTTGATTAAAGCGATTGAGGTCCACCGCGTCGGGAGCGATTACGCACAGAGGTGGCTTGAGCTGGGTCTCCAGGCGGAGGCTCAAATCCGCAGCCAATGCTGCGGTAATCGTGACCAGCCTCCTGGCGCCGCTCCCCTGCAAAAACCGTTTTGTCAGCCAGATACCGGAGCTGCTCTGAGGCAGATCGTGTGTCTCATATATGGAGGCTAACCCGAGCTGGCTGGCAATGGCAGCTGCCTGGGGCAGTCGCGTGTAAACCAGGTTCGCCTTCCAGCGTCGCGCCCAGTTCAAAGCGCGGAGAGCATAGTCATAATGCCGCAAGCCTGGCGAGTCCGGCAGCCAGTCAACATGAACAGCCTTTTCCAGGCCATAAAATTGCGCCAGGCGCTCGGGATCCAGATCGCTGAGAGCATCACTACTCGCCCGATTTACCGAGCGGGGAGAGCAGAGCCGGGTCTCGTAACC
This sequence comes from uncultured Chloroflexia bacterium, assembly GCA_963706515.1. Classification (GTDB taxonomy): domain Bacteria; phylum Chloroflexota; class Anaerolineae; order Anaerolineales; family UBA4823; genus CAVPMW01. Next base: position 85,074 of record CAVPMW010000010.1, read on the forward strand.
GCACAGATCCAGCGCCTGCACCATTTTCATGACCTGCACCGTGTTAGCCCTGCGTGAGGGAATAGAGGTTGGAGCAATTACAGCAATCTTCATCCGTGAGTATGCCTGCTTACGAGCTTGCCGGCTGCGGGGTAAGCTTAACCTGCAGGAGCGAGCGAGTTTTCAAGGAAGCAAGCCCGACACTGAAGATATAAAATCCAGAAAGCAGGGCTGCACTGGCGATATAGCCGTAGCGCGGGACGAACAATATGATGCCAATCACTTTGATGAACGCGCTGATCAGATTAACTTTCGTCGGATAATCCGGTCGCCCTAAAGCCAGCAGTGCAATCCGGTTCCAATAGAAGGTATTGGCTACCAAATAACCGGCAAGCAGAATCATGAGGGCCGGATATGCCGGTAAATATTGGGGCGTATACAGAATACGGATCAGGGATTGGCCGAAGATCAGGAGGAAGACTGAGACTAGCAGGGTATAGGTGCCCGCCAGGATTGAACCCTGGCGCAAGATAAAACGGAAACCGCTCCAATCTTCTTTGGCGACGTCCCGGGAAAGCTCCGGATAGGTCACCTGGGGCAGCGGGCTGACCGGAAGCTGAACCATATTCACCAGGGAGAGCGCCAGGCGGTAATATCCTGTCTGTTGAGGATTGGTAAAGAGGGACACCCATAACAGCTCACTATCTTTATTGACCAGGCTGAGCGTTGCACTGATATTGGTGGAGATAGCGAAATGGGAAAGCTCACGCCCCCGCGCCTGCAATAAGGCGAGGGAAGTAGACCACCAGCGCTTTCCCCAGTGCCGCCCTGCTTCGAACAGAGCAGCGCCAGTCAACCCTAGTGCGCCGACTGTTTTTCCAAGCAGATAAGCCAGCAGGACGCCGACCATGCCGCCGTGTTCAACGAAAACCAGAGTAATCAGCGCAAGGGTTACGATGCTTTGGACTACACCCATCACAGCGATTTGCCGGTAGCGATCAAAAACCTGCAGCAGACCCGTAGAGCTCTCCGCGATCAAATTAGCGATAACAATCAGGCCGTAAAGCCTGAACCAGCCCGCCAAAGCGGGATTTTTAGCGAATAAAAGGGCTGCCAGAGGCGCCAGCACCCAGATGAGAACGTATGCCAGAACCGAGGCGGTCAATTCCGCCAGGCCGGCAGATTTATATACAGCTGCTGCGTGGGCATCATCCGCTGATTCCGAGTACTCCCCGACGTACTTAATCACCAATTCTCCCATGCGGAAGGAAACGAATTTATTGATGACGCTGGTGAACATGATGATAATGCCCAGGATGCCGAAATCAGCCACACCGAGCAGCCGTGCGGTGAGGATCCCCTGCACCATACTCAATGCTGCTGCTATTCCCGTAGCACTGAGCAGATATCCTGAATTGAGAAGCAGACGGCGGATAATTTCGCTTTGGCTAAGCTGGTGGAAGTACCTGGACAGACGCATGGATGGCGAAAACCTGGCTGGCAGGTCAGGCGGTCTCCACCTGGCTTGCCCAGGCTCGTTCTGACCTGTACCAGTCAATCAGGCGCGTTACCCCGGTTTGCAGGTCGATTTGTGGCGCCCAACCCAGTAGGCGACCTGCCTTGGAGACATCCGCCCAATTTGCGGACATGTCGGCGGGATGGCGGGGCAGGTATTCGACCCGAGCAGTTCGTCCCAGAATCTCCTCGAACATGCGGATCAGCTCGTTGATGCGGATGACTTGATGACCACCGAGATTTATAATCTCGTACCCCAACGGTCGCAATCCCAGGATCGTACCCCTGGCAATATCATCCAGATAAGTAAACCCCCGGGATTGCGTGCCATCCCCGTTAACTTGCACTGGACGACCCTCATCGATCCACTGGACAAAGCGAAACATAACCATATCCGGTCTTCCTGCCGGGCCATACACCGTAAAGTAGCGGAAGATGGTCACGTCAGTCCCATATAGGTAGTGATAGGCGTAGCACAACGTTTCAGCGGCTTTTTTGCTGGCTGCATAAGGTTGGAGGGGACGATCGCTGCTTGCCTCCTCCGAAGTCGGAAGGGGAGCATTTTCGCCATAGATGCTCGAGGTCGAGGCCAGGATAAACTTCGGTATATCGTACTCACGGCAGAATTCCAGCAAATTGAGTGTCCCGGTAGCATTTGTAGCGAGATACACCCAGGGATTTTCTAAGGATTGCCTCACCCCTGCTCTGGCAGCCAGGTTAATGACTGCATCGAATGGAGGCTGGCTATTGCCGGCGAGGGTGCCGATATGGCTGGTGAGCGCGTCATGCAGCTCGTCCGGATAGCTGATATCCACCTGGGTAAAGCTAAAATTGGGATGTGCCACCAGCCGCCTCAGGCGCCATTCCTTCATGCGTACGTCGTAAGCCTGGTTCATATTGTCAACGCCAAACACAGAATGACCGTCGTTCAATAAAAGCTCGGCCACTTTAGACGCAATGAACCCTGCTGCTCCTGTGATCAGGTAATTTGCCATGCTGACTACTTCAACCTGGATGAGTGATCGCCAACCGTCAGGCTACAGGCGAACGATCTTCGGGTGATGGCTCCCTAACACCCCAAAGGCATTGCGCGTATCGACGATAAGGCTGGCTGCCTCCAGGATTGCATCGTAATCATAAGCAGCGTGATTGGTGATGATGACTACACAATCTGCTGCCCGGATTGCCCCCATCAAGTCTGGGACGCTCTCCTGCTCCCAGCCTTCGTGGGAGATGCAGGGCACGTATGGGTCATGATAAACGACATGAGCGCCTTTCTGCTTGAGCAATCCAATCACATCCAGGGCAGGCGCCTCGCGCATGTCATCGATATTGGCTTTATAAGCGACACCCAGCACAATCACCTGGCTGCCGTTAAGTGCCCGGCCGCGCTCATTGAGCGCATCCTGAACCAGGTTTACGACATAGCGCGGCATTCCAGTGTTGATCTCAGAAGCCAGCTCGATGAAGCGCGCAGTGTAATTTAGAGTTTTTAGCTTCCAGGAAAGGTAGAGCGGGTCGATCGGGATACAATGACCACCCAGCCCCGGTCCTGGGGTAAATTTCATAAAGCCAAAAGGTTTTGTCGCCGCTGCGTCGATCACTTCCCATACATCCACACCGAGCCGGGCGCACATGATCGCCATCTCGTTAACCAGGCCGATATTGATCATGCGGAAGGTGTTCTCCAGGAGCTTCGCCATTTCGGCTACTTCGGCAGATGACACTGGAACTACGGTTTGTAATGCCTCGGCATACCAGGCGGCGGCGATTTCAGTGCAGGTAGGGGTAATCCCACCAATAACTTTTGGAGTATTCAGGGTTGTCCAGTCCTCACGTCCTGGATCGACCCGCTCCGGCGAGAAGGCCAGGAAGAAGTCAACACCTACTTTTAACCGTTTTCCTTCTTCCAGCTTAGGCAGCAGGATTTCGCGCGTGGTACCCGGATACGTGGTGGATTCGAGCACGACCACAATTCCAGGGTGCATATATTTCCCTAATTCTTCCGTAGCGCTCAGGATAAACGAAAGATCCGGGTCGCCGGTCTGTCGTAAAGGCGTGGGGACGCAGATGCTGACGGCGTCTGCCCCACGGAGAACAGAGAAATCAGTGGTCGCAGTCAGACGTCCGGCTCGCACGAGACTCGCCACCTGATCGTCGGATATATCCTGGATATGGCTCTTGCCTGCGAGAACCATATCTACTTTGCGCCGGTCCGGGTCGATGCCGGTGACCGAATAACCGGCCTCAGCAAAGACTACAGCCAAAGGTAAACCGACGTATCCAAGTCCAAGGATCGCCACCTTAGCTTCTTTTTCTTTGATTTTTTGTTGCAACGTACTTGCGAAATCAACGCTCATTTTGTAACTTCCTTTATAAAAATATTAAAAATCCTCAAATTATGTGATTGCCCGAAAGTATTTTTACGATCCGAAGCATTAACGTCGGCCTGTCACCCCATCCGTAAGGCATCTCAGGAACCCCTCATCAAAAAAGGCTGAGCTGCTTGGGTTCAACTTTGTTCGGCTGCTCCGCAGTGCTTTCTTCAGCTTCCATCTCCGGTTTAATGTCTGCTTTAGAGATCAAATCCGGCAAGCGTGCAAAATCGTCTTCGATGACGGAGCGCAGTGATTGTTGGTGGAGGGCAGCTGCCGGATGGTACATAGCGACGACCAGCCTGCCCTTAATATTCACAGCCTGACCGTGGACCGCGCTGATTTTGGCATTGGGCATAAAACGCGCCATCGAATATCGCCCCAGAGTAACGATCACCCGGGGATTAATCGCCTGGATCTGTCTCTCCAAATATGGGTCGCAGGTCTCAATCTCCTCTTGCTCCGGATCGCGGTTGCCGGGTGGGCGGCATTTTACGATATTGGTAATAAACACCTCCGAGCGCTGCATACCAATGTTGTTCAATAACTCGTCAAGCAGTTTGCCCGCCGCGCCTACGAATGGTCGCCCTTGTTCATTTTCATGAAAGCCAGGACCCTCGCCAATAAACATGATGCTGGCATCCGGCGGGCCTTCTCCGGGCACAGCCAGTTTGCGCGAATAGTGCAGTTTACAGCGTGTGCATACCGCTACTTGCTGGGCGACGATATTGAGCTCCTCAGCAGAATTTTTCATGAGGCCTCTCTTTCTATCGAATTCGATAAAATCACTGGCGTCCGGTCTAATCCCTCCAACCAGCGGGCGTATTCTTGCCCCAGCGTATGGGTGGACATGATCAATGCATCTTCGTTATTATCTTTATAATAGCGCACCCGCCGTCCCACCTCTTCAAACTCGAAATATTGATACAGCGCCTGAGCGGCGAGGTTGTTTGCGCGCACCTCGAGCGTAGCCATCTGAGCACCCGCACGCATCGCACCCAACAATGCGGCTGCTAATAGATTATAGGCTATCCGTTGCCGGCGGTAATCAGGATGTACAGCCAGCGTAGCAATATGAGCCTCATCTAAAATCAGCCAGATTACGATCGCGCCGAGGACCTTCAGGCTTCCATCCGGCAGAGTGGCTTCAGCCACCCGGTGGAGTGAATGGTTATTTTCATATAACTCGTAATAATAGGCATTTTCTGGCCAGGGCAGGCTGAAGGATAACCGGTCGATGGCGACCACAGCAGGGACATCACTGGCCTGCATTGGACGGATGCGAAGCTGCAACGGACCCAATGGATAGGTCATTCAGGGATGGGCTCTGCGAAGTGGAGATAAATGGGGACCAGGCTGGTGGGGTCATCGACCTGACCGGACTGCCAGCGTTTCCAGCCGAGCTCTGCCAGATACCCGACCCGCCGCAATGATTGAGCAGGTGAAGCCAGAAAAATGATCTTGCGTTTCTTGCCTAATAGCGTCCTGTCATCCTCGCTCAACTCACCGCAGATCAGGGTAGGGGATTCGATTGAATCCGCCAGGGCCTGGGCATTCGTGATTTGAATGTCTTGCAGCGAACGCCAGCCTTCACTGGAAGCCTGGTAGTGACAAATTGCCAGCCGACCGCGGCCTGCTCGCAGCAAAGCAATCATCGGAATATCCTGGACCGGCTGGGCGGTTGCCAGTACATCCAGGGTTGGGATGCCGACGAGCGGCAGGCGGCGTACCAGGGCAATTCCCTTAGCCAGAGCCAGCCCAATCCGCAGACCGGTGAAAGAGCCGGGTCCAATTGCAACCGCGATTGCTTTAATATTCTGGATCGACTTGCCTGTCTTTAACAGCGCATCGTGCACGGCAGGAGCGAGCTCCACCGTATGATAATCTTTGCTGGTCCAGGTTGATTCGAAGGTCACCTGGAAACCATCATACAGGGCGATGCCGACGGAACGGGTAGAGGTGTCCATTGCCAGGATCATCAGGACACCCCATAGACCAACCGGCGGAAGGCTGCCACCATGTCTTGATATCGCTTGCCATGCGCAGATATCAACAAGTCGCGCTGCTGGTCTTCGATCCAATTGAGATGAATTTCGAGCTGCTCGGGTGGAAGGGCTGGGAGAATCCGTTCTGCCCATTCGATGACCAGGGGACCGTCCTCCAGCATCGTATCTAAGTCAAGATCGATTGCTTCTAATGGACTTAACATGCGATACGCATCCAGGTGGAACAATTTACTGCCATCTGGCCTGCGGTAGACGTTGACCAGTACAAAAGTCGGACTGGTGACTGAATCTAAGGAACCCCAGCCGTTAGCCAAACCCTGCACCAGGACCGTTTTACCGCTGCCCAGGTCGCCAACCAGGGAAATGACATCTCCCGGACGGAGCATCGCCCCGAGACGCATTCCAGCCCGGCGAGTTTGTTCCGGGCTGCGACTGATGAACTCGAGCGAATTTCGATCCAGGATCGGCATTCTAAGCGGGATTATAACGCCGCAGCGACAAATGCGGAGAAGGATTTTACCCCGGTCAGTTCTTTACCTGCAGGTTCGCCAACGAGGCGGCCACACGTTTCAAACCAACATTCTCAAAGAATATATCGACGATCTCATCCCCATCTTGGAGGCGGCTGTTTAAAACCATACCTTCGTGCCAGACCGGGTGCTCCACCCGCATTCCGGGGTGGAAGCGCGCCTCGATCCGAACCGAGCTCGCGGAAACATCGCTCCAGCGCGAAGGCATGGACTGGCGACGAGCTGTTTGCCGCCTCTCTTGACCTGGTTGGACATCCTCTATCAGATCTGCGGGTAGATCTTCCAAAAAGCGGGATGGATCGACCGGTTCGAGGTAGCCGTAGGAGCTGCGGTTCTGCGGATAGACCAGATACAGCCGGTCTTCGGCGCGGGTGATGCCGACGTAGAGCAGGCGGCGCTCCTCCATCATGCCCTCCGGGTCGTCGAACGAGCGGCTGTGCGGTAAGATTCCATCGTTGAGACCGACGATGAGCACAATCCGGAACTCCAGACCTTTGGCTGCGTGCAGCGTCAGCAAAGTGGGCGCATTGGCGCTGGCGTCGATCGTATCCTGGTCTGAAACCAGAGCGAGCTGCTCCAGGAATATCTCCAATCCGGCTTCCTGGTACTCGGCTGCCAGGCGGCGCAGCTCAACCACATTTTCCCAGCGGTCTTCGCCTTCTTCGCTGCCATCGTCTATATAAGCATGGTAGCCGTTGCCTTCCAGGATGCGGTCGAGCAAGTCGAGCGGGCTGAGCGAATCTTTCATTCCTATCCAGTCCACCAAGAGCCTGCCAAAACCTGCTAAGGCTGCCCCGTAACGCCCGCTGAAGGCTTCCAGGTGTTTTGAAGCTTTGCCGAGTCCCAGATCTAGCAGCAGTTCACCTGAAGACAGCTTATTTCGCTGGGCATAAGTTTTTAAGGATTGGAGAGTCTTATCACCGATCCCGCGGGGAGGCACATTGAGGATGCGCATCAGGCTGATTTCATCCTGAGGATTGTGCACCAGGCGCAAATACGCGATCAGGTCTTTGATCTCCCGGCGACCGTAGAAACGCAGCGCCCCGACTAATTTATATGGCAGATTGGCGTGCAGGAAAGCCTCTTCGAGAAGGCGGGACTGCGCGTTGGTGCGGTACATCACTGCAAAATCACCTGGCTGAGCGTGGTCGCGGGCAACCAGGCTGGCAATCGTATCCACCACGAATGCAGCCTCGCTGCGGTCGTCAGACACTTCAACGAGGGCAGCTTTTTGTCCCTGGCCGCGCTCCGTAAATAACCGCTTGGGAGTGCGATAAGGATTGCGGTCAATAACTGCCATCGCAACATCCAGAATCGATTGGGTAGAACGATAATTCTGCTCGAGCAGTATCTTTTGGCTGTCCGGATAATCCTCTTCGAAGCGGATAAGGTTGTGATAGTCCGCGCCGCGCCAGCGATAGATGGATTGGTCCGTATCCCCCACGACAAAGATGTTCCGGTGAATAGAAGCGAGGTGTTTAAGCAGGACGTATTGCGCGTAATTGGTATCCTGGAACTCATCGACGAGTACGTGCTCGAATTTCCGGGCATAACGATTGCGCACTGCAGCATTCTCTTCCAGCAATGTGGCGGTCCAGAGCAGCAAATCATCGAAGTCCAATCCGTTATTTGCCAGCAGGATTTCCTGGTAGCGCTTGAATACCCGGCGGGTCACTTCGTCCCGGTAGTTGGTTACCGGATAGGTATCTGGCAGTATCAGCTCGTTCTTGGCGCGTGAGATGCCCGCGTGGATCCCTCCTGGGCGGTATTGTTTTTCATCGAGGTTCAGGTCCTTCAAGGCCTGGGTGACTATATCGAGCTGGTCGTCAGCGTCGTAAATGATGAAATTCGATTTGAAAGGAAGGTTATCTGCCTCCCGCCGTAAAATACGGGCGCAGGTCGCGTGGAAAGTACCCAAAGTCAATCCCTGGCTGGTTTCGCCCAGGAGCAGCTGCACGCGGCTCTCCATCTCTCTAGCAGCTTTGTTAGTAAAAGTGACTGCCAGGATGTTATATGGGCTGACCCCCATCGATCCGATTAAATAGGCTATTCGGTGGGTGAGAACGCGTGTCTTTCCGGAGCCGGGTCCTGCGAGTACCAATATCGGTCCGAGACCAGCCATAATGGCCTGTTGTTGGGGGTAGTTTAAATCTTTAAGTAAATCCATTCGCTATCTCGAGGCAGGTGAACGTGGCGGGTAGTAAACGAGCTCGGATCCAGGAAGTAACCCATTCTACCGTCAGCAGATTCGCATGTCAACGTTGTGAATTGAAGGTCTCACAGTTGCCAAGTCCTTCACCATACGCTAAAATCAGCCTATGTCTTGGAATATGATCGGTCATGAATGGGCAACTGCGCTGCTCCAGGGACACCTGCGCCGCGAGCGCTTGCGGCAGGCCTATCTCATCTCTGGACCGCCCGGCAGTGGGAGGCGTACGCTTGCCGTACATTTTGCACAGGCGATCAACTGCCCCCAGCCTTTAGCTCCAGGGGAGCCTTGCCTCACCTGCCGCACTTGCCTGGCGATCGAGCGGATGGCGCACCCCGATTTATTCGTTGTGCAGTCCGAGCTGCCCGGAGGAACGCTGAAAGTAGACCAGGTGCGCAGCCTGCAGCACGACCTGGCGCTTTCCCCTTACGAGGCGCGCTACCGCATCGCGATTTTGTTACGTTTTGAAGAAGCACATCCCGGCGCGGCGAATGCGCTTCTAAAAGTTTTAGAAGAACCTCCCGCGCAGGTCATCCTGCTGCTGACTGCCAGCAGCAGCGAAGAGCTGCTCCCGACGATCATCTCACGCTGCGAGTTAATTCCACTCCGCCCGGTGCCAGAAGCCCAGGTCAGCGCTGGCCTGCAATCTCAGCTGGGATTGAGCCCAGAGCGAGCCGACCTGCTAGCTCATCTTTCGGGGGGACGGCCAGGATACGCCATTACCCTGGAAAAAGAGCCGGAGAAATTCGAGCAGCGCAATGCCTGGCTGGGCGAGATGCTCGACCTGCTGACCAGCGACCGGGTGGAGCGGTTCCGCTACTCCGAGAGATTAGCGAAGGATAGGGTCCTTACGCAAAAGGCGCTGCAAACCTGGCTCCTGTTTTGGAGAGACATCATGCTGCGAGCGAGCGGAGCCACGGCGCCGTTGATCAACCTGGACCGAGAAGCCGAGATAGACGAACTGGCGGTATTTTACGGGATGACGACCGCTTCCAGGGTCGTCCATGCGATTGAAAAAACGATGAGCCTGGTAGACAAAAACGTGAACGCGCGCCTGGCAACAGAGAACCTGATGCTGGTCCTGCCCTTTCGAGCATGACGCCGGTTTAGCGACCCAACATAACTGAGAGAAATCTCGCGATCTAATTGTGCTATACTCTACTGGCGAAATTTCCCGTGCATTTGAGTGAATAAGATGGCAAAATCCGCCATAAAGGCCAAGCCATTACAGAAGGGTAAGGATGCACAGCCAGAGACAGCCCGGGCTTCTCTGGAGCTGCTCTATAACATCAGCCGGGAGTTCGCTGCGGCTCTTGATTTACGCACGGTTTTGCAGCGTGTTTTATTCCTCTCTGTCCAATATATTGGTGCAATCAGCGGCTCGGTCATCGTGCTGGATGACCTGGGCAAACCGATTGAACTCGGCTCTCATATTCCGGAACCAGTTTCACGAGCACATCACCCGCCAGCTGCGCGATACCCTCGATCACGGTCTCGCCGGCTGGGTCGTAAAGAACCGGCAGCCTGCGCTCGTCCAGGACACAAGCAAAGATCCTCGCTGGCTGCGCCGTCCCGACGATGACCCGGCTCAAACCGGACCGAAATCGGCGGTAAGCGCACCGATCCTGGCGCGTGACCGTCTGGTAGGTGTTTTGACCCTGGTTCACCCCCAGCCGGGGAAGTTCAACCTCGATCATTTTGAGCTTGTCCAATCCATCGCAGACCAGGCGGGGATTGCGATCGTAAACGCACGCCTTTATGCCGAAAGCCAGCGCCAGGCACGCGTAATGACAGCTGTTGCAGAAAGCGCGGCAGTCATCACCGCGTCGCTGAACCCGGATGAGGTCTTAAATCGCATCCTGGAGCAAGTAAGTCAAGCTCTGCGCGTAGAAGTGGTATCTCTGGCGCTGTTAGACAAGAATTCTCACGTGCTGGAGTTCCGGGCGACGACCTCTGCGGATAAAAATAATATCATCGGGCGTAAATTAGAACTAGGACAAGGAGTAGCCGGTTGGGTCGCGCTGAAAGGGCGTGGAGCGGTAGTGCATGACGCATACAGCGATCCCCGGTTTTATCCGGATATCGACCGGGGGACGGGGTTCAAAACTCAAGCGATCGCCTCTGCTCCAGTGCTGCTCCAGGGTGAAGTGATCGGCGTCATCGAGGCAATCAACCCATTAGATGGAAAATTCGACCAGGATGCGTTATTAGTCCTGGCTGGGGTGGGGAATCTGGCTGGCACTGCTATCCGCCATGCAGAGCTGTTTGAAAGCCTGCAAGCTGCTCATAAGCGCTACCGGGAGCTGTTCGAGGATAGCATTGAGCCGATCATTGTTACCGACTGGCAGGGTCGCATTTTCGAAGCTAACCGGTATGCGAAAGTAACAATCGGTATCGATGAGGAAGCGCTGAGAAATTATTCCATCACTCATTTGCACGGAATCGACTGGGCAAAAGTTGGATCAGCTTTTGAGAACCTTGCCGCAGGCGAGACAATATCCTACGAGTCCCTGCTCTATATAACTGATGAGCAGGAGATGCCCGTTCAGGTATACGTTCGCAAAGTACATATTGAAGGGGTCGCTTACCTTCAATGGATCTTCCGTGACCTTACCGAGAGGAAGCGGTTAGACCGGCTGCGCGAGGATATGGCGTCAATGATCTTTCACGACCTGCGGTCGCCGCTCGGAAATATCGTCTCCAGCCTGGATATATTATCCACGTTGCTGCCTGAAAATGAGGAAGGACCGCGCTCCCTGGTAGACATCGCCATGCGTTCTACGGAACGCATCCAACGCCTGACGAACTCACTCCTGGATATCAGCCATCTGGAAGCTGGTCAGCCCCTGGGGAACTGCCAGCCCGTCGCGATCTGGACTTTGGTCGATGATGCTGTGGATGCATTAGCCGCAATCGCCAAAAATAAAAAACAGCAGATCGACCTTGCCATCCCAACGGATCTGCCAGAGGTTTCAGTTGATCAAGATATGATTCGCCGGGTGCTGATCAACCTGATCGAGAATGCTATCAAGTTTTCTTCATCCGAGGGAAAAATCGCAATCGGTGCAAAAGCGGATGACACAGCGATCATTGTTTGGGTAAAGGACGATGGCCCCGGCATCCCGCAGGGAGAACAGGGACGCATATTCGAAAAATTCATTCGATTACAGCAGAGAGGCGAGCCGAAAGGGCTTGGGTTGGGATTGGCGTATTGTCGTCTGGCAATCCAGGCTCATGGCGGACGTATCTGGGTGGAAAGTGAAGCTGGTAACGGGGCTGCATTCTTTTTTACCTTGCCGGTAATCCCTCAAGACCTGATGGCCTGAGTCCGAATATTGCCGGCTCGAATCCAAGAATTCTTAATGGAGATTTATGCGACAGCTTGAGAGAGGCATATTTTACGAGGACAGCTATCTCGGCGTAACTTTAGGCGGACTGGTATTTTCCCACGGGACGATCATCATCGATGCACCCTTACGAATTGAAGATGCACGGTCCTGGCGGTCAAGCCTGCTTAATCAGCGAGGTGGCTCTAACCGGGTCCTGGTTAACCTGGATGCTCACCCGGATAGGACCCTGGGTTCACGCTCATTAGAGAGCCCAATTATCGCCCACCAAAAAGCAGCCCAGGTTTTCCGTAATCGCTCCACAATTTTTAAAGGCCAGGCGACCCAAACCGGCGCATTATGGGAGGACTACGACGATGCAATCGGTCTGCGCTGGGCTGTCCCAGACGTTACTTTCAACCAGGCTATGTACCTGCATTGGGGAGGACCTGAGGTAATCCTGGAGCACCACCCTGGGCCTGCAGCCGGGGCAAGCTGGGTTGTGATTCCAACCGTTCAAGTCGTTTTCATTGGAGACGCAGTGGTGGTGGACCAGCCGCCATTCTTAGCCCATGCCGACCTGGATGAGTGGCTGGCGACAATTGAGCTGCTTCAAACAGATTACAAGCAGTTTTACCGGGTCAGCGGGCGAGGTGGCGTAATCACGGATGAGGATGTAAAAAAGCTGCGCGGATTCTTGATGCTGGTGCGCGATAAGCTCGAGAAGCTCGCCAGCCGGAATGAGCTGCCCGAAGCAACCGAAGGATTGGTTTCCTCCTTATTGGCGAAGCTCAATTTTCCGGCAAAGTGGCGAGAAAAGTATTCGCAGCGGTTGCGCTACGGTCTATACCAATATTACGCCCGCCATTACCGATCCTCCACATCCTTAGAAGCCGGTCAGCAAATTGAGGTTGAATAAGGAATCTTGAACAAAGTAGTCTCCTGGAGCCCGCGCCTCAAGCAGTCGATGACCATGCCCGAATCCGATTATTCCCCGATGTATGTGCTTACCCGAGGCGAAACTGTCGAATCAATCCATTATGGCTCGGCAGCGGTAGTTTCTGCTGATGGAAAGTTGATCGCCTGGTATGGGAATCCCAATGCGGTCGCGTTCCTGCGCTCCACAGCCAAGCCTTTCCAGGCGCTGCCATTCCTGGAAAATGGGGGAGACGTCTATTATGGATTGAGCGCCCAGGAAATTGCTATAACCTGCGCATCTCATACTGGGACCGATCAGCATCTGAGTGTCGTGAGCCTCTACCAGCAGATGGTAGGAGTATCTGAGTCCGAGCTGCTTTGCGGCGCTCATATGCCGAGCGACGTGAACAGCGCCAGAGCGCTGCGCGACAGAAACGAGCTGCCTACCCCCAACTACAATAATTGTTCAGGGAAACATACCGGCATGCTGGCATACGCAAAGATGATGGCGGCTAACGGAGATCAACTCCCGCAAGACATGCCTTACATCGATTTTTCTCACCCTGTGCAAACCAATATCCGCAAGACCGTTGCTGAGATATGCGGTTTAGCGGAGCAGGAGATTAAATTGGGGATCGATGGCTGTTCCGCACCGAATTTTGCCATCCCCTTGCAGAATACTGCCCTGGGGTTTGCGCGGCTTTGCGACCCGGAGATCGGCGAAGTCCAATCCCAGGCACGCGCGACCGCGTGCCGGCAGGTCACTCGAGCGATGCAGGAATATCCGGTTTTGGTCAGGGGACCAGGCAGGTTCGATACGGCACTCATAGAGACGGGCAAGGGAAGGCTCATCTCGAAGGGTGGAGCTGAGGGTTATTATGGGATTGGATTACTACCGGGTGTGCTGCGTCCTGGATCGCCAGGGGTGGGTATCGCAATTAAGATCTCAGACGGCGACCCGGAAGACCGGGCGGGCTCGGCGGTGGCGTTAGATATTCTCACACAGTTAGGGGTTTTCAGTGCCGATGATTTATCCAACATGGCACAATTTGGTCCAATTCGACCTGTATACAACTGGCGAAAGATTGTTGTGGGGCAAGGGCGCCCGGTTTTCTCGCTCCGTTTTGCAGGTGAATGACGAATTGACTGTAACCGAACAGCTTCTGGCTGAAAAAGCCCGTGAAGTCCACGCACGATTGCTGGAGTTCTACGGGTATCCAGCCTGGCCCCAACCGCTCCCACCCGTCGACGAGCTGGTCTCAACGATCCTATCGCAGAATACAAATGATGCCAATCGCGATCGCTCCTTCAAAGCCCTGCGCGAGCGATTTCCGACCTGGGAATCCGTGCGGGATGCTCCTGAAAGCTCAGTTATCGCGGCAATCCGCCCGGCGGGCCTGGCAAACCAGAAAGGGCCGCGCATCCAGGCAGTCTTACGCCAGATCAGCTCCGAAAGGGGAGACCTTGATTTGACCTTCCTGGCGGATATGCCCACGGAGCAAGCCCGCCAGTGGCTGATGCGATTCAAAGGGGTTGGACCAAAAACTGCTGCGATCGTCCTGCAATTTTCGTTTGACAAAGCAGCCTTTCCAGTGGATACCCACATCTACCGGGTGACAGGTCGCCTCGGTCTGCGCCGGCAAAAGATGACCGTAGAGCAATCCCATGAATATCTCGCTCAATTATTCCAGCCGGAAACTTATTATGCAGCTCATCTAAATATCATCCGCCTGGGGAGGGAAATCTGCCACCCTCGCCATCCCGACTGCCCAGGCTGCCCGCTGCGAGGTGTGTGTGATGCTTACCAGGAACGTCCCGCCGGCGCAGAGAGGGCGAATTTTTAGACCAGCTGACTGCTATCTGAGCTATTGATCAGGTTATACCTTGAATTGGAAGCCTGTGAAAAAAAGTGAGTGAGCCAAATCAAACCAAACTGAAAGAGCTACAAATTGCCCTGGATAAACTGGAAAGCCAGCCGCTGCCAGTGGAGACGAGGGCTTTGTTGAGTGCAGCCCAAACTGAGCTCGGTTCATTGCTGATCGAAGAGGAAAAGGATAAAGAGCAAAGGCGGCTGGCGGCACTATTTCAGGTCTCGCATTCTATCGGCGCCTCTCTCGATCTGGATGTTGTCCTCAATCAAGTCATGGATGCGGTGATCGACCTGACCAGCGCGGAGCGAGGCTTTCTCTTCCTGGGCGGGAAAGGCGAGGGGAAGTTGGAGCTGCGGGCTGCGCGCAATTACGACGGAGAAGACCTGGAAGCAACACAAGCCGAAGTGAGCCAGACGGTGATCGATACAGTTTTGGAGAGTGGTGAGGGGGTGCTCAGCACCGATGCAATGTCTGACCCGCGTTTTTCGCACCAGGATTCGGTGGTATTTTATTCACTTCGCTCGATCATGTGCGCACCATTGCAGGCGCGGGGCCAGGTTATCGGGGTTATTTACGTTGACCACCGCGCCCAAACAGGGATATTCCATAAGGATGACCTGAGCTTGCTGAGCGCATTTGCCAACCAGGCTGCCAGCGCTATCGAGAATGCGCGCATCTATACCCGCACTGACCGGGCGCTCGCGCAGCGCCTCGCAGAGCTGGAGCTCGTCACCCATATCGACCGGGATATGAATGCTCGCCTGGATTTCCAACACGTTCTGGCAATTATCCAGAACTGGGCGATACGAGGCACAGGCTCGAGCGCCTGCCAGATTTTCCTCGTATGGAATGAAACTCTGCCTGGTATGAACCTGCCGGACCAGGTTTATCCGATTACCCCGGATTCGCCTCACCTCATCCACCAAATCCTCGAGCGACAATCGCCGTATATCTCTGCACCGGAGGAAAACCACCCGGCGCAGCTGATGGTTCCGATCCTCCTGGGCGATAGACCCCTCGGTCTAATTCTTGCAACTCGACCTTCATCATATACTGTACGGGATATGCAGTTCCTCACCCGGTTGGCACACCGGGCGGCGACAGCTATCGAGAATAGTCGGCTTTATTTGGCAGTCCAGCAAGCTAATTTAGCAAAATCGCAATTTGTCTCTGTGGTTACGCATGAGCTGCGTGCGCCCATGACTGCTATTCGTGGTTACGCTGAGCTGCTGTATCGCCAGGCAGCTGGTCCGATCAATGAGCAGCAGGGCGACTTTCTCGAAATCATCCAGAACAATGTCGTCCGTATGGCAGCCCTGGTGTCAGATCTTTCGGATATCTCGCGGATCGAGTTCAGGTCAGCTCAAGCTGGTGCTGGAGAAGATCCAATTAGAGGGATGTATTACTGAAGCGATCAAGAATTTAACCCCGAAGATTGAGGAGAACGAGCTGGAAGTAGAATTGAAAATCCCGGCTGGGATTCCGGCAGTGATCGCTGACCCAAAGCGAGTGCTGCAGATTCTGGAGAATCTGTTGAGCAATGCCTGTAAATATACTCCAAAAGGAGGAAAGATCCAGATCCAGGCTTACCCTGGCACAAAAGGAGTACGGTTAGAGATCACTGACACCGGGATTGGTATCAGCCCAGACGACCAGGCAGCTTTGTTTACCCAATTTTTCCGGGCGGACCATCCCGTGGTCCTCGACCAGCCTGGCTGGGGATTGGGCCTCCACGTGACCCGCCGCCTGGTCGAGCTCATGGGGGGTGAGATTGGCGTGAAAAGCGCCCTGGACCAGGGAAGCACCTTCTGGTTCACATTGCCTTATTCCGGGGAAGTAAAGGACGATGAAGGCGCGTAAATCTGGCAAGCGGCACCTGCTGCTTCTCTACAAGCGCTCGATGGATCGCCTGTGGGGCTGGACGTTAGTGCTTGGGATTCTCCTGGCAATACTGTGGGTAGGGGATAGCTGGGACATTCTGCCGATCTTCGCTGCGAACAGCTCAATCTGGCTGCTGGCAGGCGCGGCGGTATCTCTCGGATTTAGCGCGTTCGCTTTCATAGCCCGGCGAATGGCTTACGTGCAGGCGCGCCCCGACTGCATCTTGATCGTTACGCCTTTCCTGAAGCTGAAGATATCGTATCGCCGGATCCGCGCCATACATCCGACCAGTTTTCAACAGCTCTTTCCACCAGTAAAAATGGGATCCCTGCAGCGCAGGTTTCTGGAGCCATTTTATGGACAGACCGCAGTGGTCGTCGATCTGACCAGCTATCCGATGAGGGAATCGTTACTGCGCCTGTTTTTACCCCCTCAGATGTTCTCTCCCGAGCACTCCGGGATGGTGTTGCTGGTAGCGGATTGGATGGATTTGAGCACCGAGCTCGACTCGCTCCAGGGAGGCTGGCTGCAGGATCGCGCTAACCAGCAGAGATTCAAAGCAACCCGCCGCGTCTAATTGTGCAATTTATCACTTATTATCCGTGATTTTTGACAATAAAAGATTTTTCTATTGTTGAGTATGATAGCTGCGGATTGGTGAAGAACACAGCAGATTGCTCATCGCTGTTTCCTCCTTTGGCGAAGGTCTCCGCCAGGAATTAAACCTGGCGGAGACTATTTATTTCGGGGGATATTTAATTACAGGTTACTCTGGACGATGGGTAAGACTACAGTGAATACAGTACCATGATTGGGCGCTGAGTCGACCCAGATGCGACCGAGGTGGTTCTCCACAATCGACTTCACGATAGCCAGTCCCAGGCCGGTCCCCGGGATATCACTCTGGATATTGCTGCCCCGGTAAAACTTATCGAAGATATACGGCTGATCGGACTGGGGGATACCCGGCCCATCGTCGCTCACCTGGATGATGATCTGACCATCCTCAGATTTTGCCTGGATGCGTATCTCTCCGCCTTCCGGGGTATATTTGATCGCGTTACCGATCAGGTTGCTGATCATCTGGCGCAATCTCACCGGGTTGCCAAGCGTCGGTGGGAGCTCCGAATCAGCATCGAGGATGAGGGTTTGCCCTTTTTCTTCGGCCCGGCTCTTTAAACCGTCAATTGCATAGCGAATAATGATGTAAGGGGGGATGATCTCTTTGCGGCTGTCGAAGCCTGCTTCGATGCGCCCGAGGTCCAGCAGGTCGTTGATCAAGGCGGTGATGTTATGCACACTGAACTGCACCCGCCGGATGAACTCAGATTGCTGCTGGTTGACCGGACCGACCCGGTCTAACAGCTCCACGTAACCCAGAATTGCAGTCAGGGGTGAGCGCAGGTCATGGGAAACGGTATTGACGAAATCACTCTTAATCCGGTCCAGCTCCTTCAGGTAGGTAATATCTTGCATTACCAGCGCATACCCGAGTTCGTGAATCGTAGTCAATTGAGCGTTAAATATCCGTCCATCTTCGAGTGCAATCTCTGCGCGGTAGGAGCTGCTTTTCTTTTCTTGTGAGAACAGATCGAGCAGATCGGGGTGGGAGAAAACGTCTTGGATCGGTCTGCCGGATATGTTCTCATCTTGCAAACCAAATGCCGAGCGAGCAGTCCGGTTGACCATTAGCAGACGGCTGTCCAGGTCCGTTACGATGATCGCCTCTTCGATATTGGTCAGCAGGGATTCCAGCTTCTTACGTTCCTGCTCAGCACGGGCGTAAGATCGAGCGTGTTCAATTGCATTTGCCGCGATCTCAGCCAGGGATGAAACCATGCTTAAATGTTCTGGGGTGAAACCTGAGGTTTGCTCGTGTTGGGTGACCCCTAAGACCCCAATCACACGTTCTTGGACCGCCAGTGGAGCATAGATAAGGGAACGCACCAGGTAAGAAGTTAATATCTTGAACGGGGCGTCCTGGTTGATCAGCACAGGCTGGTTGGTGCGGAAGACCTGTCCAGCCAGGGAGTCCTGGACGGGGAGGCGAAAGGTCTGGACAATATCGGCTTGAAAATTATGCTCGGCTCTGACGTAAAGCTCCCCGCTGACTTCATCCAGAAGCAGCAGGCTGCCTTCCTCAGCTCCAGTCAGTTTGACGGCTGCGTCAACGATGACCGGAAGGATCAAATCCAGCTCAAGCGAAGAGGTGATCTGGTGGCTGAAAGAATGCAGCGTTTCGAGAGATTCAATCCGGTTCTGTAAGGATTTTGCGTCCTGGTTGGTTTCGAGGTGGACCCATTCCTTGAGCTTCTGGCTCCGTGACACGGCAGCTTCGACTGCACGGGATATTTCTTGAGGGTGAATGGGTGTGCTTAAGATATCGCAAAAACCCCGGTGGACCGCCTGGGAGGTTAATTCGTTCGTAGGTTCATTCGAGAAAAATATTACCGGTATTTGTGGGAAACGGGATATTAGCTCAGAGCCAACCGCCAGGGCATCCGCCTCTTGCAAGGGATGCGTGAGGATGATTGCATCTGGTGCGGATTTTTCGATGGATTTAACCGCTGATTCGAGCGTGGGCAGATTCCTTACCTGATAACCTGCGGGTTGCAGGATAGAATGCTCCAATGTTTGTAGGGTAAAAGGATCGGTGGCAATCAGGAGGATCTGTTGATCAGGCATAATGTGAGCAGTCTAGGATATGGAATAGGAGCAAAATCGTCTTTGGCCTCTTTCGATCTACTTTTGTGGTCCGGGACGATAGTTGGCAATAATACTGCCAACCCGTTTCATTTCCGCCTGGGCTGAGCGTAAAACCCCCTTTTGAGCGGCATTAAGCCGGCTCTCTTCACTGAGCAGTAAGTTCTGGAGAGTGATGATCGCATTATCCAAAGGGGTTTTTAATTCTCCCTGCAGTCGTAAAATCAATTGTTCTTTGCTCCGTTCGTTAGATTGGGCCATCTCCACGGTTTTTTGCAGGGATTGCGCCCTATCCTCCAGGGCATGGAAAAGCTGCGCATTCACCAGTGAAATTGATGCATAATCCGCTACAGCTTCTAAGAGCGTCTGGTTGCTCGGGCTGAAAGGTTTCGCCTCCTTCCGAATCACAACCAGGATCCCAATTACTTCTTTCCGTACTTTTAGTGGAACGATGAGGGCAGATTGGCCGATATTGGATATCTTGAACCGGGCCAGCGGAGAACCATGTATGGATAAGCTTTCACCTGAAAGAGCAACCAGCGAGCTGATACCATCATCCCAGGGCAATCCGGTTTTGTCTGCGATCACCTTTGGGAGGTTGCGGTGCGCAGCCAGGTTAAATACTTTGCTTTGTTCAGAACGCAGCAGGAGCCACCCGCTATCCGCCTCGGTAACGTATACCGCCCCTTCCAGGATTTTTTCAAACAGCTTGCTTTGATCGGTGATCGAGGTAACCGCCTTGCCGACTGCAAAGATCGTGGTTAATTCGCGCACCCTGCGATGCAGCTCTTCATTCGTCTGTTTTACCTGTCTCGCTAAAGCTTCACGCTCCCGGCGAGAACGCACTTGTTTCAAAACACGTTCGACGGCTGAGACAACTTCTGCCTCACGCACTGGCCAGAGGAGATAATCCGATGCTCCCAGGCGGAATGCCTGGATAATATCGGCTTCCATCCCTTTCTGGGCTAAGACGATTACCGGTATTTCCAGCCCCTGGGAATTAAGCGCTACCAGGAGATCTTTACCACTCAACCCGGGAAGGTTCAAATTGGCGATGATTACGTCAGGGGAATAGCGTGCCGCTTGCTGAATCGCTTCGGGAGCACCCTGGGAGATCTCAACACGGAAATCCATGGCCTGTAAAGTCTGGCGGGCAATCAAATCAATGACGTCTGGGTCATTTTCTACCACCAGGATGCGTTCAGGGGGCGTGCGCATGCTGGCAATCATAGCACGGATGGATGAAAAGCGGGAGACGTAGTAAATCTTTCTTGCGTAAACATTACAAAATTCATAGGTGTTTACGATATAGCGAGCAAATCACTGCAAGTATTTTGAATACTATCCTTCCTGAAATGGCGGTTTGCACTGGCAAGAGCCTTTTAATAGGCGAATCGTGGAGACATCATTCCGCAAAAGCACTTAATTGTCTTAGAGTTAGGTAATAATATTGAAAATCGCTTGACTTTGCCCGCTCTACTAGCATAGAATCAGTAATTGGGTTATAAGAAAAAATGGATTACCAAGATTATTACAAAACCCTGGGGGTTGATCGCAAGGCTGGCGAAGAGGAAATCAAGCGCGCTTATCGGAAGCTGGCGATGAAATATCACCCCGATCGCAATCCTGGCAATAAGCAATCAGAAGAAAAGTTCAAAGAAATCAATGAGGCATACCAGGTGCTCAGCGATCCGCAGAAGAGAGGCCGATACGATCAATTAGGCGAGACTTATAACCAGTACCAGCAGCACGGCGGATCTCCGGGTGGATTTAATTGGGAAGACTGGTATACCAGTAGACCGGTTGGCGGGAATGTGCATGTTGAGTATGGGGATATTAATGATATCCTGGGCGGCGGTTTCTCGGAATTCTTCAACCGGATATTTGGCGGAGCAGCGGGAAGCAGCCGCACGCGTGCCCGGCAGGAAGTCTACCGCAGCAAGCCGGCTCCCCCGCAATCCTACGAGCAGGAAGTTGAAATTAGCTTGTATGAGGCCTACCATGGGAGTAAACGATTATTGGAGCTGGATGGTCGCCGCCTTGAAGTAAAAATACCTCCAGGTGCCCGGACGGGAACCAAAGTACGCGTGCCTCAAGTGGTACCGGCAGGTACGCCTGAGCAGAAAGCTGATCTCTTATTGGTAATCAAAGTGGCAGATGACCCGGTTTATGAAAGGAAAGGCAATGATTTGTATATGGAAGTGCCCATCGACCTGCTTACTGCAGTATTAGGCGGTAAAACCGAAGTCGAGACGCTGAGCGGTAAAGTTGTGCTCTCTATACCTCCCGGGACCCAGCCTGGTCAGACTTTTCGCCTGGCAAAGAAAGGGCTGCCCCTGTTAAAGTCGCCTGACCAGCACGGTGACTTATACGTCCGGGTAAAAGTCAACATCCCCCGCGAATTAACAGAAAAGCAGAAGGAATTATTCCAACAATTAGCAAAGCTGGGATAGCCATTTTTTACTTAATGCCTGGCTGGTAATTTTTACAGGAGCTGTCATGAAGAAAACAGTCGGTTTGTTATCGGTGGTGATCATCGTTGGATTGGTCAGCCTGGCCTGTCTGGGCCTGGCTGGGATTCGAGACGGTAAAAATGCAGCTCTGCCTTTGATGCCGACCCAGGTTATACAGGTCGTGCAGCCAACCCTGGCTCAATTCGCGAGCGGCGCTACCCAAGAAAGCGCAGCCTTACCCCAGGTTAACGTCCTGGATTCCCTCTCGGAGCAAGATACCCTCATCCAGCTCTACAAGAAAATCAATCCTGGCGTGGTATCGGTACGTGTCTCAACCCAGGATGGAGGCGGGTTGGGATCAGGTTTTGTTCTGGATAAGCAAGGACATGTGGTGACGAATTACCATGTCGTCGAAGGGGTGCAGGATTTAGAGGTCGGTTTTGCCTCCGGCTTTAAAGCGCATGGGGAGGTGATCAGCCAGGACCTGGATTCTGATCTGGCAATCATCGCTGTGGATGCCCCTGCGGAAGAATTAGTGCCTCTACCTTTAGGTGACTCGGATAAGGTACAGGTCGGCCAAACGGTCATCGCGATCGGGAATCCGTTCGGGCTAGAAGGGACGATGACGATTGGCATCATCTCCGGTTTGGGACGGACCTTAAGCTCTTTCCACGATACCGGGGAAGGGGGCACATTCTCCGCTGGTGATATTATCCAGACGGATGCTGCGATCAACCCGGGAAACTCGGGTGGCCCTTTGCTCAATCTCGACGGCGAGGTGATTGGCATCAATGAAGCCATCCGTACGACCAACTATTCCACGAGCGGTGAACCGGTTAATTCCGGGATCGGATTTGCTATCTCGGTGAATGTTATGAAGCGGGTCACCCCGGATTTGATCGCTTCCGGAAAATACGCTTATCCCTACCTGGGAATTACCAGTATTGACGAATTAACCCTGAAGATGAGTGAGGCATTGGGCTTATCGCGCCCTACGGGCGTATACATTACCGGCGTAACTGCCGGCGGCCCTGCTGACAAAGCCGGTATCCGCGCAGGCTCCAACCCAACCGACGACCCTAACTTATTGAGCGGGGGAGATTTGATCGTCGCAATCGACCAGGTGCCTGTACGGACTTATAATGACTTGATCAGCTATCTGGTAGAGAATAAAAGTCCAGGGGATAAAGTAACCTTGACAGTATTACGGGATGGAGATCAGCTACAACTGGAGGCAGTACTGGACAAACGACCTGACAATTAGTTATCCTGCAAAGATATAAGCCCGGACCACGATCAACACTCGATAACCATACTTCAGGAGGAGGCTATGTTCACTGATCATGATCTCAGGGATTTACTCAATTACACGCCAAATGCGCCGGTGCTCAGCGTATACCTGAGCACGGATCCAGCCGAGGGCAATGCCGATGCATACAAACTTCGCCTGCGCAGTATGCTCAAAGAAATTGATTTACCTGAGGATGTAGCTGCTGTTCTGCGCTATTTTGATCGCGAGCATGATTGGTCGGGCAGGAGCGTGGTGCTTTTTTCCTGTGCCGAAGAGGATTATTTCAAAGTTTACACGCTGCAGCTCAACATTCGCAGCCGTGTACGCGTGAGCGATAAGCCGTTCGTCAAACCACTTCTCGATCTGCTGGATTTTTATGGCGGCTACGGCGTAGTTCTAGTGGATAAACAGGGCGCTCGCCTGTTCTCATTCCAATTAGGAGAGCTCCAGGAGCGAGATGGCGTCCTGGGAGAGAGCATCCGGCGCACGAAGCGCGGAGGCGGGTCTCAGGCCACAGGACGGCGAGGCGGGGTGGCCGGCCAGACCGACCATATGGACGAAATAACCGATAGAAATATCAAAGAAACCGTGGGATTTGCAACCGAGTTTTTTTCCGCAAACAACGTGCGGCGCATATTAATCGGCGGAGCAGACGATACTGTTGCTCTTTTCCGAAGCCAGCTGCCGAAAACCTGGCAAAGCCTTGTTGTTGGCACATTTCCTATGAGCATGACCGCTTCACAAAATGAGGTGTTGGAGCGGTCGCTGCGCGTGGGAGAGGCTGCAGAGAGGAAACGCGAAGATCAATTGGTCGAAGCGCTGGTTACGAGCTCGGCCAAGCACCGTGGCGCTGTTCAAACCATGGATGATACCCTGGAAGCAGTCCGGGGAGGCAGGGTACAAACCCTCGTTATCCAGGAAGGGTATCGCGCCCCGGGTCAGCGCTGCCAGGGCTGCGGTTTTATCACCGTTAAGGAGATGGAAATATGCCCGTTTTGCGGGAGCAAATTTGGGGATGTTCCCGATGCAGTTGAAGAGGCGGTCCGGCAGGTGCTTACCTCAGGAGGCGAAGTGGAAGTCGTACACGGTGACCACAACCCGGCAGGTTTTAGCGATATTGGCGCGTTGCTCCGCTATTGAACTGAAAAAATAGAGCGACCTCTCTGCGATAATATTGATAAAACCTATTTTTGCGGAGCTAACAGCAGGATCAGATTTGGAGAGTCCTCAGAATAGGGCGAGAAATCAAAATCTCCATATACACCGGCTGGCTCAAGTCCATGCACGTCGAGCTCTCCCAGCAGGTTTTGCAGGGGAATGATTTGGTGGGTCGTCGTGATTGAAGCCCTATCCACATAACCGTCTGCCAACAGGTGGTCGTAATGCCAGGAAAGCCTGAAGGAATGCGAATCACGGCTCCAGGAGCTGCTCACCTGGACAGGTTCGCCGTCGAGTGGGTGTGGAAAAGTGTCTTCCAGCTCTGAATCCGATTTGCGGGGTAAGCGGACTAAGAGCGCAGGATTTGGCAAGCTGGCAGCGAAACAGCCGCCCGATCGAAGATGCTGTTTCACCAGCGAATAGAGCTTATGGCGCCCGGTGCTCTCCAGGGTGCTGAACGTATTGCATGGCAGGCATATCAATCCGAAGCCACAGTTCAGGTGAAAAGCGGTTAGATCGGCTTGAAAAACGAGCAATTGGTCTGTACCATGGCTCCGGTGGATCTGAATGAGGGTAGTCAGCATTGCCAGGTCATTATCCAGGCCCACGACCTGCCTGCCGGCTGCGAGAAGGTGTGTAAGCACGCGGCCCGTGCCGCAGCCCAGCTCCAAAATTGGATCGCCGTACCGATTAGCGAGAGCCATCCAAAAGGGGAGGTCCTCGTCATGCAGTCCGTGATGGGTGTGGTAGAGCATAGCCAGGTTGTAGGGGTTGGGGGTCATAAACATTGCCTTGACGTATTGTGCGCAAACAGATTATACTCTTCACACTCGGGGCGTAGCGCAGTCCGGTAGCGCACCGCGTTTGGGACGCGGGGGTCGGCGGTTCGAGTCCGCCCGCCCCGACCATGGCGATCATTGGGCGGTGTTAGCGGTCATTCCTTACAACAGTAAGCATCACACCCAGAGGAGCATGCCTTATGGCGAAAGTAAAGTATGACGGCGTGGTAGAGGCCGTTCATTACCGACCGGATGGGCAGGTTGAATGGGTGCGTACTTATCTTCGCCGCGGGCCGACCTTTTCAGATTACATACTATTAGACCGGGAAGCATTAATCGAGCATTTGAATTCAGGAAAAAAATATTACTCGGGCAGGCGCATCCCGCTGCTGGCAAGCACCTTCGAAATCTCATCCCAGGTTAAATTAATTAAGAAAAATGGAAGCGAAATCCTGGTTACAGATGACCAGGAGTCAGACCAGGATTGTCTGAAAAACGTGCCGGTTATTTGAGAACTTGACTATAATATTCCGACTAAATTGTAAGTTTCATCCTCCTTCGCTTGGCATATAATCCAGCTATGTGATTGGCCGAAAGTATCTTTACAATCCTTAATGTTTAATTCGGCCAATCACTATGAGCAATTCGCAGTATGCTGACACGGCGAAAATAATATTTCTGTCGGCGAATTGCTTAGCATACAAACCAGGATAATGGCATGCAAGCTGCATCTCTTGCAACTGTCTGTCTGGATCCGGAGTGGATTTAATTTTTCCGGTTGTTCAGAGTAAGCGTGATCTGGCTCATTTTTTTGATAGAGGCTGGAGTATCGCCACCGGGAGGCTTACATGAAAGTAATTGACCTGTCATCTGCTGGAGAACCTGAAGAGAAGTCGGGGATCTTTTCAATCATAAAAGGGATTCTACCAACGGTAAACGATCAAGTAGATCGCTCAGCCAACAATGCTGTTACAAGCTCCTTACAGCGTGTGCTCGATAATCAATATACTGTATTACAGCAAGTGCAGCTAGAAGGGCTGGACGTGCCCATTCCGCTGGTGCTGGTTGGCCCTTCCGGGATATGGGTGCTGCTTGCCAGCTCGATCAAAGGGGTATATCGCGCCAAAGAGGACAACTGGGAGCTGCTGGATGAGGGATCCCAGCATTACCGGGTTGCTAAACCGAATCTGATGACCAGGGCTCATCTCATGGCGCGCGCCGTTGAAACCTACCTGGTCACTCGGAATTTGCATGTCCACCACGTCGAGCCGGTGCTGGTATTTTCCGATCCCGGGATTCATGTCGATGCGATCCGGGCCGCGATCCGTATCGTCATGGTGGATGCTCTGGATCGCTTCACAGCAAGCCTTGCCCAGGATATCGTCCAAATCGATCGGGAAGGCGTGCAGCACATTGTGGACGTCCTGGCTGGTGGAAAAGCGGGTGGAAACGCTGGAAAACCGGTTGAAGAAGTCCGCGATGCATTTTCCTTCCAAGATGTACCTCCAGAAAAATCTTTTCGGCAGAACCCCACTGTGATTTACGATCAAAGTGAAGCCCCGATCCTGAGAGGTGTTCCCTTTACAAAGAGCCAATTGATCGTTTTAGGCTTATTGGTCCTGTTAGATGTTGTAATTTTAGGGGTTTTTGTGGTATTTATATTGGCAACTTCGTGATCCTACCACAAAGAGACCCCTGGTTTGGGAAATCCATTTTTAAGCCTGATCATTCCCGCATTTAATGAAGAACACCGTCTGCCCGGTACCCTGGAGCAGGCGGTCAATTTTTCGCAAAACCAAGCGTATGAGGTAGAGATCCTGGTCATTGAAAATGGCAGCCAGGATCGCACCTATGCGATAGCCCAAGAGTACGCATTACGCCATCCAATTGTGCGCGTGCTGCAGGAGAAAGAACGGGGGAAAGGTCTGGCAGTGAAGCGGGGGATGCTTGCCGCCACGGGGGAATTCCGTTTTATGGCGGATGCTGATTTTTCGATGCCTATTACGGAAATCAATCGTTTTCTGCCGCCAGCATTAACCTCATTTGATATTGCCATCGCCTCGCGTGAGGCCGCCGGGTCTGTCCGTTATAACGAGCCACCCTACCGGCACCTCGTTGGCAGAGTTTTCAATACAATGATCCGCTTATTAGCTTTGCCCGGTCTTGAGGATACTCAATGCGGGTTCAAGTGCTGGCGAGCTCCGGTTGCCGAGGCTATCTTCCCTTGCCTGACCGTTCAAGGTTGGTCTTTCGATGTAGAGGTGCTCTATATTGCCAGGCAGCATGGGTATAAGATTATCGAAGTACCAATCCCGTGGTATTTCAACTCGGACAGCAAAGTGCGGGTGGTGCCGGATTCATTTAAAATGGCGCTCGACTTGCTCCGCATCCGGAAAAACGGCTATTACCATAGATATAATCATCCCGATGGATCCGGCAAATAGGTCCACCTGGCCTGATCTCGGATATGAGCTGCCCCTCTGGCAGGCCGGCTATTCTGCCGTCGCCGGGCTGGATGAAGCTGGCCGCGGTGCCCTGGCTGGACCGGTCGCAGCGGGAGCGGTGATTTTGCCCCCTCGGTCAGAAATTCACTCAGCTCTCTCAGGAGTCCGCGATTCAAAACTGATGACGCCGTCTGCGCGGCTTTTTTGGGCGAAAAGGATCCGCGATCAGGCTCTCGCCTGGGGCATCGGCTGGGCTACTTCAGCGGAGATCGATCAGTGGGGAATTTTGCATGCGACCCGCGTGGCTATGACCCGCGCATTGGAAAACCTGGTATATTTCCCCGAATTCCTGTTGGTGGATTTCTTGATATTAGGCGAGTGTCCTTTGCCGCAGATTGCTATCGTCAAAGGAGATGTCTGCTCGCTGAGCATCGCCGCCGCGTCTGTACTGGCAAAAACTGCCAGAGATGCTGAGATGAGACGGGCTGACGGAGAATATCCTGGTTATGGTTTTGCACAGCATAAAGGCTATGGTACCCTCTCCCACCGCCAGGCGCTGTCCCGGTTAGGGTCCTCACCCATCCACCGTCGCTCATTCCATTGTAAAGAACTTTAACCCGAAGATTTTCCGTTCAGATTCAGCCAGGAGCTTGAAATGCCGGAGCAGAAAAGCTCGTCTTCAATATGGAATCTGGAAGAGCCCAATCTCGCCTAGAAGGATTGCGGAGAGCCTGGATTTTGAAGGCATCGCCTGGGATGAAGGAGGGGATCTGGTCTGGCTGGAAGGGCGCGGGGGGCGGAGTGTTCTGGTGGTTGAGGGAAGCGATGGAGGGGCGGCGCGCGACATGAACAGCGATTTATCAGTCCACGCCTCAGTCGGTTATGGGGGCGGCGACTTCTGTGTTGGGCATGGGCAGGTATTTTTTATCGAAGAAGAATCGGGATGTGTCTACAAGCAGCCGGTACAGGCGGGGACAGCCGCTGCAGTGACTCCAGCCTTCGGGCGGGCTGCCTCTCCTTCTCTCTCCCCCGACGGGCGCTGGCTTCTCTATGTTCATTCCTACCAGGGAGAGGATTGTCTGGCAATCGTCGATATCCATGGAAAATATTGGCCTCAGAAACTGGTGAGCGGCGACGATTTTTATATGCAGCCGGTCTGGCAGCCGCAAATCGAGTCTGGGCAAGCCCGGATTGCCTGGATTGCGTGGAACCACCCCAACATGCCATGGGATGAAACCGAGCTTCGCACGGGTGTGCTGCGAGAAAGGACAGGCGGGCTGCCCGTCCTCGAGCAAATAGAAACCATCGCAGGCGGTCCGGATATCTCGATCTTCCAGCCCGAGTTTTCTCCCGATGGACATCACCTGGCTTATGTTTCCGACGAGACCGGTTGGTGGCAGCTTTACCTGCACGATCTCGCCAGCGGCGCCTCCAGGCAGCTAACCGATACGCCTGCGGAACACGGGCTTCCAGCCTGGATCCAAGGGATGCGGACCTATGCATTTAGCCCGGACAGCCGGTGGATATTCTTTTTACGCAATCAAGACGGACGGATCACCTTATGGCGCAGCGACCTCTCTGCTCGAGCGGAGGAAAAGTTAGAAATTGGGGAGGAGTACACATACCTGGATCAAATCAGCGTTTGCCCGAGAAAGGACAATCCGCTCGAGCTTGCCCTAATCGCCTCGGGTGATCGAATGCCGCCGCGCCTGCTGAGCTATCAGGTCGAGGCAAGGTCGCTCCGCGTCCGGCGCCGCTCGACTACCGAAGATTTGCCTGCCAATTACTATTCAGCGTCAACCCCGCTGACCTGGATGGCGCAGGACGGTGATTCTGTCCACGGACTGTTCTACCGGCCCAATCACCCTCTCTACGATGGCGTCGGAAAGCCGCCGCTGATCGTCATGGTGCATGGAGGACCAACCAGCCAACGGTTTGCGCGCTTCGATCCAGAGGTGCAATTTTACACCAGCCGGGGTTACGCGGTTCTGAATATCAACTACCGGGGGAGCAGCGGCTACGGCCGCGCTTACCGGAATGCCTTGCGCGGCAACTGGGGTATATACGACGTCGAAGATTCGATCAGCGGCGCTGCTTACCTGGCGCAGCAGGGGGAAATCGACTCTCGAAAAACGGTCATCATGGGCGGCAGTGCCGGTGGATATACTGTCCTCCAGGCGCTGGTTAATTTTCCTGGATTTTTCAAGGCTGGTGTTTGCCTCTACGGCATCTCGAACCAGCTTACCCTGGTGGCTGATACACACAAGTTCGAAGCGCATTACTCCGACAGCCTGCTCGGCCCCTTCCCCGAAGCCGCGGAGGTCTACCGGCAGCGCTCACCAATATTTTATGCCGCGCAGATCCAGGACCCGCTTGCCATTTTTCAGGGAGAAATCGACCGGGTCGTTCCCCGCCAGCAATCGGATGAGATCGTCGAGATTCTCAGCCGGCGAGGCGTCCCCCACATCTATCACGTCTATCCCGGCGAAGGACACGGATTTCGTAAACCAGAATCGATCGAGCACTTTTATCAAGCCACGGAAGCCTTCTTGCGCCAATACGTGGTCTTCGCCTGAGAAATCACCCACATGCTATCCTGTTCAGGATCTATTTGCTATAATTTGCGGTCGATAGGATGTACACCGGTTCGGGAATTCAATTAGGAATTATGTAAGTCCTATTTATTTGTGTAATTTTAAAGGAAATATCTGAGAAATGGGAGAGATGGCGATGGGCTATCAAAATGTTCGTGTTCCGGCTGGTGGAGAGAAGATCACCATACAGGACGGCAAATTACAGGTGCCGGATAATCCAATCCTGCCTTTCGTCGAGGGAGATGGCACCGGGCGGGATATCTGGCGCGCTGCTGTGCGTGTGCTGGATGCTGCGGTAGCCAAAGCCTATGCCGGGAAACGGAAAATACACTGGATGGAAGTATTTGCTGGGGAGAAGGCTTTCAACCAATTCGGCTCCTGGCTCCCGGAAGAAACGGTCGGCGCATTCCATGAGTTTCTGGTAGGGATTAAAGGACCGCTGACGACCCCTATCGGGGGTGGTATCCGCTCCCTGAATGTCGCCTTGCGCAAGGCTTTGGATCTATACGTTTGCCAGCGCCCGGTACGTTATTTCCAGGGCGTTCCCTCGCCTGTCAAACATCCTGAAAATGTGGACATGGTTGTATTCCGCGAGAACACAGAGGATATTTACACCGGCATAGAATTTGAATATGGCACTCCGGAGGCTAAGCGATTTCTTGAGCTGCTAAAAGAGCAGTTTCCAAGCGAGTATGCAAAAATTCGTTTCCCGGAGACTGCCGGTTTTGGGCTCAAGCCGATCTCCCGGGAGGGGACTGAACGGCTGGTGCGTGCTGCGCTGGGTTGGGCGCTGGCGAACAAACGGCGGAGTGTGACCTTAGTCCACAAGGGCAATATCATGAAGTACACCGAAGGTGCGTTCCGCAATTGGGGCTATGAGCTGGCAGAGAGGGAATTTGCTGACCAGGTTTATACCTGGTCCCAATGGGAGCGCAGCCGGTATGATCGTGGTGAAGATGAAGCCAACGCGGAGCAAAGTGCCGCCCTTCAATCGGGGAAATTGCTGGTCAAAGATGTCATCGCAGATATCGTTTTCCAACAGACGATCACCCGCGCCAGCGAGTTTGATGTGCTGGCAACCATGAACCTGAATGGAGATTACCTTTCGGACGCACTGGCAGCCCAGGTAGGCGGGATCGGTATCGCCCCCGGCGGGAATATCAACTACGCGACGGGACACGCCGTCTTCGAGGCGACGCATGGTACAGCGCCTAAGTATGCCGACAAGGACATGGTTAACCCAGGCTCAGTGATTCTCTCCGGCGAGATGATGCTCCGCTACCTGGGCTGGCAGGAAGCAGCCGACCTGACCGTCAGGGGCATGGAAGGGGCGATTACTGCCAGGACGGTAACCTATGATTTCCACCGGCTCATGGAGAATGCTACCTTGCTCAAATCCTCTGAATTTGGAGATGCGGTCATCCAGCACATGGCAGATTGAGGTGAATAGAAATAAACATATTTCCCTCACGGCGTCGGTGTAGGTGTGGCGTCTGCCCCCGGCAGGGGGGTCAGCGCGGGGAGAGTGGCTTTCGCCGCGTCGGCCGCGGTATTGGGGGCTCCCCCTGCTACCCAGCGGGTAAAGATTTCGATATATTCGGGCTTGAGCGGCTTGGATGGAGGCATCGGCCCACCCGCGTCGATCGTTTCCCGATTGAGCATCAGGATGATATTGCTGTTGAGATCGAAAGGCTTGACGTTCGGCGCATCGTCGCCCGAGTTCATAACCTCGTCGTAAGAACCCATGAGATAGTTATTATTCTTTTTCCCCGAGCGATGGCAGGTAACACAGTATCTCTTCACCAGCGGTTCCACATGGACCTCGTAAGAGGGCACCTCATTCGGTCCAAGGGGAGGGACTAACTGTCCCGTACCAGCGCCGGCAGGTTTTTCCACGCGGTCATCCCAGGTATAGCGCATGAAGGTGACGATCGAGTCCATCTCATCCTTTGATAGCTCGCCGCCCTGCGCTTTCCCGAATGGAGGCATCCCTTGTTCGGGCTGCCCCAATTCAATAATATTATGGAAGGTTTCGTCAGTGAAAGCGTACATCACATCGTGAATGTTGACCGGCGGCAGGACCTTACCTTCCAGGCCTTCCACGCCCTTAATTTCCCCGCCCTCGCCTTCCGTTCCATGGCAATTGCTGCAGTTGATGGCGAACAGATCTTCTCCCTGCGATATTCTCTCAGATATCGAGCCAGCTACTACCACTTGCTCTTGAGGCGGAGTGGTCACGACTGCCCAGATGGTCAGGGCAATAATCCCCAAGGTCCCCAGGCTGACAACCACGATGGCAAATATGCGTTTCTTCCAGTAGCGAAATGGGCTGCGGTCGTAGAAGGGAAGCAGTAAGAGCAAGCCAACCACAACCGTAGGGATAACCACTGCGCCGATCCACTCTAACTTGCCGGGAAACAGCTTTAACATCTGGAACAAGAATAAAAAGTACCATTCGGGTCGCGGGATATAGGCGGCATCGTTGGGATCCGCTGGCGGCTCATTTGCCACGCCAATAAAAGTCGCCAGACCGACTAAAAGCAGGAAGATAGCGAAAGAGACCAGCACATCTTTAAAGATAATATCGGGCCAGAATTTCACTCCGTGCTGTTTTTCCTGGTAGTACTTTTCCTGGATTTCTTTCTTTTGATCTTGGTTCATCTTCTGCCTCCAGGATGCCTAATCGTCCTTCTTGGGGATCGAGCTGATGCCGAGACGGATCAGCAGGTAGAGATGAACACTGATCAAGGTAATAATCCCAGCTGGCAGCCACCAGATATGGAATGAGAAGAAGCGCGCCAGCGTGACCGCGCTGAGATCGGTACCTCCTTGCAAGATGCGTGTGATAAATGAACCGATATATGGAACCGTCCCCGGAATTGCCGTACCCACGGTCGTCGCCCAATAAGAGCGCTGGTTCCAGGGGAGCAGGTAGCCGGTAAACCCCATGCCAAGTGTGAGCAGGAGAAGCACGACGCCTGTAATCCAGGTAAGCTCACGCGGGTATTTATAAGATGCAAAGAAAAAAGTGCGCAGCATGTGCAGGAAAACGAAGATTACCATCAGGTTAGCGCCCCAATGGTGGATGCCCCGGATGAGCCAGCCAAAGGCTACCCCGTTCATAATATACTGGATGCTGTTATAAGCCATCTCGGGTGAGGGGACGTAATAGATGGTCAAGAAAATTCCAGTTACGACCTGCATCGCGAATAAGAAAAGGCTTGCGCTGCCCAGCGTATAGAACCAGTTGACTTTGGGTACTTTGCGGTCTAATACCGTGCTGTAGATCGTCTCCAGTCCGAGACGCTCGTCCAGCCAGGAATAGAGTTTTGAGGTCATGCACCCCCCTCGACATAATGGATATAGAGGACGTCATTCTCGGTTTTGGTTTCGTAGGCGTGTAACGGCTTTGGTGGAGGACCGGAGACTACCTGGCCCATTTTATTGAATATCCCCGCGTGGCAAGGGCAGAGATATTCCCCTTGGTCGTCCTTCCAGGAAACCCGGCAGTTCAGGTGAGTGCAGATATTCGACAAAGCCAGAAAAGTACTATTGCCCTCGATTCAGGACATACACCCCATAGCTGTTGACCGTCCTTTCCCAGCCATTTTCGCGGGTGCGGGTGAAAGTAACCAGAGTGGGCATTTCGGGTGGAAAGTTTGTAACCGGTCCGACTGGGATCCAGGCATCGGCCTGGCTTATTTTGGTGGCAGGGTAAATTACGTAACCGATAGC
Organism: uncultured Chloroflexia bacterium; assembly: GCA_963706515.1. GTDB lineage: Bacteria > Chloroflexota > Anaerolineae > Anaerolineales > UBA4823 > CAVPMW01. Next base: position 118,841 of record CAVPMW010000010.1, read on the forward strand.
GGGAATGGCTATCGTCCCCGCCATCACTGAACCAAGGATTACTACAACGACTTTAACAAAATCCCTGCGCTCTAATTCATGTGATCCTGCCATCCACCCCTCCTGAAGAAAGTCCAGCCTGATATGTGAAATTTTGAACCGGACAATATTTTACCCTGACTTTGCAGGGAAGAACGTCCAGACTTAGCGATAGTTAAGCTTTAGAGGATGACGGCAGGCAAGAATATTGGCATGGTTGGTCTATAATTAACCCTCCTGGCAGAAAAGATACCAGGATGCACGGTCGGAAGGCCTCTCCACTAAACCCTTACCCGCGATATACTATTTGACGACCCGAGTTTCTGTTATTGATGGTTCCGAATCTGAAAACTGGTCGATGCACTATTATCTTGCCTTGGCGAATATTCTAACTTCGAGGAGGTACCAATGAGCAAGCGTAACGGTGTAGGCGTGATGAACGGTTTGAAGTACCAGGGCGGTGGTCCAATGTTTGCCTGGATCTTGCACCGGATCACCGGTCTTGCGATCCTGCTATTCGTCGGATTGCATGTTATGGCTTCATTTTTTACCCAGGAGCTGGGGAGCAGCTGGGCGATCAACCTGAATAAGATCTATGAATCGTCCGCGTTCCAAATTCTTGTAGTATTCATCGTTCTGTACCATGCGATCAATGGCACCCGGATAATCATTCTGGACGTCTGGCCAAAATACCTGCAGTACCAGCGTGAGGCGATCTGGGTGCAATGGATAATTTTCATCCCGATTTTCGGGCTGACAGCGGGAGTGATCATCATGCGAACACTGACCAAGAGCTGAGGAGGTGGGGCCATGCGAACGCGAATAGTCCAGCCCGGATTTACTTTTGAATACTTAATGTGGATCTTTACCCGGATCTCAGGCCTGGCATTACTCTTGCTGGCGCTTATCGGAGTAGCAGCAGCCTTAATCCTGGGAGCGCGCACTCAGATGGATCTGCCGACTCTGATGCGCTGGACGTTCTTCCCGAACCCGAACCACGTCGTTAATAGTGAGATACCTGACCTGGTTCCTTACTGGATGAATGCTTTCTGGCAGATCATTGAGATATTAATCATCGTTTTTGGCGTCAGCCACGGATTTAATGGACTGCGTGTGGTGGTTGAGGACTACACCAAACCTTCTTTCTGGAGACCATTGCTGCGCGGCCTGATCTTCTTACTCTGGCTTTTCACGCTGATCGTAGCAGTTTATGTAATCTTTACTTATAAGCCCGGCTAAGGTATGCCCACTACAGCCAGGGAGCACTTTTCCGGTCGATGAGAAATATTCTCAGTACCACGCCCTTATGGGATTTGAAGGAGTCATTGAATGAATGTACATCAATTTGATATTGTAGTCGTGGGGGCAGGCGGAGCCGGGCTGATGGCTGCTCTCTACGCTTCGCGCAACTCTCGTATAGCTGTTATCAGCAAGATATATCCTACCCGGTCGCATACGGGTACTGCACAGGGTGGGGTGGGAGCTGCCCTGGGCAACCTGGAAGAGGATCATCCTGATTGGCATACCTATGACACGATTAAAGGCAGCGACTACCTTGGAGACCAGGATGCTATCGAGTTCATGTGCAATGAAGCAATTCAAGCGGTGATCGACCTGGAACATATGGGATTGCCATTCTCTCGCACTCCAGATGGGAAAATTGCCCAAAGGCCATTTGGCGGGCACACGAACAATATTACCGGTAAACCGGTGCGCCGCTCGTGCTATGCGGCTGATCGCACGGGTCACATGATCTTGCAGACCCTGTACCAACAATGCATCAAGAATAATGTTACTTTCTTCGATGAGTTCCAGGTATTGGACGTGCTCGTGGTAAACGGGGCTGCCGCAGGGGTGGTGGCGGTCGAGCTGGCAACCAGCGAGCTGCACGTTTTCCACACCAAAGCCACAATTTTCGCCACAGGCGGGCATGGACGAATCTGGGAAATTACGTCGAACGCATATGCGTGCAGCGGAGACGGCATTGCAGTGACTCTGCGGCGCGGCATCCCAGCGCAGGATATGGAATTCTTCCAGTTCCACCCAACTGGTATTTTTAAGCTGGGAATTTTGATCACCGAAGGTGTACGGGGAGAAGGGGGGATCCTGGTCAACAATAATGGGGAGCGATTCATGGAGCGCTATGCCCCCAGGGTCAAAGACCTGGCCTCCCGCGACGTAATCAGCCGCGCCATGTACCTGGAGATGCGCGAGGGCCGCGGGATCAATAACCAGAAATACCTGTACCTGGATATGCGCCCGGAGACGGTCAATAAGTACGCTGCATTGGACGGTCGTACCCGTCCAGATGGCAGCCCTTACCGCACTACCGGAGAAGAGCTGATGGCTAAGCTGCCCGATATCGTCGATTTCAACCGGACGTACCTGGGGATTGACCCGGTCACCCAGCTGATGCCCGTCCAGCCTACCGCACATTACGCAATGGGAGGTATCCCTACGAATATGTTCGGCGAAGTGCTAATCGATGAAAAGAATAGCGTGCTGCCCGGATTATACGCGGCTGGCGAATGCGCCTGTGTCTCGGTACACGGCGCTAACCGCCTGGGAACGAACTCGCTGCTCGACCTGATCGTATTTGGCAAACATACTGGGTTGCGCGCCACGGACTTCGTCGAGGAAGCCTCGCTTCCACAGCTGCCGAAAGATGCGGACGACTTTGCCCGTAACCAGCTGGATGATTTGCGAAAATGCACCGAAGGCAGCGAGAGAATCGCTGACATTACCAATGAAATGCGCAGCTTGATGATGGATGAAGTAGGATTATTCCGCAATGCTGCAGGTATGCAGCTGGCATTGGATAAAATTCACGAGTTGAAAGAACGTATTCATTACATCCGCCTCGATGACTGTGGAAAGGTGTTCAATACCAACCTGCTAAACGCCTGGGAAATCAGCAACCTGCTCGACCTGGCAGAGGTGACCACTTTCTCAGCGCTGGCGCGCACTGAAAGCCGCGGCGCACATGCCCGTGAGGATTTTCCAAAGCGCGACGATGAGAATTGGTTGAAACACTCCATTGCCAAGGTTACACCGGAAGGCATTCAGCTCGCATATAAACCGGTCGTTATTACCAAATACCAACCCAAAGAGCGCACCTACTAAGGGAGGCCCTATGCTCGTCAAGGTGAAAATATTGCGTTATAACCCCGAGGTGGATAAAAAGCCGCACTACGTGACCTACAAGCTCGAAGCAGAGCCCACAGACCGAGTGCTCGATCTGCTCGAGAATATTAAAGGATACCAGGACGGCTCATTGACTTTCCGGCGTTCATGCGCCCACGGCATCTGTGGGTCCGACGCCATGCGGATCAACGGGAGCAACCGCCTGGCTTGTAAAGTTCTGGTGAAGGATTTAGGCGGCAATAAGATCACCGTCGAGCCGCTGTTGGGCTTGCGGGTGATTAAGGACATGATCGTAGATATGCAGCCATTCTTCGAAAACTTTCAGACGGTTTTACCGTATTTCGTCAATGACGACCCCCCTCCAGTCCGGGAACGGCTGCAATCACCAGAGCAAAGGCTGCGTTATGACGATACAACCAAATGCATAATGTGTGCAGCCTGTACAACCTCTTGCCCTTCATTCTGGGCAAATGACCAGTACCTGGGTCCAGCCGCGATCGTCAATGCCCACCGTTTCATTTTCGACAGCCGCGACCATGCCACATCGGAACGGCTGCAGGTAATGAACAGCGCATTCGGCGTTTACCGCTGCCATACCATATTTAACTGTACGGTAGCCTGCCCGCGCGAGATCGAGATTACCAAAGCAATCGGTGAGGTGAAGAGGGCGATTATGACCGGGACGGTGGAGTAATAATTACGATCACTGAATAGATTAATTCCCGATTGATCTTTCCAGGAGCTGCTTCTACCGGGAGATGGCAGAGGCAGCTTTTTGATTCATAGAGGCAGTTCGTCACATTTCGGGATGACAAACTACCACTACCTACAGGATGATATACAGGTGAAAAACATCACAAATTGTAAGATAATGAGTACTAAGTGTATCAATTTTTGCAGATTGAGTAGGGTGGGCATCTATGCGAACCAGGATTTCATCTGCGACGGTCCGTGGGGAGTTTGTACGCCAGGTCGAATCTATCAGCGGCGAAACGCTGCTTGCCTGCAACCAGTGCGGAAAGTGCAGCGCCGGCTGTCCGGTGGCATTCAGCATGGACCTGCTCCCCAATCAGGTCATCCGTTTCGTCCAGCTGGGTTTCGAGGACGTGCTGGAATCACAAACGATATGGACCTGCGCGGCCTGCCTGACCTGTGTCGCCCGCTGTCCGAAAGGCATCGACCTACCCAGGATCATGGAAGCGCTGCGTGAGGTTGCCTCAGAGCGCGGCTGCAACCCAATCGAGCTGGATGCGCTGGACTCCGAGCGGGTGGGCGAGCTGCCTCAGCTTGCCTGGATCGGCGGATTTCGCAAATATACGGCCTAGACTGTAAAGACGGTTGAGGTCGAGGATCGCGCACACCGGAAAGAAGAAATCAAATTTATGACGGTCTCCTATTTCCCTGGATGTACCTTATCGACAAAGGCGGCGGGTTACGATCGCTCCGGACGTGCCGTTGCCCAGGCGCTGGATATGACGTTCATCGAGCTGCCTGAGTGGCAATGCTGTGGTGCGACATTCCCCCTATCTATGGACAATACGATGGCGCTGATTGCGCCCACCCGGCTCCTGGTGCAGGCGCAAGGAGCTGGCAGCCACGTGACCACCCTGTGTGCGGTATGTTTCCACGTGCTCAAACGGACTCAGGTCCTCCTCGCTCAAAAGCCTGAAATGCTGGAACGCATCAACTGGTTTACCGAGGAGCCCTACCTGGGCAAGACCCGGGTAAGCCACTTTTTGGAGCTGCTGCGCGATGACCTGGGTTGGGAGGCATTGAAAGAACGGGTTCAGCAGCCTCTCAGCGGGCTTAAAGTTGCTCCTTATTACGGCTGCCTGCTGCTCCGCCCGGAAGCCGAGATTGGCCTGGATAACCCTGAAGAGCCCAGGATCCTGCACGATTGCCTGGCTGCCTTGGGCTGCGAGGTAGTTGATTTTCCTTACCAGGTCGAATGCTGCGGCTCGTATCTGGCGGTGAGCAAACCCGAGCTTCCCGAGAAGCTGGCGAAAGAGATACTGGGATCCGCACAGCGCCACGGTGCTCAGGCAATCGTAACCGCCTGCCCGCTTTGCCAATTTAATTTGGATTTTGCACAGCGCGAAGGGATGCCTGGGAATACCTCTATACCCGTATTGTATTTCACCCAATTAATGGCGGTGGCGCTCGGAGTATCCCCTAGCGAATGGGGAATGGAAAGTCATTACATCGATCCCCGGTCGCTATTTAATGAGCGGGCAGTCCCACTTTCGACATAATGGCTGGTAAGTAGATGGTGGAAATAGAAAGATACTCAGATGATTAAACGGGCTCTCGTTCTCGGTGCTGGGATTGCTGGTATCCAGGCAGCTCTGGATATTGCCAACAGCGGCTACGAAGTTGTCCTGGTTGAGAAAGAGCCATCCATCGGTGGGCATATGGCCCAGCTTTCTGAGACGTTTCCAACATTGGATTGTTCGCAGTGCATCATGACTCCGCGGACGGTCGAAGTGGGTCACCACGAGAATATCCGCCTGTATACGTACAGCGAAATAGAGGCGTGCGAGCGCGGTTCAAAAAATGGCGGGGCGGGTGATTTTACCGTCCGCATCCGCCGGAAAGCCGCCTACGTGAACCGCGAAGTGTGCACGGGCTGCGGGGTTTGCCAGGAGAAGTGCCCCTTCAAAGTGGAGTCAGTCTTTGAACGCGGGATTGGGACGCGCAAAGTCATTTATACGCTCTCACCCCAGGCTGTCCCAAATAAGCCAGTGATCGACGCAGAAAACTGCCGCTACCTGCAGAGCAAATGGGACATTGCAGCCGGGCGGCTGCCAGCAGTCGATAAAAAGGGCAACCCCGCCCAACCCAGGTGCGGCGCTTGCGCCAAGTTCTGCCCGACCGGCGCAATCGATTGGGACCAGACCGATGAGGTGGTCGAAGAACAGGTCGGCGCGATTGTCGTTGCCACCGGTTACGACCTTTTCCCGCAATCCCGCCTTCCTGAATATGGTGGAGGACGCCTGCCGGACGTCATCGATGGACTGGCCTTCGAGCGGCTTTTAGCCGCCAGCGGGCCGACGGCAGGCAAGGTGCAGCGCCCCTCGGACAGCCGGGTACCGAAAGAAGTGGTCTTCGTGCAGTGCAGCGGCTCGCGCGATCCGGAGCGGGGTGTGCCCTATTGCTCGAAAATTTGCTGTATGTATACGGCAAAACAAGCCATCCTGTACAAACATCGTGTCCCCGATGGTCAGGCATACGTCTTTTACATCGATGTGCGCGCCGGCGGTAAAGGGTACGAGGAGTTCCTCAACCGGGCGATGGAAGAGGATGGGGTCGTGTACCTGCGCGGCAAAGTGTCCAAAATCTTCGCAGAGGATGGGCAGATGACCGTGCGCGGGGCGGATACATTGAGCGGACGGACAGTGGAAATCTCCGCTGACCTGGTGGTACTGGCAACCGCGGTCCTGCCGCGGATTACCAGCGGTCAGGTCGCTGAGATGCTGGGTTTGAGAACCGACCACCTCGCTGGAACCGCTCAGGGATTTTTCACTGCCCGGGATGAAGAGCTGGAGCCGGTGCTCAGCGATGTACCGGGGATTTTCCTGGCTGGCGTCGCTCTGGGTCCAAAGGATATCCCCGAGACGGTCGCCCAGGCCAGCGCGGCAGCCGCGAAAGTACTGACGCTGTTTCAGCGCGCTGGAGAGCCAACCCTGGAGAAAGCGGCGATCGATGGCTGATCCATTTGGGCCGAGGCGGATGGGAAGAATATGCCAAGAATAGGCGTCTTCGTCTGCCACTGCGGGCATAATATCGCCGGCACTATAGATATACCGGCAGTCATCCAGCAATTATCCGAGGACCCGGATGTTGCTTTCGCTGTTGACTATAAATACATGTGCTCGGACCCGGGGCAGGCGCTGATCAAAGAGAGCATCACGAAATACCAGCTGGACGGGGTGGTCGTGGCAGCCTGTTCTCCGGCGATGCATGAAACGACTTTCCGCAGGACGGTTGCCAGCGCCGGCTTGAACCCGTACCGCTGCGAATCTGCCAATATCCGTGAGCAGGTCTCCTGGGTGCACCAACAAGAAAAAGAGGCAGCCACCCAGAAAGCGCTGGATATTGCCAGCTCGATTGTGGAGAAAGTCGGTGGAAACGAAGAGCTGGCGTCACTTACCCTGCCGCTGACCAAGCGCATGCTGGTGATCGGTGGAGGTATCGCCGGGATGCAAGCAGCACTCGATGTTGCGGATGCCGGCTACCCGGTCGTTCTGGTAGAGCGGGCTGAACGGATCGGTGGAAAAATGGCGCGCCTCTCCGGCACCTACCTCAATTTCGCGGCTGCCCCGGATTTGCTCCAGCAGTGGGTCGAGCGGGTAAACAGCCACCCAAATATTCAAGTACTGACCCAGGCTGAAGTGAAGGAAGTCAGCGGCTACGTAGGCAACTTCCAGGCACGCGTGCAGGTAAAAGAGGGTCAGGAAGAAGCAGGTACGGAGTTTCTATTCGACGTTGGGGCAATTGTTGTCGCCAGCGGTTGGGAAAGCTATCCATTGAATAAGCTGGCTGAATATGGGGGCGGCGAGCTGCCGGATGTGATCGACGCGCTGACCTTCGAGGGGATGCTTGCGCCGGGCGCAGAAATCCGCCGTCCTTCGGATGGGAAAGTCCCTCAGGAAGTCGTCTTCGTGCAGTGTGCCGGATCGCGCGATCCGGAGCGGGGAGTGGCTTATTGTTCTAAGGTTTGCTGCATGGTCGTCGCCAAACAAGCCATGCTGTACCGCCAGCGTGTCCCCGATGGGCAGGCTTACGCCTTCTATATCGATATTCGTTCAGCAGGGAAGGGCTATGACGAGTACGTACAGCGGGCGATGAGCGAATATGGAACGATCTACCTGCGCGGTAAGGTGAGCAAGATATTCCAGGAAGGGGACAAGGTGATCGTCTGGGGGGCAGATACGTTGAGCGGACGCGCCCTCGAGATTCCCGCCGACCTGGTCGTACTGGCGACACCGATGGTTCCCCAGGTAAATGCTGCGGAGTTGGGCCAACGCCTGCACATCAGCACCGACGCCGTGGGATTTTTCAACGAGGCGCATCCCAAGCTAAGACCAGTAGAAACCCTGACTTCAGGGATTTTCCTGGCTGGGGCAGGGCAAGGACCTAAAGACATCCCTGAAAGCGTATCCCAGGCAAGCGCGGCAGCCGCCAAGGTTTTGCAGCTATTCTCGCAGGACGAGATGACCACCTCACCGTTGGTCGCCTCGGTGATCGCCGAGCTGTGCGCAGCCTGCGGAGCGTGCGTTAAAGCCTGCCCCTACGGAGCGCGCTCCATCCATCCGGTGTGGAACATTGCCACGGTGAACGCCGCTTTGTGCCAGAGCTGCGGCGCCTGTGTAGTCGCCTGCCCGAATAAAGCCAGCCAGGTGCACAACTGGCGCACAGAACAGATATTGGGGATGATCGATGAGCTGGTCTAGCGATCTCGACGCCGCTTTTGCCGAACAGGTCAGTGTGCTCAGCGAGCAGACGATCCAGCTCTGCTACCACTGCCACAAGTGCACGGCTGGCTGCCCGGTCGCGACGGAGATGGACTACGGTCCTGACCTGGTGCTGCGCATGGTGCAGCTGGGCGAGCGCGAGAGGCTGCTCAGCAGCCACGATATCTGGCTGTGCGCCGCCTGCGAGACCTGCGGCACGCGCTGCCCGAACGAGATCGATATCGCCCGGGTAATGGATGCGCTGCGCACCCTGGCGCAAGCAGCCGGGAGTCCGGCTGGCGAGCCTGACGCAGAGAAATTCCACCGCCTGTTCTTATTCGTGGTGCAAAATATGGGTCGCTCGTATGAGGCTGGGCTGCTGCTGGCTTATAAGCTGTGGTCGCTGAACCTCCTGGCGGATATGGACAGCGGCGTGCAGCTGGTGGTCAAAGGAAAAGTGCCTTTGGTGGCTCGCCCAATTAAAGGGCGCAAGGAAGTGAAAGGGATTTTCGAGTCAGCTGAAGAGCGGGAGCGTTCGCTGCTCGATCAATTATAGCGAACCCTCGTGAGGGCTATTCTGATGGATTATTCGTATTACCCTGGATGCAGCTTACATTCTACCGGCTGGGAATTCAATGCCTCGGTGGAAGAAGTGTTCAAAGTTCTCGATATACAGCTGCACGAGCTGGAAGATTGGAACTGCTGCGGCGCATCCTCGGCGCACAGCCTCAGCCATTCGCTTGCCCTGGCATTACCGGCGCGCAACCTGGCAATCGCCCAGCGAGCCGGCAGAGACGTGATCATGCCGTGTGCTGCCTGTTTCAACCGGCATAAGAGTGCCGAGTACGAGCTTACCCATCACCCTGAACAGCGCGCTTTTCTGGAGAAAGCAGCCGGTTTCAGCTATTCCGGTACGGTAGCTGTGCGGGCTCTGCTGGACGTAATCGCCAATGGGGTTGGCCTGGAGTGCATCCGCAGCCACGTGCGCCAGCCGCTGGTGGGGTTTAAGGCGGTAGCCTACTACGGCTGCCTGTTAGTTCGCCCTCCCGAAGTGACCTGCTTCGAAGACCCGGAAAACCCGGTGTTGATGAACCGGTTATTGGAGACCCTGGGGGCGGATGCCCGGCCCTGGTCCTATGCCAGCGACTGCTGCGGGGGAGGACTGACGCTCACCAAGCCGCAGGTGGCGGGACGGCTGGTCAACCGCCTGGTCGAACACGCGCGGGAAGCCGGGGCAGAGGCAATCGTGACCACCTGCCCATTGTGCCAGGTCAATCTCGAGATGCGCCAGGCAGATGCGACGGGAAAGATGCCGATCTTCTATTTCACCGAGCTGGTCGGTCTGGCTTTTGCGGTGGAAAAAGCCCGCAGCTGGTGGGGCAAGCACTTGATTGATCCACGGCCCATGCTGTCAGGGCTGGGATTTTATAGGAATTAGTGCAGATGGAAACCAAAACGCGCGCGCCGAGACATACTTTCAAATCCTGGATGGAACCGGCATGGCGTATGAGTGATTCACCTGGATGCGAAAGAGAAAAACCCTGTTGGTGCAGTGCTGGTGGTAGGAGCAGGCATCGGCGGGATGCAGGCTTCGCTCGACCTGGCTGAAGCCGGACTGAAGGTTTACCTGCTGGAGCGCTCTCCAGCCATCGGCGGGACGATGGCGCAGCTCGACAAGACCTTCCCGACCAACGACTGCGCGATGTGCATCATGTCGCCCAAGCTGGTGGAAGTCGGGCGCCATCTGAATATCGAAATTCTGCCGACGGCAGAAGTGGAAGAAGTCAGCGGAGAGCCGGGCGATTTCCGGGTAAGAGTCCGCAGGCACCCGCGCTACGTAGATCTCGCCGCGTGCACCGGCTGCGGCGACTGCGCCGCAGCTTGCCCGGTGAGCCGCGCCGACCAGTTCAACGGCGGCTTATCGCAGCGCAAGGCAATCTACAAGCCTTACCCGCAGGCTATCCCCAACGCTTATGCCATCGAAAAGCTGGGAGTGGCTCCCTGCCGGGATGCCTGCCCGATCCACCAACGGGCGCAGGGCTACGTCGCTTTAATCCGGGAAGGCCGCTACGCGGACGCCTACCGGACGATCAAAGAAGATAATCCGTTCCCCTCGGTATGCGGGCGGGTGTGCAACCATCGCTGCGAGGATGCCTGCTCACGCAATGGGGGGGATACGCCGGTTAATATTATGGCGCTCAAGCGGTTTGCAGCCGATTGGGCCAGCGAGCAGCGCGCGGCTTCTGATACCTGGCAGCCGGTACCCGCACAGCACCTTCCGGATTCGGGCAAGCGAGTCGCCGTGGTCGGCGCGGGACCGGCAGGGCTGACCTGCGCGCTGGACCTGGTGCGAAAGGGACATGCGGTCACCGTATTTGAAGCTTTGCCCGTCCCGGGTGGGATGATGCGAGTAGGCGTTCCCGAATACCGCCTGCCGTACGCTCTCGTGCAGGCAGAGGTCGACGACATCCTGGCGGAAGGGGTAGACCTGCGCCTCAACCAGCGGGTCGAGGACGTCCCCGGACTGTTACAAGAAGGGTACGAGGCTGTTTTTGTAGCCGTTGGCGCGCACGGCGGGGTTCGCCTGCCCATCCCAGGCGCGCAGCTGCCTCAGGTGAGCGTGGCAACGGATTTCCTGCGCGCGGTCAGCTTGAGCGTGAACGGCAGCATGATGCCGGGAATTCTTCTCCGCGCTCTCTGGTTGAAGGTAAGCGGGTCCTGGTACTGGGCGGCGGAAACGTTGCGATCGATACCGCGATGAGCGCGGTGCGGCTGGGCGCAAGCTGGGTAGGGATGGCTTGCCTGGAAAATCGCGCGAAGATGCCGGCGCACGACTGGGAAGTGCGCGATGCCACGCAAGAGGGCATCGAGGTCTTCCCCTCGTATACCTTTAAGGAGATCACCCAGCAGGATGGTCAGGTGACCGGGGTGCGCTGCGTCGAAGTGGATTTCCGTGGCTTCATCGAGGGAAGACCCGATTTTGACGAGATCGCCGGCACCGAGAGGATCATCCCTGCGGATGTGGTGATCTTTGCTATCGGTCAGCGTCCAGAGCTGAGCTGCCTGCAAGGTCAGGTAGAGTCCGCCGGTGGGCGCTTTTTGAAGGCGGACAAGGAAACCCTGGCGACGAACCTGCCGGGCATATTCGCCGGCGGCGATGCGGTGACCGGGACGACATTCATCGTCGATGCCATTGCCGCAGGTCACAAGGCAGCGACCTCGATCGATCGATATCTATCCGGGTTGCCGCTGACTGCTGAAGAATTGCGCCCACCGCGCGTCGCCCTGGATGAAGCCGAAGTCAAACAGCGCCTGGAGGCCAGTCCCTCCTTGATGGCACCTCGCCACGAGACTCAAGCTCGACCGGCGGAAGAACGGCGGCTGGATTTTGGCGAGGTTTATCTCGGCCTGACTGCCGAGGAGGCGCAGGCGGAGGCGGCACGCTGCCTGGGCTGCGGCATATGCTCGGAATGCTTGCAGTGCGTCTTTGCCTGCCGGGCGGGAGCCATCGATCACAACCAGGTGGAAGAGATCGTCGAGCTCCAGGTAGGGGCGGTGGTGCTGGCTCCGGGGCTCGAGCCGGTAAAAGGGAATATCCGGCGGGAGTACGGTTACGGACGCTACCCGAACGTGGTAACCAGCCTCGAGTTCGAGCGCATGCTCAGCGCCTCCGGTCCCTTCAGCGGAGTGGTGCAGCGTCCATCGGACCGCGCCCATCCGAAAAAGATCGCCTGGATCCAGTGCGTGGGCTCCCGCGACAGCAGCTGCGGTCAGGGTTACTGCTCGTCGGTCTGCTGCATGTACGCCACCAAGGAAGCGGTTATTGCCCGGGAGCACGATCCTTCGATCCAGCCGACGATCTTCTATATGGATATCCGCGCCTTTGGAAAAGGGTTCGATGCCTATATCGACCGGGCGGAGAAAGAACAGGGCATCCGCTACCAGCGCTGCATGGTCTCAGCGGTGAAAGAAGTTCCGGGGACGCATAACTTGCGGCTGAGCTATGCGACTTTCGACGAATCAACCGGCGGCGCAAAAAGCCCGATCTCCCACGAAGAAGAGTTTGACATGGTGGTGCTCTCGGTCGGCCTGCACCCAACGCCAGAGACCCAATTCATGGCAGCCCGCCTGGGGATCAAGCTGAATGAATTTGGCTTTGCCGAAGCGCCGCATTACCAGCCCGCCGGGAGCTCCACGGCCGGGTATTTTCGTAGCCGGGGCATTCAGCGAACCCAAGGATATCCCTGAGACCGTGATCGAAGCGAGCTGCGCCGCGTCCCAGGTCTCAGCCCTGCTGGCAAACGGGCGCGGCAGCCTGACCCGCCAGGCAGTTTACCCGCCGGAGCGGGATGTGAGCGAAGAGGAGCCGCGCGTGGGCGTGTTCGTCTGCCATTGCGGGATCAATATTGGCGGGGTGGTCAGGGTTCCCGAAGTGGTCGAATATGCCGCCAACCTTCCAGGCGTGGTCTACGCCGAGCGCAACCTGTATACCTGCTCGCAGGATACCCAGGAGAAGATCCGGGCTAAAGTCGAAGAGCAGGGCCTGAACCGGGTGGTTGTAGCCAGCTGCACCCCGCGCACGCACGAGCCGCTGTTCCAGGATACCATCCGCCAGGCCGGGTTGAACCCGCACCTGTTCGAGCTGGCAAACATCCGCGAGCAGGATGCCTGGGTGCATCGCGGTGATCCTGCCGTGGCGACCGAAAAAGCCAAGGAATTGGTTCAGATGGCGGTCGCTAAAGCCAGGCGCCTGCGTCCGCTCCAGCGCGGCACATTGCAGGTGGAGCAGAGCGCCCTGGTGATCGGCGGCGGGCTGGCAGGAATGACTGCTGCGCTCTCGATTGCCGCCCAGGGGTTCCCGGTTTACCTGGTCGAGCGAGAGGCGGAGCTCGGCGGCAATTTGCGCCACATCTACACCGGCTTAGGGGGCAGTGACCCGCAGCAGCTCCTGCGGGATACGATCGGGCGCGTTTCCGCAGAGCCGCGCATCCAGGTATATCTGGAGAGCCAGGTCGTGCAAGTCAGCGGCTACGTTGGTCAGTTCCGCAGCCTCATCCAGGGCAATGACGGGAGCCGGGAGGAGGTCGCTCACGGCGCGATCATCGTCGCCACCGGAGGCCAGGAGATCCAGCCGAAAGACTACAGCTACGGTCAGATTATCGAACGTTATTACCCAGCACGAGCTGGAGGAACGCCTGGCGGAAGCAGAATCGTTGCCCGAGCAGCTCAGCCTATCCCGCCCGGTAGTGATGATCCAATGCGTCGGCTCACGCGATGAAAACCACCCGTACTGCTCGCGCATCTGCTGCTCGCAGGCGATCAAGAATGCCCTGGAGATCAAGCGCCGCTCGCCGAAGACACCGGTTGCGATCCTGTACCGGGACATCCGCAGCTACGGCTTCCGCGAGCGCTACTACCGGGAGGCGCGCCGGGCGGGGGTCGTCTTCCTGCAGTTCGACCCGGACCAGCCGCCGCAGGTATCCGAAGCGGATGGAAAACTGCAGCGTAGGGGTCTTATCCCAGCCAGAAGGCGAGCTGGTCAACCTGGAGGCAGGCATGGTCGTGCTCAGCGCAGGGATCGAGGCGCAGCCGGGAAATACCGCCCTCAGCCGCCTGCTCAAGCTGCCCTTGACGGCGGAGGGGTTCTTCCTGGAAGCGCATGTCAAGCTGCGCCCGGTGGATTTTGCCGCCGACGGGGTTTATCTCTGCGGTCTGGCGCACTCGCCGCGCGCCCTCGACGAAACGATCGCCCAGGCGCAGGCTGCGGCGGTGCGGGCGGTGACGCTGCTCTCCAAGACCGAGCTCACTGCGACCGCGATCATCGCCACCGTCAACCCGCGCCTGTGCTCGGCCTGCGGGCTGTGCGTGGAGGTGTGCCCGTTCGGCGCGCGCCGCCTGGAGCCGGGGATGGCATACGCCGAGGTGGTAGACGTCTTGTGCCAGGGCTGCGGGGCATGCGTGGCAGCCTGCCCGAACAAAGCCAGCCAGCAGAAGGGTTTCGAGTTCTTGCAGGTCAGCGCAATGATCGATGCCGCGCTCGACAGCATGCAATGGGTAAATTAACGGATTTTGCAGCTGCCCCGATCGGGGATGTAAACGGAGACCGTATGGAGCCTGATTTTGAGCCTAAAATAATCGCTTTCCTGTGCAACTGGTGCACTTATACCGGCGCCGACCTGGCAGGTACCAGCCGCTTGCAGTACCCACCCAACGTGCGCATCATCCGCTTGATGTGCAGCGGCGCGGTGGACCCGATGTACGTATTGAAAGCGGACCTCGCCGGCGCGGATGGGATCTTAATTGGCGGCTGCCACCCGGGAGATTGCCACTACCAGGAAGGCAACTACAAAGCCCGCCGGCGGGTGGTCGCTCTCAAGGAAATCCTCAAGGCGACCGGCTTCGATGAAGAACGCATCTGGCTGCGCTGGATCAGCGCCAGTGAAGGGACGCGCTTCGCCGAGACGATCCGCGAGGTCACCGCGGCGGTTAAAGCGAAAGGTCCCAACCCAATGAAATATGAGTGGGCAGTTTAGAGGTAGCATGGAAACAATCCTTCCGGTTGAGAACGGCGAAACGCTGAAAGCTTTACAAGGTTTCTTGAAGAAGCTGCTGGAAACGGGGACTTTGGACGTGCTGCTCGTACCGATGCGCACGCCTGGCGGGGCGATCGTGCCTGCCCTGGTGAGCAACCCCGAGCTGCTGAGCCAGGCAGACCCGCTGGCGCCGGTACTGCCGGTGAACAGCGCGACCCTGGCAGGCAAATTAAGCAGCAAGGAGGCAGGCAGCAAGGTGGGTGTGGTGCTGCGTGCCTGCGAGCTGCGCGCCCTGGTCGAGCTGGTGAAGCTCCAGCAGGCTCACCTCGAAGACCTGACCCTGATTGCCCTGGATTGCGCCGGGACGTACAGCGTGCCGGTCTACCAGCGGAAGGTTGCAGAAGCGGCAGACGGCGGCGTTGAGCTGTGGCAGCGAGTTATTCCAAGAAGCAGCTGCTGCAGATCCAGAGACGCCGGACCCGGCATTGCGCCGCGCCTGCCAGATCTGCGAGCAGCCAGTTTACGACGGCGCAACAATTTCGATATACCTCCTGGGGAGCGATCTGAGTCAGGAGATCCGCCTGGCGCTGCCGGATGAGCTTGCCGCGCGCCTCGAGCTGAACCCGGTCGAGGCGAACGGGAGCGAGCGAGGTCGTCGAGAGGCTCATTGCTGCTCGTAAAACCTTGCTGGAGGCGGAGCTGGCAGCCATGCAGACGCGCATCCAGCAGGAAGGTCTTGCGAATATTTTTGCGACGTGCATCCGCTGCCACAACTGCATGACGGTGTGCCCGATCTGCTACTGCAAGACCTGCGTCTTTAAGAGCGCTATCTTCGACCACGAGCCGGGACAGTACGTGAATTGGGCGCGGGCAAAAGGCGCTTACCGGCTGCCTTCCGACACCATCTTGTTCCACCTGACCCGCCTGAACCACATGGTTTTATCGTGCGTGGGCTGTGGGATGTGCAGCGAGGCCTGCCCGTCAGAGCTGCCGGTGGGCATCATCTTCCGCACAACCGGGCAGAGGGTGCAGGCGTGTTTCGAATACCAGCCGGGAAGGAACCTGGAAGAACCCCTGCCTCTGGTCACTTTCCAGGCGGATGAGTGGACCGAGGTCGGTGAGTAAGAGCAGGAGCTGGTTACCCCACCAGGGGTAGGATCAGCAGGAGTGGTGTATATGGATATTATTGAGGAGCTCGTCCCAATCTATATCATGGGCAAACGCTACCACGTGCCGCCCAGCCTGACCATCATGAAGGCAATGGAGTATGCGGGATACACCCTGGTGCGCGGCGTAGGCTGCCGTGGGGGATTCTGCGGGGCGTGCGGCACGGTGTACCGGATCAAGGACGACCCCAAGCTATACTTTGGCCTGGCCTGCCAGACCGTGGTCAAGCCAGAGATGTACCTGGGACAGATCCCGTTCTTCCCGGCAAAGCGCGCCAGCTACGATATCACCCAGCTCAAGCCGGAGGCAGCCACGCTGTTCAAGACTTATCCTGAGCTGCTCCACTGCCTGGGGTGCGGGACGTGCACCAAGGCCTGCCCGCAAGAGCTGAACGTCAAGGGATATATGGCGGCGGCGATGCGCGGCGATATCGCTGCGGTCGCCAACCTCTCCTTCGACTGCATCATGTGCGGTCTGTGTGCGGCGCGCTGCCCGGCAGAAGAGCCGCAGTACAACATCGCCATCCTGTCGCGCCGGCTGTACGGGCGCTACCTGGCGCCGCGCTCGGAGCACCTGGCGAAGCGCGTTGTGGAAGTCCGCGAGCAGCGCTATGACGCGGAGCTGGCGGAGCTGAAATCTCTGGACATGAGTGAGCTTAAAGTGCGCTATAAAGCACGTCCGATCGAGCCCTAATTTAAAGGATAAAGAAGATGGCTTACACCCCGGAATTACTTGAGCTGATCAAGGTGGTCGAATCCACCCGGCAGCAGCGCCTGGGGCAGGTTTTCCCGGCGATGCCTCTGGAGGAGCGGGAGAAGCTGCTCAAAGCTTTCCACCCCGATTACATCACGGAGGGGATGAGCGCGATCCGTGTAGGGAGATGCAAGGGCGAGCGGACTGCCGCAGGAGCTTGCCCAGGTGATCGAGGGGCGCCCGCACATCGGCTCGGGGTTCGATTTGAGCCGTCCCGAGATCGAGACGGACGTCCTGGTGGTCGGCGGAGGCGGGGCAGGCGCCAGCGCGGCCTTGCTGGCCCAGGAGAACGGGGCGCGGGTGACCGTGGTCACCAAGCTGCGCTTTGGCGATGCCAATACGATGATGGCCCAGGGGGGCATCCAGGCAGCCGACCGGCCCGAGGATTCGCCGGCGATCCATTACCTGGACGTGATCGGCGGGGGCCATTTCACCAACTCCCCTGACCTGGTGGAGGCGCTGGTCCACGATGCGCCAGAGGTGATCCAGTGGCTGGAGAATTTGGGGGTGATGTTCGATAAAGCGCCGGACGGGACGATGATGGAGGAGCACGGCGGCGGCACCAGCAAGAGACGGATGCACTCGGCGCGGGATTATTCGGGCGCGGAGATCATGCGCGTGCTGCGCGACGAGGTGCGCAACCGGGCGGACATCGACGTGATCGAGTTCAGCCCGGCGGTCGAGCTGGTACTGGACGATAAAGGCCAGGCTGCCGGCGCAGTGTTGTTGAACCTGGAGACCGGTCATTACTTCTACGCCAAAGCCCGGGCGGTGATCTTTGCCACGGGCGGCAGCGGCCGGCTGCACTATCAAGGCTTTCCGACCACCAACCACTACGGCGCTACAGGGGATGGGATCGTCATGGCGTACCGCGCCGGCGCGGACCTGGCTTTCCTGGATACCATGCAGTACCACCCGACGGGGGCAGCCTTCCCGGAGCAGATCCTGGGCCTGCTGGTCACCGAGAAGGTGCGCGGCCTGGGCGCTCAGCCGGTCAATATTCGAGGGCGAGCAGTTCGTCTACCCGCTGGAGCCGCGCGATGTGGAGGCGGCAGCCTTCATCTGCGAGTGCAAAGAGCGCGAAGGGGGCGTCGTCACGCCGAGCGGGCAGCCCGCGGTCTGGCTCGAACTCGCCTTGATCGATTTGATCCACGGGGCGGGGACGATCGAGAAAGCCTTGCCGGCGATGGTGCGCCAGTTCAAGCGCTTCGACATCGACATCCGCCGCCTGCCGATCCTGGTCTATCCCACCCTGCATTACCAGAACGGCGGGGTGAGCATCGACGCCCACTGCCGGACGGATGTGCCGGGTCTGTACGTGGCGGGCGAGGTGAGCGGCGGGGTGCACGGGCGCAACCGCCTGATGGGCAACAGCCTGCTGGACGTGTGCGTCTTCGGTCGCCGGGCGGGGGTAGCTGCGTCCGAATACATCCTGAGTGCTGCGCCGGGAAAGCCGACCTTAAAGCACCTCGACCGCTGGAACCAGGAGCTGGATGAAGCTGGCATCGATGGGGCGCTGCGCTCGCCGATCCTGCTGCCGAACTACACCCGCCGGGAGCCTGCTTAACCGGCTTGCAGCAAGAAATCAGCGTGATATAATCTTTTCAGCCTGCCCCAGTAGCTCAAAGGATAGAGCGAGGCTCTCCTAAGGCCGAGGTTGTGGGTTCGACTCCCGCCTGGGGCGCCAATGTAAAGCCATCTTGAACTGCCTTCCATCTGCATGGAGTGGATGATAGGAGATCGAGATGATTTTATTTAACTCGCTTAATCTAAACTGCTTCACCTTCAGTGACGATAAAGATGGATGGATTTATTCAATCATAAACTGCTTTGTGATTAGCCGAAAGTAACTTTATAAAATTCAGCGAAAGATCGGCCAATCACTGGAGCAAACCGCAAGTTAGAGACAATATTAATGGAAAAATATTTTCAGGGTTTGTGATTAGCCGAAAGTAACTTTATAAAATTCAGCGAAAAATCGCCAATCACTGGAGCAAACCGCAATTTAGAGCACCGATTAATGAAAAATATTTTCAGCGGTTTGCTTATTCGGGCTCGGGCAGCCGGGCACGACATAAAGCTCGCTCGAAATACCCGCCTTCCAAGCACAAGCCGTCATAGCCCTTGGTCAGCAGTTCCTCGATTAATGGAGTCATCTGGCGGCGCATAGTGAACCATACAGGTTGCCGGGTGAATACCCGGCCATGAATAGCATGTGACTGTCGTCCGGCGACTGCTCGGATGGAATGGAGGCTGGCACGGTTTTATCCCACTCCGGGTCGGCTGGGCAGGAACACGTATTGGTCCAGGTCGCCCTGGGGTATCCCTTCGATGCCTCTGACAACCGGCGGCACGTGGTCCAGCAAATACGGGTCGACGGCCAGATCGACGACGATCGCACTCTGCCGGCAGCCAGGCCAGCCAGGCGTTGGGAATGACCGGCAGGCTGGGATTGCGGCGTTGGGTCGCGTCGACCGAGCACGTCCGCCTGCCGCAGCAACGCTTCCATGACTTCGCTATTTTGAGAGAGGTTACGCCCGAGGCTGAGGGCGATCGATCCCGGCCCGTTCGTCTCAATCTGGCGGGCGTTGCGCTCGATGTTGCCAAGCTTCGTTGCGGCTTCCACTGCATGCTTCCCGATCATGCCGGTCCCCAGAACCAGGATGCGGAATGGACTGCCATTGTCCCGCTGCAGGCCAGGCTCTGTTTTCTCCAATAAATCGAAGGCAACCTCGAGACCGTTCCATGCCACCGCGCGCATATTCTCGACGAGCCGCAGATTGTGATCATCGACGATGCTGTCCAGGGAGATCGAGTTAATGCCCAGCTCGTTGAGAATTTTCACCCTCTGCGGGCGGGTGGGGTAGTGGAGCATCGAGATCAGGCACGCCCCTCTCTTTATAAGCTCGAACTCATCGTTATTGGGTGAGCGCAGCATGATCACGTAATCTTTTTGAAAGGCGTCTTTTTGATCTGTCTGGAAAACGCGCGGGTTGCCCTGGCGGAAATCGTCGAAACTGAAACCCAGGCGGCTGCCATAGCCCTCGGAAAGGAATACGTCAGCAAAGCGGGTTAGCATCTGGATGAAATCTGGCAGGAAAACGCGCTTCTCTCCGGGCTCTTTACGCATGCGAGGGAATCCGACTGATATTTGGCTCTTCATTTTTTTCCTTTTCTCTGTTTAATTTTTCCAGTTAGAGAGCAAGGCCCGGCCAATCGCCCGCTGGAAAAAGCTCCCATTCCTGTCGATATTTTGGACCCCACCCCGCTTGGCGATCTCATGCAGCAGTGGAGCCAGCTGTTTCCCGTAAACATCCATGCATTGCTTGGGGTAAATCCCGGGCCAGGAATAGCAAGATACCGCCAGCCGTCTTTCTTTTGTCTGGATGCACGGCGGGATCGCATCGTAAGCAGGATCATCCGGTGCGAAAATATATTGGTCCAGGCTCCCGTGCGGGATCCCTTCGATCCCTTTCACCGAGCGCAGCTCTGGCTCGCAGTCGTACGGGTCCACCGATAGATCCAGCAGCACGGCGTGCGGGCGCATCGAGCCAATCCACTCGTTCAGCACCACCGGTTTCGTCGGATCGGGTCGCTGGGTGGCATCCACCAGGATATCCGTATACTTCAAGATTTGCTGCGTGATCGCCGGATGGTCGGTCAAATCGTGGTCCACTGCGGTCACCTGTACGCCGGTAGCTCCGATGCTGGCCATGTAGTGCCAGGTTTTTTCATTCCCGTAGCGGATCGCAGCCTGGATGGCGAACATGCCCACCGCGCCGGCGCCAAGAACGGTGACTTTGATGGGCAGGCGATTCGGATCTTCCAGACCCGGCGGGGGGTAATGCTCTTTCAACACTTTGAAAGCCACCTCTACCCCGTTCCAGGCGACGGAGCGCAGATTCTCGATGAGGCGCCGACCTACGTCATCCTGGATGGAATCGAGGGATATCGCTTCGAGCCCCATTTCTTTCAGAAGCGCCACCCGGCGGGGTCGTGTAGGATAGTGCAGCATCGAAATCAGGCAGGCGCCTGGCTGCATCCTGGATAGGATATCATCCCCGGGATGGCGCAGGACGAGCACGATATCTTTCTGATAGGTCTCTTCAAACGTCGTGAAGCGTGCGGTTGGGGCAAGCTCCAGGTAATCGCTTTCCTGGTAGCCCATATCCACGCCGTAGTCATGCTCGAGGAATATCTCGAACCCATAGCGATGCAGGTGCTGGACGAACTCAGGGTAGGAAATCCCTTTTCTCACCCGGTTCCAGGTGCATCCGCGGCAGGCCGATGGATAGGTTAGATTTCATGTAATTAATCCGGAAATTAGAGTGAAATCTGGCTTTCGATACGATAAATTTTACACCAATAACCAAGCGGATATGCCCAAAATACTTTCCTGGTCCCAAGCATTGAGATTATCCAGAGGAGGTCATGGACCTATAGTTATGCGTTGTGGGAACAGCGCAGCTCTCAAAAGGCTGAGATCGTGATAGCGACTTTAGCCGGAGGCGTCCATTATTAAAATCGATGGCGAATTCTCATCCGAGGGACAGTAGGTATTCAAGCCCATCTTTAGGAGTCAGAATTTCTATTCCCAGGTAGCTGGTCAGTGCAGGATTTCCTAAAAGATGCTTCTTATCGAAGGTAATCAAATAATCCACTCCTGCTTTCCTGGCAGCTGCTACGATCGGAGCGTCTTTTGCGGCTACGTATTTTTCTGCCTCCCAGACCTCCATCCGGCTGGGATCCGGACATATCTCGAGATCTAATATTGTCACCAGGAGATCATAAACGTCTAACATTTCTGGTGCTTTTGCCGCGATGTTCCGTCGTGTTTCGTCTAATACATCCTGGCTGACTACGATCCAAACTTTGCCCTGGACTGATAAGTTTAGTAACTCTCTTGCTGCTCCCCTCGAGGAATAGACTGCGGAATAGAAAGCGCTGGAGTCGAAAAACAGCCTAAATCTCATTCGAATCGTGGGCATACTTCTCGTTATAGATTTCCTGCCTGAGCTCACGTCCAGATTCGATTAACTCTTCCAGGCTAATCCCCTTCTCCTTAAGTGCTGCACCAATTTGATCCAACATTTCAGAGACAATCAATTCGGCAGGTTTGATAACCACACCAGTCTCAGTCTCGACAAAGGTGACGTAATCCCCTTTCTTGATTTTCAACTTGCGGCGGATTTCGAGGGGTATTGTTACCTGTCCCTTTTCTTGAACACGCACAACCATTGTGGACATGGGTCTCTCCTTTCCAAATCTTCATCGTCATAAAGTCATACTGTCATTTAATCATACTTTCAGAATGGAGTCGAGCAGGCTAGATGCCATTCGTCAAGAGGAGGACACGGGTATTAATGGATTGCACTCAGGAGTGCCTAACCCTCTGTCGTGCCAGTTTCAATTATTGACCAAATTGCTCAATCAGTGAGTTTAGTGCAGATAGTCCATCGGGTTGAGCTTGGCGCCGTTGTAGACCAGCTCGAAGTGCAGGTGCGGCCCGGACGAGTTGCCTGTCGTGCCAACTGCGCCGATCGCGCCGCCCTGGAATACGCTCATCCCGCAGGAAACCCCGACGCCGCTCAGGTGAGCATACGCCGACTGCCAGCCGTTGCCGTGGTCGATGACGATCAGATTGCCGTAGCCAAAATTGCTCCAGCCCGCGTAGACGACCACGCCGGCGTCAGTGGCGAAGACGGAGTTCCCCGCGGGTCCGCCGAAGTCAACGCCTGGATGGACATTGGAATCGTAAGAATAACCTGAGATGGAATGGTTCACAGTGGGCCATACAAAGCTGCCGTTGCCAACTGCGCCCGTATAGATTGTGCCGCAGCTCCCCGGACCGTAGTAGCGCGCTGCTGCAGGGTTCGTGCGTGAGATCGCGGGTGGTCCCCAGTCCTTGATTGCCCGCTTGCCGCCGGGAATGATCAGCCAGGCGCCGTCTTGGATGCCAAAGGTTTTCGAGGTGACCTCAGTAAGGTCGATGCGGTTCCCGGGATAATCGATGATCACCTGGGGATCTACTTTAAAGAAGGCAGCAACATTATTAAGGTTGTCATTGCTGCTCCATTTATAGTAAGTGCCATTTTCAGGGAGTATATTCAATACCTGCCCGGTCTGGAGCAGATGGGGGTTGTCCTGCAGGGTATCGAAATTCCCCCAGAGCAGGGTCTCAGGCTTGAGGTTAAAGTCCTTGGCGATGCTGAACAGGCTTTCACCGTTCTTGACCGTGTAAGTAATCACGTCCACCCGCGGCCGGGTTGGGATGCGAGTATCGATGAAAGTCGCCCGGCGGATGCCTTCCTGGCTGCTATCCATCCCTGAGAGAGGCGCCAGATCGACCGGGGCATTGTTATCTTTCGGGTTAGCCTGGGTGACAGGCTGGCTGGGAAAGTCCACGGCTACGGCTTGAGGAGTGGAGCTGAGGCGGGGAGTGACGTAGCGGTCGACGAATAAATATGCCGCCGCCAGAACGATGAGCACTACGCCAATATCGACGAGGATCAGGGTTAATCGATCGCGCCGGGAATGTTGTTGGTCTGGTGATACCTCTGCCGCATTATTTTGGGCGGATTTCGAGGAGGGATGTTTTTGGTTTGGCTCAGCCATAGATGTCGTGGATGGTCGATCTATTCCCTTAGGAAAGCCTCCCCATTTTACTCCCTAATCGCCCGGATTTTAGGATAAAAGTAGGATGAGTCGCTGGTGAATAATTTTCAAAACCTCTCTCAGGTAGAATGGACCGCGAAAAGATTGATCCGGCAGATGAAGCCGAATTGTCCACGATTATATGGAGATCCCTGGCTGCCGATCGAGTCCAGCGAGCCGCGGTTGACAGTTGCCCGGCTTAATGATAAATTAGGGTCAGCTCGTTAAAATTGAATAGCCAGGCAAAGGTGCACCAGCCGCCCGGATGCGTGGTGCATAATAGGGAAAGCCGGTTTAAGTCCGGCGCTGTCCCGCAACGGTAACACCTGAGATAGAGCACTCCTGAGGTGAAGCCCGACCACCTGCCTTTGACCTTGCTCGAAATCCCCTTCGCGGAAAGGGAGGCCGAGCTCCTGGAGCATTTACCTGCCTAGCAGGTATTTTCATGATGCCAGGAAGTTCACCAGCCTCCCGCCCTTAACCGGGCGGGTTCGATTTAACCAGCCCTCTCCTGCGCGAAGGTAAGTCCGAGAACAACATCGACGCCAGGAGAATCAATGATGAAAAAAATTTACGCAACGCTTCCAGTCATCTCAGGCTTACTGCTTGCCTTCCTGTTGGTCGGCTGCATGCGGGCGACCCAACCGGCAACTCCGGCTGTAACTCCTTCGCCCAGCGGAAACAGCGCTCTCTCTGCCGGACAGCCCAACCGCGCCGCCAACCGTTTCGCCAGCGCCCAGCTCAACGCCTCCAGCTCAAGCCCAGCCCAGCCCGGCGCCAGACGCGGGCGCGGGCACTTGTGGTGGTCCAGTACGCATCCGGGGATACGGTAGCGCGGGCGATTACCTTCACCGCTCCCATATCCGGCTTCCTTGCCCTGCAGAAGACCGGGCTGGAGATCGCCGCGCAAGATACTCAGTTCGGCAAGGCCGTCTGCAGCATCGAGGCGACCGGCTGCCCGGCGGATAATTGTTTTTGCGACGCGAACCGGTACTGGGGATATGAATACTGGGACGGCAGCGCCTGGCAAGCATATCAGGTCGGCGCGGGGGACACCCAGCTCAAGGATGGGGCCGTGGAGGGCTGGCGCTGGGGCGAATCCGGTAAAGGGTTTTTACCGCCAGCTCCGGCAGTCCTGGCAGCCGGGCAGGCACTGGACTGGCTGGAGGCGCGCCAGGCCATCACGAATGGTGGCTACGGCTCGCCAGGGGGCAGCGTGGAAGCGGCATTGGCCCTCGGCGCGAACGGTTACCAGGCAGCCCAATGGCAGCTCTCTCAGGGCGCTCCTACGCTGCTCGATTACCTGACGAAGAATACGGCTGAGTTTGCCAACAAAAACGTGGATTCTTCCGGGAAGCTGGCTCTCGCCCTGGCAGGCGCAGGTGGCTGCTGGCCATCTGGGGCGAAGCTTCCCCAGGATTACTATGATACAGGGAAAGGCAGCTATGCAGACGGCGCGGGTGGGGGCTGCCCTGGGGATGCTGGGAGTGGCTGCCCTCGATGAGTCAAGTCCCGGCGGAAGCTGTCACATCTCTAAAAGGCTTGCAACAAAAAGATGGCGGCTGGGAGTGGTCGCCGGGTTTCGGCTCGGATACCAACAGCACCGCCCTGGCGGTGCAGGCTCTGGTAGCCGCAGGCGAGCCGCTGACCTCGACGGTTATAGCCAATGGGCTGAGCTATATTAAGACGGCCCAGGGAAAAGACGGCGGTTTTACCTACAGCCCGGCGCAGAACTCAGGCAGCGACGCCGACTCGACGGCGTATGTGGTGCAGGCGATCGTGGCAGCCGGGCAGGAGCCGGTCACGACCACCTGGACAGTCGATGGTAATACTCCTATATCTTATCTCCTTTCGCTGCAGCTGCCGGACGGGAGCTTTGAATGGCAAAAGGGTGCGGGGAGCAACGCTCTCGCAACCCAGCAGGCTGTAGCGGCTTTGCTGGAACGATCCTATCCGCTTAAGCGGAGCCAGCTGAAATCGTGCCAGTAACCGGGCGGAAAAGCCTGACCAGGATATATTGCAGGCTTCGGGGCGTGAGCGATGAAAAAGTGGTAGATTGGCAGCATTATCGTCCTCCTGGGTCTCCTGCTGTCTTTCGGCCGGGGATCCGGCTCAGGTCAAGGGTCGACCCGGGTCGGGCTGGCGCTCCAGTTCGGACGATGGATCGGTCGCCACGCAATGCCTGGAATTTGCCGGTCCGCAGGTCACCGGGCTGGACGTGCTTAAGCAGTCCGGCTATGCAATCGATACCCTGGTCTTAGCGGGTCAGGGACAGGCGGTGTGCCGGATCGGGAAGATTGGCTGCCCGGTGAGCGACTGCTTCTGCGAGTTCCCTGCCTACTGGTCTTACTGGCACGCCAGCCCAAATGGGTGGACTTACTCTGCCCAGAGTGCGGATCGATATACCGTGACGGACGGCTCTGTGGAGGGGTGGAGCTGGAGTAAGGGCGAAGCGCCTGCCCAGGTTTCCTTCGACCAGATTTGTGCGGCTCAAAATGGAGCCAGCGGTCAGGGGAGTGGCGTTTCCGATCAAGCCTCAACAACTTTTTCCAGCCAGCAAGCGGAAGGGACGAGCGGGGGTCTGCAAGCACCGGCCTCGAAGAATGAAGCCGATAATTCGCAGCTGTTCGCGAAATGGGCTGGGGCGGGGGTTTTCATGCTGGTCCTGCTGACCCTGAGCGTAGGGCTATCTATAAAATTCCTCGTGCGGTAGAAAATGAAATCGCACTGGATGAGCCTGGGAATTTACAGCGTGTGCGCATGCCTGGGCCTGGTATTGCTGCTTTATCCTTTCATTCTTCCGATCATCGCCACACAGACCAACGGGGACATGAGCCGGGCGAACGAGATGCCCTTGCTGATGACGGTCTTGATGGGGCTGGTCTTGCTGGTGCTGCTCTACGAAGTGCAAGGGCATATGCTCAATGCCAAGACGATCGCGCTGCTGGGGGTCCTGGTGGCAATTAATTCGACCCTGCGCTTCGTGGAAGTGGCTATCCCTGGTCCCGGCGGCTTCAGCCCGATATTTTTCCTGATCATCCTGACAGGTTATATCTTCGGCGGTTTTTTCGGATTCTTGATGGGAGCGCTCACCCTGTTCGTATCGGCGTTGATTACCGGAGGCGTGGGACCCTGGCTGCCTTGCCAGATGTTCGTCGCGGGCTGGGTAGGGATGAGCGCAGCACTATGCCGCCCAATCGCGCGCCGCCTGGGAGTTTACCAGCAGCACGGTGAAGTCATCCTCCTGGCGCTTTTCGGCATCCTGTGGGGTTTTGCCTACGGTGCGCTGCTGAACCTGTGGACCTGGCCCTTCATCAGCGGTCCGGTAGCCCTTTACTGGTCCCAGGGCATCGGGTGGACTGAGACGCTGCGGCGCTATGCGGCGTATTACCTGGTGACATCCCTGGTGTGGGATATCGCTGCTGCAGGGGGAAATTTCATCCTCCTGTTGTTTTTGGGTGAGCCCACTCTTAAGGTGCTGCGTCGTTTTCAACAAAGACTGTCCTTTCAATATCAGCCAGACTACCCCGAGCTTACCGATAAAGCTAACCCCATTCCGCTATCCCAGCAGCAATGAACTCAGGGCTGCATATCTGGACCTGGATCCTCTGGCTGGTTGGAGTGCTGGTCGCGATCTCCTTGACGCGCAACCCAATTTATTTGATCTTGATCCTGGTCTGCTTGCTCATTACGCACGCCTCCATCCAGCATGGGCAAGACCAGCGTAAATTTCCCTTCCCCCTCATCCGATTTGGGCTTTTGGTCATATTGCTCTCCGCACTGTTTAATATGCTCACCGCTCATTATGGTGAAATGGTCTTGTTCAGCTTGCCGCTAAACCTGCCGCTTCTGGGGGGGAATTACACCCTGGAAGGATTGATCTACGGAGCGATCAACGGCCTGGTTTTATTCGCTATCCTGGTAGCTTTCATCATCCTGGTTACCGCCCTGCCTGTGAGCCGCCTGGTGAGATTGATCCCGCGCGTCTATTACCCGCTGGCGGTCATCACTTCGATTGCGATCACCTTCGTGCCGAATACACTGCGCCAGTTCCAGCAGGTGCGCGATGCGCAAGCGATCCGGGGTCACAGGATGCGAGGGCTGCGCGACTGGCTCCCACTGCTGATGCCATTGTTGGTCGGCGGACTGGAGCATGCGCTGCAGCTGGCTGAGGCAATGAGCGCCCGCGGATTTGCGGCAGGGACGCGCAGCAACCAGCGGATCTGGCCGCGCGCCGTTTTGCTGGCAGGATTACTGCTCCTGATCGCAGGCTGGTTGTTCAGCCTTACAGAGGAGCTCGCCGTCTGGGGATGGGGCGGTCTTTTGGTCGGCGCCTGCGCCATGAGCGCTACGTTGTGGTATGAAAGCCACCTGGTCCAGCATACGACCTACCTGGAGGAACACTGGCATTGGCAGGATGTGTTCGTTTGGGGTGGAGTGCTGCTGCTTTTCGTAACCTACTTTGTCCCAATGAAATGGGTCGATCGGAGTAGCTTGCTCTATCCGGTTTACCCCCGCTTCACTCTTCCCGGTTTCGATCCCTGGATCGGCGCCGCCCTCCTGCTGATCCTTTTACCCGCCTGGCTGGCGGGAAGCGGAAATACGTGATTGAATTCCTAAACGTCTCTTATACGTACCCGGGAAGCGATCGCCCCGCCATCCAATCGGTGAGTGCTTCTATTCCCGACGGTAGCTTTGTCCTGATCTGCGGCCCATCCGGATCGGGAAAATCGACCCTGCTGCGCTGCGTGAACGGGTTGATTCCCTATTTCAGCGGCGGGATCCTGCAGGGGAAGCTGCAGGTCAATGATCTGGATCCCGTTGAGGCGACCCCGCAGAAGATGAGCCGCGTGGCAGGCTTTGTTTTCCAGGACCCTGAAGCGCAGTTTGTCGTCGATCGTGTAGAGGACGAGATCGCTTTCGCCCTGGAAAATATGGCTTTGCCGCGGGACGAAATGATAACCCGGGTGGGAGAGGTTTTAGGGCTGCTGGGGATCGAGCCGCTGCGCCAGCGCTACGTAGATACGCTTTCCGGCGGCGAGCGGCAAAAGGTTGCAATCGCTGCCGCACTGGCACTGCGCCCCGGCATCCTGCTCCTGGATGAGCCTACCTCCCAGCTGGACCCGCAAGCCGCCGAAGATTTGCTGGAAGCCCTGCTGCGGCTCAACCGCCAGGCTGGCCTGACTATTTTACTGAGCGAGCACCGCCTGGAGCGGGTGCTGCCTTACATCCACCAGGTGATTTACCTTCAGTCAGGGACCGCCGGGGTTATCGCAGGCACTCCGCAAGAGGTCTTCAGCCGGGTGGAGGTCAGCTCACCTATCCTGCGGCTCGGCCGTGAGCTGGGTTGGAGGCCTCTGCCTCTCACTGTGGAAGAGGCCAGAATCCCCGCGGGCAAATTGCATTTGAAACAGCCAGGCATCGTCGACCCCGCGCGCAATCCCGTGCGGGAACACCCACTGGTCGAAGTGGCGGATCTGGACGTAGCGATTGAGGGCAAGTCTGTGCTGAAGGGGATCAATTTTAAATTGTTCCCGGGCGAGCTGGTGGTGATGATGGGTCCCAACGGCGCCGGGAAAACGACCCTGCTGCGCTGCCTGACTGGACTGCTGCGCCCGCAGTCTGGAGGCATTAAAATTAACGGACAGGACATCGCCCATAAAGATGTCGCCGATATCTGCAGGCAGGTGGCGTACCTGCCTCAGGACCCAAATGTTTTGCTGTTTGCCGACCAGGTTCAAGATGAGCTGATCATCACGCTCCGCAATCATTTGTCCGGAGCTGATCGCAAGAGTGAGCGAGCCAAGATTACTGCAGAAGAGCTGCGCCAGGTAGAAGAGCTACTGACCCGTCTGGGTATTGCCGAATTCGCCCAGGCCTACCCGCGCGATCTTTCCGTAGGACAGCGCCAGAGGGCAGCGCTCGGGGCAGTTATGGTCACCCGCCCTCCAGTCCTGCTCCTGGACGAGCCTACCCGCGGCCTCGACGGGGAAGCGAAGGAAGCGCTGGGTGACCTGCTCAGCGGCTGGCAAGCGGATGGAATGGCGATCTTGATGGTTACCCACGATGTCGAGCTGGCCGCCTCCTGCGCCAGCCGGGTGGTGATCTTGCGGGACGGTCAAATCCGGGCAGCGGATAGGGCCGAGGTTATCCTGGCGGATGCCCCTTTCGCAGCGCAGATGGCCCAACTTTTTCCAGGGATGGAATGCCTGACAGTCCAGGCTGTGCTGGACCGGATCGTTGCCTGAACGCGGGACTCCCTTGCCCCTTTTACGTCTTTAAGATAGGATTAGTGCGGAATGGCACAGATTCCGTACCGGTACAGGCTAATCATTCTGGCGATTGTGGATGTTATCGTCCTGGCGCTGGTGACGGTTTATGGATTCGCCACGCACGGTACACTGCAGACGGCCGGTCAGAGACTCCCCGCAACGCTGCTGCCGGTGATCATCGGCTGGTTCTTAGTCGCTCCATTCCTTGGCGCTTATAACCTTGGTCATATGCAGCACTGGTCCCAGCTCTGGCGTCCCACTTATGCGATGGTGCTGGCTGCTCCGCTGGCGGCAGTGCTGCGCGGCCTGGCATTAAACATGCCTATCATTCCAATTTTTGTAGTCGTTCTGGGGGGGATCAGCGCCCTGGCGATCCTGGCCTGGCGGGCAGTCTATAAGCTTTTATTCCTGCGTGGGCGAGAAGTCTATGGATGAAGCCGCTCTGATCAGCGCCGCCCAACAGGGAGACCTGGACTCATTCAACCGCCTGGTCCTGGCATACCAGGATCAGGTCTATAACCATGCATACTGGATGATGGGAGAGACGGAGGCAGCCGAGGACGCAGTCCAGGAGGCTTTCATCTCCGCTTACCGCAATATCCACTCTTTTCGCGGCGGCTCCTTCCGCGCCTGGATTTTGCGGATTGTCAGCAATGTTTGCTACGATGAGATTCGCAGGAGGAAACGGCGACCGACCACACCTTTGGAGCCGGTAGATGATCTAAACGAGGAAATGGAGTCGCCTAGCTGGCTGGCAGATCCATCCGAGTCTCCTGAAGAAGCCGCCCAGCGCCAGGAATTAAATCGAGCCATCCAGAAATGCCTGCAGGATTTACCTGCAGAGTTCCTGATGGTTGTGGTCCTGGTGGATATCGATGGAGCCGACTATGCTGAAGCAGCCCTGGAAATTGGTAAGCCGATCGGTACGGTAAAAAGCCGCCTGGCACGAGCGCGCCTGCGCTTGCGAGATTGCCTGCAGGGGTTCTGGGAACTATTACCGGTAAAATTTCGTCTGGTAGAAGAGAGTAAACCATGACGGACAGGATATCGACGCGTGATTGGGATGATTTATCTGCTTACCTGGACGGTCAACTCAATACCAAAGAACAAACCCGAGTTGAAACCAGGCTCAGGCAAGATGCAGATTTTCGTTCAGCGCTGGAGGAGCTGCGAAGAACACGGGCTGTCGTCCACAGCCTGCCAAAGCTGCGCGCGCCGTGTAACTTCCTGCTCACCCCGGAGATGGTAGGCCAAAAAGCCATAACTCGCCAGGCGCGGCCTTCATTTCCCATTCTCCGATTTGCATCAGTAATTGCCAGCGTCCTGTTATTCCTGACATTATTCGGCGATTGGTACACTTCGCGCATACCTGCACTGCAGCTCAGCGCAACCCAGGCTGAGCTGAACGTCGCCGCGCCCAAGGCAGGAGCAGAAATCCCGCTGGAGACCCAAGCGCTGCAGTCTTTCCAGGAGCAGCCGGCACAGGCGACGCCGCCGGAAGCTGCACTTCCGGCAGGTGAAGCCCAATTGAGATCGATGGCAGTTCCCGAGGCGACCCCCAGCCCGGAGGTTACAGGACCATCTGCAGCCGCGCCGGCTCTCTCAGGTGAAACTGCGCTGGATATGCAAACCCCAACAACGCCTCTCCCAACCGAAGCGCCCCTGGCTGCGGAAGCGCTCCAAGCCGCGCCCACAGAAGTGGCTGTGCAGGCCAATCCTCGGCAGCTGAAAGCACTCCGGAAGCGCTGAGCGCGAACGCAGCCCAGCCCGCTCCACCAGCAGAAGGAGCCACACGCTCGAACTGGAAAATCCTGGAGCTCCTGCTGGCAGTAATCGCCATTCTCACTGGCCTTCTGGCGGTAGTTTTCTCTCACCGCAGGGATTCGACAGACAGTCCATCAGGCTGATCACAGAACGAATATGGATGAAGTCAACTTTTGCCTGCGTTGCGGCAGCCGGCTCGTCCAGGCAGAACGCTTCGGTCGCCTGCGCTATGTCTGCCCTGCATGTGACTGGGTTTATTTTGCCGACCCAAAAGTGGCCGCGGCGGTGCTGGTAGAACAGGGTGGAGAGGTACTGCTTGTGCGCCGCGTCAATGAGCCGCAGCGCGGATTATGGAGCTTACCCGCGGGATTCATCGATGCCGGCGAAGACCCTGCAGCGGCTGCTGCGCGTGAGTGCCTGGAGGAGACCGGACTCCAGGTGCAGGTCGAAGGATTACTAGATGTTATTTTCGGTCAGGAACATCCCCGCGGCTCGCATATATTGATCGTTTACCGCGCAAGCGTCATTGGAGGGCAGTTGTCTCCCGGGGATGACGTAGACGGTGCAGCATTCTTTTCGCGGCAGGCGCTGCCGCCTCTGGCTTTCCTGACGACCCGGAAAATTTTAGGCGAGGATATATCTGAGTAATCCACACCAGGCTGGGGAAATTTTCATTTCTGATAAATCTGCAAGCAGTTTTTCAAAAGCGCTTCCATGATTGTATAGATTGCCTTGGGCAAATCATGGTAAACTATGCGCCAATTTGGGTGTCCGTTATCCACAATACGCTAAGGAGGGCAAAAGCCATGCGCAAGGTATCAAGTCCGTTTTTACTGTTAATTGCATTCATTATGATCGTTGGATTAGCTTGTATGGGGTCGAACGGAGCCACCCAACAGCCTGTGGCTACCGAGGCGCCGAAAGCGACAGAACCACCCCAACCGACTGCAGTCGTGACAGAATCTCCCACTGAACCGCCGGCTGCACCTGCGGGACTTGTCTCCAAGCTTCAAGATGTGAAGAACGCAGTGATCCAGATTGAATCTCAGGGGACCTTCGTAGATCCGCAGGTCGGAGTGGTTGTGAACGGAGCCGGTCGCGGCTCTGGCTTTATCATCGATCCGTCCGGATCTGGCAATCACGAACAACCATGTCGTCACCGGTTCAGCCCTTCTAAAGGTTTGGGTTGGAGGGGATCCGCAGCCGCACAACGCGCGGGTCCTGGGGGTTTCGGAATGCTCCGATCTGGCTGTCATCGACATTGATGGGGATGGTTATCCTTATCTCCAATGGTTCGATGGTCCGGTGGACGTGGGAACAGATATGTATGTCGCCGGATTCCCCCTGGGCGACCCGGAATATACCCTGACGAAAGGCGTCATCTCCAAGGCGAAGGCGGATGGCGAAACAAGCTGGGCATCGGTAGATTCGGTCATTGAGTACGACGCCAATACCAATCCAGGAAACTCCGGCGGTCCGGTAATAACCCCGGACGGCGAGGTGATGGGTGTGCATTATGCCGGTAACAGCCAGACCCGGCAGGCATTTGGCATTTCGCGAGACATTGCGAAGGGTGTGATCGATGAGCTTAAGACCGGTAAGAATGTGGATACGATCGGCATCAATGGTCAGGCGGTGAGCAATGAGGATGGCAGCCTGACCGGTGTTTGGGTCTCCTCGGTGCAGTCCGGCTCACCCGCCGACAAAGCGGGAGTAAAGCCGGCTGACATTATCACCAATCTGGAGAACCTGGTGCTGGCGACCGATGGAACGATGTCAGATTATTGTGACATTTTACGCAGTCACACTCCAGGGAATGCCCTTGCGATCAGCGTCGTGCGCTGGCCAACCGGAGAAGTGTTAGAAGGGCAGTTGAACGGGCGTGAGTTGGCGGTAACCGGTACCTTCGATTCGGGTAGTACCGGAAATGCCAACGAGAATACCAACACCTCTTCCGGTGGAACGACTACCAGCGGCTCGGAAGTGATCAACCTGAACGCCTCTGCTTCGGGCGACACGATCTACTTTACCGATTTTGACGGAACTATGGACAATTGGACTTATTTCCTGATGAATGGGAATAAGGACGGTTTCACTGCCAATGCCGAGGATAATAAGCTAAAGGTAGATATCAGCCAGACGAATACCTGGGTCTATTTTGAGAACGACGCGGTGTCGGTTGACAATGTCCGCCTCGATACAGTTGCAGAAAACCGTGGGAGCGAATTTGAATAATGTAAGCCTTTTCTGCCGCTATTCCGAATCTGATGGCTGGTACGAGTTCAATATTGCCAATAACGGCGAATGGTGGATCTACCGGTATGACGTGAACTCCAGCGAATACATCCAGCTCTACAGCGGGGGTTCCACAGCAATCCATATGGGCAAAGATACCAATGAGTATTCAGCTGTCTGTGATGGAGAGAACCTGACGCTGTACATCAACGGGGTGCAGATCCGTACAGTGAAGGATAGGAATTTGAAATCCGGTTTGGCCGGTCTCTCGCTATCCTCATTCAACGTGACTCCGGTAACCGTCGACTTTGACAGCTTTACGATGAGCGTGCCGTAAATCTGCGTGTACTTGTTGATAAAACCCCGGGGAATTTCTCCCCGGGGTTTTTATTTGGATCAAGGATTAACGCAGCTCCCAATATCTGGATTTACCCACTCGATCGCCCTGCTCTTCTAAATCCAGCTATTTGGATGTAAACACTGCCTGGTCGAAGCTGGTATTGCCAGCCTGATCGGTGGCTACGACCCGCAAAGTATGTTTGCCCGGCGTGGCCTGCCAGACAACAGCATAAGGCGGCTGGTTGAGGCTGGCAATCAGCTGGTCGTCCAGGTACCAGGCGAGGCTGCTCAGCTTCAGGTCATCCGCTGCTTCCACTTGAAAAGTGACCTGCGGGCTGTCCGTTTCGCCGCCATCGAGAGGGTCCAGGATTTTAACGGTAGGAGGCTGATTATCCACCGTTACCTGGATGATGCTGCGCTCCGCTCTCTGGTTTCCTTTCCCAACCAGCAGCTGGAGGGCGTAAAGTCCGCTCAAGCCGGTTGTATCCCAAACAGCCAAAGTGTCGTCCTGCACAGGTTCTTTAATATCGTCTCCGACCTGCAGCCAGGCCTGCGGATTAAGTCCCTGTCCGATCTGGATTCGATAGAACGAAAAATCAGGTCCGTTTGCAGTTCCTTGAATTGGTACCTTGCCACTCACATAAGAGAACATGCCAGGTGACGTAATCACGGCATCCGCTGAGCTGGCGGTGTTAGAAGTGATCACATCATAGGCTTCAGGCGCGGTGGCGATTCCCGCCTGCTGGGCCCATGCGGCAGCTTCTGCGGGCACCTGCATAAATACTCGATCCTCCACCAGCTCGCTGGGCGTAAATACCGTCGCTAACAGACCGGTCTCCCGGTTTATCTGCACCGGACGGTAGAGAGTATCTGCTTGAGTAGGCTCACTTCCGGGAAGGAATACCTCGCTGACAACATTCGGGCAAGCCGGCGTAGGCAGCATGCCCGAAGGATCGCAGACGTCCAGGGTTGAGATTCCGGCGGGGATAGACCAGGATTGTGAAGGCTGGTCACGGTGCGCGTACTGCATCAAGGCATGCCAGAGCGCTGCAGGGATCTCGGGAGTGACCCCCGCGGGATCACCCTGCGCCAGGTTTCCGACCCAAACCCCGGTTAACATTTGAGGGGTGTAACCGATCGTCCAGGCGTCTCTGCCTGCTGAAGTCTTGCCGGTTTTTGCAGCCGCCGGACGCCCAATTTCTAGAGGATTGGGATGACCCTGGCTCGGCCAACGAGCAGTCTCATCGCTCAAAACATTCGTCAACAGGTAAGCCAGCTGTGGACTGACGATCGGTCTGACTTGCGCGCTGCTCCAATCCAGCCAGGTGCGTCCCGCGGTATCTTGCAGGCGTAAAAGCGGTGTGGGTGTGAGATCGGAATTGGCGGATGCCCCATTTGAATTAGCTTCAAGAAGATGTCCAGCCAATGTGCCCTGGTTAGCAAGCGCGCTGAAAGCCTGGCTCATTTCGAGCAATGTGGCTTTGCCTCCTTCCAGGAGCAGCTTCTGTGCAGCCTCCGTTGAGGTAGGAGCCTCAAGCGTTATTCCTAGCTGCCGGGCGATTCGCCAGACATTTTCTGATCCCAAACTCAGGAGCAGTTGAGCGGCAGGAACGACATAATCGTTTGCCAGAGCTGTGCGCAGGCGCACTGGCCCATGGGCAGCGGATTCGGCAGAATTGATTTCAGGGATTAATTCTTTGCTTGGGATATCCCAGGCGAGGGTTGCCGGGCTCATTCCCCGTGTGAATGAAGTTAAATAGATGAGCGGAGTTAACAACGTTCCTGGAGGGTGACCGGGCTGGAAAGCGGGATTCAAACTGTGGTTGGGATCGCCAACGAAAGCCAGGATTTGACCGTTGTTTGGGGAAAGAATGACAGCATTCGCCGCCAGCGAGTTCGCAGCAGGCTTGTTGCGCGTCGGAATGGTCGGCAGTAATCTAGCCGCCTGACAGTCCAAACTGGCGGGAAGCTCGGCTTGTGAGGACTGGGTGCCCAATCGTTTGAGCTGCTCGGCTAAGGCACAGGTAGCCTGGAGTTGTAAATCGTAATCCAGGGTCGTGATGATCTTCAATCCTCCACGCTTCAAGCGCTCTGCAGGTACCTCGCCCGCCAGGCTATCTAAAACCAGCTCGGAGAAAGCTGGGGCAAGATCTGTGGACGATTTATCTGGTACGCTGGGATTCACCTGGGTATTGATGGCTGCGCTGGCTTGCGTGGCAGAAAGCATGCCTTGCGCAAACAATTTGTTGACCACATTCTGGAATCGTTCCCGATCCGGAGGGAGGTCCGGGGCATCCAGCAATGCAGCCAGCCAGATAGATTCCGGCAGTGAAAGCTTCCCGGCTGGTTTTTGGAAGTATACGCGCGCAGCTGCATCTACTCCATAAGCGTTTTGCCCATAGTTGGCGCTGTTCAGGTACCATTCCAGGAGCTGGGTACGCCCAAAACGGGAGGTGATTTGGGCGGCGAGCAGGCGCTCGCGCAGCGCCTTCCGAATGCCAGGGGGCTCCTTCCAAAGCAGTAAATCCGCAGCCAACTGCTCGGCAATCGTTGGGTGGTCACTTTCCAATGGCCAACTGAGCGTAAACCCGGGATGCTGCCAAAAGCCCGGATCTGTGGAGGCCAGCGTGGTGGAGATCAGGTCAGGGGTAATTAACGGTAAAGACTGCTGGCTCGCAGGATTAGCTCCCTGGTCCAATGGGTAATGGAGATACTCGCTGCCTGCTGCTCCCGGGTTTTGGAAAGTTGCGATAACGTGCTCGCCGGTGCGATCGTAAAGGCGGGTTGGCTGGCGCAGCTCTCCCCGCTGCCCGTCGAGCAGGGCAGGCAGAATTTCAGGAGAGGGCAAATCAACGACAAGCGCGGAATAAATTAATGTTGCGCTGACCATGGCAATAATCACCATTAAGCTGATCAGCAACGCACATCCCAGCCCGATAAAACCATAGGAAGACCGCCTTGACTTTTTCAGGCGGTCATGGCGCAGTTGGATGATCAAAGGCACTTCAGGCATACGGGAAACCACTCATGACTACTGGTTTGACAGAAAGGGGAAGGAGCACACGAACCGGCAGAGGTGCTTCCCCACTACCTCTGCCGGTGCAAGTTTCGTGCAGGGCCCCTGGATTTCCCCAGAACCGACACACCTGCACAGGAGAATTTATTCCAGCGACCGTATAATTTCAATATCATTTGTATTTTATCAAAGCCAGACCGCAATGGCGGCTTACAATGCTGTTAGGGCTGCCTGGAATCATATTTTTGTCTCCACTGCATCGATCATCTCTTGGGCAGAACGCAGATTGTTTTCGCTCACACTTCCCAACATTTGCGCCAGCTCAACCAGGCGGGCTTCTCCCTCGAGAGGAATGACTTGCGTGGTAGTTCTGCCAGCAATGACATTTTTCTTAACCTGGAAATGTTGTTCACCATATGCGGCGAGCTGAGGCAGGTGAGTGATGCAGATCACCTGGTGCTGGGTGGCGAGCTGGTAAAGTTTCTGCCCGACGATCGCACCGACGCGCCCGCCTATACCCTGGTCGATCTCATCGAAAATCAGTGAGGGGATGCGGTCTGCCTGGGCGAGCACATTTTTTAATGCCAGCATTAATCGGGAAGTCTCACCTCCGGAGGCGATCTTTGCCAGCGGCTTATACCCCTCGCCGGGATTTGGTGCAATGTAGAACTCTACCCGCTCCAAACCAGATGCATCGAATGCTACGTTCTCACCGTCGCCGAGCGGGACTCCTTCCGGATCAGGTCGCCTGTGAAATTCCACCCGAAAGTTCGCGCCGCTCATCTGCAGGTCGGCCAGCTCAGAGATAATTTCCTGGCTCAAGCGCTCAGCAGCCGCGTGGCGGATCCTTGCTAAAGATGTGCCCAGACGGGCGATTTGCTGCCGGGATCCAGCCAGCTGCTCTTCGAGCTCCTGCAAGCGATCATCCAGGCTGGTAATCTCTTCCAGCTCCTGCTGGGCTTTACTGGCGTAAGCCAGGATGGCTTCGATCGAGTCCCCATATTTATGTTTGAGGTTCTGGATGAGCGCCAGCCGCTCTTCGACCTGGTCGAGCCGCTTCGGGTTAAATTCGATGCCATCCAGATAGGCACGGATTTGGCGAGCCAACTCAGATAACCCGTCTAACAGCTCCTGTGATTGGTCGTAAAGCCCGGATTGGGAAGCATCCAGACGAGACAAGCCTGAGAGGGCATTCACGGTCTGTCCGAGCAGATCGGAGGCGGGCTGGGTCTCGGGAGTCCCTTCGTCCAGTGCCAGCAAAGCTTCCTGGCAGAGCTTCGCCAGGCCTTCCGCATTGGCCAAACGGTTCCGTTCGTCCCGCAGCTGAGCCTCTTCGGCTGGGAGCAAACGCGCCAATTCGATCTCACGGATCTGGTAGTTGAGCATATCCAAACGGCGCGCGGCGTCTTTTTCTGCATTCCGCAGCCGCTCCAGCTCAGCCCGGGTTTCTTGCCAGTGCTGGTAAGCCAGCCGGTAGTCCTGGAGCAAGCCTTCCAGAGCAGGCAAGCTCAATTCCTCTGCGATGTGGATCGAAATCGCGTAGCGGTCCAGTAATCCCTGGTGCTGATTCACATGCAGCAGAGAAAGGTGCTCCGACTGCCCGTGGACATCGACGAGCAGCTCACCCAGCTCGCGCAGCAAGGCGGTACTTGCAGGCCGACCGTTCACTCGAGCAGAATTTCGACCTGAGCTGCGCAATTCTCTGCTCAGGACCAGGTATTCCAAATCGTCCAGGAGCTCTTCACGCTCGAGAATTGCCAGGATCGCGCTGCGATTGGATTCTGGGATGCGGAAGACGGCTTCCAGGTTGCAGCGCTCAGCCCCACTTCGAATGGCAGTGCTCTCCGCCCGTCCCCCCAGGATCGCTTCAACGGCGTCGATCACGATCGATTTTCCGGCCCCGGTTTCCCCGGTGAATGTAATCAAATGGGGTCCGAGCTGGAGGTCTAGCCGGTCGATGATAGCAAAATTCTCAACGCGCAGTTCAGTGAGCATCCCTACAAACCTTATTCAAGCGAAGCAGCTACCTGGTGATGCTGATGCCAAACAGGCGGTAGGTAATCGTGGAGATAAAACCTGCCGCGTAGAATTCCATACCAGACCAGGCTGAGCAGCCCTATTCCGAACCCAAAGGAAAGCCGGGTTAAGAGGAACAATGCAGGCATAATGAGGCATCCGACACCGGCGGCAATCGGTACAAGGATCGATAACTGGCGTGAGCGGCGCTTATGGATGGCGAAGCGCACCACCTCGGCTGCTCCAGCCCCGACGATGGGTCCGAGAAAGATTGCAAAAAAGCCGATAAATTGGACGGTCAGGCTGCCCAGGTAGCCAATTAATGCCGCTATGCCGAGGGCGACCGGGTAATCGTACCAGGTTGCAGTATCGAATATTTTTTGTTGGCCGCGCACACATTCCTTGCAGCGATAACCGGTTGGGGTGGATACCGCACATTTGGGGCAGATCGGTTTATCACAGCGGTTGCAGCGTAAGGTAGTTTCTACCGTAGGATGGTTGGCGCAGTACAATTTTACTTCTTGAGAAGTCATCTTAGATTTCCTGTGGATGGGTTTTGATTCATATGTGGGGTCAGGTTGCGATAGAAATACCCAGGGTCCTGGAAGCGGACGAAGCGGACGGTATGCTCGCTGGCGCAGGCTTCGATTCGATCGCCGTCATTCACCTCAACCGGTGTTTGCCCATCAATTGACAGCTCGGCCTGATACTCAGAATTGACGGTGATTCCGACTGTGGAGCCTTCCGATAATACGATTGCCCGGTCGAGCGACAGGTGCGGGGCTACCGGGATTAACAGGATGTTGCGCAGCTCGGGCGGAAGGATCGGACCTCCTGCAGCCAGAGCGTACGCCGTTGAACCGGTAGGCGTGGCCGCGATCAAAACGTCTGCAACGTAAGTGGTTAAAAATCGACCATCGACCATCGCGGTAAGACGCACCGGGCGCATCATTTGACCCCGACCAACGGCAACTTCATTCAAAACATCCCAGGCGCCGATGCGCTCATCACCCCGCCATTGTTCGGCGCTCAGCATCATGCGCGTCTCCAGGCGATAATCGCCGGT
This sequence comes from uncultured Chloroflexia bacterium, assembly GCA_963706515.1. Lineage (GTDB taxonomy): Bacteria > Chloroflexota > Anaerolineae > Anaerolineales > UBA4823 > CAVPMW01. Next base: position 159,271 of record CAVPMW010000010.1, read on the forward strand.
AAGCAGGCGGGGAAGGATTTCATTCCACTGGTTTGTCAGGATCTCGGTGAGAAATCCGAAGCGACCCATATTAATGCCCAGGATCGGTACACCTGCTGGACCAGCCAGGTGTCCGGCACGCAGCATACTGCCATCGCCGCCGATGGCAATCAGCAAGTCCACTTCGCCGCTGGCGACCCGCGCTTGCAGCCCCTCATTGTTCAGGTAGCTGTACGTGACCTGGATCGCGTGCTTGCGCAGCGAATTGGAGATGCGGACAGCTTCTTTAAGCGATTTCGCCAGCTGCGGGTGAGCCGCGACAGCAACACTATGCAGTGAAATCAGGGGCGAGTTCATATCGGGCTAATTATATAGTGAAAGTAATCGTCTTCGAGTGCTGATGTGGAGATTTCAGGAAAGACGCTGATCGCAGATCGAGCGAAAGCCGCAGGCCTGGCAGCGCCCAAGGGAGCTGTGGGAGCGGTTAAGGTCTGTATCCGGATCGTGTGCGTGCATTTCCTCCAGCAGGCTTTCTAACGCGGCTTCCAGCTCGCGGGAGTAATCGATCACAAATGTACGGTTGGGATAATGGATGATGCCATACGGCGGTCGTTTGGCATATGTGCGCTCGACAAGCCGGCAGTAAGCAGCTAATTGAAATATGTGCGAATCATAAGGACGTGCATGGATCTGGCTCGATTTAACCTCTACCGGGATGATGTAATCTCCATCATCGACCAGGTAATCCGGACGACCGGTCAGACCTGACCGGGCATCGTAGAGTGGACTTTCTACGGGACTCCACCGGCTGGTATCAGCATAAATTACCCTTCCCTGAGGCAGCCCGGCAGCATTTTGCTCGTGCTTCGCCAACCAGAAGAGAAGAATTGCCAGTGCAATGAATAGAAAAGCCAGGAAGAGCATAGCGGGAAATTCCGTGGTCTGACCCACTCAAACCAACGATTGCGCCAGGTACAAGAGCAGCAAACCCAGAGCCGCAAGGATCAAACCGATGCCAGCAATACGCAGGTACCTGATGGTTGCCACAGCCTGCCCATGCTTCTCGTGGAGCTGGGTGCCCTGGCTCAGCTCAGCAGTGTTTTGGGAGGGTATATTCTGTTTTTGATATCCCCAAGCGCGCTGGCAGTACAGGTAAGTGCCGATCTCAGAGGCACGGATCGTTCGCATGCGCCTCAGGGATTGTTTGTTTCCGGCGAATCGGGGTTGATAATTACTGCGGAGTTGGACAGATCCATGCGCGCTTGCATTTCAACCAGACGCTGCTCGAGCTGGCTCTGCCTCAAGCTGATTGCCAGGTCACCGCGGGTACGCTCAGTCACGCCGCGCACCATGTCAGTCAGCCGGCGCAAGCCTCCGGTTACGGCATCCGGGTAATCCATGGTCACCAGGACGGCGTAGATATCATCCATGCAGCTGAGCAATCGCTCGGCTTCACCGGTATGACCTTTCATCAAGCAATCCAGGCAGCGCCGGCGCAGCTCACCGGCGGCTTCTGCCAGACCTTGCAGAAAGGTTGCCGGATCAATGCCAAGCTCTTCGGGTAAAGGCAGGCTGTTGTTGCCTAATAATGCATATACACTGCTGGCTTCGGCGTATTCCTTCAGAGCATCCTGAGTGTAACCGGCGTAATAGAGCTCGGGGTATTCAGCCAGGTCGGTTTGTAAAGATTCGGCAATGTGCCGGGCATCTTCGAGGTGCTGGAGAGCCAGGGATCGTTCATCCCGGTGGACAGCTCGAATGGCATGGGCGCAGTGGCGGGTGAGCAGGCGCGATTGAGCCAGCGCCTGGTCCCGGGCTGCTGTGCGGATCTCGAAATGCTGGCGAATCCGTTCGGCAATATCTTCAATCGGTTCCATATTGTTTACTCAGGGGGTGGTTTATCCGGATCATGAGGCGGATGAAATAGATATTCGGCCAGGGAAGCACTCCCCGGCAGATGGATCTCCCCAAAACTCGCCTCAAACCTGGCCAGGTTTTCTGCAAATGCCCTGTAGAACAGCTTGGCTCCGAGCGGCGACATGATGATGCGCGAAAGCACCTGGGCGGAGCTATCACCCGGTAAAAGCTGGGCAAAATCGAATACCAGCTCCGAAGGCGAGTGAGTAATGCGGACGAAATTCACATACTCGACCTCTAAAGCAGGGGGTATTACTACGGGGAACGGAGTGGGAGCTGACGGACGATCGGCTGGGGTGGACGACATGCTGAGCCTCCGGAATCAGGGCGGGGTGACGCCCTGGTTCTGGCGGTCACCCCGCAGATCTGATCCGATCAGTTAGAATGGGATATCGCTGTCACCTGCTTCCGCGACCTGACCAGGAAACTCGCCGGAAGCGACTCCGCTTTCTTCATCATCTCGACTGGAGAGAAAGCGAACTGTGTTAGCGCTCACTTCGTACGAGGCAGCTGGACCATTCTGGCCTTCCCAAATGCGCGGCCCACCTGTCTTCATGTCAGGCACGAGGCGCCCTTCCACCAAAACCCGGCTGCCTTTACGCAGGTATTGGTTGCAGATCTCGGCCGATTTGCCCCAGGCAGAGATGCGGAACCAGATGGTCTCTTTCACTTTTGTGCCGTCCGAGGCGGTATATTGCCGGTTGGTTGCCACGCTGAAATTTGTGACTGCCTGACCGGTGGGGGTAAAGCGCATCTCGGGATCGCGGCCGAGATTACCCACGATAATGATAGTGTGGTACATGTTAGACCTCCTACAGTTCAGCGAGCGGCCTGTCTTTTGTTCCGGATGCACACCATCCGGGGCAGTACCTCGATGCACTCGCCGTAATCAGAACAATTGTACACTATTTTAATGAAAAAGTGATTAAGAAAAAAAGAATTTTCTGGAATCAGCTTCCGGTCTTGCGCCCCCAGCCCTCTCGCAGCACGCGCAAGGCGTTTCCACCCATGATCCTGGTGGTATCATCTTCAGAATATCCCTCGGCGATCAGTCGTTCGGTCAAGCGCGGCAGCTCCGAAGCATCCTTTAGATCATCGGGAGGATCGGTAAACCCATCAAAATCGGATCCGAAGGATACGTGCTCGATCCCAGCCAGATTAACGAAATGATCGATGGTGCGCATGATGAAGTTGAGACCTCGGTTGGTTTCGTGGGGCATCAGCCAGAAGTTCATGAAGATCACGCTGACCAACCCGCCACCCTCCGCAATCTGGCGAATCTCCCAATCCTCGAGGTTATACGGGTCAGGGTTGACTTCGTATGCACCAACGTGGCTGGCAAGGATCGGGGCGCGCTTCCCGACGATTTCATATACTCGCTTACGCGCTGGCGGGGTCGAATGGGACACATCCACCAGCATGCCCAGCTCGACCATTTTCTCCACAACTTGTTCGCCGAAGGGTTTCAGCCCCAGGCTGATGTCCCTCCAGCCCTGGAAAAAGCCGAATTTTTGGATTGATTCTGGCCAGGGGTAGCATGGATGGACGACTTCATTTTCAAAGAAATGAGCCAGGATCATATAGGCTATTCCCCGCTGGAATAAAGCTTCCAGGTTATCCAGACTTCCATCCAGAGCGTGCGCCCCTTCCACGCAATGGACGAAGGCGATCGGACGGTTTGCCCCCTGGTTGAGGATTTCATCCAGCTCCTGCACCGAATGGGCGAAGCGCCCAATTGGAGCGCCGGTCGAGGCGTCTCGAGCGGAATTCACAGCCGCTTCGATTTCGGAATACATTTCTTGAATCACCTCGAAATAAGGGCGCTCATAAATTTTCTTCCACGTGCGCGGCATCAAATAGCGGAGAATATTCAGAGCGCTGCACTCCGTGATAATGCCGCGTTCAGGAGCGTGTAGTACCGAGAGCATCAAATCGACGCTGCCAGCCTGGAGCTGTGGAAAATTGGTGCGAACACTGAATGGATCGAACGCGCGTGAAGATGGGTAGATGCGTGAGGTAAGCACGCGATGAAAGAGGGATACATTCAAAGACGGGTGAGCGTGTAAATCTGTCACCAGGATTTGTTGATGGAGCTGGTCAGCGTCCATAATAAACCTCCTTTGGCCGCAATCCGCTATCTTATTAGTCCGAGAATTATACAAGAATTCGCATAAAGTGGAGCAATTTTCGTCGAATTCATCCCGCTCTCCGCCGGAAGAGACGCGCGATCTCGCTGTGGATTACCGAAACCAGGTGTGTTAGTTAGTATCTATCCGAAAATACGAGGGGTTCCGATTTTGGGGTGTGTGCGGCGAAGCCGCACACACCCCAAAATCGGATCTCCCCTCCATTTTCGGACAAGTTCTAAGCTTGTTTAGAGCTGGCGGAATATAATATACAGAGTTTATTATGCCGATCGTCTCCGTTCAAGAAATCGTTCAAATATTGCAGATCTCCATTGCCCCGGTTGTGTTGATCTCGGGTGTGGGGCTTCTGGTCCTTTCGCTGACCAACCGCCTCGGGAGGGTGATCGACCGGGTGCGTTTGTTGATTCGCGAGAAGAAGACAGCCGATGAGAAAGAAATCGCCTCCATTGAATACCAGATCTCCATTCTCTACCGGCGGGCGACCATCATACGTTTTTCTATAGCCATGGCTGGATTGAGCATCTTGTTTGACGCCTTGTTGGTCATCATCCTGTTTATTCTTTCTTTGTTGAAACTCGGCCTGGCAGGGATTGTGGCGTTGATCTTTGGCTTAAGCCTTATCTTCCTGATCATCTCAATCGTGGCTTTTCTCCAGGACGTCAATCTGAACCTGCGCGCTTTGCGCTCTGAAATCGGATTAATCTGTTAGGAGTACGCAGTTGAAGGAAATAGGGGTGTAGGGCGGGCGTCGCCCGCCCTACACCCATTCGGCAATTCCTCAGCGAACTGCGTAAGTTCTCTTGTAATGCTTACTACCTGACCTGTAGGATTGGAAGTGGCGATGAGATTTAGCAACGCAATCGTGCGTATGCCTGGGATCGATTTTTCCCAGGGTATAACGAGTGGAAAATGGGGCGTCCCGGATTACCCAACGATGCTCGCCCAGCATCAGGCATATACCGCGGCCCTGCGCTCTCTGGGTCTGGATGTGACCGTTTTAGAACCACTGAGCGGTTTTCCTGACGCTGTACTTCGTCGAGGATGCGGCAATCCTCACCCCGCAAGTTGCAGTTATTACCCATCCCGGCGCGCCGGAACGCCGGGGCGAGGTTGACAGCATCGCAGCGGTGCTATCCAAATATCGCCGGACAGTGCGCATTGAGCCTCCGGGGACCGTCGAAGGCGGGGATGTCCTCATGGTTGAAAGTCACTTTTTAATCGGGGTATCTGCTCGCACTAACCAGGAAGGTGCACGCCAGCTTGGAACCATCCTGGAAGGGTGCGGTTACACCTGGACTCCGGTGCCGGTTGGGGAAGGATTACACTTGAAATCCTCCGTCAATTATGTGGGCAAAGATACCTTGCTGGTTACTGCAGAGTTCAACAATCGACCTGAGCTGGCTGAGTATACTCGGTTGGTGATCGACCCCGCAGAAGAATATGCTGCCAATATCTTATATGCTAATGAGCATTTGATCATCCCCTTGGGGTTCCCAAAAACCCACCGCCTGCTAACCTCCCTGGGTTTCCCGATCCTCGGGCTGGAGGTAAGCGAGGCGCGCAAGATGGATGGCGGACTCACCTGCATGTCACTGCGTTTTTAATCGAACCGGAAGCGGAGGGAATTAAATGCCCAAATCCTGGAAGCTCAGCCCATCGGACCTGACATTTTTATGGGATGAATGTCCGCGCTGCTTTTATTTAAAAGTTGTGAATGGATTTAACCGTCCAAGCCTGCCTATGCCGAAAATTTTTACCCGGATTGACTTGATCATGAAAGGCTATTATGCTGGCAAGCCGTCGAGCGCCCTCTCGCCAGATTTACCGGAAGGCACGGTTCGCTTCGGAGACCGCTGGGTTGTATCCGAGCCGATTGCCCTGCCTGGGCATGCTGGCACATGCTATATACGGGGAAGATTCGATTGCGTGCTCGAGTTTGCAGATGGCAGCTACGGAGTGGTAGATTTTAAAACGACTGAAGCCAAAGCTGAGCATGTTGCCTTTTACAGCCGCCAGCTGGAGGCATATGCTTATGCACTGGAGAACCCCGGACCCGGCGCGTTCGCACTCCGTCCGATTACGCGGCTGGGTTTATTGTGTGTGGAGCCAGCGCGCATGGACCAGGCTGACTTCGGTCAGGTGGCTTACTTCGGCAACCCCAGCTGGATCGAAATTCCTCGCGATGACGGTCGATTCCTGGAATTCCTCGGGCGGGTGGTTGATTTGCTCGCTTTGCCAGAGCCTCCCCTTGCCGACCCGGATTGCCTCTTCTGCAAGTATCGCGCATCTGCCCGGGATACCGGACTCTAAGCAAACCGCCTCTTGACTTTAACGTTACGTCATAGTTTATACTTGCGCCATGTTCACTGTCAATCAAATCTCCAGAATGGCTGGGACAACCCCGCGGACTCTGCGCTATTACGACGAGATCGGTCTGCTCAGACCGTCCAAGGTGGGGGATAACGGCTACCGTTACTATGGAGAGGAGTCGCTTTTACGGCTGCAGCAGATTTTATTGTACCGAGAGCTGGATATGCCGCTCGAAGAAATTAAGCAGATCATCGAGCGCCAGGACTTCGATGTGCTGAGCGCATTGGAGGGCCACAAAGAAGAGCTCCTGAAACGGATTACGCAGCTCGAACGCATTATCAGGACAGTGGACCATACTATATTGCATCTGAAAGGGAAGATGGAAATGAGCAAGAAACAATTTTTTGAGGGCTTCAGTGACGAGCAGCAGGCTGAATACGAAAAAGAGGCAATGCAAATGTATGACCCCGATACGGTCAAGGCCTCTAATCAGAGATGGAGGGAGTACTCGCCTGCCGAGAAACAACGCATCGGGGAAGAGGGCAACGCCGTCTACGCGGCATACCTGGAGGCGCTTCCAAAAGGAGCCAGCTCACCTGAAGCGCAGGCCTGTATTGAGCGCTGGCGTCGCCAGATCGAATATTTCTGGGTCCCGAACGATGCCCAGTTGTTAGGGCTGGCTGATCTATACAATGATGACCCGCGTTTCAAGGCCAACTTCGATAAAATTCACCCGGGGCTGGCTGAGTTCATCCGGGAAGCCGTAAAAATTTACGTGAACAACCGATTGCGAGCTGCGTGACCTGGCTTATTGCCATGAAATATCGAACTGGCTAATTAGCGAATAATGCTCGTCTTGAAATCGAAGGACGAGCATTATTCATTGATATTTATTTCCGCAAGAGCTGGTCGAAGCGAGTCAGCTATTATTGTTCATAGCGGAACTGCAGGCAGTAATGGTGGAAGGTATTGCTTACCCAGGCGTTTCCCATGCCGTATGGCGCCAGGCGTATGTTATCTTGCACCCAGATTTTCTCGTCTTTGAGGCAGTAGAACTCACCCAGCCTGCGGGCAAGATCCCAGGCCAGCGGGTAGATCGTACCGCCCTTCTTGATATTTTTTACAATGATGGTCAGGTAAGCGCCCAGGCAAAGATGCGGTTTCAAGCCTGCGTAGATTCCTACCAATCGGTCTAAGAACTCTGTGTAGTCTCCCAGGTTGCCCAGGTCGGCAGGATCAGAAGAATAGATGACATCCAGGCGCTTATCCTTCCGGCGCGCGCTTTGGGTCTGCGCACCCGCGCGTGGAGCATGTCCCAATACGGAGGCGAGGTGAGCACATAATCGAACATGGGGATGGGTTGCCCCGCGAATAATTCTGATATGCGACTGGCATCGCCGGTGATGACCTCCGCCGCCAGACTGTCGCTCTCTACGAGCCTCTGGCGTTCAGCCGCGATTACCTCCCGGGCGAGCTGGGCGTAAGCCGGGTTGAGCTCAATCCCATAGGAGCGCCTGCCTGCGCGCAGCGCACCGACCAGGGTGCTCCCGGTTCCTACCATGGGGTCGAGTACGATCTGGCCGCGTTTAGTGAAAAATTCGATGAACTCTTGAGCCAGTGTTTCGGGGAATTTGGCGGGATGTTGGAGCACATCCTTGCGGCGCGGCGGCGGGTTGTGCAGGAACCAGGATTTCTGGAACTTCAACCAGGATTTGGGTTCCAGGTCATTCAGGCGGTTGCGATAAGGACGGCGTGCCATATTTAATTCAAGGGGCGAGCTTGTACACCTGGAGATCGGAGAAATTAACGGTGACGGCATTATCGCCGGCGGAGCGGACGAAGACACCCAGCGCGCCCGAGGGCAGCGAAGGATCCGAGACCTTGAAGATGAAATCTTTGTTGACGAAGAAGCTCATTTCCTTGCCATGGAGCATCACACCCAAACGCGATTCCGAAGGCGCCCCAGGCGGCACCGAGCTGCTATAAGTCCAGGGCTGCGGAGACGAAGCGGTGTTATGGAAATACTTATCCACGCGGACACGACCGTCACATGATAGGGAAAAACGGTAGAACTCGAGACTTGGAGAGACGCGCAGCAAAAGCCCATATTCATCGGCGTCGCGGCACAGCGTAGGAGAAGCGGTGATCTCTGCATAAAAATTGACTGGAAGATCACGGCGGTACAAGCTGAAGATATACAGTTTTGGCGTAGCAATTGCCAGGCTAATCTCTGCTTTGCCCAGCGCGATCGTATAGGCTGTAGACTTTGTTAGATCCCAGCGGGAGGCGTCGCTGAAATTCTCGCTGACCAGGATCTGAGAAACCTGCGGGCGGACGTCAAGCGTGGGAGTGATCGCCGCGGTCGGGAAGGGAGAAGGGGTAATCGTGGCTGGGAACCAGACCACAGTCGCGGTTGGTGTATTTGTTGCAGGAAGCGCGGTTGGAGTAGGCAAGGGAGCAAGAGGGGTGGGAGCTGGCAAACAGGCAGTGAGGCAAGCCAGGCTGAAGCAAATTGCCAGGAATATCCGACGTATTCTCATCCAGACGGCAGCATCCCTTCCGGTTTAAGCTGATGTAAAATAATGATGGCGGCAATTGCTGTTTGTATTCATTAGGGCTGCCGCTCCCATTCTAGCATAATCCGCCTGCCCTGAGGAGGGCTGCGGATCAAAGGAGACACACATGCGTAAGAGGGGAGTATTGATCACTGGCGCTTCCGGTGAGATCGGCGACGCCCTCATCCGCCAGCTGGTCAACCAGGAGACAAACCGGATCGTGACGATAGATCTCAAGCCGCTGCCGGCTGATCTGGACGGAAATGTAACTCAGGTACAGGGCGATATCCTTGATCAGGGACTGCTGGCTCGCCTGGTAAGCGAATATGAGATTGCTACGATCTATCATCTGGCGGCTCTCCTCTCTACCCGAGGCGAGTTCACTCCGGAGGCTGCCCACCTGGTCAACGTGCAAGGAACCCTGGGGCTGCTCAAGCTGGCTTCCGAGCAGTCCGAGTGGCGCGGAGAGCCGGTGCTTTTTATTTTTCCCAGCTCGGTAGCAGCGTATGGGATGCCCGACCTGGAGACGAAGAACCGCTATCCCCGTGTCCGGGAGTGGGAATGGAACTACCCGACGACGATGTACGGCTGCAATAAGCTGTATTGTGAGCTGCTGGGCACCTATTACAGCCTTTACTATCGCCAGCTGGCAGCCGAACGACCAGTAATGTTGGATTTTCGCGGAGTGCGATTCCCAGGGCTGATCAGCGCCTTCACCATGCCCAGTGGGGGTACCAGCGATTACGGCCCGGAGATGTTGCACGCCGCTGCAGCGGGAGAGCCTTATGCTTGCTTTGTGCGTCCAGATACGGTTATTCCCTTCATGGCAATGCCAGACGCGGTCAAAGCCTTGCTCTGCCTGGCGAGCGCTCCGGCGAGCAATTTAACTCGCCGAGTGTATAACGTCACATCATTTAGCTTGACTGCCGAGCAGTTCCGCATGCAAGTGCTGTCGGCTTTTCCCGGTGCACAGGTCAGCTACAATCCAGACTTCAAGCGCCAGGGTATCGTCGATAGCTGGCCTGCGGATATGAACGATAACGATGCCCGTAGAGATTGGGGTTGGGTCGCGGATTACGGCCTCGAGCGGGCGTTCGACGATTACCTCGTGCCAAATATTCGCAAGCGTTACGAAAGCTAGTCATTCGTGGTAGAAGGATTAAATTAATGGTATCTACTGCATCGATCCAGCCTAACCCGGGGCCGCTCGTATTGTTTGGCTCGGGAGAGACCGCGCCCAGCGGTCGGAAGGTGTTCGATTTTCTCATGCGCCGCCTGCCCCCATCTCCCCGGGTGATGCTGCTCGAAACGCCTGCCGGGTTCGAGCCCAACTCTGCCCGGGTGATAGGCCGGGTGGCTGAGTTCATCGAGCACCGTTTACAAAACTACAACCCCCAAATTACGATCATCCCAGCCCGCCAACGGGGAACGCCCTTCAGTCCGGATGATCCTGAGATCGCTGCGCCCATCCTGGAAGCTGATTTGATATTTTTAGGTCCGGGCAGCCCGACGTATGCCGTGCGCCAGCTCAAGAACAGCGTTGTCTGGCAAAATGTCCTGGCGCGGCACCGTCTCGGAGCTGCCTTAGTGCTGGCTTCCGCAGCGACGGTCGCTGCCAGTCTTTTCAGCCTGCCAGTCTATGAAATCTACAAGGTGGGCGAAGACCCGCATTGGAAGCCAGGGCTGGATTTTTTTGGCGTCTATGGCTTTCCATTAATATTTATTCCCCACTGGAATAATACGGAGGGCGGCGAAGAATTAGACTCGAGCCGCTGTTTCATGGGGCAGAAGCGCTTTGCCCGCTTGATGGAGCTGCTGCCCGCTGACCTGACTGTGTTCGGCATCGATGAAAAAACTGCTCTGCTGATGGAACCTCAAGAAGGCACCTGCCAGGTATTTGGCCTGGGCGGCGTGACCCTGATCCATCCCGGACACGAGCATGATGATTTAAGCCCCGACCTGCAAAGCAGCGGCTTAGAGGAGGTGGCCCGCCAGCGTGCAGGGCACGTCCACCAGTTCAAAAGCGGTGAAGTCCTTCAAGCTGATGGAATGCTGCCCATTCGTGATGCCCGAGGCAGGCGAAGGTCTTCCGGAGAAGGTCTGGGAGCAGGCTTTGGAAGCGCACAGCCGGTTGGAGGTCGACACACAACCGGCAGCCTCGCAGGAAGTTATGGCCCTGGTGGAGGCACGCCATAGTGCCCGCCTGCGCAAGGATTGGGCGGCATCGGATGCACTGCGCGCCCAGATCGAAGACCTCGGCTGGCAGGTGCTGGACACGGCTGAAGGTCCGGTGGTTGCGAAAAAATAGCTTAAGGAGCAGCAATGTCCACTCAATTTACCGTCGGATTCATCGGCCTGGGGTTGATGGGGAAATCGATGGCGCGCAATATCCTGAAAGCTGGCTTCCCGTTGGTTGTGTGCAACCGCAGCCGGTCGCCTGTCGATGAGCTGGTTTCCGCAGGGGCTGCGCGGGCTGATTCGCCGGCGGAGGTAGCGCGAGAGGTGGAGGTAATCTTGACTTGCCTGCCCGATTCCCCGGATGTGGAGCAGGTCGCTCTCGGACCGGATGGGATTATCGCTGGAACGCATCCGGGATTGATCTACGTCGACCACTCTACCATCAAACCGGCAACTGCCCGTCTGGTAGCAGCTCGTCTTGGAGAAAGAGGCGTTCAGTGCCTGGATGCTCCCGTGAGCGGGGGTGATTCAGGCGCACGTGAGGGTACGCTGGCGATCATGGTCGGCGGACCTGTGGAGGTTTTGGAACGAGTGCTGCCAGTGCTGCAAAGCGAAGGCAAGACAATTACTCATGTGGGCGATGCTGGCAGCGGGCAGATTGCCAAGGCAGCTAACCAGATCATGACCGCGGCCCAGATGGTAGCGATGGGTGAGCTGCTTAATTTTTTCCCAGAAGGCAGGCGCTGATCCGCGCAAAGTGGTAGAAGCCATCCGGAACGGGGCGGCGCAGTGCTGGACGCTGGATAATAAAGCGCCGCGACTATTCTCCGGAAACCGCAGCCCAGGATTCAAAGCTTACTTGCATGCCAAAGACCTGGGGATTGTGCTGGATACCGCCCGCGAGTTTGATATCCCACTTCCCTCGACGGCGATCGTCGCCCAGCTATACGACGCACTGCTGGCATTGGGGATGCAGAACCAGGATACCTCAGCAGTACTGGCGGTCATCGAGATGCTGGCGGGCACTCACCTTCTGGACGGTACGCCCGGCGCCTCTGAGGATTGAATTGCAGCCGCCATGAATGCGAATTACTGGAAGAGTTATTTTAGCGAGAGACCGCGTTTTTCCTGGCGCAGCGGCCGTGACTATTTGCTCATCGCTCTGGGGGCACTCCTCCAGGCGCTGGCAATCCGCCTGTTCCTGGTGCCAGCAAATTTAGTGAGCGGCGGGGTGAGCGGCCTGGCGCAGATTACTCAATTACTACACTGGCTGGCCGATCGGCGTAATGATTTTATTAGGCAACCTGCCGCTGTTTCTGTTGGGCTGGCGCTACCTGGGTGGGCCGCGCTTTGCCCTGCGTACGATGTTTGCAGTGATCAGCGTCTCATTTTTGGTCGATTTCCTGGTCCCATACCTGCCTTCACAGGGTCTGACCAGCGATATATTTTTAAATTGCCTGTATGGCGGGGTGGTCAGCGGGATCGGATATGGGTTGGTGTATCGCGGTCAGGCGACCAGCGGTGGAAGTGACATCCTGGTGCGCATTCTCAACCATTGGAGGGGCATTTCCTTATCGCAGAGCTACCTGCTGACTGACGGCGCAATCATCCTGATTGCAGGGCTCTCCTTCAGCTGGCAAAACGCTTTATATTCCCTGATCGTCTTGTACGTGTCCGGTATTGCCGCGGAGGCGGTCACTCAAGGTGAAAAAGTTACCCGTACCGCATTGATCATTACGGGGAAACCGGAAGAAGTAGCCCATACCATCATCCACCAGATGGAACGCGGGGTAACTTTGTTCAACGCGCGTGGTGGTTTTACTGGCGCAGAACGCACTGTTTTGTATTGTGTGATCTCTCGTTCGGAGGTAGCGCAGATCAAAGCGTTAGTGAGAGAGACCGACCCCCACTCCTTCATGGTAATTGGGGAGGCGAATGAAGCCCTCGGTGAAGGGTTCCTCCCGCTGGATAATAAACCCTGAGCGGTCCGCAACCTCTCACGGCTTTTTGCGTATACCATACAGTGATTAACTGAACTTCAACGCTAGGATTGTAAAAATTCTTTCAGCCAATCACGAAGATCATCTCCCGAAAGGCACCGGATGAAGGCTGGCTCGGAGCTGTGCGATGGAAGCAAATGAAGAGCTTTGGCTTGACCAGGCTCAAAATGGAGACCGCAATGCATTCTCCTCATTAGTGGAGCTGTATCAGAATCCGGTGTACAACCTGTGCTACCGGATGCTGGGCAATGCAGAAGATGCGGAAGATGCTTCCCAGGAAACATTCATGCGTGCATTTCGCTCCATCCGCCGTTACGACCGCGGCCGTCCTTTTTCCACCTGGCTGCTATCCATTGCAGCCCATCTGTGTATCGATCAAATCCGCCGCCGGCGACCGGTAATCTCTGTCGAAGATCTGCCGCTTCCCGATTTACCGGACCCGAGCCCAGGGATGGAAACCAACCTGGCTAGGAAACAGGAACAGGAGCGGGTGCGCCTTTTGTTAGACGATCTCGACCCGATAGACCGGGCAGCCGTGGTGCTGTACTATTGGTACGACTGCTCGTATGCTGAGATTTGCCAGATATTATCCCTCTCAGATAGCGCATTGAAAAGCCGGCTGCACCGTTCACGCCGGGCTATGGCATCCCAGTGGATGCAGAACCAGCCGAAGTCGATTGTAGAGGGGAGGATTTTCCATGAATCATCGACCATTTGAAGATTGGATCTTTGCCGAAGAGCCCCTGACTGCAGAAGATTTTACTGCCTTACAGGACCACTTGCAAACCTGTGCTGCCTGTCGCCAGTTGGAGGATGCCTGGCGTGAGGTTTCTGCCGAGCTGAATAGGATGCCGCAAACCGGACCTAAAGAAGGATTTTTACTGCGCTGGGATGCCCGAATTGAAGGAGATATCCGCCAGCGCCACCGCAGACAGAGCATTCGATTTCTGGCTTTTTCGCTGAGTGCAGTAGCAGCATTAATGATATTGTTTTTTATCCTGTTTCAGCCCATGCTAGGCTCCCCTCTTGTCTTATTGTGGGCTGGGTTTTCCCAATTGCTGCTCACCTACTCTGCGGTCAGCTCAGTCCGTGATCTGCTTTTTGCATCTTTGTCTATAACCCAGGATCTTGTCCCGCCGCTTGCCTGGCCGCTAATGACAGGCATGGCTGCGTTGTTGATCGCATCCTGGTTATTCGTTTTACGATTGATCTTAAAACCATGGAGGATAAACGAATGAAAAATCTGATTAGGTTGACCATATTATTATTTTTACTGGTAGCAGTGCTGCTGCCCGGAACCGCCCTCGCTCAAGCGCCAGGTGGAAATAAGCTGGTGCTGGGCGGCATCTATTCCCTGAAATCCGGCGAAACCCTTAACGGGAACCTGATCGTTCTGGGTGGAATGGCCACTCTGCAGGAGGGCTCGCGAGTCAATGGCGATGTATTGGTCGCTGGGGGAACGCTGGATGCAAGCGGCACCATAAATGGGAACGTTTATGCAACCGGCGGACTGGTGACGCTTAATGAATCAGCGATCGTGACTGGGGACGTGACCACGCTGGGGGCGCATCTGGAGAGATCGCCTCAAGCTCAAGTACAAGGAAGTCTCAACACGAATAATCCTGAGTTTTTCCAGCTCACTATACCCGGCGGAATCCGCATCCCCCGGATGCCTTTTACCCTGTTCAGTATCAACCCATTTGCCAGGCTATTTTTCGGCGGAATCAAACTGTTCGGAACTGCCTTTGTCTGGGCGATCCTGGCGTTTTTTGTCGTGCTCCTTGCTCCAAAAGCAACGAAGCGCGTGGCTGAAACCGTAGTCTCCCAACCGCTGCTTTCGGGTGGAGTTGGATTTCTAACCGTCATCGCTTTTCCACTGCTGATGGTCATGCTGGTATTTACGATCATCCTGATCCCGGTAAGCATCCTGGGTCTGATCCTGCTGTGGGTGGTGTGGATGTATGGCACCATCGCGGTGGGTACAGAAGTCGGTGAGCGGATTGCTGTCCTGTTCAAGGCGGATTGGGCCATACCCGTCTCGGCCGGGCTGGGTACCTTCCTGCTGATCCTGCTGGTTAACACCGTGGATATTGCGATACCGTGCGTGGGCTGGGTCCCCCGATTCATCGTCGCTTTCCTGGGAATTGGAGCGGCGCTCCTGACCCGCTTTGGTTCGCAGGCTTATCCTCCGGCGGTAGTACCAGCTGCCAGTGAGGTCCAGCCGCTGCCGCCGCAGGAACCTCCTCGAGTGAAGTCCAGCAATTACCGCCGCAGGAGCCTCCCAGCGTCCCGGCGGAATAGCAGTATCAGCCAAAGATCAGGCGGGTAGGTGGCACTTCCTCTACCTGCCTGCCTGATCAGCGATAGTCCGCATGGTTCCTTACAATCAGGCGAGGAAGTGAAGGGCTGCACCCAAGACGATTAATATCTGCCCCAGGTGATAAGTAACGATCACGACTATGCGTCCGTTCTTGAGCGGATCGACAAACTTATTCCATCCGAGGAAGGCATCCGAGAGGAAGAAAAAAAGCGCTCCAAAGCTTACCATCAGCGCAGGGACTGGCATCCAGTAATTCTTCACCAGGGTCATCAGGGCAGAAAACAGCATTAAGCTGATAACCAGGCAGTACACCAACACGGGCAGGCGCAGCGAGTTAAGATCCTTTGCTTTGAGGCCGGCATTCAACCGCCTGAAAATGGTGACCGCTACGATGATCACCATGAGAGCAATGATCAAAGTCGCCAGATTGAACGGCAGAGGTCCCTGGTTCAATCCGATAATATAGCTCAAGTGGGCGAGTAAGAAGGCTACCAGCCCGGCGGTAAATATTTCGCGGGGCAGCATTAAAAAAATATCGCCAAAGAGCGAGAATAGAATCCCCAGGCTGAACCATAGCATCGGACTCGTGAACCCGCCGATCAATCCCAGCCAGAGCAGAAGCACCAGCATCACCCCCGGCTTGGCAACATATTCCACCCTTTTCCATTGCCTGGCAACGGCGATCCAATCTAAAACCGCGAGTCCCAATGCAATGATAAGCAGGTAATAATCCATTTTCCCTCCCGGTCAGTATCCAAACCAGCCCAGAATTTTTTCGTCGTCCCGCCAATTCTTACGGACCTTGACTCTCAGCTTGACGTACACTTTGCGCCCAGTCATGGATTCGATTTCCGACCGGGCGCGCTCCCCAATCCGTTTGATCATGCGACCTTCCTGCCCGATGACAATCCCTTTGTGCGCTTCGCGTTCTACGATGACGGTTGCTTCGATATAGGCGCCTCCAGCATCCCGTTCGATGTACTGGTCCATGCGCACCGCGATGCCATGCGGCACTTCGTCGCGGAGCTCGATCAAGCACGCTTCGCGGATCAGATCGGCAGCAATCTCGCGTTCATAATAATCGGTAACTTGATCCTCGGGAAAAATCAGCGTACCTTCAGGTAAAAATGTGAGGATCAGGGCAAGCAGCTCATCCAGGTGGGTCCCTTGGGCGGCAGAGACCAGCTGAAGCCGTGCGGCTTCCACCAGCTTTTGATAAGCGGTTATCCGGTCATCTATTAGATCAGGGCTCACCAGGTCAATCTTGTTGAGGACCAGGATAACCGGTGTATTCCGGGATAATTTCTTGAGGTTATCCGCTAGAAGCCTGTCCTCCTCACCTGGTTCCTGGCTTGCATCTGTCAGGAATAGTACTAGATCGCTTTCCCGCAATATTTCTAAAGCGAACTGGTTCATTCTCTCGCCCAGCTTGTGGCGAGGCGAATGGACCCCCGGGGTATCGACAAAAACGATCTGATAGTTTTCGCTGGTAAGGATTCCGAGCTGCCGTTTCCGGGTGGTTTGAGGTCGAGGGGATACCGCAGCGACCTTCTGCCCGAGTAAGGCGTTGATCAAAGTGGATTTACCCACGTTTGGACGGCCCATCACGGCTACGTATCCAGATTTATATGCATTATTTAGGGACATTAATTGATTGTATCAAAGCCTTTCCCTGGTGGGTGGAAGAAATCATTGTCTAGGGCAGCGTCAGCATTGCGTAAGCCAATTTATAATCTATCCCGAAGATTAGAATAATTTAATTGAATTTTTTCAAAATTTATTATATAATATACGTTCGTCAATTAGTAAGCAACTGGGCTCTCCAGGAATTGCCGGGATGCGATCACGGGAAACCCCAAAGACCCCTGGTTTAATTAATAGCTTTTACCAGGACCAAGGTATTGAAAATTATTGCGTAAAACGTCGGGAGAATAGGTAAACACGTTTTACGCATTCTGTATTAACTAACGTAAAGACCCAGGAGAAACCGCATGGCATCTGTTTTGCCGAGCAAGTCCTACGCGCGAATCAATGTCAAACTCCCTTTGCCAGACTTGATCGAGGTGCAGCTTGAATCTTTCCAACGCCTCAAAGCGAGAGGGTCTGGCTGATCTATTTCAATGAGATTTCTCCGATTGAATCCTATAACAAGGGGATGAAATTATATTTCCCCAGCCAGACCCCAGAATCAAATGAGTTGGGATTGACATACTGGTTTGGCGAGCCCAAGCACACCATCGAAGAGTGCGTCGAGCGCGACCTGACCTATGCCAGCCCGCTTGTATGTCTCGGTGCTGCTGGCTGGGCCGGATGTCCCCGAGCCGATCAAGCAGGATATCTTCCTGGGCGATTTCCCGGAGATGACCGAAAAGGGCACCTTCATTATCAATGGCACCGAACGGGTGGTGGTTTCCCAGCTGATCCGCTCGCCAGGTGTTTATTTCGAAGCGCCGG
The DNA here is from genome assembly GCA_963706515.1 of uncultured Chloroflexia bacterium. Taxonomy (GTDB): domain Bacteria; phylum Chloroflexota; class Anaerolineae; order Anaerolineales; family UBA4823; genus CAVPMW01. Next base: position 177,131 of record CAVPMW010000010.1, read on the forward strand.
TCGACCGCTCTACCGGTCGACCGCTGGCGATGGCCAAGCTGATCCCGGACCGCGGCGCCTGGATGGAATTCGAAACCCGCAAGAGCGATTACCTGACCCTGCGATTCAACCGCAAGCGCACCGTGCCGGTCACGATCTTCTTGCGCGCTCTGGCAGCAGTGAACGATGGCCTGCCGAATTCGCCGCTGAAGACTGGCACCGATGAGGAGCTGCTGGAGCTGTTCGGGGATGTGGATAACAACCCCGACCGCATGTTCATCGCCTCCACGCTCTACCAGGAACCGGAATGGGATCTGTCGCATGGACATGACGCATCGCCGAGGCAGCCTTGCTGGAATTCTTCAAGCGCATGCGCCCTGGCGACCCGGCAACGCTGGATAATGCCCGGGAATTCCTGGAGGAGCAGCTCTTCGACCAGCGCCATTACGATCTGGAGCGGGTCGGTCGTTACAAGCTCAACCAGAAGCTGGACCTGCACGAACACGTCCCGATCACCACCGCACGGTCACCAAGTGGGATATCGTCCGCCTGATGCGCCGCATGATCATGATCAACAACGGCACCGCAGCCGCCGGATGATATCGACCACCTGGGCAACCGCCGCGCCAAGACGGTCGGCGAGCTGATCCAGAACAAGCTGCGCATCGGCCTGCGCCGTATGGAGCGCGTGATCAAAGAGCGCATGTCCATCCGCGACCAGGACCAGCTTTCCCCGATCACCCTGATCAATATCCGCCCGGTCGTGGCTGCCTTGCGCGAGTTCTTTGGCTCCAGCCAGCTTTCCCAATTCATGGATCAGACCAACCCGCTGGCCGAGCTGCGCCACAAACGCACCCTCTCGGCGCTTGGGTCCTGGCGGTCTGCGCCGTGAGCGCGCTGGCTTCGATGTGCGCGATGTGCACCATTCGCATTATGGGCGCATCTGCCCGATCGAAACCCCTGAAGGTCCGAACATCGGTTTGATCGGCCGTCTGGCATCTTTGCCCGGGTCAATGAATATGGATTTATCGAGACACCATACCGGCGGGTGCGCAAGACTCTGAAACCGACCGATCCGCGCCTGGTCGGACAGGACATTGCGCGAAGACCTGACCGATCCGAAGACCGGCGAGGTGATCGGCAAGGAAGGCGAGCGGATCACCGCCAGAGATGGTCAAGACAGATCGCCAAGATCAAGCCGCGGAAGTGCTGGTCGTGCCATTCGTCACCGACGAAATGGAATATCTGTCGGCAGATGTGGAAGATCGCTTCGTGATTGCCCAGGCAAACACGCCGCTGAACGAGCACAACGAGTTTGTCCGCGCGCCGGGTATCTTCTCGCTACCACTCCAGCTTTCATCTTCTCACAGCCCGACCAATATCGATTACATGGATGTTGCCCCGCACCAGATTGTGGGCATCAGCGCCGCGTTGATCCCCTTCCTGGAGCATGATGACGCCAACCGGGCTTTGATGGGCTCGAACATGCAGGCTCAGGCTGTGCCGCTGCTTCGCCCGGATGTTCCGCAGGTCTCGACCGGTATGGAATATCATGCCGCCGTCGACTCGGGCCAGGTGGTGATTGCAGAAGAAGATGGCGAAGTGGTCTCGGTGACCGGCAGCAGCATCGTGGTGCGCATCCGCGATGGGGACCAGCGCACCTATACATCTGCGCAAATACCAGCGCTCGAACCAGAGCACCTGCATCGACCAGCGCCCGGCGGTTGTCAAAGGCCAGCGCGTCCACAAGGGCGATGTCATTGCCGATTCTTCCTCGACCGAAGACGGGCGAGCTGGCCCTGGGTCAGAATGTGGTGGTGGCTTTCCTCTCCTGGGAAGGCGGCAACTTCGAAGACGCCATCCTGATCTCCGAGCGCCTGGTGCAGGATGACCGCTTCACCTCGGTGCACATCGAGAAATACGAGGTCGAATCGCGCGATACCCGCCTGGGCCCCGAAGAGATCACCCGCGATATCCCCAATGTGGGTGAAGATGCGATCAAGGACCTGGATGATCACGGCATCATCCGCATCGGCGCCGAAGTCGGTCCGAACGATATCCTGGTCGGCAAGATCTCACCCAAAGGTGAGAAAGAGCTGACCCCTGAAGAGCGCCTGCTGCGGGCGATCTTTGGCGAGAAATCTCGCGATGTGAAAGATACCTCCCTGCGCATGCCGCACGGCGAGCGCGGCAAAGTGGTGGATGTCAAAGTCTTCACCCGCGAAGACAACGCCGATCTGTCCGCCGGCGTGGATATGATGGTGCGCGTCTCGGTTGCGCAGCGCCGCAAGATCACCGCCGGCGATAAGATGGCCGGACGGCATGGCAACAAAGGTGTCGTCTCGCATGTTGTCCCGGTGGAAGATATGCCCTTCCTGGATGATGGCACCCCGGTGGATATCATCCTGAACCCACTGGGTGTTCCCGGTCGTATGAACATCGGCCAGGTGCTGGAAACCCACCTGGGTTGGGCTGCCAGCCGCCTGGGCTTCCGGGCGATCTCACCGGTCTTCGATGGCGCCAGCGAAGAAGAGATCGAAGCCGAGCTGGCGCGCGCCTGGATGATCGACCAGGCCTGGAAGGAAACCGCCGACAAGGCCTGGGAATGGCTGAACGAGCAGGAATACGATCCTGAAGCTATCCAGGATGATGATGAAGTCCGCCGCCTGTACCTGGAACACTGGCTGGGCGATCGCGGTTATGATGTCTACCAGCTGATCTCCGATCCGACTTACGCCCGCCGGTCTGTCTTGCGCGAATGGCTGCGCGACCATGGATTACGACCCGGATAAGATCCTGGCTTTTGAGGATACGAAAACCATCGAAGTTGACCGAGCGCAGCGATCGCGACGCAGCGGCAGTCAATGCCTGCTTGCGCACTGTGGCTGCACGACCTGGAAGAAGATGTAGAAGGATTTACCAGATGAAGAGCTCGCGGAAAAGGCCGACGAGGTTATCGCTCGCAACCGGACAGCCTATCCCAATCCTGGGCAAACAGATCCTGCGCGATGGCAAGACCGGCGATCCTTACGACCAGCCGGTGACGGTTGGCGTGATGACGATGCTGAAGCTGCACCACCTGGTCGAAGATAAAGTCCATGCCCGCTCCACCGGCCCATACAGCCTGGTTTCCCAGCAGCCGCTGGGCGGTAAGGCCCAGTTCGGCGGACAGCGCTTCGGTGAAATGGAAGTGTGGGCGCTGGAAGCCTACGGCGCAGCCTATACCCTGCAGGAAATGCTGACGGTGAAATCGGATGATGTTCAGGGCCGGGTGAAGACCTATGAAGCGATCGTCAAAGGCGAGCCGATCGAAGAACCCAGCATCCCGGCCTCATTCCGGGTGCTGGTGAAAGAGCTGCAGAGCCTGGGCCTGGCTGTTGAAGCGGTGACGGATACTGGCGAAGTGATCCAATTCGGTAAGGATGAAGAGCGGGCCCGCCCGCCCAGGTTGGCGACCGGCTTGCTGGGCCTGGGTGAGGATTTTAATCCCTGACCCATAGAATAGGTCTGTAGATCTTCTTGACGCTGCTATATGGCGCATGGTAAAATCGCAGTTCGTTGCCCTATGCTATATGAGGCGGCAGGATCCCCGCCCAGGCAACTCGGTTATCGGAATACTAGGTGAGGCCATCATGACGTTCCGATGGCCTCACTTAATGGAAAAAGTCAAGAATCTGAAGTCGCATGTCATTTTTTTGGAGGCAAACGTGCCAACAATCAATCAATTGGTCCGCAAAGGCCGCAAATCCAAGAAGGTAAAGAGCAAGGCTCCTGCGTTGCTGTACACCTTGAACTCCGATGAAGCAGCGCCGTATCCGCCAGGATACGAGGCGCCCCGCAGAAACGCGGTGTGTGCACAGTCGTGCGCACGATGACCCCCAAGAAGCCGAACTCTGCCTTGCGCAAGATTGCCCGTGTCCGCCTGACCAATGGGATCGAGGTGACTGCCTACATCCCAGGCGAAGGTCATACCCTGCAGGAGCACTCGGTGGTGCTGGTGCGCGGTGGGCGTGTGAAAGACCTGCCCGGTGTTCGCTACCACATTGTCCGCGGCACCCTGGATACTGGCGGTGTAACCAACCGCAAGCAAGGCCGTTCGAAGTACGGCTCCAAGCGCCCGAAAGAATAGACGATACTGGCTGATCCGCCGGTGTAGATGATAACCGGCGATTTTGCGAAAGTAGGAGTGTTCGAATGTCTCGACGTAGCTAAACCAGAAAAACGTGAACCTATCCCGGATGTGCGCTATAACAGCGTACAGGTGCAGACATTCATCAACCGCGTGATGCGCCGCGGCAAGAAAAGCGTGGCCACCACCGTGGTCTATGATGCATTCGATATGGTCGAAGAGCGCACCAAGCGCAGCGGCTTGGAAGTCTTCGAGCAGGCGATGAAGAATGTCGCTCCGGTCATGGAAGTCAAGCCCTCGCCGTGTTGGTGGCGCTACCTACCAGGTCCCGATGGAAGTCCCCGCCTACCGCCGCTTTGCCCTGGCCACCCGCTGGATTCTTGCAGGCTGCCCAGGCCCGCTCTGGGAAGATCTTCTGCCGAGAAGCTGGCTGGCGAGCTGCTGGATGCTGCCAATAACACCGGGCTCAGCCATCCGCAAGCGTGAAGAAACTCATAAGATGGCGGAAGCCAACCGCGCCTTCTCGCATTATCGGGTCTAGATAGGTTTTGAGACAACAGAATTATTGGTAGATTCGTAGATACAGATCATGGCTCGCACGTATCCACTGGAACGGTACCGCAATATTGGCATTATTGCCCATATCGACGCCGGTAAAACGACGACGACCGAGCGAATTCTTGTTCTATACCGGTAAAACCCACCGGATCGGTTCAGTCGATGATGGCACTACCGTTACCGATTGGATGGAGCAGGAACGTGAGCGGGGCATTACCATCGTTTCCGCGGCGGTTTCGGCGGAGTGGAAAGGTTACCAGATCAACATGATCGATACACCCGGGCATATCGATTTCACCGCCGAAGTGCAGCGCTCCTTGCGCGTTCTGGATGGCGGGATCGTCATTTTTGATGCCGTCCAGGGTGTTGAGCCGCAAAGTGAAACTGTCTGGCGGCAGGCCGATCGTTACGGTGTTCCCCGCATTTGTTTTGTCAATAAAATGGACCGTGTTGGCGCCTCTTACGAGCGCACGATCGAGATGATCCGCGAGCGCCTGGGCGCAAACCCGATCCCGATGCAGCTTCCGATTGGCATCGAAGGCAGCTTTCAAGGGCGTGGTCGATCTGCTGACCGAGCAGGCGATCATTTGGGAAGATGACCTGGGGAAAGAACCACGCGAAACGGATATCCCAGCGGATCTGGTAGCGGAAGTGGCAAAGGCACGCGCGCCTGCTGATCGAGCAGATCGCCGAAACGGATGATGACACTGACCATGAAATACCTGGAAGGCGAAGAGATCGTCGGTCGATGAGCTGAAAGCTGCTCTGCGCCGGGCGGTGATTGACCGGCAAGGCCACCCCGGTATTTTGCGGCAGTTCTTTGCGAAATAAAGGCGTCCAGCCGGTGCTGGATGCAGTGATCGATTACCTGCCCTCGCCGAGCGATATCCCACCGGTGAATGGGCACCGACCCCGGAACAGGCACTGAAATCGAACGCCCGGCTGATGATGACGCTCCGTTGAGCGCCCTGGTCTTCAAAATCGTCACCGATCCTTATGTCGGTCGTCTGGCTTATATCCGGGTTTATTCCGGCAAACTCACCCAGGGCGCAATGGTGTACAACTCGACCAAAGAACCGCCGCGAGCGCGTTGGCCGCCTGCTGCGCATGTATGCCGACCGCCGCGAAGATATCACCGAAGTACTGGCAGGCGATATCGGCGCCGTGCTTGGGCATGAAAGAATCCTTCACCGGCGATACCCTGTGCGATGCGGCCAACCCGATCCTGCTGGAAAATATTACCTTCCCTGAGCCGGTTATCTCGGTGGCCATTGAACCGAAGACCACCGCTGACCAGGATAAGATGGCCGAAGCACTGCGCAAGCTCTCGGAAGAAGATCCGACCTTCCGGGTGCGCACCGACGAAGAGACTGGCCAGACGATCATCTCCGGCATGGGTGAGCTGCACCTGGAAGTTCTGGTCGACCGGATGCTGCGCGAGTTCCGGGTGCAGGCCCGGGTTGGTCGACCGCAGGTGGCTTATCGCGAAACGATCACCCGCCCGGTCGAGAAGGCCGAATATCGCTATATCAAGCAGACCGGTGGGCACGGCCAGTATGGGCATGTCGTCCTCGAGATCGAGCCTGGCGAACCAGGCAGCGGGATTGTGTTTGAGAATGATATTATCGGCGGGGTCATCCCCAGAGAATATATCCCTGCGGTTGAAAAAGGTGTTCGTGAAGCGGCCGAAGGCGGTGTACTGGCCGGTTATCCGGTGGCGGATGTCAAAGTCCGCCTGTATGATGGCTCTTACCACGAAGTCGATTCGAGCGAAATGGCTTTCAAAATGGCTGGCTCCATGGCTTTCAAAGAAGGCATCCAGCAAGGCGGCCCGGTTCTGCAGGAGCCGATCATGAAGGTGGAAGTGATCGCTCCGAGGAATTCCTGGGTGATATTATCGGTCAGCTGAACGCCCGCCGCGGCGAGATCCTAGGGCATGGAAATCCGCCCCGGGAATGCCCAGGCGGTACACGCGATGGTTCCCTGGCTGAAATGTTTGGTTATGCAACCGATTTACGCTCTGCCACCCAGGGACGCGGCGTTTTTACCATGGAATTCGACCATTATGCCCGCGTTTCCGAAACTGTGGCGCAAAGCGATTATTGGCATTAATCAGCAGATAACTACTGAAATAATTATGCATCATCAAATGAGAAGGAGAGACATTTATGGGAAAGCAAAAATTTGAGCGGAACGAAGCCGCACATGAACGTAGGGACGATGGGGCACATCGACCACGGGAAGACGACATTGACGGCGGCGATCACGAAGTACTGTGCGCTGCAAGGGTTAGGCGGAGTACCGGGCGTTCGACTCGATCGACAATGCGCCGGAAGAGAAAGCGCGCGGGATCACGATCAACATAGCGCACGTGGAATACCAGACGGCGAAGCGGCACTATGCGCACGTGGACATGCCAGGGCACCGGGACTACATCAAGAACATGATCACGGGAGCGGCGCAGGTAGACGGGGCGATCCTGGTGGTGGCGGCGCCGGATGGGCCGATGCCGCAGACGCGGGAGCACGTGCTGTTGGCGCGGCAGGTGGAAGTGCCGGCGATCGTGGTGTACCTGAACAAGGTGGACATGATGGACGATCCGGAGCTGTTGGAGCTGGTGGAGCTGGAGCTGCGGGAGCTGTTGAGCGAATACGAGTTTCCTGGGGACGAGACGCCGATCGTGCGGGGGAGTGCGCTTGCAGGCGTTGGAGAGCACGAGCAAGGATCCGAATGCGCCGGAGTATGCGAGCATCAAGGAGCTGCTGCGGGTGGTGGACGAGTACATTCCGGAGCCGGTGCGAGACGTGGACAAGCCGTTCATGATGCCGGTGGAAGATGTGTTCTCGATCAAAGGGCGCGGGACGGTGGTGACGGGGCGGGTGGACCGGGGCAAGGTCAAGGTAGGGGAGCCGGTGGAGATCGTGGGGCTGCGGGAGAAGAGCATGAGCTCGGTGGTGACGGGAGTGGAGATGTTCCACAAGTCGCTGGACGAGGGCATGGCAGGGGACAACTGCGGGCTGCTGCTGCGCGGGATCGAGCGGACGGACGTGGAGCGGGGGCATGGTGGTGGCCAAGCCGAAGAGCATCACGCCGCACACGCCAGTTCATGAGCCAGGTGTACGTGCTGAAGCAAGGAAGAAGGCGGGCGGCACAAGGCGTTCTTCACGCGGATACCGGCCGCAGTTCTACATCCGGACGATGGATGTGACCGGGAACATCAAGCTGCCCGAAGGGGTGGAGATGGTGATGCCGGGAGACAATGTGAACCTGGAAGTGGAGCTGATCGTGCCGGTGGCGTTGGAGCAGGGCTCCAAGTTCGCAATCCGCGAAGGCGGCCTGACCGTCGGCGCCGGCGTGATCACCAAGATCCTGGATTGAGGTGAATACTATGGCAAAGCAAAAAATCCGCATTCGACTTAAAGCATACGACCATCGTGTCCTCGACCAGTCTGCCAAACGCATTGTTGAGACAGCAGAGCGAACTGGTGCCAGAGTGGTTGGTCCTGTACCCTTGCCAACTAAGATAGAACGGTTTACAATACGACGCTCGACTTTTATCGATAAAGATTCCCACGAGCACTTTGAAATCCGCACGCACAACCGCCTGATCGATGTTCTTGATCCAGATTCAAAGACGATCGATATGCTCATGCGCTTGAACCTTCCAGCGGGTGTGGATATCGAAATCAAGATCTAATAATTGATCTGCTGGGTTAGAGGTCCGCATGGTTTCGCTACTCTAACCACGACAGGTAGCGTAAGAGCGGTCTTCAGCGCAAACCACAAACAGCTTGCTCCGCGGAAGACTGACTGACTGCGCTGCGGTCAGGGATGATGCAGCCAAGCCCAGGCTGACAGTCCCGAATACTGATGGTAAAGGAGAAAACTGAGATGTTGAAAGGGCTGATTGGGAAGAAAATCGGCATGACCCAGATTTTCGATGATGGAGGCACGGCAATTCCGGTAACTCTAATCGAAGCTGGGCCATGCTATGTTACCCAGGTGCGTACGCCAGACAACGATGGCTATTCAGCGGTACAGCTGGGGTTCGAGGAAGTCAAGCCCAAACGCCTGACCGGCGGGCAGCTCGGGCACCTAAAGCGCAACAATCTTCCTCCGTTGCGCTTTTTGCGTGAGTTCCGCGAGAAAAACCCTGAAGTGAACGAAGGTCAGACAGTTACGGTAAAGGATATCTTTACCGTTGGCGATCAGGTAGATGTTGTTGGGACGAGCAAAGGCAAAGGTTTCCAGGGCGCAGTAAAGCGCTACCACTTCCACGGTGGACCTAAGACCCACGGTCAGTCGGATCGCGAGCGGGCCCCCGGCTCACGCGGCTCCACGACCACACCAGGTCGCGTCTATAAAGGGGCACGCGGTGCTGGTCATATGGGCTATCGACCGCGTCACTGCCCAAAACCTGAAGGTGGTTTTGGTTGACGAGGAACGAAATCTCTTAGGCGTGCGCGGTGCAGTCCCTGGCCCTAAAGGCGGCGTGCTAGTGATCAAGGAAATTCGTAAACAATAATCTCATGCCGCCGATGCGCATCTGAGAGAGGTCAAACAGGCCCTCAAGAGGCGTGAGCGAACTGGAGAGTTGCTACCATGGAAGTAGATGTCATGAACATGAAAGGGGAGAAGATGCGCACGAGTGGAGCTGCCAGCAGCCATCTTTGAAGCCCCGGTTAATCTGGATTTGATGCACCAGGCGTACGTTCGCCAGATGGCGAATGCTCGCCTGGGAACGCATAAAACTAAAAGTCGCAGCGAAGTAGCTGGCGGTGGACACAAACCGTGGCGGCAGAAGGGCACTGGACGCGCTCGCCAGGGATCGACCCGGGCTCCGCAGTGGGTTGGCGGTGGTAAAGCTCACACCCCAAAACCTCGCGACTATACCCAGGCAATGCCGCGCAAGATGCGCCGGGCTGCGCTGCGCTCTGCCTTGAGTGCGAAGGCAGCTGAAGAGGCGATCGTCCTCGTGGATATGCTCTCCCTGCCCGAGGCTAAGACAAAATTGATGGCGGAAGCGTTGGATAAGCTGGTGGGCAGCAACAGCGCTTTAGTAGTGATCCCCGAAAAGAACCCCGATTACGAGATTGTTATGCGAGCAACCAACAACCTGGCCGCTGTAAAAATCCTGATGGCCAGCTACTTAAACGTTCGGGATCTAATGGTTTACGAGCGTCTGGTTCTTCCGGTCCAGGCTCTCGATGTTTTGGTAACCTACCTGGGTTAGGTGGAGGGAGAAATGGCTACAATTTACGATGTACTTCGCCGCCCATTGGTGACTGAAAAGTCGAACTTCCAGAACAGCAAGCTGCACCAATACGTATTCGAGGTGGCAGATGATGCTAACAAGAATATGGTCAAGGATGCAGTAGAGACCCTTTTCGATGTCGATGTTCTGCGAGTAAATGTCATCAGAGTACCTGCTAAACGGACTCGGCGGGCTAAGAGCCGACGCTTGATGATCCGGCGCAGCGGTTATAAGAAAGCGATTGTAACCCTGGTTGCGGGCGATACCATCGATGTGTTTGAAGGAGTTAAGTGATGGCGGTAAAAAAATATAAGCCCATCACGCCCGGCCAGCGGGGGATGACGGGATATACATTCGAAGAGATTACCAAGACTTCTCCAGAAAGATCGCTGATCAAGCCGCTGAACAGATCTGGAGGCCGGAACGTGCACGGTAAAGTTACCGTGCGCCATCGCGGTGGAGGAAGCCGGCAATTTATTCGCATGGTGGACTATAAACGTGAGAAACACGGCATTAGCGCCAGGGTGGCGGCTATCGAGTACGATCCCAACCGGACCGCCCGGCTGGCGCTGCTCTTCTATGCGGACGGCGAGAAACGCTATATTGTCGCCCCTCTCGACTTGAAAGTGGGCGATGTGGTAATGGCTGGCCCGAGCGCTGAAGTGCGCCCGGGGAACTGCCTGCCGATTGCCAATATTCCGGTCGGCACCCTTGTCCATAATGTGGAATTGAAGGATGGTCGCGGGGGTCAGCTCGTCCGGGCAGCCGGCGGAGCAGCCCAGCTGCTTGCTAAAGAAGGGGACTTCGCTCAGGTCCGCATGCCTTCTGGAGAGGTGCGCCTCATCCGGCAGACTTGTTACGCAACCATCGGGCAGGTTGGAAATTTAGACCACAGCAATGTCAAATTGGGTAAGGCGGGTCGCAAGCGCCATCTGGGTATCCGCCCGACCGTGCGCGGAACGGCAATGTCGCCGCGCGATCACCCGCATGGCGGTGGTGAAGGTCGCCAACCTATTGGCATGCCGAGCCCGAAGAGTCCGTGGGGTAAACCTACCTTGGGTAAAAAGACCCGGCGGAATAAAGTTACAGAAAAGTATATTGTCCGCCACCGGGGGAAAAAGCGCCGCTAGCAGCGCGTTCCTCCCTTTACTTCGACTTAAAGCATAGGTTGAACTGCCAAAGAGTCGATGAACTGGAGATCATACTATGGGACGATCGTTGAAAAAAGGGCCATATATCTCGCCGAAATTGCTCAAGAAGATTGAAGCAATGAATGAGCGAAGTGACAAGACGTGTCATCCGCACCTGGAGCAGAGGCAGCACGATATTCCCGCAGATGGTGGGTCATACCATTGCTGTCCACGATGGGCGCCGCCATGTTCCAATCTATATTACCGAAAATATGGTCGGGCACAAGCTGGGTGAGTTTGCACCCACACGCACCTTTCGGGGGCACATGGCTGAAAAGAAAACAGCCCCCAAAGTGAAATAAGCTATGGCAACCGATATTCGCGCCGAAGCTCGTTTCGTCTCTGTATCTGCCCAAAAAGCGCGCCTGGTTGTCGACCTCGTGCGCGGGCGCACGGTGAATGATGCCTTGGATGTGCTGAAGTTCACTCCTAATAAAGCCGCCCATCCGGTCTATAAAGTGGTGGCTTCGGCAATGGCCAATGCTGAGGAGAATTTCGGTGTCAGCCGCGATGACTTAATTGTCTATCGCATTTTTGCTGATGAGGCGCCGACACGTAAATGGCGACGGTTTGGGGCGCGTGGGCGCTTCAAGCCATGGCTCCGACGCTCGTCGCATATAACCGTTATCCTGCGCGAACACGAAGTAGACTAGGAATTAGTAGGAGAGCATATGGGCCGTAAAGTAAATCCGATCGGTTTCCGTCTGAAAATCAACAAGACCTGGGATGGTCGCTGGTATGCCGAAGGTGAAGAATACGTAAATAACCTGCAGCAGGATTTTAATCTGCGGAAGCTGATCCGCAAAGAGGCAGACCGCGCCGGTGTTTCCCGCATCGAGATAGAACGGTTCCCGGGTAAAGCCAAGGTCGTAATCCATACCGCCAAACCGGGTATTTTAATTGGGCGCAAAGGCGAGAATGTCAAGAAGCTGCGCCAGAGCCTCGAAGCCCTGCTCGGCAAGAAAATCGACCTGGAAATTCGCGAGATCAAGTCGCCGGATACAGATGCATATCTGGTAGCGCATAATATCGCCGACCAGCTTGGAAGGCGGATCAGCTACCAGCGGGCGATGAAACGCGCTCTGCAGCAAGCAATCCGCCAGGGCGGTGAAGGCATTCGTGTAGAAGTATCCGGTCGCCTGAGCGGAGCTGAAATGGCGCGCACGGTTAATATGCGCGAAGGCCGCGTTCCCCGGCAAACTTTGCGGGCGGATATCGACTACGCTATGGCAGAGGCGTATACGACGTACGGACGGATCGGGGTAAAAGTTTGGATTTATAACGGCGACAAAATGCCTGGCATCGAAGAAAAGATTGAGACCACAGATGGGGTGTACGTCAGCGAGTAGAACCTGCTGGGCAGCTGATACCCGGCTGTTATCCAGCTGTGAATGAAACGTAAGCGAGGTTGTTTTTATGTTAATGCCTAAACGAGTTAAATGGCGCAAGCAAATGCGCGGGCGAATGAAGGGGAAAGCGTTGCGGGGAGCTGAAGTTGCTTTCGGTGATTTCGGCTTGCAAGCGCTGGAACCGGGATGGGTCTCAGCTCGGCAGATCGAAGCAGCCCGTAGAGCTATCGTGCGCGGCATGCGCCGCCGTGGAAAATTCTGGATCCGCATATTTCCCGACAAACCCTATACACGAAAACCGGCGGAGACCCGCATGGGGAAAGGTAAGGGCAATGTCGAGTATTGGGTGGCAGTGGTCAAACCAGGCCGGATTATGTTCGAGGTGGGTGGCGGGTTGCCCGAAGAAATATCCAGGGAAGCCCTCAAGTTGGCCCAGTATAAGCTGGGAATTAAAACCCGGATCGTCAGCCGTGAAGGCGGGAGTGAGTGATGCCAAAGCAAGCAGTCCACGACCTGACGACTGAAGAGCTGCATGCCCAGCTAAATGATGCCCGCGAAGAGCTGATGAAATTGCGCTTTCAACAGGCGACCGGCGAGTTAACCGATTTATCCCGTCTGAGCCAGACGCGCCGGCTGATTGCCCGCCTGATGACTGAACTAAATGGCCGCGACCAGACAGCCTGAATGGAGTGTGAGTGATGAATAAACGACGACGAATGTCTGGTATTGTGACCAGCGCAAAAATGCAGAAGACGGTCGTGGTGGAAATTTCCCGGACCTACCGTCACCGCCTGTATAAGAAAGTGGTGCACATTCGCAAGCGAGTGATGGCTCATGATGAGCTCGGCTGTAAAGCTGGCGATTGGGTGCAAATTGTAGAAAGCCAACCGATCTCGGCACACAAGCGCTGGGTGGTGGAAACCATCCTCAGGCGTGATGCAGCAGGTGGGGAGACGCTGGCCGAGGCGGAGGTCCAGGCATGATCCAGCAAGAGACTCGCCTGAAAGTGGCTGATAATACCGGCGCTCGAGAATTGCTGGTGATCCATGTGCTTGGCGGTTCGATGCGGCATTATGGACGCGTCGGCGATATTGTTGTGGCTACCGTGAAAGCCGCCAGCCCGCAAGGTGCGGTTAAAAAAAGCGATATCGTCAAAGCCGTAATCGTTCGCTGCGCTAAGGAATGGCAGCGGGAAGACGGATCGACAATCCGCTTCGACGATAATGCGGCAGTTATCCTGGATCAGGACAGCAGAAACCCGCAGCGGGACGCGCATCTTTGGCCCGGTTGCACGAGAGCTGAGAGAAAAAGGATTCATGAAGATCGTTTCGCTGGCTCCGGAAGTTCTTTAATACGAGCTGGTAGTAAGTGGAGATAGGAGCGAATACAATGAGAGCAAAAATTCGCAAAGGCGATACAGTAGAAATCATCAGCGGCCGGCTTGAGGATAAAGGAAAGCGCGGTGAGGTGATAAAAGTCTTGCCAGAGGAAGGCACGGTGGTTGTGCAGGGATTAAACATCCATAAAAAACACAAAAGCCAGGTCCAGACGCAATCTCGTTCTTTTACTCCTGGCATTATCGAGTTCGAAGCACCTCTCCACATTTCTAATGTGATGCTGGTTTGCCCCAAATGCAATAAACCGGTCCGCGTGGGCATCCAGCGTTCTGAAGGTGAGATCCACAGGATTTGCCGCAATTGTGATTCTGTGATCGACTAGTGCCGGTTTGGAGTGGAATAATGGCTCATTATTTGAAAGAACGTTACACCAATGATATCGCCCCGGCCCTGTATAAGAGCTTGAGCTTATCGAATCCGATGGAAGTGCCGCGCGTGCAAAAGGTTGTGGTGAATATTGGCATGGGCGAGGCGTTAGAGAACGCCAAGTCGCTGGATGCTGCGGTTAGTGACCTGACCCAGATTACCGGTCAAAAACCGGTGATCACCAAAGCACGCAAAAGCATTGCAAACTTCAAGCTGCGTGAAGGCAGAGCGATTGGGGTGAAAGTCACCCTGCGCGGCGGACGGATGTGGGCTTTCCTGGACCGGCTGATGAATATTGCCTTGCCCCGCGTGCGTGATTTCCGCGGCATATCGCCGAATGCATTTGATGGGCGCGGAAATTACACGCTCGGCTTGCGCGAACAGCTCGTATTTCCCGAGATCGAATATGACAAGATCGATAAGCTGCGCGGGCTGGAGATCACGATCGTGACAACCGCTCGCAATGACCATGAGGGTCGACAATTACTACATATGTTGGGTATGCCTTTTATGAAGGAAGGTTAATCGATGGCGAAGAAAAGTATGCCTATCCGTGAAACTCGCCGGAAATACCCCACCCGGGTGCGCAACCGCTGCAAGCTTTGCGGAAGACCGCGCGGTTATATCCGCCGATTTGGATTGTGCCGCATTTGTTTTCGCGAGCAGGCGCTGGATGGTAAGATCCCGGGCGTCGTAAAATCTTCCTGGTAGCCGGACGGAGAGTGAAGATATGAGTTCCGCAGATCCAATCAGTGACATGTTAACCCGCATCCGCAATGCGGTTATGGCAGGCCACACCACAGTAGCACTGCCCAGCTCAAAGATCAAGATCGCGATTGCCAAGATCTTGAAGGAAGAGGGCTATATCGCCAGCTTAGAAGTTGTCGATGGGAAAACACCTACCCAAAAAGTGTTGCGCCTGCGCCTGAAGTATGTCGGCGAACGACGGGAACGCCGCCCGGTGATCAGCGGACTGGAACGCGTCAGCCGTCCGGGACGCCGAGTTTATACTGGCAAAAAAGAAATCCCTTGGGTACTCTCTGGCATGGGTGTGGCTATCTTATCGACTCCCAAGGGAGTAATGACGGGGCAGCGTGCCCGCCAGTTAGGCGTGGGCGGTGAAGTCCTGTGCATGATTTGGTAAAGCAATGCGGAAAGCCTCAGTGCGGTTTACCGGGAAAGCAGTCCAGGACCGCAGCGAGCAGGCTGTTTGCAGGAGGTAGGAACAGTGTCTAGAATTGGACGTATGCCTGTGGTGATCCCCAAGGGCGTCGAGGTCAAGATCAAGGGTGCACAGGTCTGGGTTAAAGGACCGAAAGGCGAGCTCACTCGGACCTTTCCAGACTCAATGACGATTAAGCTCGATGATGACAAGCTCGAGGTTCAGCGCGGCTCCGATGAGCGCCAGGATCGGGCTTTGCACGGAATGACGCGCGCATTAATCAACAATATGGTTGTTGGAGTCAGCACGGGTTTTGTGAAAACTCTGGAAGTCAATGGTGTAGGTTACCGGGCGCAAATGAACGGCAAAAACCTGGTCTTGTATCTTGGTTTCTCTCATCCGGTAAATTTTGAACCCCCCAACGGGATTCAATTCGAAGTCGATGAAAGGACTCGCCAGGTGCGCGTACTCGGATACGATAAAGAACTGGTCGGACAGATTGCTGCGGATGTCCGCAATATCCGCCCACCAGAGCCGTATAAAGGCAAAGGCATTAGATACCTGGACGAAAAAGTCCGCCGCAAAGCGGGTAAGACGGGTAAGGTGTAAGCTATGGCTGGGAAGAATTCTCGATCCAATGCTCGTGAACATCGCCATGAACGTGTCCGCAGACATCTCAGTGGAACGCCAGAAAGGCCGCGCCTGAATGTGTTTCGCAGTACTGCTGAGATTTACGCTCAAGTAATCAACGATGCCGAAGGCAGCGTACTTGCATCAGCTTCAACGATCGATCATGAGCTGCGAGCCAAGATGTCCGGCTTGAAAAAGAGCGAGCAAGCTCGCCTGGTAGGCGAGGCTATTGCGGAACGGGCGCGGGCGAAAGGCATCCGCCAGGTCGTTTTTGACCGGGGAGGGTTCCGCTACCAGGGTCGCGTCAAAGAACTGGCAGAAGCAGCGCGCAAGGGCGGCCTGGAGTTCTAGGAGCCATCGGGCAGCCTCTCTAAGGAGAATAATATGAGTGAATACGAGTTCACGGAGTTTTCACAGACCGAATATGATGAGCGTGTGGTAGATATCGCCCGGGTCGCAAAGGTAGTCAAGGGAGGCCGCCGGTTCTCCTTCAGAGTTACCGTTGTTGTCGGTGATAACCGCGGCAATGTCGGGATCGGCATTGGCAAAGCGAACGCAGTTCCGGATGCCATGCGCAAAGCATCGGACAAGGCTCACCGTGATATGCACAAGGTGGCTTTATTCAAGACGACCATTCCCCACGAAGTGATCGGGAAGGTCGGCGGTGCGATTGTCCTGCTTAAACCGGCTTCACCGGGGACCGGCGTAATCGCTGGGGGAGGCGTACGTGCAGTTGTAGAAGCTGCGGGTGTTTCAGACATCCTCACCAAATCCCTGGGCAGCAGCAATATCCTGAACGTGGTCACTGCTACCATGCAGGCGCTCAGCCAGCTCAAATCCCCGGCGGACGAAGCTGCCAAGCGCGGAAAATCACCCAAAGACCTGATGCCTTACTGGGAGCGAAAGTAACATGGCTAAGAAGGCGCAACCAAAAGAAAAGGTGCTTCGCATTACTCTGGTGAAAAGCACGATCGGATATTCACAGCGGCACAAAGCTACTGTGAGAGCGCTTGGCTTACGTAAGCTGCATCAATCGGTCGATCAGGTGGATACACCTGTCCTGCGGGGTATGCTGGCTAAAGTCAACCATCTGGTTAGTATTGAAGAAGTATAGGTACTTAAAATGAAACTCCATGATCTGAAACCCCAGGAAGGCTCGAAGAAAAAGCGCAAACGCGTTGGACGTGGGATTTCCGCCGGGCAGGGCAAGACCGCCGGGCGGGGGACTAAGGGACAGGGTGCACGGGCGGGCGGCGGCACTCGCTTATATCACCAGGGCGGCAACCTGCCATTTTTCAGACGCTTGCCTTTTAAGCGGGGCGAAGGGTTTACCCCGCTTCACCAGGTCGAATACAACGAGGTAAACCTCGATCAGCTGAGCGGCTTCAAGAAAGGCAGCCAGGTCAATCCGGTAAGCTTAGTAGAGGCAAGGCTTCTGCGTAATCCGGCTCACCCGGTTGCATTATTGGGACGCGGAGATGTCAGTGTGCCATTAAAAGTGCAGGTACACAAGATTAGTAAAAGTGCCCAGGCAAAAATCGAGGCTGCTGGCGGCAGCGTCGACATCATAAAGGATTGATCTGACGACAAGGAGCTGAAAAATATGAAGCGCTCAGCCTGGCGCTACCTTTGGGCGGCAAAAGACATCCGCAAGAAATTATTGATCACCCTTGGAATCCTGGCGATCTACCGCTTCGCCGCGCATGTCCCGGTTCCGGGAGCAGATCCGACGGTCGTTGCGAATATCCTGAACAGCGGAGGCGCAGCGAGCACCCTGCTCGGTATCTTGAACATGCTTTCGGGAGGTACAGTCTCTAATTTCTCGGTGCTGGCAATGGGGGTTTATCCATACATTACCGCCCAAATTATTCTGCAGCTGCTCGTCCCCATTATCCCTGCATTCCAAAAGCGAATGGAAGAGGACCCACGCGAAGGCCAGAAATGGATGGAAAAATGGACCTATTTCCTGGCTGTGCCTATGGCAGCCTTGCAGGCAATTGGTCAGATCAACTTGTTCTCGACCTTTGCCGGCGCGCCGGTGATCACGAACTTCAGCCTGCGTAACAATTTTATACCTTCGATCACCATCGTCCTGGCAATGACCGCCGGCACCATGTTCGCGATCTGGCTCGGCGAGCTGATATCTGAATTCGGTATTCGCAACCAGGGGCTATCGCTGATCATCTTTGCCGGTATTGTGTCGCAGATTCCGCAGAACTTTATTCGCTTGTGGGCAGATGAGCAACGCCGCTTCTTAACCATTCCTATCCTGGCAATCATTATGATTCTGACCATCTTTGCCATCGTGTTCGTCCAGCAAGGACGCCGCAATGTCCCGGTGATGTATCCAGGCCGCCGTGTGGGCAACCGAATGTCAATGCCGGTCAAAGGCACTCTGCCGTTGATGGTCAATATGGCAGGCATGATCCCCTTGATTTTTGCCCAGTCCCTGCTAACTTTCCCGGCAATCCTCGCCAGCTTCTTTGTGAACTCAACGGTTCCATTCGTAAAATCGTTGGCGACGAGCGTGCAAGCAATATTCGGCGCGCAAGGCAACGCCTATTGGATTCTTTACTTCCTTATCGTGGTGCTGTTTACATTCTTCTACACGAACGTTTTGTTTGCACAGCAGAACTATGGGGAGAACCTGAAAAAAGTTGGCGCCCAAATTCCTGGAGTCAGCCGCGGGGCGCCGACCCAAAAATATCTCAACCAAGTGCTGAGCCGGATTACACTTCCAGGAGCGTTATTCCTGGGTATTATCGCCGTACTACCCTGGTTGATCGGTCTGATCCTGCCGATCGGACAGACCAAAGCAATCCTGCTGGTATCCTCGGCTGGGTTGCTGATCGTCGTGGGTGTGGTGCGCGATACATTCTTTAACATCGAAGCAGAGCTTAAATTGCACGGGTACGATGAGGCGCTGCTGGTTCGCTAGGCGTAGAGAAAATGATGCCGGTTTATATTGTCATCCTCGGTCCGCCGGGTGCAGGTAAAGGTACCCAGGCTCAGATCATCTCGAAAAAACTGGGCTTACCGCACATTTCATCGGGAGATATATTCCGGGAGAACCTTAAAAAGGGAACAACGCTGGGCAAACAAGCCGAGCTCTATATCAACCGCGGCGAGCTGGTGCCAGATGACCTGACCATAGCGATGATCCGTGAGCGCCTCACTCGCCAGGACTGTACCGGCGGAGCACTGCTGGACGGATTCCCACGCACCGTCGCTCAGGCGAAAGCATTGGATGAGCTGCTTTCGGGATTTTCGGGGAGCATCAATGCTGTCCCATACATCGAAGTACCCGAAGCCGAGCTGATTGCCAGACTTACCGGACGCTGGACCTGCCGGTCTGCAGGACACATCTTCCACGAGAAATTCAATCCACCGAAAGCCGCGGGAATATGCGATTACGATGGGTCAGAACTTTACCAGCGAGAAGATGACAAGGCGGAAACAGTGACCAACCGCATCCATGTCTATCAGGAGCAGACCAAGCCACTTGTCGAATATTATCACCAGAGCGGCGTCCTGATTTCATTAGATGGTACCCAATCGATTGACCAGGTAACCGCCGATTTATTCGCTGGGCTGGCACAACACGGATTGCAGGTAGCATGAGCATGGAACGCAGCATTATCGTCAAAACGCCGGCGGAGATCGAGATCATGCGCGCAGCCGGGCGGATCAATGCGGAAGCATTGGCCGCGGCAGGCAAGGTTATCCGTCCTGGGGTAACGACTGCGGAACTGGATGCAGCCGCAGCAGAAGTGTTGCGGAAGCACAAAGCAAAACCCGCTTTCCTGGGCGTTATGGGCGCATATCCCTACCCGGCAACGACTACGATAAGTGTCAACGATGAGCTGGTGCACGGTATCCCCGGAAAGCGCAAGCTGGTCGCGGGCGATATCGTCTCGGTGGACTGTGGAACGATTTTCGAGGGATTTGTTGCCGACTTCGGCCTTCTCGGCTGGGGTTGGCGAGATCTCGGAAGAAGCCAGGCGGCTGCTTGAGGTGACCGAGAAATCTCTGTACATCGGGATTGAGCAGCTGCGCCCAGGGAAACGCACCGGTGATGTCGGATATGCCATCCAGACGTATGTTGAAGGTGCAGGGATATTATCTGACACGCGAATATACCGGTCACGGGGTTGGGCGTTCTATGTGGGAAGGACCCCAGTGTCCAAATTATGGCACTCCGGGTAAGGGCGTCCCACTGCGAACAGGCATGACGATTGCTCTGGAGCCGATGGTCCTGATTGGCACAGCACGGACCCGGGTGCTCGCAGACCAGTGGACGGTTGCGTCAGCAGATGGCTCACTGACCTGTCATTTCGAGCATTCTGTGGCGATCACCGAAGACGGTCCGAATATCCTGACCCAGCCTTGAGTGAAAACGGATATGGACAGAGGTGAGTGTTTTGAGTATAATTGACCGTTTGGCTGACCAGACCTTCTTCGGAGGATCCGGCAGGTAACGTGGAAGGAGTTTTACTGAAATGAAAGTGTCAGCATCAATTAAAAAACGCTGTGCGAAGTGCAAGATCGTCAAGCGCAAAGGCGTTTTATATGTGATTTGCGATAATCCAAAACACAAACAGCGACAAGGATAGTGACTATGGCACGTATCGAAGGCGTAGATTTACCGCGCAATAAGCGGGTCGAGATTGGATTGACTTATATCTTTGGGATCGGATTACCTCGTTCCCAGCAGATCCTGGCAGCTACGAGGGTCAGCCCGGATACGCGGGTTAAAGACCTGACAGATGCCGAGGTAGCTTCGCTGCGCGATTTCATCACCCAGAACTATAAAGTCGAGGGTGATCTGCGCCGTGAGGTGCAGCTGAACATCAAGCGCCTGATCGAGATCGGCAGCTATCGTGGCTTGCGCCATCGCCGGAACTTACCTGTCCGTGGGCAGCGCACCCGCACGAATTCGCGCACCCGCAAAGGTCCCAAGAAAACCGTGGCCGGACGCGGGCGGCGGCGGGGAACGAAGAAGTAATCGTGATCATCGCCTGACCTCTCCGGTTTGCTTGGGTTCCTTCCTCCCAGCGGCTGGCGGACCGGATTTTGAGGTAGTAGCTGATCTTCGAGATAATTATCTATCGATAATATAAGTGAGGACTTATGGCTCAAAGTGTACGATCGACACGCCGTAAAGGTGGAGTTAAAAAAACCAAGCGAACGCTGTCCACCGGACAGGTGCATATCTTTGCAACCTTCAATAATACGATTGTCACGGTGACCGATCCACAGGGCAACACAGTTGCCTGGGGCAGCGCCGGCTCTGCAGGGTTCAAAGGCTCGCGCAAGAGCACTCCTTTTGCCGCCCGCCTGGCTGCCGAGCAGGCAATCAAGGCTGCAGTGGCAATGGGTATGCAGGAAGTTGACTTGATGTCAAAGGACCTGGTCCTGGTCGCGAATCTGCCATCCGGGCTGTCCAGTCATTGGGCATGAAAGTGACTTCGATTGCCGATGTGACCCCGGTGCCCCATAACGGCTGCCGGCCTCCAAAGAAACGCCGCGTCTAAGAGTATGAAATCAGGAAGGATTGGGAAGCAAATACATGGCAAAGTATCGTGGGCCAGTATGCAAATTGTGCCGGCGAGAAGGCGAAAAACTATTCTTGAAGGGCGAACGCTGCTTCACCCCGAAATGCGCTTTCGAACGCCGCGGCTATGCTCCTGGCCAGCATGGAAAGAGCTCGCAATTCCGCCGCAGACGCGAATCGGACTACAACCGCCAGCTGCGCGCCAAGCAAAAAGCACGCCGGATCTATGGCATTATGGAACGCCAGTTCCGCCGTTATTATGAAGTTTCGCTGAGTCGCCGTGGTTTGACCGGTTTGAACCTGCTGCAGATCCTGGAATCACGCCTGGATAATGTTGTTTTCCGCCTCGGTTATGCCGACAGCCGCGCGCAGGCGCGCTTGCTGGTGACCCATGGTCATTTCACGGTCAATGGTCGCCGAACGGATGTCCCGTCCATGCTGCTCGACAGGGCGATATCGTCTCCGTACGCGAAGGATCACGGAAACGCACCTATTTCAAAGAACTGGCCGATTCGCCGAGACTAAAAACGTACCGATGTGGTTGAACCGGGATCTGAAGGAGCTCTCTGGCACAGTCATCCGCCTGCCCGAGCGGTCTGAGATCGATGGCAACCTGAGCGAGCAGCTCATCGTCGAGTACTACTCACGGTAAGAGCAAAGGCTGCCTCTGGAGCGGCGTATACCAACCGCACCTGAATGAGTGGCAGCCACAGAATATGAGGATGAGGTGAACCGTGATCGGTTTAAGTAATATGGTAACGCCGAAAATTGAGCGCGAAGCTGAGGCGCGCAATTACGGCAAGTTTATCATCAGCCCGCTGGAGCGTGGTTATGGGATCACGCTGGGCAATGCCCTTCGCCGGGTGTTGCTTTCCTCCCTGGAGGGCGCAGCGGTCACCTCGATCCGCATCGCGGATGTGCAGCATGAATTCAGCGATATCCCGGGTGTGCGTGAAGATGTGATCCGGGTGATGCTGCAGATCAAGCAGCTGCGGATGAAACTGTACGATGTGGATACTGCCCGCCTGCACCTGGAGGTGCGCGGGAGCGGCGTGGTTACCGCGGCGGATATCATCACCCCACCGGAAGTGGAGATCGTCAACCCGGATCTGTACCTGTTCACGGTGGATGACAGCGATGCCCACCTGGAAATCGAGTTGACCGTGGAGCGCGGGCGGGGTTATTCCCCGGCGGATGACCGCATCGGCGCCTGCCGATCGGCGAGCTGCCGGTGGATGCCATCTACAGCCCGGTGCGCCGGGTGAATTGGGATGTTGGCTATGCCCGCGTTGGTCAGAGCACAAACTACGACAGGCTGATCCTGGAGATCTGGACGGATGGCACAATCGGCCCGGAAGAGGCCCTGAGCACCAGCGCCAAGCTGCTCATCGATCACCTGCGCCATCTGGCCGGGATCAGCGAGGAAACCCTGGCTGCGATCACCCTGGACGAAGAAGAAGGCAGCCGCCTGACCAGCGAGATGATCGAAACTCCGATCGAGAACCTGGATCTTTCGGTGCGGGTGTTCAACTCGCTTAAAGCGCACTGGCATCACCACTGTCGGTGAGGTGCTGGAGCTGCTCGAAAAGGGCGATGAGGCGGTCATGTCCATCCGCAATTTTGGCGAGAAGAGCCTGGATGAGCTGCGCCAGAAAATGCGTGAAAAGGGCTATCTCAAGGACGGAAACGAAAAAGAAGCGGAGTAATTGCAATGCGACATAGAGTAGCAGGATATAAACTTAGGTCGCAAAAAGGATGAGCGAACAGCTCTGCGGACGCAACCTGGTCAAGCAGTTGTTCGAGCACGAACGCATCCAGACCACGCGGGCCAAAGCGGAAGCAGTGCGTGGCCAGGCTGAACGCCTGATCACCCTGGCAAAGCATGGCAACAAGGCGGGCGAGGCAAAAATGGTGCATGCCCGCCGGCTGGCAGCTGCTCGCCTTGGCGATGCGCAGGCAGTTAAGAAGCTGTTCGATGATATTGCCCCGCGCTTCGAAAACCGCTCCGGGCGGTTATACCCGGATCATTCAAGCTCGGACCGCGCCATGGCGATGCAGCCGAAATGGTGATTCTGGAGTTGGTTGAAGAGTAAACGACTGTAGTTAGCTGGCAGTAAGGGCTGAGCTGACTGCGCTACGAATGGCACGTTACCAGTTAAATCTCGCTTACGACGGGACCGAATTCGCTGGATTTCAGCGCCAGAGGGGCAGACGCACGGTGCAGGGGGTCGTCGAAGAGTGCTTGCGAGGCCTAAGCTGGCAGGGGACGGCAATTTTAGCCGCCGGGCGGACCGATGCGGGAGTGCATGCCACCGGTCAGGTGATCGCTTTTGACCTGGATTGGTCGCACCCACCAGATCAGCTGCAGAATGCGCTGAATGCCTGTCTGCCTGCTGATGTGGCAGTATCGGCAGTCGAACGATAAACTCAGACTTCCATCCCCGCTATGCGGCAACTGGCCGCTGCTACCATTACAGGCTGTATTGCGGTGCGGCCCGCGATCCATTACAAGAGCGCTATGCCTGGCGGGTGCAGCCAAGACCCGAGATCACTTTGCTGAACGCTGCATCAGGGTTGCTGGTTGGCAGGCACGATTTTGGCACATTCGGTAAAGCGCCGCGTCCCGCAGGGCACACTTTCCGCACGATATTTCAGGCGGAGTGGAAGTCCACCGGCAGCCAGATGCGATTTGAGGTTTTGGGCGACGCATTTTTGTACCATATGGTACGCCGGTTGGTGGCTGTTCAGGTCCAGATCGCCCAGGGCAGGCTGCCAGTGGAGTACATCATCGATTGCTTGAACCGCCAGGCTGATCCGCTGAGCATCGAGCTGGCGCCCCCACAAGGGCTGGTCTTGGTCGAGGTAGTCTACCCGGCAAGCGCAGCCTGAGTAACATTTGGATGAGATTAGCTGTAGCAACTTGCCTGAAGGATTGTTGGAGAAGAACAACGTGGAAAAGACTTACGTTCCAAAAGCTAAAGAAATCTCCCGGGAATGGATCCTGGTAGATGCTGATGACCAGAACCTGGGCAGGCTTGCCTCGAGAATCGCTCACATCCTGCTAGGGAAGCATAAACCAGGTTACATGCCCGGTGTAGATACGGGTGATTACGTGGTTGTAGTAAATTGCGAGCGGGTGCGCGTGACCGGGAAGAAGATGGAAGAAAAGATGTACTACCGTCACTCGCAATATCCTGGCGGACTCAAAGAGATCAATCTGCGCAAGCAGCTGGATACCCACCCCGATAGGGTTTTACGCGCTGCGGTGTGGGGGATGCTGCCCAAAAACAAGCTGAGCAGGCAGCTCATCCGGAAGCTGAAAATTTACGCTGGACCAAACCATCCTCACCAGGCACAAGAACCGAAGCAGCTGGTTTTGAATTAAGGAGCAGGACGAATGGCTAATCAGTATTATGAAGGCATAGGACGCCGCAAAGAGAGCACTGCCCGGGTGCGGGTGATGAGCGGATCTGGTGAATTTACTGTCAATGACAAATCGTGCAAGGATTACTTCACCCGGCTTGGCGATATGCAGCAGATTTATGCGCCGATCTACGCTGCCGGTGTGATCCCAGACCAGCTTGATTTTCGCGTCGTTGTCCAGGGTGGGGGAGTGACCGGTCAGACCCAGGCGGTCCAGCTCGGAGTAGCCCGTGCGTTGATCAAGATGAGCCCGGATCTCCAGCCTACCATGCGCAAGGGTGGATTTCTTACCCGGGATGCGCGCGTTAAGGAACGCAAAAAGCCCGGCCTAAAACACGCTCGCAAGGCGCCAACCTATACCAAACGTTAATCCCGATCGAACAACAATTGAGCGGGAAGTAACCCAAAGCCATCGGCGGGAATTCAAGAATGCTCCCGCCGATGTTCGCAATTATTTAGGGAATGCAAAGGATAAGCGATGAGTACGAAGGGAATCACCTTGCTAGGATTGGGTCCCGGCTCCCCGGGATTGTTGACTCGCCAGGCATGGGAGGTCCTCTCTGAAGCGGGAGAAATTTACCTGCGCACGCGACACCATCCCGTAGTGCCCGATTTGCCCGGCAACCTGATCATTTACGATTTTGATGAACTATATGAGACGGGTCAAAGCTTCGAAGAGGTTTACAGGGAAATTGCTGACAGGGTCATCGAGCTCGGCATGAGACCGCAAGGGGTCATCTTTGCCGTCCCCGGGCATCCTCTTGTTGCAGAGGCAACTTGCCCCGAAATCATCCGCCGGGCGGAGCAAGCTGGGATTCCCCTGCGGGTTGTGGAGGGTCTTAGCTTCCTGGAACCCGTATTCACTGCCATGAGAGTCGACCCTCTGCCAGGGATGGCTATTGTCGACGCCCTACAACTGGCAGCGTTGCACGTACCTAATTTCCCTCCAGACCAGCCGGCGATCGTAGCTCAGATCCATTCGCGGGAGATTGCCACAGAAGTCAAATTGACCCTCATGGCGAATTACCCGGACGAATATCCGGTCTACCTCGTCCACGCGGCGGGGACACCTTATGTGCAGGTGGAGAAGCTTGCCTTATATGAAATCGATCGCAGTGAGCAGATTGGCTTGCTGAGCGCGTTGTACGTTCCAGCAAATTCTTCAGCCAGGGCATTTGAAGCCTTCCAGGAAGTCATTGCCCATCTGCGCGCTCCGAACGGCTGCCCCTGGGATCGCAAACAAACGCACCAGACACTGCGGGATCAGCTGATAGAAGAGGCATATGAACTGCTTAACGCCCTCGACAACGATCACCCGCAGGAAATTCGGGAGGAGCTGGGAGACCTTTTGCTCCACATCGTAATGCACGCCCAGATCGGCTCAGAATACGGCGAATTCGACATGGGCGACGTCCTGGAAGGTATCTACACCAAAATAGTCAGCCGCCATCCACATGTTTTCGGCGACGCGGAGATCACTGAAGAAGATGAGGTCCTGGAGAACTGGGAAAGGTTAAAAGCCAGGGAGCGCAGTCAAACCGGGAAGAAAGAGGCCAGCCTGCTGGATAGTATTGCCATTGCCCTGCCGGCTCTGATCCAGGCCGAGCTGTATCAGGAGCGGGTGGCGCGAGTGGGGTTTGATTGGCCTGACGTAACAGGCGTATTCGCTAAAGTTAGTGAAGAGCTGGAAGAAGTCCGGGCAGAGTCAACGGTCGAGCGCCGCGCGGAAGAATTAGGTGACCTGCTTTTTGCGGCAGTCAACCTTGCCCGTTGGTGTAAAGTGGACGCAGAAAGCGCGTTGCGGGAAGCCAACCAGCGCTTCCGGCGGCGGTTTAATTTTATCGAAAACTCAGCCAGGTTAGCTGGAAAAGAAATTAATGCTATGTCCCCAGTTGAGCTGAATGAGCTTTGGGAAGCTGCCAAAAACGATTGATAGATTGACCAGCTACTTTTTGGCTGCCAGGGCATATCCGTAGGCGACTGTGATGACCAGGTAAATCAGGACCAGGATCCACCCGGCGGGGACTAACCAGACGCTTGACTGCTGAGTGAGGGCGACGATAAGCGCCAGACCATTTCCGAGCAGCAAGGCAAAAGCTACACCCCTGTGAGATTCCGGCGGGACACCATCCGCTTCCACCAGTCCGCGCACGGCCCACATTAAAAATCCCAGGGTGAACAACGCTGCACCGTACAGACGGGCGAAGGCAGCAACATTCCAATACATCAGGGTATTTCCAGCAGGGATATTCGGCAGGTTAAAAAGGGCCAGCATTACCGGCGCATATATCATAAAAATAATACCGAGAGCAATCCAAATAAAGGCATTAACGGTCATGATGGTAGAAAGCTTCATTTTTTTCCTCCCCAAAGATTTTTTAGAGAATGTACATTAATATCAAATTTTAGAGATCTTTGCTCCAGCAGCTGAACAGTGCCGTAACCAGGCAGCGCCCGGACGACTTTTCGATCAATCCCAGCTCGCCAGCATTCACGTTTCCAGATAAACCGCTGACGGTATCTTTTAATACATTATAGATGGATACGGAGGATAGCTGGATTGCATAGGCAGTAATGGCGATGAAGCACGGATCGGGGCTGAGCAATTTGCGGCAGTGGCTCAATAATACCGGCAGCGATTGGTGGAACTCCCATACCTGCCCGCTCGGTCCTCGTCCGAATTTTGGCGGGTCGAGCAGGATTCCATCATAGTGTGAACCCCTGCGAATCTCCCTGGCGACGAATTTCAGCACATCATCCACGATCCAGCGAACCGGCCGGTCTTCGAGGGCGGAAAGCGCCTGGTTCTCCTTGGCTGTCTGCACCGAGCGCTTAGAGGCGTCCACGTGGGTGACCAGTGCGCCTGCCCTTGCTGCGACCAGGCTGGCCAGCCCGGTATAGGCGAACAGGTTCAAGACACGCAGGGGACGGTTAGCCCGTCTCACCTGGTCGTCTATCCAATCCCATAGCGAAGCTTGTTCCGGAAAAAAGCCCATATGGCGCGAATTGGTCAGCTGGGCATAAAAATGTAAGCCTTTGTAACCCAGGACCCAGGCTGGCTCAACCTGCCGGTTGAAATGCCAGGACCCTCCACTCTCATCACTCGTGGGCAGAAATTCTGCGTGAGCGCCTGCCCAGGGTTTTTCTGCCAGACCAGGCTGCCAGATCGCCCGGTGTTCGGGCCGGATCAGTGTGTATGGACCATAGCGTTCCAGTTTCCTGCCGTTTCCGCTGTCTAATAATTCATAGTCCTTCCAATCGTTGGGAACCAGGATAGAAAGGGTAGGAAGCGCATTATTTACCATAAGTAAGATTCGTCCCGATCACAAGAGAGGTCATTTAGCTGCAGCTCGACTATCCAGGATTATATGACAGAGCAGCGGGGTATGGGAGCTGCCCTTTATCGAAGTCTTTTATACGATATGCTGAATTCCTGTTGCTGAGGTCAGCGTTTATTCAGCGGCTTAAAGCGAGCTGTAAAATGCCTTAATAATTGCGGCGCATAAGTGAAGCCATAGCCGCTTATGTGATCCTTCCTGCGAGCGATGGCAGCGAAGGTATCGACAACATAATCCAGATGGGATTGAGTGTATACCCGCCTGGGAATGGCAAGCCGGACCAATTCCAGAGCGGGGTAGATGATTTCCCCGGTTTCAGGATCGGGGTGCGCGAACATCACAGAACCTATTTCAGAGGTGCGAATACCACCCTCTAAGTACAACTCTACCGCCAGGGTCTGACCGGGGAACTCATAGTGCGGGATGTGAGGCAGGAAGCTGCCTGCGTCTACATAGATCGCGTGCCCCCCAGGGGGCTGGATAATCGGGATGCCGCTTTCCAATAGTTTTTCACCGAGGTAAGCGGTTTGGTTGAGGCGGTAGGCGAGGTAATCTTCCTGGAGACCTTCGCGCAAACCAACCGCGATCGCATCCAGGTCACGACCTGCCAGTCCTCCGTAGGTCGGGAAACCCTCGCGCAGGATAAGCTCATTTTTTACCTGCTCGAATAAGTCAGCGTCATTCATCGCCAGAAAGCCACCGATGTTTACAATTGCGTCCTTTTTCGCGCTCATCGTGGCGCCATCAGCCAGGGAGAACTGCTCGCGAGCAATCTCGAGCGGTGTTTTATCCGCATAACCCGGTTCGCGTAATTTGATAAAGTAGGCATTCTCAGCGAAACGACAGGCGTCGATGAAGAATGGAATATGGTAATCGCGGTAAATTCCAGACACTGCCGCGCAGGTTTTCCATCGAGACCGGCTGTCCGCCGCCTGCATTGTTTGTAATCGTGATCATCCCGAAGGGGATCCGGGCTACACCAACCTGTTCGATGAACTCTCGCAGCTTGCCCAGGTCCATATTGCCCTTAAATGGGCACAGGCTGTTTGGATCGAACGCCTCGTCGACGACCAGGTTGGTCGGATTCCCGCCGCGCGCCCGGATGTTTGCGTCGGTGGTGTCGAAGTGCATGTTCGAAGGAATATACATCCCGGGTTTTACTTTGATAACACTTAAGATGTGCTCTGCTGCTCTTCCCTGGTGAGTAGGGACAAAATAGCGGAAGCCAGTGATTTCACGCATGGCTTCGGAAAAGCGATAGTAGGAGCGAGCGCCTGCATAGGATTCATCGCCTTCAATGAGGGCGGCCCATTGGTGCTGGCTCATTGCGCCGGTACCCGAATCAGTGAGCAAGTCAATGTAAACATCCTCCGCTGCCAGGCCAAATACATTGAAACCAGCCCGCTGCATAGCTGCCTCGCGGGCTGCCCGGTCAATCAGACGAATGGGTTCGACCATTTTGATGCGGAATGGCTCAGGTGGGTGAACTACCATATTCATACTCCGGATAATAGCTCAGATGCTTCGGATGCCGAGTTTTCGGAAATATTGTCGTCCATCGCTCAGATCCATACAGATGTAATTCAGTGTAACACGCTTTTTTATCACGACCAAGAACGCAGGTAAGAACTTACCCCTGATAACTGTCCTGTTTTTATGGATAAAAGTAACCCGGTTTCCGGTTGAGTCAAAATTCCTGCAGAGGCAGAGGGCGGGAGGCCCTCCTCTCCGGTCAAGCCATATTATTATATAATTCAGTTGCCATGCACATCCACACATACCGGCGCCTGATTGGGGTGATTATTATTCTCGTCTCGCTGCTCATTTTGCTCTGGGGGTTGTGGCCATACGGCCGGGATATCCTCTCCGTTCCGATTTTGCCCGAGAATATGCAGCTCCCTACACCGCAAGGATACCTGGGAGTCTGGTTCCTGTAAAAGATGTACGCACAACCACGGCCAAAATTTTCCATTTTCCGGTTGATCACTTTGACCAGCGTGGTCGCTCTGGCGGTAATTTGGCTGGCAGGATGCGCCGCGGCGCCCCAAAACCCGGGATCGAGCAGCTTCCCAACTTCGGCCGGCGGATCGGGTGGAATGACCGCCGCGCCTGCGGCGACTCAGCCGGTTGAAGCCGACTGAAGCTTCCATACCGACCCAGCCGCTTCCAACACAGATACTGCCAACCAGCCAACCCGCGGTTCAAGAAGCCCGCAGGTTGAACCTGGAATGGCCGTTTAAGATCCGCCTGGGTGATTCGGACGTTATCAAGCTTACCCTGGAAATCGATAACCGCGGAAATATGACGCCAACCGCGGAGTATGCTGGTCACCAAACCCGGGGAGAAACCGTCTTCGTGCCAAATGTTTACGACACGCATAACGTCCTGGCGGAAGCACGCCTGGATATGGCAGGCATCGCTGCCTCTCCTTCAGGGGATATCATTGAGCCGCTGCGGCCTGGCGAACCGGTAACCTTCTTTTGGAGCGTCAGCCCGGATAAAATCGGCACTTACCGGGGAACCGTCTGGCTGCATTTGCATTTCATTCCGAAGGAGCCGGGAGGCGTCGAGAGCCGGATTCCCATTTCCGCTGAACAGATCCAAATTCAAGCTGTTAACCTGATGGGGATAGGCGGCACTGCCGCCAGAGTGATCGGTGCGCTTGGGGTAGTATTGGGCAGCTTTTTAAGCCTGGACAAAATTCTTGCGTGGGGAGCTGATTTGCTGCGGAAACTGACTTCTGGCAAGCCTGATGCTTGATCAGAGATCCCGAGTAGATGCTGGGTGAGTTATGCTGGAAATCTTAACCTTCGTCCTGGGACCGGTCGAAACCAATGCTTATTTGATCGCTGATACTGAAACAAACGAAGCTGTGGCAGTCGACCCGGCATGGGAAGGCGAGGTGATTGCCGCTGAGGCTGCCCGGCATGGCTGGCGCATAGGGAACATTTGGCTTACTCATGCCCACTTCGACCACTTCGGCGGTGCAGCAGGTGTGGCGGATGCAAGCAGTCCACCGCCTCCGGTAGCGCTGCACCCGGACGATTATCCTTTATGGCGCGCTCAAGGCGGCGCCCGCTTGTTCGGCTTCCATATCGATCCGGGCCCAGAACCAACAATCGAGCTGGCGCATGGGCAGACTCTGTATTTGGGCAGCTTCACTATCGAGGTTCGCCACGCCCCGGGACATACACCGGGTCACGTGGTATTTTATTCCGCGCAATCCGCCGTCTGTTTATGCGGAGATGTCATTTTCTCGGGCAGCATCGGCCGGACCGATCTACCGGGTGGGGATTTTGACACCTTAATGGATAGCATCCGCGCGCAGATCTTGACTTTACCGGACGATGTCCGCTTGCTTTCAGGTCACGGTCCGGTAACTACCGTTGGGCGGGAACGGATCGAAAATCCATTCCTGACCGGGGAGTGGTGATGCCTCGTCTGGCGCCGGATTACTTGGCGTAATCGACCGCGCGCGTTTCCCGGATCACAGTAACCTTGATCTGACCGGGATACTGCATGGTTTCCTCGATATTGCGGGCAATATCGCGCGCCAGCTGGATCGAAGCCAGGTCGTCGATATCTTCTGGGCGGACGAAGATGCGTATTTCTCTGCCGGCTTGCAGCGCATAACTCTGGGTGACGCCAGTATGGGAGTTAGCAATATCCTCCAAAGCACGGACCCGTTTTAAGTACTGCTCCAAGCCCTCTCTGCGTGCTCCAGGTCGTGCGCCAGAGATTGCATCGGCGGCTTCAACAATCGCTGCTTCAACCGTTTCCTGCTCGACTTCGTGATGGTGGGAAGCGATGATATTGACGACTTTCGACGGCACTCCGTAGCGTTTGGCGTAATCAGCGCCCAGCATCGCGTGAGTGCCTTCCATGTTATGGTCCATGGCTTTGCCCAGGTCATGCAGCAAGCCGCCGGCTTTAGAAACTTCTGTATCCGCGCCGAGCTCGGCTGCCAGCACTCCGGAAAGCTTGGCAGTCTCTACCGCATGATAGAGCTGGTTCTGTCCATACGAAGTCCGGTATTTTAATCGTCCCAGCATCTTGACGATCTCGGGATGGAGACCGGAGACGCCAGCTTCGAATACTGCCTCTTCGCCTGATTCAGCAATGTCTCGTTCAACTTCTTTCTGTTCGGTCTTGAGGACCTTTTCGATGTGCGCAGGATGGATGCGTCCATCCAGGATCAGCTTGGCAAGCGACCTGCGCGCAACCTCCCGGCGGACAGAGTCGAAGCAAGAAATCGTCACCGCTTCCGGTGTGTCATCAACGATCACATCCACGCCGGCAGCCATCTCGAAAGCATGGATATTGCGACCGTTGCGACCGATGATCCGGCCTTTCATATCGTCGGAAGGAAGCGGAACCACTGAAGTGGTCACCTCGGCAACGTGCTCCGAGGCGACGCGCTGGATAGCCTCAGCTATCAGCTTACGGGCGCGCTCCTCGCCTTCTTCGCGGGCTTCGGTTTCGATCTGGCGGATGATGCGCGCCATATCGTTGCGCGAATCCTTCTCGACTTCAGCCAGGAGTATCTGGCGAGCTTCCTCGATGCTCAGCTGGGAGATGCGTTGGAGCTCTTCGATCTGGTCGGTATGTAATTTTTCGATTTCACTGGTGCGTTTATCCAACGCGCCTTGCCGTTTGTTAATCGCTTGTTCCCGCTTTTCCAAGCGGTCCAGGCGATTGTCGAGCTCCTCCCGCCTCTTTTGCAGGCGGTCGTCTTCCCGCAGAAGCTCCGCGCGTTTGCGGCTGACCTCGACCTCAGCCCTCTGGCGGAGATCGTGCGCCTGGTCATGCGCCTGAAGCTCAATCTTGCGTGCGTTCTCTGCTGCTTCTTCAAGTATACGCGTTCCTTCTTCTTCCTGGTGCAGGCGGTCGGTCTTATACTGATTCTCCCGGAGAAAAAACCCTACTGCGAAACCTGCCGCTCCCAGGATAAGGATTGCGATTACTCCAATCCCAATCCATAAACCGATAGTCATGTGTCATCCTCTTTGGCAATTTGAAGGTCTACAAATCGACCCTGCATTTCTTCTGCTGATTGGTTTTCTTGGTCTTCATCCCAGACTCTGCGGGTAACAGATGAGCATATATCGTAGCTGAAACCACGCCGCCCGAGAAAGCCGTACATTCTTTTTCTGAAATCAGCCCATTCCAGATTGTGTAATTTGTTCCGATACTTTTTTGCCGCCTGATAGGCCAGCTCATCGTCGTCCACATTTTCGAGGGCGGCTGTGATGGTATCTTGGGCGACTCCCTTTTGCCAGAGCTCGCGAGACAAGGCTCGGCGGCTGCGGGGGCGGAAGTCTGACCGGTTTTCGATCCACTTCTGTGCATACGCCGCGTCATCGATCAGGCCGGCTCGTTCCAAGCGGGCGAGCACATCCTGAATGATCTCATCCGGGACGGCGGACCGGTTCAAATAGACCTGAACCTGGTCGACTGTGCGCGGTTGGGCTTGCAGGTACTGCAGTGCCCTCTGGTAGGCTGTCTCGTATGCGTCATTTTCCAGGAGCTGCGTAATTTTGGCGGCGCTCAGATCCTGGCCTACAACCAGCCAGGCTGCCACCAGGCGGGACAAGCTGAAGGAATACTCGCCGTCGATGTAAATATTTACACGGTTCCGATTCCGTTTTTGCGCCTGGAGCGCAGTTACTCGTCCGCTGATAACATTCACCGCATTTATCCCATCATTGCCCGATTTCTTGAAACGATAAAAAAAACCATGGTCTTGTCCAGCAGGACCATGGCTGTGCGTATGGGGATGATCTCAGGATTAATTGTCGGTATACAGCAGCAGATGCAAGGAAAACCTGGCTATCTGCCCGGCGATCTAAAGCCTATTCTACATACCGGCTCGACGATCTCGATTGTTTTCGATATCCGCTTCGAAAGACCACCTCTTAGCAGACTATCTGTGTGAGTTCCAGCTTCGAAAGCTGTGGACCCATTTAACCGCTACAATCGATCTACTGAGATCAGAAATCCTCTGTAATGTCTTAGCAACAGCCCTGGTCACGCTGAATTACCAAGCAGAAAAAGCGCGTCGGGTCAAGATAAATTATATGTATATTATAAATTATACATGATATCTGCTTATCTGGCATATAGTTTCTAGGCATATCGGAGCTGGTCAGGATAGCAGTCCCAAAGCATTCCCTGAAACGACCAACATAAGGGACTTTATTGATGTTCCCACACAGGGACACAGGTAAGTTATCCCAGGGTATATGTGACAAAAAGAACTATACACTTTGATTAATATGCGCGAAGATGTAGATGCAAGAAAAGGCGATTGGTTAAGTCGAAACGCGGGGGTTCCCCGTGAATGATAGAATGAACGGCAAAACTCGTTAATCAGATTGGAAATGAGAGGATGTGGCTATGATTAAAATCACACGTGAAGACGCCTTAGAATACCACCGCCTGGGGGGAAAACCAGGAAAAGTGTCCGTCGTCCCAACCAAACCGATGGCGACCCAACGCGACCTGGCTCTGGCTTATACACCGGGGGTTGCCGTACCTGTCCTGGAGATTGAAAAGGACCCGGAATTAGGTTATGAATATACCTCCAAAGGGAACCTGGTTGCCGTGGTTACGAATGGGACAGCGATCCTGGGCCTGGGTGACCGGGGTGCATTGGCCTCGAAACCGGTCATGGAAGGTAAGGGCGTTCTTTTTAAGCGGTTTGCGGATGTCGACGTATTCGATATCGAAGTGAATTCCCACGATCCTGATGTTGTGATCCAGGTGACCGCGGCGATTGCTCCGACCTTTGGCGGGATTAACCTGGAAGACATCAAAGCCCCGGAATGCTTTTATATTGAGGAAACCCTCAAAGGTATGCTCGATATCCCCGTATTTCACGACGACCAGCATGGAACCGCGATTATTTCCGGAGCTGCGCTGGTTAACGGTCTGGAGGTCGTCGGGAAACCAATCGGTGAAGTTATCATCACGATCTCGGGGGCTGGCGCCTCCGCTATTTCCTGCGCAGAGCTCATGGTTAAGCTGGGAGTGAAACGCGAAAATATTACCCTCGTCGATACCAGGGGTGTGGTGTTCAAAGGCCGTGTGGAAGGGATGAACAAGTACAAAGAGAGGTTTGCCAAGGAAACGGATGCGCGCACCTTGGCCGATGCAGTCCGTGGGGCGGATGTGTTCTATGGGCTGTCGATAGCGAATATTCTTTCGGCTGAGATGGTGAAGACGATGGCAGAGGATCCGTTAATTTTCGCCATGGCAAACCCCGACCCAGAGATCCGCTATGAGCTGGCCCGCGAAGCCAGACCGGATGCAATCGTCGCAACCGGACGCTCGGATTATCCCAATCAGATTAACAATGTACTGGGGTTCCCATTCATCTTCCGTGGCGCCTTGGATGTGCGCGCTCGGGCGATCAATGAAGAGATGAAGGTGGCGGCGTCCCGCTCGTTAGCCGCGCTCACCAAGGAAGATGTACCGGACAGCGTCTTGCGGGCATATGGTCTCGAGAGCTTAAAGTTTGGGCGAGAGTATATCATCCCCAAGCCGTTGGATCCGCGGGTGCTGCTCTGGGAAGCTCCGGCAGTCGCGCGGACAGCCATGGAAACGGGAGTGGCGCGACGCGAGATCGACATCGATGCTTACGTTGAGCAGCTGGCTTGCCGGCAGGGCATCGGCGAACAGATCCGCTATTACATACTTCACCGGGCACAGTCGTGTATCGAAAAGAAACGCATCGTATTTGCTGAAGGCGAGGAGCCAAAGATCATCCGCGCCGCTGCTCAGCTCGAAGACGAAGGAATCGGGATGCCCATTTTGATTGGGAATCCGGTGGTTATCAACCAGCGAATCCAGACTCTTGGTCTGGACTGCTGCCCGAAAATTGTGGATCTGGAGAATTTCATGGGCTTTGACGATTATGCACAGGCATACTATGCCTTGCGTCAGAGAAAAGGAGTTACCCTCCAGGATGCATATAAACGTTTGAGAGAGCCGAATGTATTTGGGCCGATGATGGTCAAGATGGGCGATGCGGATGCATTCGTTTCAGGCTTGACTTATGATTACCCGGATGTCATCCGCCCGGCGCTGCAAATTCATCACACTCAAGCAGGCGTGAGCCGGGCTGCAGGGGTCTATATCATGGTCGTGGACAACCGTACCTATTTGTTCACGGATGCCACAGTCAATATTGACCCAACAGCCGAGGACCTGGCTGAGATTGCCTGCCTGGCTGCTGATTTTGCTAAACAGCTGGGTATGGAGCCCAGGGTTGCACTCCTTTCGTTCTCGAATTTTGGCAGCACGCCGCATCCGCTATCCGAGAAGGTGCGCAAGGCAGTAGAGCTGATCCGTGAGCGCTGCCCGACGTTTGCCGTTGAAGGGGAAATGCAGGCTGACACTGCGGTAGTCTCCGAGCTCATCGAAGAACGCTATCCCTTCAGTACAGTTCGCGATGCCAATGTACTGGTATTCCCCTCATTGGAGGCTGCCAATATTGCTTACAAGCTGCTGGCGCGCCTCGGAAAAGCGCAGGCGATCGGACCAATCTTACTGGGTGTCGGTGCACCGGTACACGTCCTGCAAACCGGCGATGAAGTTCGCGATATCGTCAATATTGCCTCGGTCGCGGTCATGGACTCAATGAACCGGAAAGGTGGCTGCTAGGCAGGCTTATTGCTGACCGAATTTCG
This sequence comes from uncultured Chloroflexia bacterium, assembly GCA_963706515.1. Classification (GTDB taxonomy): domain Bacteria; phylum Chloroflexota; class Anaerolineae; order Anaerolineales; family UBA4823; genus CAVPMW01. The sequence continues at coordinate 214,150 of CAVPMW010000010.1, forward strand.
ACGAACCGCTAACCGTTAAGAAATAATTCTCCCTTCCATGAGAGCAAGTCGCTCCGGGGAGGGAGAATTATTTATTTCCCTTAGAGGCACGCAGTTGGAAGCGCACTTAAATGAAACTGACCTCTCGGTATAGACCGGGAGGCTGCCTATCTCAGATTGAATCTAAATCGAAATAGGGCTGGTAAGAAGGGGACCATCCCGCTGGAAAGTATTCCCCGGTGGCAGTTACCTGGAGGTAGTCGCCTTTGAAGTTACCCGTGCTGATCCGTTTTAGCGCTTCTATCAGGTGATCGACCTCTTCATAGGAATTGTAAAGTCCGAATGAGGCTCGGATCAATCCGGGCATCTCGCGGCGGTCTCCGTCGAGCATACGCTGGCGAACGCGGGCTGCCTCATCTTGATCAATATTCAAGAGCTGCAGGATATAAGGATGGGCGCAGAAGCATCCGCTGCGAACCCCAATCCCAAACTCATAGCTGAGGATAGCCGCGGCTTTAAAATGGGAGATATCTTGCAGCTGGATTGGGATGACTCCCAGGCGTTTCGCGGCTCTTCCGGGATCGGTATCTCCATATATATGGAGGCCGGGCAGCTTAGCGAGCTCTTCCAGGGCGTAAGCGGTGAGGCTGGCCTCATGCTCAGCTACCTGCTCCATCCCCACCCGGCTTAACTGGCGAACCGCCGCAGCCAGGGCTACCGCGCCGATGACATTTGGGCTGCCGGCTTCGTCACGCTCTGGCGGACCAGCCCATACGACGTCATCCAATGTAACGATTTCCACTGTGCCTCCGCCGCGCACATCCGGGTCACCGCGCTCGAAAGTGTCCCGGCGCCCGACCAGCGCACCGGTGCCAAAGGGAGCATATATTTTATGAGCGGAAATGGCCACATAGTCGAGGTGGGCTGGGTCATCCAGTGAGAGTATGTTCACTTTGCGGTGGGGAGCCAGTTGGGCGCAATCCACCACGATTTGTGCGCCTACGGCGTGGGTTTTCTCGGCGAGGCGGTGAACTGGATTTATATATCCGGTGACATTGCTCGCGCCGGTGACCGCCACCAGGGCAATCTGCCCGGCATACTGCTGCAGCTTCCTATCTAAATCCGCCTCGTCAAGACGTCCATCTTCGGTGAGGCGGATATGAATCGCCCTGGCGACGCCCCGCCAGGGCAGGTCGTTCGAATGGTGCTCCATCCCGGTGGTCAGGACGATGTTCCGTTCAGGGTTGAATGGGAAGCGGTGGGCGAGCTTGTTAAGGGCTTCGGTTGTATTCTTACCGAAGATACACGTGTGCTCACCGGGAGTACCGCCAAGAAAATCCATCACGATGGAGCGGGCTTGCTCGTAGACATGGGTCGACAGCTGGCTTTTAAAACCGGTGCCCCGGTGCACACTGCTGTAAAAGGGCAGGAAGGCGTCAACCGCCTCTTGAACAGCGACCAGTGGAGGCGTGGAAGCTGCATTATCAAAATTAATATACGGGTGGAGAGAGCCGTCCAGCAAAGGAATTTGCGTCTGGGTGCCGATAAAAAGGTTGCGGAAGGAGTGGAGTTGGAGCATGCTGATTAACCCTCGGTCAATATTTAGAATAGGGACAAAAATGCGTGCTTACAAACCTGCAAGGCGGAAAAAATTTGAGTTTATGAAAAACCTCTTGCAATTCGGACAAATATCGTATATACTGTGTTTACTGTGGGTTAAAGTGGAGGAAAGTGGGGCGTCGGTGTCATCCGACGCTCCGGCGTTAAAGGACAGGATAGAACTTATGTTCTTGGGTCAATACCTGCATAACATCGATGATAAAGGCCGCCTGACCGTGCCAGCCCGCTTTCGCGATTTGCTGGCGGCTGAGGGCGCGTACGTCATGCAGGGCTTCGACCAAAACCTTATGGTCCTGACCGAATCAGCCTTTGAAGCAGTCTCCCGGCGTGTAGGCCAGATCAGCTTTACCGACGCAAACGCGCGTTTGCTCAGAAGATTGATATATTCTACCGCTAATCGGCTTGAGATTGATAAAGTCGGTCGAGTTTTAGTGCCAGCATTTCTTCGCGAATATGCGGGGTTGGAAAGCGAAGCTATCATCATCGGCGCTGGGGAGTATTTTGAGGTCTGGTCACAGAAACGTTGGTCAGAGCAAGTGGCGCAGCTCCAGGATTCTGAGGCGACTGCGCAGCGATTTGAGCCTTTTACAATCTTGTTCGGCTAGCCGATCTTATGGCTGCTTCATCGTTTGGGTCAGCTTTCCCACACGATCCGGTTCTTTACCAAGAAATCATATATTATTTACAACCACGGCAGGGTGGTAAGTATATCGATTGTACCCTGGGTATGGGTGGTCATTCCCAGGGAATTTTGGATGCCAGTTCTCCTGACGGAATGGTGTTGGGATTAGACCTTGATCCCGAAGCCTTATTTATTGCCAGGCAACGCCTGGCTCCCTATGGGTCACGGTTTATCCAGGCGCGTGCATCCTATACGACGATCGAAGAACAAATGCAGGCAATCGGCTGGCAGAAGGTAAATGGTGTTCTCCTCGATTTAGGCGTGTCGTCCTTGCAGTTCGATACCCCAGAGCGAGGCTTCTCCTTCAAGATGGATGGTCCTTTGGATATGCGTTTTGATCCTGATAATCTGACAAGCGCCGCCGAGCTGGTCAATCGCCTTCCTGAGAAGGAGCTGGCTGAGTTGATCTACCACTACGGCGAGGAGCGGAAAGCAAGGCAGATTGCCCGGGCAATTGTTCGAGCGCGGCCAATAAAGACAACCAGGCAGCTTGCCGAATTGGTCTCCAATGTAAATCGGTCGGACCGACCGGGTGATCGCATCCACCCTGCTACACGTACGTTTCAAGCATTGCGTATTGCGGTGAACCAGGAGCTGGAATCTCTCGAAAAAATATTACCGTTAGCTGTAAATGTTCTATTACCGGGAGGTCGGTTGGTGGTGGTCTCGTTCCATTCCTTGGAAGACCGGATAGTGAAGCAGTTCATACGCAGGGAGAGCCGGGATTGCTTGTGTCCGCCTCAACAGCCGGTGTGTACCTGTGGACATAAGGCGAGCATAAAGGTAATTACTCCTCGCCCGATACGGCCCTCTAAAGAGGAGGTCATGCGCAACCCGCGCTCACGGAGCGCTTTGCTCCGAGTGGCAGAGAGACTCACGGGCGATTAGAATGGGTGCTTATTTTTTTGCCTGTTTGAACTGGCATAAATCCTGCAAACCTGTAGGTAAGATCACCTGAAGCCTGGCAGACGTAAAGGTAGATTACCTTCAGGAGGCGTAAATGGTTAGAACACCGAATATCAAACAAGCGCACAGTCTGGCTCCCTGGCGACAGCAGCGCCAGATTATTGGTATGGTGCTGGCGGCAGTTGTTTTCCTGGTCCTGGTCGCATACTCATACCTGGATATCAGCGCGCGTTCGACGGCTGTCGGGCGGCGGATGATGGATATGGAAAATGCAATCGAGGTAATGCAGCAGACGAATGAAGATTTGAAATCCCAGCTTGCAGTAGCCACCTCGTCGAAAGTGATGGAAGCGCGCGCAGGGAGCATGGGTTTCAAGTCAATCAGCACAGATGAGGCGTTATACGTCCTGGTGCCTGACTATACCATTCGCCAGCCGGTGCACTTGGCGCCCGAGCCCGCGCCGGTCGAGCTGGCAAAATCCAGCGCTCTTCCCTTAGAGTACACCGAATCGTTGTATGAGTGGTTTCTACGCCAGTCTTTGAGGCCATTGTTGAATCTTGTGAAAGGGATACAACCATGAAAAGCCCTGAACATTCCTGGCGTTTATCTTTCCTGGGTATTATGATGACCGCTCTTCCGGCGTTTATTATTCTACGCATCATCTTGATCCAGGCGAACCCTGCGCAATCCCAGATGCTTCTTGAAATGGGCAAGGAATATGAAAATGCCCCTTACGTACTTACACCTGCCCGAGGACAAATCTTCGACCGCTATGGCAACGTGATGGCGGCGAATAAGACTGCTTACGAGGTGGGTGTTGAGCTTCGGGACGTGAAGAATCCGGATACGATCGCATTGATTGCCAGTGTAGTCTTCGGTTTGGACTATGACAAAGTTAAAGCGGCAGCCGAAATAAAACCTTCTAAAGAAGCGGTCTATGCCGTACTGACCCGTTTCGCCACACAGGACCAGGTGAATAAACTGGAGCAGATGAAAGAGAAGCTCCAGACGGACCTGAAGAGCAACAAAGACAAGAATCCACCGAGCCTGGATGGGTTAATCACTACTCCTAAGCTGATGCGCATCTACCCCGAGAAAGAGCAAGCCTCCAACATAATGGGATTCGTCAACACGGATGGTAAGGGATTCTATGGGGTCGAGGGCTACTTTGACGACCTGCTTGCAGGAAAACAGAAAACTGTAAGTCTCCCGAGGAACCCAAATTTATTGAGAGAGATCCCTGAAATCCCCAGGGGAGCTGATCTTATCCTGACGATCGATCTGACGATCCAGGCGAAGGTTGAAGAGATCCTGGATAAGGCTATTAAACACACCGGCTCTGATTCTGGGACGATTGTTGTAATCGATCCGAAAACGGGTGAGATCCTGGCAATGGCGACGACCCCGCGCCTGGATTTGAACGAGTACTGGCGGTATGACCAGGTTTTCACGGCGAATACACCCTTCAACAGAGCGATCAGCCAGGCATACGAACCAGGCTCTGTGTATAAAGTGCTGACTATGGCAACCGGTTTGGACACCGGCGCAGTCAAGCCGGACACCGGTTTCCTGGACACAGGTGTATTCGAGATTGGTGGGACAACGATTTACAACTGGAACTACGGCGCCTGGGGTCCGCAAAACATGCAGGGGTGCCTGGCGCATTCATTGAATGTCTGCCTTGCCTGGGTGGCTTCGAAGATCGGTGCAAAAGATTTCTATCGTTATATGGATGCATTCGGTATTGGGCATATGACCGGTGTGGATATGGCCGGCGAGGCCACAGGGCGCCTGAAGACCCCCGGAGACAGCGACTGGTATGACGCCGATTTGGGTACCAATGCATTTGGGCAGGGCGTTGCAGCAACGCCGCTGCAAATGGCAGCTGCCGCCTCCGCCCTGGCAAATAACGGGGTCATGATGGCTCCTCACATTGTACGATCGATGATTCACGATAATTTCCAGCATGACTTCGAGCTGCACCGGATTGGCGTCCCAATAAAGGCTGATACGGCAAAAACACTCGCTGAGATGTTGGCTCGCTCGCTTGAAACCGAATCATCTGATGCCCTGGTGGATGGCTACCGAGTTGCTGGTAAGACAGGCACCGCAGAAATACCTACTCCTTATGGATATACCAGCAATCAGACGAATGCCTCGTTCGTTGGCTGGGGACCGGTGGATGATCCGAAATTCCTGGTCTATGTCTGGCTGGAAAAGCCCCAGACCTCGATCTGGGGGTCGGAAGTTGCCTCCCCTCTTTTCAAGGAAGTGGCACAAAATCTGTTTGTGTTGATGAATATCCCTCCGGATTATGTCCGCAAACAAGTTTATGGAAATTAATTTGGGAAAGGATTGTCTAAACTGAAGACCATTTTCTGAGCAGCACAGTGACAGCCACGAAGGGAATGCTGACGTTTGGAGATGTCCTGGACGCTTTGTGTGGCATCCGACCTGCCTGGGCCGACCAGGTGATTACCGAGGCGGTAATCGATTCACGCAAGGTGATCCCTGGCTCTCTGTTCATCGCAATCCCTGGCGAGCACGCAGATGGTCATGATTACATCGATGAGGCATTCGAGCGCGGCGCGAATGTGGTTTTTGCCCAACGCGACATTGCCGGCCAAAGGAAGGTCATTGACCTTCGCCAGCCTCTCGACCCGGCTGACTTGCAGGAACATGAGCTGCCATTGTGCCTCAGGGTGGAAAATAGCATCCTGGCATTGCAGCAGGTCGCCCGATATTGGCGACGAAAGCTTGATCTGCGAGTGATCGGGATAACTGGAAGCGTAGGGAAGTCCACTACGAAGGAAGTGGTAGCAGAAGTCCTGGATCAGCGCTACCGCACCCTGCGTAGCATAGGCAACTTGAACAACGAGATCGGACTGCCACTAAGTCTGCTGCGATTGAGTGCAGGTTATGAGCGGGCAGTACTGGAAATGGGATTTTATGTGCCTGGAGAAATAGCCTTGTTATGCGACCTGGCCTTACCGCACGTCGGGGTTTTGACGAATATTGGTACAGTCCATGCAGAGCGTGCCGGCTCGCAGGAGGAGATTGCCCTGGGAAAAGCAGAGCTGCTCCAATCGCTTCCGCCTCCGCCCGAGGGATTTGCCATACTGAATTACGACGATATGTGGATCCGTGGGATGGTGGATAAAACACAGGCGCAGGTATTTTTTTATGGGTTAGATCCTCATGCGGATCTCTGGGCGGATGGGGTCGAAGGTCTTGGGCTGGATGGTATCCGTTTCCGGCTCCACTACCGCAACGAGGTCATTCATATGCGAGTGCCGATGATCGGGCGACATTCGGTCCACACTGCCTTACGTGCAGCCGCCGTCGGACTGGTGGAAGGGCTGTCCTGGCAGGAGATAACGAACGGATTGCGTTCTGCGAATACCCAGCTGCGCTTGATAGCAGTGCGCACGGCGAAGGGTGCCCTGATTCTGGATGACACCTATAATGCTACGCCAGAGTCGACCCTCGCTGCGTTGAATCTGCTCGAGGAAATGGAAGGGCGTAAAATAGCCGTCCTCGGCGACATGCTTGAGCTGGGTCAATACGAGCAACAGGGTCATAAGCTGGTGGGAGTCCGTGCTGCGGAAGTAGCCGATGAATTGATAACCATCGGATCGCGCGCCAGGATCATTGCAGATGCCGCGCGTGAATCTCGGCCTCCCGGCTGAGTTGATCACCACTCTGGATACTATTGATTCTGCGGTGGAATTCTTAACCGGGCGGCTGAGCGATAAAGACGTCGTCCTGGTCAAAGGCTCACGCGGGATGCAAATGGAACAAATTGTGGCTGCGCTGGAGAAAGAGCAATGAGCCGCTATTCTTTGGCGCTGGCTCTGGCTGGATTGAGCTTTATGCTGACGATGATCTGGGGCGAGCCATTGCTGCGTATATTGCGCCATTACAAGGTCGGCAAGGAGATCCGTGTAGAAGGTCCTGAGAGGCATTTCACCAAGCTTGGCACCCCAACCATGGGCGGCATTCTGATCGTCGCTCCGGTTGTCCTGATAACTGTGCTGATGAATGCCAGCTCGGTGATCGGGGTTACTGTCCTGGGGAGATCGGTAATCCTTCCGACCGGGGTGATGATCCTGTTTGCCATGTTAGGCGCGGTGGACGATTGGGAAGGATTGCGTGGAAAACGACGCGGGAAGGGCATGCGCGCCCGCTGGAAGCTCGCTCTCCAGATTCTTATTGCCCTGGCGGCAGCCTGGGGGCTGTATGCAGTGCTTGATGTGCCTCATGCGTTTTTCCCTGGGGTTAGAGGCGAGATTAATATTGGCTACTGGTATATACCGCTGGCTGCGTTCATTATCGTCGCCAGCACCAATGTAGTGAACTTCACAGATGGGTTGGACGGACTGGCAGGCCTGATCTCAGCTACTGCGATTGCTACGTATGGGGGGATTGCCCTGATGCAAGGGCAGGTTTTCGTAGGACGTTTCTGCTTCACTCTGGTCGGGGCGACCTTCGGGTTTTTATGGTTCAACGTGCATCCTGCTCAGCTATTTATGGGAGATACCGGTTCCCTGGCCCTGGGTGCGACCCTGGCGGTGGTTGCGCTGATGACCGGTCAGTGGATACTGCTGCCGGTGATTGCCATCATTCCGGTTGCGACCGGCTTGAGCGTGATTTTGCAGATCATTTATTTCCGCGTGACCGGTGGGAGAAGGTTGTTCAAGATGGCCCCGCTGCACCATCACTTCGAGCTCTCTGGTTGGAGTGAAACCCAGATTGTGCAGAGGTTTTGGCTGATCAGCTTGCTGGCAGCGATGATCGGTGTGGCACTGGCGGTTGTATGACGATGGATTGGAACGGGAAGCAGGTGATCATCATAGGTGCAGCTCGCCAGGGATTGGCTTTGGCGCGCTACCTGCTGCTCCATGGCGCCAGGGTGACCATTACTGACCGGAAGACGCGTGAGGAGCTCGAGGACGGGTCGGGTGACCTGCAAGCCATTTCTGCAAAGACACGATCAGTCGAGTGGGTCTTGGGGGAGAATCCTGCAAGCCTGGTGGATGAGGCTGATTGGGTGTTTGTATCTGGCGGTGTGCCGTTGACTAATCCGATAATCGTTGCAGCGATGGAGAAGGGCATTCCCGTCTCGAATGACTCCCAGCTGTTCATGGAGGTGGTCCCCTGTACTGTAGTCGGCATCACTGGCTCAGCCGGGAAGACCACAACGACCAGCCTGGTGGGCGAGATCGCCCAACGCTCAAATCTGCCTGCGAAAGTCTGGGTAGGCGGCAATATCGGCGTACCATTGATTGATTACGTGGACGAGATGCAGCCAGAAGACCTGGCAGTTGTGGAATTTTCCAGCTTCCAGCTTGAATTGATGAACCGCTCGCCTCAGGTTGCGGCAGTCCTTAATATCACCCCGAACCACCTCGATCGCCATGAGAGCATGGATGCCTACTCAGCGATAAAAGCTCGCATCGTCGACTTTCAGGGACCAGGCGATATGGCTGTCCTGGGGCGGGATGACCCTGGTTCGTGGAAGCTCGCAGAACGAGTCCACGGGCGATTGTTCTCATTCGGGATCCAGCCTCCGGACACCAGGCAGCCCGGTCGGGAAGGCACTTATGTCAGGGGAGAAATACTTTGCCTGGGGCTGGCGCAGAGGCTGAGTGGCAAGCTGGAGGAAACGCCCATCATTAACCGCGATCGGATTCGCCTGCGCGGTGAGCACAACCTGGCGAATGTCCTGGCGGCGTGCGCGATTGCTGCTGCGGCTGGGCTGCCGGTTTTTGCCATGCAGGAGGCCGTGGATAATTTCCAGGGGGTGCCTCACCGCCTGGAGTATGTGCGCACCTGGAGAGGCGCCGATTGGTATAACGACTCGATTGCAACTGCCCCGGAAAGAGCCATCGCCGCGATCCGCTCTTTCAGCGAGCCGCTCATTTTATTAGCTGGAGGCAGGGATAAAAACCTGCCCTGGGAGGAGTTTGCTGCCCTGGTCAGCCAGCGGGTGGACCATCTGATATTGTTCGGTGAATCTGTAGATAAAATCCTGGGTGCGGTTCAAGCGGCGGAGAGCACTCAGGCTCAATCCAAATTGACCATTACTTGCTGCCCTGGCTTGCGGGAGGCGGTCCAGAAAGCAGCGGAAGTCGTCCAACCTGGAGATGTGGTATTGCTTGCCCCGGGAGGTACGAGTTTTGACGAGTTTAAAGATTTTGAGGAGCGTGGAGTATGTTTCAGTCAATGGGTCAACGAGCTCAAGTAAACCCAGCCGATCAGGCCCAGCCAATCATTAAAAGTAAACGGGCATTGGGTGGGATCGATGTGCCGTTGATGTTAACCTTGATTGCGCTGGTTATCTTTGGATTGATCATGGTTAACTCTGCCAGTTGGGATGACTCTATTCAGGTCTACGGTGCTCCAACCACGATCTTCTGGCGGCAGGTGATGTGGGGTGGGTTGGGTGTCCTGGTTGCGGGCGCATTAGCCTTCGTCGATTATCACTTTTTGCGCAAAATAGCCGTACCGATCATGGGCGTGACCATCCTCATGTTGATCATGGTATTGTTCATCGGTGAGGAGCGCAATGGCGCTATCCGTACGCTATTTCGCGGCTCAGTGCAGCCCTCTGAGCTGGCGAAGCTGGCGACCATCATTTATCTGGGAGTATGGCTGTTCGCCAAGCAAGAGCGGCTGAATACAGTGGGTTTTGGTCTGATTCCCCTGGGATTCATCCTGGGAATGACCGCGGGTTGGATTTTCATGCAGCCGGATTTCAGCGCAGTCCTGACGATCCTTTTCCTGGGAGGCGTATTGTTTTTCCTGGCGGGCGGCAGCCGGAAGCAGCTTGTGCTCTTAGGCGCCATTTCCATTCTGATCGGTTTCCTGGTGGTCAATGTCAGCTCGACCGGGCGCCAGCGATTTATCGATTATAAGGCGGGCTGGCGCAACCCTGGTGAGGCCTCTTATCACATACAGCGGGCGATGGAATCGTTCGCACGGGGAGGTTTCCTGGGAGTCGGCATCGGTAAATCAGAGACGAAGCTGACCGGATTACCTTTTCCATCGACAGACAGTATTTTTGCCGTAGTCGGTGAGGAGACCGGTTTTGTTGGCTCGGCGGTGCTGGTTATTTTATATACCCTGCTGTTCTGGCGCGGATTGACGATTGCGGTGAATGCTCCGGATGAGCTGGGAAAAATCCTGGCGGCTGGATTAACCATCTGGATTGCCTTTGAGGCTTTTATTAATATGGCAGTTATGGTTAACCTGGTGCCGTTTGCTGGAAATGCCTTGCCATTTATGAGCGCAGGCGGCTCCAGCCTGGTTGTATCTCTGGCTGGAATGGGCGTGCTTTTAAACATCTCGCGCCAGAGCACGCAGAAGGAAGAAGAGTTTTGGAGATCGTTCGGTGCGGTTGTTAATTTGCGCCGGTGGGACAGGCGGCGGCGTATATCCCGCCCTCGCCGTTCTTCAGGCATTAGTGGAAGCTGAACCGTCAGCGGAGATATTATGGGTCGGAGGGACAGGCGGGATGGAGGCTGAGCTGGTTAGTAACGCCGGTTTGCCTTATACCGAAATCCCAGCGGCAGGCATCCACGGGGTTGGCTGGCGTTCTTTGCCGGGTAATTCCTGGATGGTGCTGAAGGGTATCCGCAGCGCAGGGGAAGTGCTGCGGGATTTCAATCCACAGGTGATGTTTTACACCGGTGGATATGTTGCCGTTCCTATGTCACTGGCAGCTCGCCGGGTCCCCTCTGTACTTTTCGTCCCCGATATCGAGCCAGGCCTGGCAATTCAGACGATTGCCCGCTTTGCAGACCGGATTGCAGTAACCGCGGAATCTTCCAGGGGTTATTTCCGGCAGCCAGAAAAAATTATCGTTACAGGATATCCCACCCGGGCTGACTTGAAATCCTGGACGAGGGCGGAGGCTTACCAGTATTTTGATTTTTCTCCTGACCTGCCTACTCTACTGGTAATGGGAGGCAGCAAGGGTGCGCGTTCAATCAACAGGGCGGTGATGGGCGTGCTGCCAGAGCTGTTAGCTGCTGCACAGGTTATCCACCTCACGGGTCACCTGGATTGGGACGAGGTAAAAACAGCCCAGAACGGGTTGCCGGCTGAGATCGCTGACCGCTACCGGGCATATCCCTACCTGCACGAGGGGATGGGCGCTGCGTTGAGTGTGGCAGACCTGGCCCTCTCGCGAGCGGGAGCTTCGACGTTAGGCGAGTATCCGTTATTCGGGCTGCCAGCGATCCTGGTGCCATATCCGTATGCGTGGCGCTACCAGCATGGCAATGCAGAATATCTTGTTAATCGGGGTGCAGCCATCATTATCCGCGACGAGGACCTGCCCGAAAGGATAATCCCGGCGGTTCGAGAATTATTAAATGATCCCGACCGCCTGGCTGGAATGCGCAAAGCCATGCTTGCCCTACACAGACCAGGTGCAGCCACGGAAATTGCCCACCAGTTGCGGGATTTAACCCACCGTGTACAAGAGGGAGCCAGGCGTGGTTAGTTTATTTGTTGTTTTCTGGACGTTCGTGATCCTGTTCGCCATCATCGGCGCGATGCGCGGCTGGGCGAAGGAGATATTAGTAACGGCCAGCGTGATTCTGGCATTATTTATTATTACTGTCCTGCAGACTTATATCGGCGCAGTAGTCCGAGCCTTAGGCGGGGCGGGTGGTACGCCATTGTTCTGGATGCGCATCATGATCATCTTATTATTAGCTTTCTTTGGCTACCAAACTCCAAATATCCGTGGCATAGCCGGGGCAAGGTTTGCCCGTGAGCGATTGTCAGATGTCTTATTGGGTTTATTTATCGGAGCACTGAACGGTTATTTAATTGTCGGGAGCATCTGGTACTACCTGAATGCGGCGGGTTATCCTTTCAAGTTCATCCTTCCGCCCCAGCAAGGCTTTCCCTATTACCAGCAGACGATCAGCATGCTTAATTACCTCCCTCCAGCCTGGCTTACGATCCCATGGATATATTTCGCAGTCGCGCTGGCATTCTTATTCGTCATCATTGTGTTTATCTAATGGTTACGAGAATGATGGACCACGTGCATTTCATCGGCGTCGGTGGAACCGGGCTTTCAGCCATGGCGATTGTCCTTTTAGAGAAAGGATATACCGTCAGCGGGTCGGATCGCATTCTCTCACCGCTTGCCATGCGGGTGCGCGAGGCCGGCGGACAGGTTTTCAGCGGTCACCGGCCTGAGAACATCTCCGGAGCCGATATCGTGGTGCAATCTTCGGCAATACCTGAAGACAACCCTGAAGTGCAAGCTGCTCGTGCCGCAGGTATCCCTGTGCTGAAGCGATCAGAATTCCTGCCTCAGCTTATGCTGGGTCAACGCTGTATCGCTATCGCCGGGACACACGGCAAGACGACTACGACTGCAATGGTCGCCTGGATGTTAACAAACCTGGGTCTGGACCCATCCTTCATCATCGGAGGCGTCTCGCACGATTTGGGCACGAATGCACGTGCGGGTAAGGGCGAGTATTTTGTGATCGAGGCAGACGAGTACGATCGCATGTTCCTGGGAATGGCACCTGACGTGGCTGTGGTTACCAATATCGAATATGATCATCCGGATTATTTCAAAACCCAGGAAGAAGGTTTTCAGGCATTCCTGGAATTTGCCAAACGGATAAAAGAGGATGGTATTTTAATCGCCTGCAGCGACGATCCGGGATCAAGCCGCTTACTGAAGGCGGCGGTAGCTTCGGGAAAAGCGGCAGCCGGTTATGGGATGCACTCCGCGGCGAGCGTCTACCGGCTGGTCGAGGTAAGCCAGGACACAGGGGGGAGCCAATCTATCGATGTGTTGATCAAACAGAACCAGTACACCCTGGAGCTTCAAATCCCTGGTGCTCATAACGCTTTGAATGCCCTGGCGGCGCTGGCAGTAGCCGATCAACTGGGTTTGCCGCTTTATCCTGCACTGCAGGCGCTCGAGCAGTACAGCGGTACCGAACGGCGTTTTCAGATTCACCCGCCCATGGCAGGTATTACAGTGATCGATGATTACGCTCATCATCCAACAGAAATCCGAGCCACGCTTGCCGCTGCGCGAGGTCGCTATTCCACGCAAGAGATATGGGCAGTCTGGCAGCCGCATACCTTTAGCCGGACGCGGACACTAGAACCCGAGTTTGTTTCTGCCTTCGGAGAGGCTGATCACCTGCTGGTTACCGAGATTTATGCAGCCCGGGAATCGCTCCCGGAGGACGGCTACAGCGCCAAAAATATGGTCGCGCGGATCGATCACCCTGACGTTCATCTCGTACCCACACTCGACGAGGCGACCGATTATCTGTTAAGCAGGTTGAAGCCAGGAGCCGTGGTCATCGTCCTCTCTGCGGGCGATGCAGATCAAATCAGTAAAAATATCTTGTCCAGGCTGGAGCAGAGCGCGACTGATCCAGGTCTGAATGAGCCAGCGCAACTCTGTTGCTGAAGATGCCTCGGGAAGGAGCATCGCTATGGCAGCCAATGACCGGAAATTTGAGCTAGACAGCCTTACTACCGCCAGCTTGAAACAAGCGCCGGATCTTTCGAGTGATTTATTCCAGTCAGAAGGAAGCGGTCGCGGAAAAACTCGTAAAAGGAACCGGAAAGAGGCTACGGTGACAAGAGAAATAATAAACCGCTTGATCGAGCGGATTCGGGAAATATAGTGAAGGCTTAGGCAGGATTCCTGAAACCAGGAGAGCTATGCTTGCTGTGAGGGTTAATCCATCGGTGATAAATCGTTTGCAGGTCGTATTTGGGGCTCGGCTGCGCGATCACGTCTCACTGGCTCGCTATACCTCGAGCCGGGTCGGTGGGGAGGCTGACTGGTTCCTGGAAGTGCAGTCTGCAGATGAGCTGGCGGAAACGGTGCGGCTTATATGGCAGGTCGAGCTCCCGTACGTAATCCTGGGTGGAGGATCGAACGTACTGGTGAGTGATGCAGGTGTGCGCGGCGTGGTGCTGCTTAATCGAGCAAAACAAGTGCGCTTCGATATACACGGTACGCCGCCAACGGTCTGGGCAGAATCCGGAGCGAATTTAGGGCTCATCGCTCGCCAGGCAGCTCAGCAGGGTTTATCTGGGCTGGAATGGGCTTCCGGAATTCCAGGAACGCTTGGCGGAGCTGTGGTTGGTAACGCCGGCGCGCATAGCGCAGATATCGCTGGCAGCCTGCGCCTGGCAGAAATCTTGCACCGTTTAAGGAAAGGACAAAACGATATTCCAAAGCGAGAGCAATGGGTGCCAGAACAACTCGAGCTCGCCTATCGAACAAGCCTGATCAAAAAGCAGCCTGGCAGGATCGTAGTACTCAACGCAGTGCTCGAACTGAAACGAAGCAAGAAGGATGATGTGCAAGCCAAGATGGACCAATATAGCGAATATCGCCACCGCACTCAACCACCCGGAGCCAGCATGGGTTCTATGTTTAAAAATCCGCCCAATGACTTCGCAGGACGATTAATCGATGCGGCTGGCTTGAAAGGCACGCGAATCGGTGATGCAGAAATCAGTAACCTTCACGGGAATTTCTTCATTAATAGGGGTCAGGCGAGGGCACAGGATGTGTTCTCTCTGATCCAGCTTGCCCGGCAAAAAGTGCTCGAAGCCTCTGGCATCGAGCTGGAGCTGGAAATTGAGCTCGTCGGTGAATGGTAGGTTGAGAGGAAAATTGGTCTGCATAGATTGGCCATACTGGATTAGATGATGATGTCGAAGCTGCGTGTGGGAGTGGTTTTTGGAGGTCGCTCAGGCGAGCATGAGGTCTCTTTAATGTCGGCTCGCTCGGTCCTCTCCGCACTCGACCCGGAAAAATACCTGGTAATGCAGATCGGGATTGATCGCTCTGGCAGCTGGTGGAGCGGTGAAGACGTGCTGCAGGGGTTAGACAGGGATGATTTCGATCAATTGACTGAGGCTACTTTGCTGCCAGACCCAAACCGATCGGGGCTGTATCAGGTGCAGACCAGTGAGCGAGGTGATTTCCTGGAACTACTCAGCGATCTGGATGTCCTTTTTCCAGTGCTGCATGGGACCTTTGGGGAGGACGGCACATTACAGGGTTTGTTGGAGCTGGCAGACCTGGCTTACGTTGGAGCGGGTGTTTTAGGTTCTGCGTTGGGTATGGATAAAGCAGTCTTCAAGCAGTTGATGCACGCCTATGGAATTCCAGTGATCCCTTCGACCCTGGTGCTGCGCAGCGCTATTGAGCAGGATTTGGAATCGGTCATCGTGCAGGCAGAGAGGTTGTCACCCTACCCGCTGTTTACGAAGCCTGCCAACCTGGGTTCTTCGGTTGGGATCAGCAAATGCCGCTCGCGGTCCGATCTGACAGAAGGCTTGTTGGATGCGGCGCAGTACGATCGCCGGGTGCTGATCGAGAAGGGAATCGATGCGCGCGAGATCGAAGTTAGCGTTTTAGGGAATGATGCTCCCCAGGTCTCGGTTCCAGGTGAGGTCATCCCCTCGCGAGAATATTACTCCTACGAGGCAAAATATCTGGACGGATCTTCTGGGCTGATAATTCCTGCGCCGATCTCACCGGACCAGACAGAGCGTGTACGCCGGCTGGCTGTTCAGGCTTACCAGGCGATTGATTGCAGCGGAATGGCGCGGGTGGATTTCTTATTGGATAAAGAGAATGGGGAGCTCTACGTGAGTGAGGTCAATACCATCCCCGGTTTTACCCAGATCAGCATGTACCCCAAACTATGGGAAGCCAGCGGTCTGAGCTATCCTGAATTAGTCGATCGTTTGATCGAGCTCGCCCTGGAACGTAAGACAGATCGAGATCGCACCGAACGGCGTTTTCGGAGGCAGAATTAATATGGCTCGCACTACGAGATTATTCGCCCGCAAAGATACTCACCGGCGCCGGGAGCGGCGGTACAACCTGTCTGTCACCCCACTGAAGCTGCGCACATCTTCTGCCAGGGCAAATCAAAGCCCACCGGTACTGGTCAGAATGACCACAGGCAGCATGGCCAGGCCGATGAGGCGGAAAACACGTCCCAAGCGCCGGTTCGATGTCGCACTGCCCAACACTGGCGCAGAGATTTGCTTGCCTGCGCTGCCGCGCATCAAGATTGGATGGCGAGCATTAACTGCCATTGTTGTGATCTCTATGTCCGTCTTGATCTACCTCCTGTGGAGCTCGCCGAAATTCCGTATTTCCTCTCCCAAGCTCGTGGGACTGCAAAGGCTGACTGCGATGGAGGTGAATGCTGCAATCGATTTGAACGATCAACCGATATTTACGGTCAATCCGGCGCAGGTCGAGAAGAAACTGGTGGACGATTTTCCTGAATTCTCCGCAGTAGCCATGGCTGTATCCTTCCCGAACAGCGTTGTTATTACCGTTACCGAGCGGGTACCGGTGTTGATCTGGCATCAGGAAGGGCGCTCGCAGCTGGTTGACGATAACGGCAGCGCTTTTCCGGTGCGGCAGCAGGATTCTGCCCTGAAATTACCCTTGATCGAAGCAAAAACCAGCCCCCCGGCTCCACCTCCTGCGATGGATGCCCAGCAGGTGCTGGACAAGCTGAACGGGATTACGCCGGCAGAAGATATCCTGGCAACGCCTTCCCTCCAGAAAGAAACGAAGCTCGCAATGCAGCCCGAGATGGTGGCAGGAATCGAGCTCCTGGCAAAAGAGGTTCCCTCAAACGTTCCTATCACCTACGACCCAACCCATGGAATGGGCTGGAAGGATCCCCGCGGTTGGGAAGTCTATTTCGGAGATATGGTAGATGTAGCCATGAAGCTGAAAGTATACAAGGCAGTCGTTACGCAGCTCAATGCAGAAGGGATTCAACCCAAGTTGATCAGCGTTGAATTCGTTCATGCTCCATACTACCAAGGGGAGCGGAAACAGGATGGATGATTCGATTGTCGTTGGCATAGATGTGGGCACGGTAAAAACGTGCACCCTGGTCGGGCGGGAAGAACCTCCGGGACAGATCCGCATCCTTGGGGTTGGGATCGAACCATCGCAGGGCATTAAAAAGGGAGTGGTGGTCGATCTCGGGGCGGCTGCCCAGGCGATTGCTCATTCAATCGATAAGGCTGAGCGGACCTCCGGCCTGGAAATCGATTCAGCTCTGGTCAGCCTGGCGGGGTCCAACGTCTCATCGGTTAACAGTCGCGGCGTTGTTGGCATCTCCGGGCGGGTAATCAGCCCTGATGATATTTCTCGAGCAGTAGATGCCGCAAGGGCGGTCGCCATCCCTCATAATCGTGAGATTATCCACGTCATCCAGCGTGGTTTTGATGTTGACGGGCAGGAAGGCATACGCATGCCCATCGGGATGCATGGATATCGCCTGGAAGTGGAAACCCACATCATCACAGCCTCCGCTGCCAGCGTCGAGAACTTGCGCCAGTGTGTTGCTCAAGCTGGTGTGAACGTCAGCCAGTTCGTGCTCAACCCGTTAGCTTCTGCGGAGGTCATCCTGACTGAGACCGAGCGCCAGATGGGTGTTGTGGTTTGCGATCTGGGCGGCGGCACTACCGACATGGCAATCTATATCGATGGCGACGTGTGGCATACTGCGGTCCTGGCAATAGGCGGGAATCACATCTCGTCTGACATCGCTCACGGGCTGCGCCTGCCGATGTCACAGGCAGAGGAGATAAAGCTCGAGCATGGCGTTGCATTGAATACAGAAGTCGACGCCAATGAATTCTTCAATATCCGTCCGTTCGGTGAACAGGAGAGCGTACAGATCAGCCGTCAGGAGCTGGCGCAGATTATCGAGGCGCGGGTTGAAGAGATCTTCAGCATGGTAGTCCAGGAAATAAAACGTTCCGGCTATGACGGCTTGCTCCCGGCCGGGATGGTTCTTACCGGCGGTACCAGCAGCCTGCCGGGCATCCGCAACCTGGCCAGCTACGTGGTCGGTGTCCCCGTGCGGATTGCCAAGCCGGAGAATTTGATCGGAATGACCGACCGGCTCGATTCTCCCGCTTTCTCAACCAGCGTAGGATTGCTGAAATGGGCGACCCTTTTCAGTGAGATCACTCCTCAGCTTGGCAGGCAGCGCCTCTCCACGGTCCCCAGGTCGTATAGTAACCGGTATATGGACAAAATGATGACATTTCTAAAACGGTTGTTACCATGATCGACCCAGATTTTTGCTCGGCAATTCCATGTGTACTTGGGGCATGCGGCTGGCCAGTACTGGCCTGGTCAGCGTCCAGGCACATGTTAAGGATTTGCACACAACAGTCGTGTAATTATCTTTGAGGAGGAAGCAATGTCAAACAATATCATCGGTATACCCAATCAAATCGAATCCTTCGCTCGGATCAAAGTAGTCGGCGTAGGAGGCGGTGGGTGCAACGCCGTTGATCGCATGATCAACGAAGGCTTGCAAGGTGTTGACTTTGTCGCGGTCAATACGGATGCGCAGGCATTGATGCTCTCCAAAGCAACCACCCGGGTGAGAATCGGCGAGAAACTGACCCGCGGCCTGGGCTCGGGTGGCGACCCAGAGATTGGCCGCAAGGCCGGTGAAGAGTCGGCCGAGCAAATGTACGACGTGCTGCGTGGAGCCGATATGGTTTTCATCACTTCGGGGATGGGCGGCGGCACTGGCACTGGCGCGGCGCCAATCCTGGCCCAGATCGCCAAGGAAGTCGGCGCGCTGACCATCGGTGTGGTCACTCGACCCTTTACGTTCGAGGGATCACGGCGGATCCAGTCAGCAGAAGCGGGAATTTCCAAGCTCAAAGAACAGTCGGATACCCTGATCGTCATTCCGAATGACCGCCTGCTGCAGATCGTCGACAAACGAGCAAACCTCAACCAGGCCTTCCGCATGGCGGACGATGTTCTGCGCCAGGGCGTCCAGGGTATTTCGGAGCTGATCACGGTTCCCGGCTTGATCAACCTGGATTTTGCCGACGTCCGCACGATCATGTCCGAGGGCGGCGCTGCGCTGATGGCAGTCGGCTCAGCAAAGGGCGAGGATGCTGCCACCAAGGCCGCCGAGCAAGCCATCTCCAGCCAGCTGCTCGATATCACCATCGATGGCGCGCGCGGTATTCTCTTCAACGTGACCGGCGGTCCGGACCTGACTTTGTATGACGTCAACCAGGCGGCAGCAATTATTAAGGAAACGGCGCACCCGGATGTAAACCTGATCTTCGGCGCTGTAATCGATACGAACATGAAGGACGAAGTGCGGATTACGGTCATCGCGACAGGTTTTGAGCGGACAGGTGCTCCTCGCCGGATCTCCGAGCAGCCGCTAAGCGATGCTCGCGAACGCGCAACCCCACTGAACATACCGGTTTCCGTACCGAAGTCTGTGCCTGAATTCCAACCCCGGGCGTTCAATACCGAGGACCTGGATATTCCGACCTTCTTACGGAACCGGAGCCGCTAAGCGCGGTTTGGGAGGGATCGTTCTACCCTGGATCAGGATACGGTTCGTATTGAACGGGTGGATGAGCAATTGAGGTAAGGCCTGAGGTCAATGTGGCCTGTTTTGAACATCCTTTGATAGCCGGCTTCCTCCCGGATATGTGTGGCTGCCTGGATTCGTGCCAGTATCAAATTAGCTGCAGCAATTCCCCCAGCCTGCCTTCGCCTGGGGGTTAAGCTGCAAAATGTTGAGCCGGGTGTACCCACCACCCGGCTCAGCTGTATTATAATGGGGACCTGTTCCCTGATCAACCTAACAAATATGTAATGTGTGTGACAGCTCGAATGAGAAATTCTAATCTGATTTTGCTCTGGTTTCACTTGCCAGGAAAAATCAACTATGCTAGAATAAGCTGCGTTAGCCTATATGTGCCGTTTCACGAGGGAATACCCCCCATATATAGCGGCAACAAATGTTCTATTAATGTTTGAACTCCATGCGCTGTCCATACTGTAAACAAGAAAGCTCACGAGTTATTGATACCTCCCACGACGCTCGCGGCGGGATCCGCCGCCGGCGAGAGTGTGAGAATTGCGGGCAGCGCTTCAGCACTTATGAGCGACCAATATTAGCGACGCCGCTGATTGTCAAGCAAGACGGTACCCGTGAAGAATTTGATCGCGATAAACTGGTACGCGGCATACGGATCTCCTGCGCCAAGCGACCCGTCTCAGCAGCGGATATCGATCGCCTGGTCGGCGAGATTGAAGCCACGCTACAAGGCATGGGGAGGTCTGAAGTCTCGTCGCGCGTGGTGGGGGACATGGTCATCACGGGACTCAAGGAAATGGATCAGATCGCGTACATTCGCTATGCTATCGTTTATCTCGGTCTGGACGACTTGCGCTCCATCCGCAACGAAATCGATCGCATTTTAGAAACTTAATGGCTCCACTGCCTCCTGATTCAGGAGGGCAATCTGGAACGTCGAATCCGGTAAATTAATAATAGCCTCGATCCTTCAGGAGACACTGTTATGCTTCAAGAGTCCACCGAACAGTCCCGTAAAAATGGCTTACTCCCAACCCCACCCTTGCCGGAGCGCTTCGGTAAGGTGGATTTAACGGAGAACGCTCGCCAGGTTCTCATCCGCCGCTACGTGCGCCGGGACGAGAATGGCAAACCTGCTGAGACGGTTGAAGGTATGTTCTGGAGGGTGGCGTACCATGTCGCCAAAGTGGAAGGGGAATGGGAGGAGGATGTACTCGAACGCGCCAGTGATTTTTACGTTTTGCTCTCATCTAAGAAATTTTTTCCGAACTCCCCAACGTTTACCGGCGCTGGGACCCCCTTGGGGCAATTAGCTGCATGCTTTGTCTTGCCGATCACCGATGATATGGGGCGGGATGCAGCAGGCATTTTTCAGACGTTGCGCGACGCCGCCTTGATCCAGCAGACCGGTGGAGGCAACGGGTTCGGATTTTCCAGGCTGCGACCCAAAGGCGCCAGGGTGCATTCCTCGGCAGGACAGGCGACCGGACCGGTAGGATTCCTGCGGGTCTATGACAAAGCATTTGGTGAAATAGCCCAAGGCGGCACGCGACGCGGAGCGAACATGGCTGTGCTGCGCGTCGACCATCCGGATATCGAGGAGTTCATTACCTGTAAAACCGATGAGAATGCGATTACCAATTTCAATATATCCGTAGGGATTACTGATGAATTTATGCGGGCGGTTGAGCACGACGAGGATTGGGATTTGCGCTTTATCGATCTGACTTCCCCTAAATCGCACGGCTTCAGCGGCACCCTGGAGCAAGCTGAAGCTGCCGGAGTTCCGATCAGGGTAGTGAAAACCGTCCGGGCACGCGAGCTCTTCCGTAAGATTGTCACCCACGCCCACCATAACGGCGAGCCGGGTGTGCTCTTCCTATCCGCTGCCAATCGTTCCAACCCGGTCCCACAGCTTTACCAGCTGGAAGCAACAAACCCCTGCGGCGAGCAGTGGCTGGGACCTTATGAAAACTGCTGCCTCGGATCAGTAAATTTGGCGCAGCACCTCGGAGCCAAAGGAACGGTAGACTGGGAGGCATTACGCCGGAGCGTGGAGCTTTCGACGATCTTCCTGGACGATGTCGTCCAGGCGAATGCCTACGTCCCTGCCGTCCCTCAACTGATGGAAGCAGCCCATCGCGCTCGCCGGATCGGCCTCGGCATTATGGGCCTGGCAGATTTGATGTACCACGTGGGCATACGCTACGGCTCCCCGGAAGGGCAAGAGTTTGCCTCCCAGGTGATGGAGTTCGTGCGCTACCATAGCATGCTGACGAGTATAGAGCTGGCCCAGAAGCGCGGTCCATTCCCTGCAATCGATGGGAGCATTTACGACCCGGACAATCTGCGCTGGGAACGCCCGCAGCCCTTAGCGGGTTACAGCAATGATTGGGGGCGACCTGAGATCGATTGGGAGCTGGTCCTGGAAGGCATCCGCCGCGTTGGCATCCGCAACGCGGCTCAAACGACTGTTGCCCCGACCGGCACCATTGCTACCGTGGCAGGATGTGAAGGCTACGGATGCGAGCCGGTATTTGCCCTGGCATACATCCGCCATGTCAATGACAATGGGAAGGACCTGCAGCTCACCTACGCCAGCCCATCGTTCGAAAATGCACTTGTAGCAGCCGGTCTGGATGACAAACAACGCGAGCGTATCATCGACCACGTTTTGCAGCTTGGCACCTGCCAGGGATTAATGGAAGTCCCAGATTCGCTGCGAAACACATTCGTCGTTTCTCAGGACATCTCTGCTGAGGAGCACGTGCGCATGCAGGCTGCTTTACAAGTGTTCGTCGATAACAGCCTGTCGAAAACGATCAATTTCCCTTCCGAAGCCACAGAAGAAGAGGTCGCTGAGGCATACCAGCTGGCATGGGAGCTGGGGTGTAAAGGAATAACCGTCTACGTCACCGGCTCTCGCCAGAAAGTGGTGCTGGAAACCCATGCGACCGTCATGGAGAAGCAGAGTATTGCGGATGCTGTCCCAGACGAGCCGCCAGAGCAGCTTGCTATCTGGCAGGATACCAAAAAACCGCGCCCGCGCAGCCTGCGCGGCTATACCTTTACGATCTCGACCCCATTGGGCAAGGCTTTCGTAACGATCAACGAGAATGGGGGAGAGCAACCGTTCGAAGTCTTCATTAATACTGCTAAGGCAGGCTCCGATACGGCTGCGGTCTCGGAGGCGATAGGACGGCTGATCTCTTATATCCTTCGCCTGTCTTCCCCGGTCGCGCCGCGCGACCGCTTAAAAGAGGTCTGGCGGCAGCTCTCAGGGATTGGCGGTGGGCGCTCTTTAGGATTTGGTCCAAAGCGGGTGCGGTCGTTACCGGATGGTGTTGCCCAGGTCCTGGCTGAATACCTGGAAGAACAGTCCGCAGAAGGCAAGGGGTCGGAGGGCAACGACAACGGATTCCATTACGCCGGTGAATCTGCCCGGGCGAATATTCAACCCGAGAATGCGCCTCAGCAAACGACCTTCGGGGATCTTTGCCCCGAGTGCGGCGAAGCAGCTTTCGTGAACGAAGAAGGCTGCCGGAAATGCTACTCTTGCGGTTACAGCGAGTGCTGAGCGCATAAGAGCAGGCGCATGACCAAACGTCTCGTCATTGTTGCCGGCAATATTGGAGCAGGCAAGACCTCACTAACCGAACGGATCGGCTCGCGCATGGGCTGGAAATCTGCCTTCGAGTCGGTTTCCGATAACCCTTACCTGCCCGATTTTTATGCGGATATGCGCTCGTGGTCATTCCACCTGCAGGTCTTCTTTCTCGGGCATCGCGCTCAGCAGTATCTCGACATGGCTTCCCTGCCGCAGTCCGTGATCCTTGACCGCAGTATATATGAAGATGCCTATATCTTTGCCCGCGCCCTGTACCAGCTGGGCAACCTGAGCGAGCGAGATTTCCTGTCCTACCAGCGGGTTTTTAATCTGATCGTCGATAACCTGCCGCCGCCGGACCTGCTGATCCTGTTGAAGGCTCCGGTAGAGGTGTTGGTTGCCCGCATCCAGCGGCGCGCGCGTTCTATCGAAAGCGGGATCAGCGCCGAGTACCTGGCATTACTGGACTCGTTTTACGACGACTGGATCCAGTCTTTCGACGTTTGCCCGGTACTGACCATCCGCACGGACGACCTGGATTTCGTGCACAAGGCAAAACATCTGGATATTGTCGTCCAGCGCATCCAGGATAAGCTCACCGGACGGGAAGAAGTGATATTCCCGTCAAACTCCGCCTGAGCCAATTTTTACAGGAATTTTACAGCCCGGTATATATTCGTTTACCGGGCTGCTTTATCTTTAAAACAGCACTAACACACAATGGAGGAAAATGCTATGACGAAAAAAATTGTAATGCCCATCCTGGTAATCTTGATTTTTTGTGCCGTATTTCCCGGAGCAGCTCTGGCTCAAAGTGAGAGCGCAGCCCCTGCCAGATGGGGAATCCGGCGCAGCATCGGTATGATTACCTCCCTGGGGACAGACCAGATCACCATCAAGAACCGCCTGGGAAACGAAATTGTATTGACAGTGGATGACCGCACCCGCTACCTGGGTGAAGGCGGCAGTGCAATCGGTTTTGGAGACCTGGCGGAAGGTCGCTGGATTCTTGCAGTTGGTAAGCCGGCGGGTGGAAGCAGCCTGAACCGGACCTGGCTGGCCCGGCTGGTCATTCTGCTGCCTGAAAATTACGATCCAAGCCAGCGCTACCCGGTGAAGGCGAATGGCCTGGTGACCGGGGTCGATCCAGCGAACAATACTTTTACCATGGTTGACCGCGATGGCGAGACGCTTACCTTTGCCGCGAGCGATGAGACCAGCTACTATGGACTTGCCGGGTCACTCGGCGAGCTGCAGCAGAACATGCGTGTTTCAGTGGCTGCGCTGGAAATAAGCGGCTCAGAGCCGTTGGCGATGTACGTCTACTCGCGCTACGACCTGGATGCCCACATCGGCAAGATCACGGCGATCGATACCGCTAACAACCAGTTCAGCCTGGATACTCCACGGCGGGGTACGCTGAAGATCACCGTGAATAGCGATACTCGCTATCAAGGCAGGAATGGCACGATCACCGGGCTGGCAGATCTCCAGGTGGGGATGTATGCCGGGGTGTTGGTGAAGAATACGGATACGACTCTGCTGGCGGTGACGGTTGTGGCTGGACCCCCAATGGCTCGACCTACAGGCTGATCACCTGAAGACAGGGTGAACTATTTGATACTATCAAAGAACAAACGGACCTGGCTACTGAACACCAGGTCCGTTCCTATTTTTTAATGTTGAAGCAAATATCAATGCAGTATCGCCAGCAGGATGGATGCCAGGATTAAACCGAGCAGGTAGAGCAATCCAAAGCGGCGGTTGTGAACGAAAGCTGCGGAAACGAAATAATTCGGCCAGCCAGGAAATCCTTCCGGCGCTTCTGTCGGTCTGGGCTTGAAAAATATTGGCACAACCCGGATCAATAACGGTAGCGCGAGCACGACAATAAGCAAAATCGGCGAGAAGAAACGGGTGAGGACGAGATAGAGTACAAATAGATATTGCAAGACGAACATACTTACCACAACATAGCGGGATAGGGGCTCGCCCAACAGGACGGGGAGAGTGTGAATCCCTTTTGCCTTGTCCATATCAATCTTGTCGATATGCTTACCGAAGATCACAGTTGTCACACCCAGCGCGTACGGCAGACTGGCGATAACCACCGGCCAGGACCAAACACCGGTGATGGCATAGTATCCACCAGCGATCATCAGCGGTCCCCAGACGATCAATACGGATAACTCACCGAGGGCAATGTATTTCAACGGCCAGGTGTAAAGCAACACAAAGAATACCCCGAAGAGCAACAGCCAGATCGTCAAGCCGCCGGTTAGCAATACCAGGCCAAGACCGGCGATCAAGGCAATTGCGCCAGAGACGGCGGCATACGTTAATAACTGGTTTCGGGTCAGCAAGCCGTGCACCAGCGGTTGGGGACCATACTGGGCGCGGTAGTAGTTATCCTGGTCCACCCCGCGACTGAAGTCGGTTAGATCGTTGAGCAGGTTATTGGTTGCATGCGCCATGATCAGCCCAACGACGAGTAAAACCCACTTCCCAAGATTGAACATGCCTTGTTGGTAAGCCAGGATACCGGCAATCGATGCCGAGATGAAGGTCATGATCAAGACAACTGCGCGTGTCGAGACCAGCCATTTTGAGATGATATCCAGGTGATCCCACTCATCTTTGTCGATGCGCGGGATTACCTGTAAAGCTTTTAGCCAGAATGCGGGATCCATTTTGTCTCCTACAATACAAATAAAAAACTTAAACCCAGAGAACTCCCTCGGTTTAGAAACCTAGAATTAATCAGGTTTGGATAAGCTAAACTGGTGTAATTTTACCTAATTAATAGGGATTCGTGCAATACTTTACAAACTTTTTCAACCTGCAATTCGTTCATCACACTGGAGAAAGGTAAAGCCAGGCTGCGCGAGCCTAAATCTTCACAAACCGGGAAATCACCGGTGCGGTATCCGAACCGCTCGACCATGTAAGGTTGGGTATGGATGGGTACGAAATATGGCCTGGATGGGATGCCGGAGCCTTTGAGAGATTTCGCCACCGAGTCGCGCAGCTCCCCAGACTGAAAACGTACCACAAAGACGAACCAGGACATCCTGGTCGTGGACGGGACGATTTTAGGGGGTTCTATCCCTGGGATCTCAGCCAGCCGCTCGAGGTACCAACCGGCTACTTTTTGCCGCTGCAGAATCAAGTGCTCGATTCGTGACAGCTGTACCCTGCCCAGTGCAGCACTGAGATCATCCATCCGGTAGTTGTATCCCAGGTAAGTGTGCTGCAGCCAGGTATCCCCCAGGGCGCGGCCCTGGTTGCGCAAGGATTGCATGTAGCGGGCTGCCCGTTCGTCATCGGTGACGATCACGCCGCCTTCGCCGGTGGTAATCTGCTTGTTAGGATAAAAAGCGAAGACGCCATAATCACCCAGCGTACCCGCCAGACGATTGTGGTAGGTCGATCCCAGCGCCTCACAGGCATCCTCGATCATTCTAAGCTGGTACCTGGTTGCGATCTCCCGGAGACGGTCCAGCTCAGCCGGCTGCCCGAACACATCGACCGGCAGGATAGCTTTGAGTTTTGCGCCTGCCGCGACGCCACGCCTTGGCAGCCAGCGGGTGGAATCCGGGGAATCCCCCATCAGGTCAGCAGCAGCTTGTTCTACGAGGGCCGGGTTAATATTGCCGGTGACAGGATCGACATCCACAAAGACGGGTACCGCTTGCTCGAAAAGTAATACATTGGCTGAGGCGACGAAGGAAAAGGGGGTAGTGATGACCAGGTCGCCCGGGCTGCCCTCATTAATTCCAATTCCAGCCGCACGTACGCATAAATGCAGACCTGCCGTCCCAGAGCTGACCCCGAGCGAAAACCTACTGCCGTGTAAGCCTTCACCGCAGCCTCGAATAGACCCAACTCTGGACCCATGCTCAGATTCGGTGTGTTCAAGACTGCCAGGACAGCCTCGCGCTCCTCGGCGCCAATATCGGGAGAGGACATGGGAACCTCTAGCATAGAAGGCGCAGCCTCCAGTCGAGCGGGTTTCAAGGGATATGCTCCGGAACGACGTCCTGAGCTGGTTCCAATTTGAAGACGGTGACCGCCTGACCGGAGATCAGCACCCGGTCTCCTGCCAGTTTTATGTGCAAGACGCCGCCCCGTGCAGAGGCCTGGTACGCGCTGAACTGCTCCTTATGCAGCCGCTTACGCCAAAATGGGGCCAGGACACAGTGCGCTGACCCGGTGACCGGGTCTTCAGCGATGCCTGCTCCAGGGGCAAAAAACCGGGAGACAAAATCGTACTCCGGGTTTGAGGAGCGGCTGGTGATGATGAAACCGCGCGCAGAGATCGAGCTTAGCTTACCGATATCCGGCTTGAGCTGTTCGACTGTTTCCTGGTCCTTCACTTCGACGATCAAATCAAAACGACTTTCGCCAATATAGAGCGGTGCAACTCCAAGCGCCTCGCTTAATCCCCTGGGTTCTGGTATCGGATGGTCTTCCAGGACTGGAAAATCCAGCTCGACCCAGGCGCCGGTCTTACTGGCCTTGAGCAATCCACTCAGAGTGTTGAAACGTGCTGTCTGGTCTGGCTTCAGCCGTCCAGTCTCATAGAGGATATGGGCGCTGGCCAGGGTGGCATGACCGCACAAATCAACTTCAAGGGCCGGAGTAAACCAGCGCAGGTTGAACCCTTCATCTGCAGGGGTGAGAAATGCCGTTTCGGACAGGTTCATTTCCCTGGCAAGGTCCTGCATCCAGCTTTCCGCAGCCGGCTCCTGGAGAATGCATACACCTGCCGGATTCCCCTTGAAAGGCTGGTCCGTAAATGAGTCGACTTGATAGAGTGCAAAGCTCATAGGGAACCTCCCGAGGTCCATTTCATCCTGGCCAAACTGCTCCGGCTTTGACCACGGCTCCCGCGGGCACGTCTGCTTTGACGGTCGCACCGTTGCCGATGCGGGCGCCTTTGCCGATCCTGACTTGCAGGTTGAGTGTAGCGCCCATTCCGATCATCACAGCCTCTTCCACCTGTACTTGCCCGGCGAGGATAGCTCCAGGCGAAATGTTGACGTATGTACCGAGCAGGCAATCGTGAGAGATGATCGCACCGGTGTTGATAATGCTCCCGAATCCAATTTCTGCGTCGCAGCCGACGTATGCCTGAGCGAACACCTGTACGCCGGGCGAGAGCCGCGCACTCGGTTCCAGAAAAGCACGTGGATGGGCAACAGCCGGGAAGTGAAAGCCGGCGTCTGCCAGATTTCTGAAAATGCCGATGCGGACCTGCAGGTTTCCAATCCCGCCGACCGCGTTCACTGCCAGCCGTACACCTTGGCTTTTCAGCCGAGGCAAGATTTCCGCGCCGCCCAGGATAGGGACGCCCGAAATCGAACCGGGCAAGTCTGGGTCGTCGTCCACAATCCCAACCAGGCGGTAAGTGCCCATAGCACGCAAAAGCTCGATTACAGTCTTGCCGTGCCCGCCTGCACCATAGACGATGATTGCAGTCGGGTCAAAAGTTCCTTGGAAGTCTGGGAGGTCGATTTTACCGGTCTCAGGCGAGACAATCGGACCGGGCTGCTCGAGCCTGCGCAGAGTATCCTCAGTAATAAGCTGGTTTTGCGGAAGCTGGTTCAGATCGATCTTGAGCCGGTGGGCGAGGGCCAGGGCGGGTTGGGTGATGCGCAAACCGGCAGGCAATCCTCCTCCCTCCCCTGGCTGGCTTGCTTCAGCTTCAGCCGGTTTCCATCTGGGATCAGAGGCGATAAAACACAGCCTCGCACCTGCCTGCACTGTCTGACCAGGCTGAAATCTCAGCCCGGCGACGTAGCCGTTCGCTTCCGCAGACACCTCGGCTGTCGATTTAGTGGTCTCTAACGTACACAGTGGATCTCCTGTATGGACAGATTGCCCTTCCTGGACGTGCAGAGCAGCCAAGAGCGCCTCTGGTTCGTTAGGATTGAGCAAGGGAAAGATTACAGGGGTGATTTCGTCCATTGAGCAGCCTGCTGCCAACCCAATTTATACCATTGATTTGGCTGTGCGCATGATCTGCGCCATATCCGGCATTTGAGTAGATTCAATTTCTCGGCTGGCAGCAATAGGCTGATCCAGCGCAGCCAGACGGCGGGCGAGCATAAGCCGTGGACCCAGGTGCTCTGCCAGCCGGGCGACGATCTCGGCGCCCCAACCAAGGGTAAAGCTGCCTTCTTCTATCACCAGCACTCTTCCAGTGGCTGAGGCTGAGGTGAGGACCGGCTCGATTTGATAAGGCGCTAGCTGGGTCGGGACGACCAGCTCGACCCAGACCTCGTCCTGAAATGCCAGCTCAAGCATGGCTTTGCGAGCCAGCTCGGCGGCGTATCCGTACGCGACCAGGGTCAGCTGGGGTGGCGGCGCGCCGCGCACGGTGACGGTATAAGCAGGAGCATAGCTGATCGCTGAAAGAGGATCCAGACCTGCAGGGTTTGGGTCCGCATCGACCGAGAAGGATTTAGAAACCACATAATCGCTATCCAGTTCTGGCTCCAGCAGGTCGCAGGAATAAATGAGCTTATTCTCGACAAAGAGTACCGGGTCATCATCCTCTAATATTGCGCGTAGGAGCAGGTCTCCCGGGTCGCCCAGGGTGCACGGAGCCAGGACGCGCAGCCCTGGAATGCCCAGGAACAGCTTTTCCAGGGTCTGGCTGTGGGTTGGTCCATAGCCTCTGCGGCCTCCCATCGGAGTACGTACGACCAGCGGGACCCGCACCTGGTTGTTGTACATCCAGCGGAATTTTGCGCTGTGGTTGATCAGCTGGTCGGCAGCCAGCGTGAGAAAATCACCGAACATGATCTCGACCACCGGACGCAGCCCGCGCAGCGCCATACCGCCAGCCAGGCCAATAATCCCTGCTTCGGAGACCGGTGTGGAAATCACCCGTTCGGGATACTGCTCTGACAGGCCGCGGTAAACCTTGAACGCGCCGCCATAGGGTGAGAGGATGTCCTCCCCGAGAAAATAGACCCGCTCGTCTTCTGCCAGGCAGCGGAACAAGGCGCGGTTGAGAGCTTCCAGGACAGTGGTCATCTATGTTGTTTCACACATACGCTGTTTCACTCTCTAATTTTCTCTTCCTTATTATGGGAGCTCCGCTGGTGGATCTGCCAGGGCGAGGTCGAATGCAGATTGGATCTCAGCGTGGACTTCTGCCTCGATCGTCTCGCGGAGCGACTTGCTCAGGCGAGCAGCCTGGATCGATAATGGGTCGCGCGTCGAGCGCAGCCGGGCGATTTCTTGCGGATCCCGGGTATCGTCTCCCTTTGAATGCGGGCTGAAGCGGCAGGTGTGCAGGAGCAGGGCATGCGCCGTGCAGTCACGGCGGGTGGCGGTGATTGCTGCTTCTGCCAGGGGAGCGATCTCGCTGATATCGCTGCTGTCGATTTCTTGTACTGGAATCCCAAAGGCGCGGAAGCGGTCTGCCATGCTCCCAGCCAGGCCAAGCTCAACCGGTGTGGTTTGGGCGATGCGGTTATTCTCCAACACGTACAGAATGGGTATTTTCCACAGCGCGGCCATGTTGAGGGATTCGTACACTACGCCTTCACCGAGTGCACCGTCGCCGGTGAATGCCACGACCATCGCACCGCTCCCCAGAAGCTTTTCGGCAAAGGCCATCCCGGTTGCAAGCGGAATAGTGCCGCCCAGTACGCCATTGGAATAGAAATTCTTCCAATGTAAATGCTGGGAGCCGCCGCGACCCGCACAAACACCGGTCTGGCGGCCCATCAGCTCAGCAAATAGAGCCCGCGGTGAGCCGCCGTAAGCCAGGAAATGCCCGTGAGAACGGTGGTTGCTTACTACCACGTCCAGCTCCTGCAGGTGGGAGGCCACGCCGACCGCATTCGCTTCCTGGCCCAGGTAGGTGTGCGTGGTGCCGTAGAAGACCCCTTTGGAAAAATTATCCAGGACGGTCTCTTCGAAGCGGCGGATACGATACATTGCCCGGTACCAGGCGGGATGATCGGGCTCGGCAGAGGTCATTTTCTGGATAGTTCCTCCCCGGGTACCTTGCTTCCCATGAACTCTTCCGCGCCGACGAATCCGGGCTGGCTGATCCCTTCGCGCTTGATAACTTTCCACACGCTGATGGCGAATATCTTAAAATCCAGGCCCAAGGACCAGTGATCGACGTACCATACGTCCAGGGCAAATCGATCCTCCCAGGAAAGCGTATTGCGCCCATTGATTTGCGCCCAGCCGGTCACCCCTGGCAAGACCTCGTGACGGCGCATTTGCTCCGGGGTGTAGCGCTCCAGGTACTGCATCAGCAGCGGGCGCGGGCCGACCCAGCTCATTTCTCCCAGCCAAACATTGAACAGCTCAGGCAGCTCATCCAGGCTGGCGGAACGCAGCCTGGCTCCCAAAGGGGTAATGCGAGCAGCGTCGGGGAGCAGCTTGCCTTGCGCGTCGCATAAATCAGCCATAGTGCGGAACTTGTAAATCCAAAATGGGCGGCCGCGCAATCCGGGGCGCTGCTGGCGGAAGAGCACAGGGCGTCCCAAATTCATCCACACCAGGACTGCCAGGAGGAGCAGTACAGGCGAGAGAATGAGCAATGCCAGGCTGGCGAGGAGTATGTCGATAAGCCTTTTGATTTTAGGAATCCCGGGCGGGAATAAAGTCATCGTCATCGCGCCGAAGTTCCAACTGTGTGCACTGTCTCGCCAAGCCGGTTCAGAACTGCCAGCAACCGGTCCCGCCAATCTGTTAGCGGACCGATCGGCATCCACAAGGCGGTTTTTCCGACCCGAATCTCCGGTAATAAGCCCTGCAGATTTTCGGGGATCTCATTCTCTGGGTAGCGGAAAACGAGCTGATTATTCTCTGAGGTGATTGAGTATAAGCCCGCTCTCTCTGCCAGAAGCTTCACCCGCAGCTGGTAAAGGAGGTTTACTACCATCTCCGGCAGTGGTCCAAACCGGTCGGTTAGCTCTTCCTGCAGGGCTTCGATCTCAGCCTCCGAGCCGATGTTCGACAGCCGCCGGTATAGCCCCAGCCGGACGGTCTTATCCGGGAATGTAATCCGCCGGGATGCTGACCGGGAGAGGCAGCTCGACGTTCACTGAGATCAGCGCACTATCAAATTCTTCCAAAATCCGGCTGCTCCCCCCGCCATTTTGCGACCGCAGCCGGCGGACAGCCGCAGCCAGCAGGCGGGTGTACAGATGAAAACCGACTGCGGCAATATGCCCATGCTGGCGGGTGCCCAGGATATCGCCGGTGCCGCGGATTTCCAGGTCGCGCATGGCGATCGAGAATCCTGCTCCGAGCTGGGTGTTCTCGGCAATCGTCTCCAGGCGCTGGCGGCCCTCTTCAGTCGGCGGGATGCGTTTATGGCGGAAGAAATAGGCATAGGCGCGCTGAGCGCCGCGGCCCACCCGGCCGCGCAGCTGGTAGAGCTGCGCCAGACCGAAGGTGTCTGCCCGGTCGACGATCAAAGTATTGGCATTCGGGATATCCAGGCCGGATTCGATGATCGAGGTGCTCAGCAGAATGTCGACCTCGCCGACGGTGAACTCTTCCATGCGGTTGGACAGCTCGTGCTCGTCCATCTGACCGTGGGCAATACCGATGCGCGCTTCGGGGACCAGCTTGTTCAAATGGGATTCCATCGCTCCGATGGTCTGGACCCGGTTGTGGACAAAGAAGACCTGCCCGCCGCGCTCCAGCTCGCGCAGGATCGCCTGGCGCACCAGACGCGGCGAGTACGGCCCCACATGGGTGATGATCGGCAGGCGCTCTTCCGGCGGCGTGTTGATGGTCGAGATATCGCGCACACCGGTCAGCGCCATATACAGCGTGCGCGGGATCGGGGTGGCGGTCAGGGTCAGCACATCCACTTCGGTGCGCATCTTTTTAAGGCTCTCTTTGTGGGTCACGCCGAAGCGCTGCTCTTCGTCGATGATCAGCAATCCCAGGTCTTTGAACTGCACATCCGAGGAGAGCAAGCGATGGGTGCCGATGATGATATCGATTCCACCTGCAGCCAGCTTTTGGATGATCTCCTGCTGCTGCTGGTGGCTGCGGAAGCGGGAGAGCATCTCCACCTCCACCGGGAAAGCCGCCAGGCGCTGCTGGAAGGTGTTGTAATGCTGTTGCGCCAGGACCGTGGTTGGCACCAGCATGGCGACCTGCTTGCCATCCAGGACGGCTTTGAACGCTGCCCGCAAGGCGACTTCGGTCTTGCCATAGCCCACATCGCCGCAGATCAGGCGGTCCATTGGGCGGTCGCTTTCCATATCACTCTTCACCTCCGCGAGCACCCGCATCTGGTCTTCGGTTTCGATGTACGGGAAGCTGGCTTCCAGCTCTTTCTGCCAGGCGGTATCGGTGCCGAAAGCATGTCCGGGTACAATGTTCCGTCTGGCATACAGATCGAGCAGATCTTCGGCTACTTCCTGGACCGCTTCTTTTACGTAATGCTTGACGTTCTTCCACTCCGCTCTACCCAGGCGGCTGAGGGTAGGAGTACGATTATCCGGACCCACGTAGCGGGTCAGGCGGTCCGCCTGGTGGACGGGGACATACAGCTGCGCTTCATCGGCGTACTCGATGCACAGGTATTCTCGTTCCACCCCATCGACCGTGCGCCGGACCAGACCCTGCAGCTGACCGATCCCGTGATCGACGTGGACGACCCAGTCTCCAGGCTGTAAATCCGAGTATGGCGCTTCCGGCGGTTCGGCGATTACTCGATGGGGACGGCGAGGCTCCGGACGTCTCCAGCCGAATATTTCACCATCGGTCAGGAGGATGATCGAATTCCCATCCTGCGGTGAAAAAACCCAACCTTCTCCCAGGCTGCTTTCGATGAATACCGGCTGGCTGCCCGGTTCACCCTGATTCAATAACTGCTCGGACCAGAGCTCCTGAAGGCGGGCTGATTGGCGGGAGACAACGAACAAATTATCTCCGGCGCTGTAGTGATCGTCGATAAAATCCATCACCTGCTTTAACCGTCCGCCAAAACGGGGACCTGATGAAAAAGCACCGCCGACAGGATTCAAGCGCTCATCATCACTTAGATCATCGACAATACCCATGCCCAATTCCAGACCTGGGTAGCGGCTGAGCGAGTCGGTGATTTCAGACCAGGTGATGTAGGGAATCGGGAATTCTGCTGGCAAGGTGCCATCGGCAACCGAATCGCGGCGCAGGTTAACCGCTTGCTCCTCAATCTCGAGCACCAGATCTTGAACGGCCTGCAGGTTATCCATCACGACCAGCGCCTGCCGCGGCAGATAATCTAACAGGCAGGCTGGGGTCGGGTTGTAGACGGGGATGAAGAACTCGCCGGAAGCCTCCGGATCATAAGATTTCCCCGTTCCGAGGTCGCCGCCAACACTCATCTGCCTTTGCAAGTATTCTCTGGCAGGGGTTACCCAGATTTTATCCGCCGGGGTAGGAGATGCCGGTGCGCCTGGGAGGGACTTAATAGTCACCTGGGTAAAGGGATCGAAGCGGCGCAGGGTATCAATCTGGTCGCCGAAGAAATCCAGGCGCACCGGCGAAGGATCGGCGGTAGGCCAGACGTCCAGGATGCCTCCCCGGCGTCCAAACTGACCCGGCGAGATCACGGTATTTACCGGCTCGTAGTTCAGCGCAACCAGCCATTCCACCAGCTCTCCCATGGAGATCGACTGTCCCTGGCGCAATACCCTGGCTGCTTTTAAGAATTCACGCCTCGGCAGGGTACGGGTCATCAGTGCGCGGGCGGGTGCAATGATTATTGGGGGGAGTTCTGGGACAGTCCCCCCGGGAATATGGTAGGTCGCCAGAGCGGTCAATACCTGCAGGCGATCTCGGCGGGTCGTCTCACCCCAGGCAGCATTTTCGTAAAACAGAGGCGTCGGCTCGGGGAAGAATAGCCGGGGAATATCCGGCAGCCATAAACCAAGCTCATCAGCTTGAACGAGAGCATGGTCTGTACGGTCGGTTAAAAAGATAACCGGACGATTTAATTCGGAATATAAAGCTGCCAGGAATGGCAGGCGAGCCGACCGGCGTAAATCCAGCGGAGGCAGGGTTTCACCGGCGCGCACAGCAGAAAAGGTTTCAGCAAACGCGAGGCGCAGCCGGCTGACGATCTCTTCAAGCGCCACGGCTGCCCCCGCTTGAGTTGTATCGATTCATTGCTGTCACCAGATCCTCGCTGACAAATGTCAAAACTGCTTCGATCGCCCGCTCCAGTGTGGGTTGGATGGTCTCCTGCTCAACTGGAGAAAAATCATGGAGGACGTACGAGGCGGCGCCCATTCGTCCAGGTGGGCGGTGAATTCCGATGCGCAAGCGGGGAATCTCCTGCGTGCCCAGGCACTCGACCACCGAAGCCATCCCCTTCTGACCGGCAGAGCCGCCGTTCGGGCGGATGCGGATCGTCCCCAGGGGAAGATCCACATCGTCGTAGGCAACCAGCAAACGCTCGAGGGGAATCTTGTAGAAATTTACCAGTGAGACGACTGCCTGTCCGGACAGGTTCATATAAGTTTGAGGTTTGGCCAGGATCAACTTGCGTCCGTTGTATTCGCCTTTGGTGACCAGGGCTTTCGATTCCACTCGGGAAAACGTAACTCCCAGCCGGGCAGCGAGGCCATCAAGCAGCATGAAGCCAACATTGTGCCGGTTCTGCTGATATTCGCGGCCAGGGTTTCCCAGTCCAACAATTAAATAATAAGATTTTTCTCCATCTGGCTCCTGCCTGGCTGCAGGCTGGGAGAAATAATTCTCTATAAGCTGATTGATCCTATCGCTGAGATGTCCCACGTTGCTGCCTGGCTCACTTTCTGGCGATATTTCTCAGCAGGATATACAGCCCAAAGAGGGCAAACAATATAAAAGCGGCAAATACTCCTCTACTCAAACTGGCTCCCAGGTCGCTTGTATGGATCTGGACGGGGTTAGCCCCAACGGCTGTCCCGGTAGGGGGGACCGGGGTAAACGTCGGGGTAGGAGTAAGTGTGGGCGCCGGAGTTGCACCCGGTACAGGTGTCTCGGTCGGGACTGGGGTATCCGTCTCGACCGGGCTGTAGTTGCGCACGCGCACTTTTTCGACTAAAACTTCCTGGGTGGATCCATCATCCAACTTGACGACTAATCGCAAGTCGTAAATCCCATCGGTTATGGTTGTGGTATCCCACTGCGCCAGCAAACCATCTTGAACAGGGACATCGCTCTCTGCAATCAGGAACCAGGTGTCTTTCGCATCGCTGGAGTAAGTGAAAGAAATTTCTGCCGAGGCGAAATCAGGGATTGCAGTATTCCCGTTAATCGGAACCGATCCTTGAATCGCCTGTCCTGCCAGAGGGGAGGCTAAAGACAGCGCCGGCGCGGCCGTGCCGCTTGGACTTGGGCTCGGAATTTGGGTTGCCTGCAGGAAAGTTGGGCCATAACCAGCACTCCACAGTAACCCAATGGTCATCCTCAACCCCAATACGATGATGCGTAGCATGGCAATCGTTTAGTTTAACATGGAGGCACGCGCTGGTCAATTGTCAGAAATAATTTGTGTTGTTGTTCAGCGAATTCGGCACCTACTATATGAGTGGCTGTAAGTTTTTTTACAACCCAGAATATTAAATCCAACCAATCACTTAGTTACCCGGGGGATTGGATGCTATAGCAAACCGCTGAAAATATTTTTAAATAATCGTTGTTCTATCTGGCGGTTTGCTCCGGTGATTGGCCGTCTTTGTGTTGAATTTTATAAAGTTACTTCCGGCCAATCAAATATGGATGCTCAAGAAATTAATTGGGCTATTTTGAATGACGGGTCTATTTGAATCCCCAAAGCAGATTAATTATGGTAAACTTTTATAGCAGCCTGATGGATATCGTCGCAACCTGGCTACTGGGAAGAAAGGGGTTGATCGTATGACGCGTTCACGTACAGAGATGATGGTCAATCGCTTGCGTGAAATGCAAGCCGCCTCTCCAGACATCGAAGCCTCGGCCGTTGTTTCCGTGGACGGCTTGATTATGGCTTCTGCGCTGCCTGCAGAGGTGGAAGAGGACCGGGTTTCAGCCATGTCGGCTGCTATGCTCAGCCTGGGCGAAAGGATCGCAAAAGAGCTCGGGCGGGGCGCATTGGAGCAGGTCTATATCCGGGGTGATAGCGGGTATGTGATCCTGACTGCAGTGGGTGAGGAAGCCGTCTTAACCGCATTGGCACGCGAAGGTGCCAAGCTTGGATTGGTATTTTTGGAGATGCGCCGTGCAGCCGAGAGTCTGGAGCGGTTGGTCGGATAAAGTAAAAGAATATTTTTATGCCATACAGTTCGAGGCAATAAACGTGGGGAGGTCGCTCTTAACGACCTCCCCACTTCCGTTGTAACCGTACACCTGAACAGATCTAATCATAAGTGGAGGCTGGAATGTCGACGAAATATATCTTTTTCACCGGTGGTGTGGTCAGCTCAGTCGGGAAGGGTGTAACTGCAGCGGCTCTAGGCTTGGTCTTGAAACAGCACGGTTTTTCAGTGGCAGCCCAAAAGCTGGACCCATATATTAATGTGGACCCCGGAACGATGAACCCTTACCAGCACGGCGAGGTTTACGTCCTGGATGATGGCGCGGAAACAGACCTGGATTTAGGTCATTATGAGCGTTTTATCGATATCAGCTTGAACAGAGTGTGCAACGTGACCACCGGTCAGGTATACGCTGAAGTGATTGGAAAAGAGCGGCGGGGAGATTATCTTGGCGGGACGATCCAGGTCATCCCGCATATTACGAATGAGATTAAACGCCGGATTGGATTGGTAGCAAAAACTACCGGCGCAGAGATCGTCCTGGTGGAAGTTGGCGGAACTGTAGGTGACATCGAGTCGCTCCCGTTCTTAGAGGCCTTGCGCCAGATGCGGACGGATGTGGGACGGGAGAACAGCGTATACATACATGTGACCTGGCTGCCTTTTATAGCCGCCACAGACGAGTTAAAAACGAAACCCACCCAGCATTCGGTCCGCGAGCTGCGCTCGATCGGCATCTCACCCGATGTAATCGTGGCCCGATCGGACCATCCCGTTGAAGAGGATTTGCGGGACAAGATCGCCTTATTCTGCGATGTGGACCGCCGGGCAGTGGTGCCCATGGTGACCGCAAACAGTCTTTTCCAGATACCGATTTTACTGGAGGAGTTGGGAGTAGGCGATTACCTGATCGAGCGCCTGGGTTTGCAATCACGCGAAAAACCGGTTTGGGGAGCCTGGGAGCACCTGGTTGAAGAGGATGAGCGGAAGAAACCGGTAGTGAACGTTGCCCTGGTAGGAAAATACGTGGAGCTGCACGACGCCTATCTCAGCGTGCGCGAGGCTCTCCACCACGCCGCGCTGGCACTAGGTGTAGAGGTAAATATCGCCTGGGTTCATTCCGTCGAACTGGAAAAAGGTCGCGGTTGGGAGCTGGTCGAGAGCGCCGATGGGATCGTTGTGCCAGGAGGTTTTGGCAGCCGGGGTATTGAAGGCAAGGTGCAAGCCGCGCGGTATGCCCGCGAAAACAAGATTCCCTACCTGGGACTTTGCCTGGGGATGCAGCTGATGGTGGTCGAATTTGCCCGCCATATTTTGGGGACGGATGACGCGAACTCGACTGAATTCGACCGTTCGACGAAGCACCCGGTGATCGATCTCATGCCGGACCAACGGTTGATCGAAGATATGGGGGGGACTATGCGCTTGGGTCTGTATCCGTGCGTCCTGCAGCCAGGCACCCAGGCGGCAGCCGCCTACAATATGCCGCTCGTCCAGGAGCGCCACCGCCATCGATTCGAGTTTAATAATTCTTATCGCGATATCTTCAACCAGGCAGGGATGCACTATTCGGGGCTGTCCCCGGATGGGCGATTGGTGGAGATCGCTGAATACGAGGATCATCCCTTCATGGTTGGGACACAGTTCCATCCCGAATTCCTCTCCCGCCCAAACCGCCCGCATCCATTGTTCGTTGCCTTCCTGGAATCGGTCTGCTACCAGGCGGGAATCCGCACCGGTGCCGGCGCGAAAGAGACAGACTTCGAGTCCAGCCTTTCGGCAGATTGATTTTGCGCGAGCTTAGCAGCATGAATAATTTAGAGGTTATGCAGTTGAAGGGGAAAAAGCCGAAAATAGGTGTGATGGGGGGGAGACTCCCCACCCATCACACCTATTTTCGGTAATTCCTTTGGGAACTGCGTAAGTCCTATGATTGTAATATCGAGTATACTTTCCCAGCTGAACTGATAAGCTAGAGATATATAAACTGAGCGTTGGGGGATGGGCTGGTGTACACCTGCTTATCCGCACAATCCAGGGATATATATTTTTTTGAAATTGCCGAATAAAAAAATTAAAAGCTAAAAAGGAGATCAAATGGATACGATTATTGAGGATATAACGGGTCGACAAATATTGGATTCCCGCGGCAACCCAACAGTTGAAGTCGAAGTGACCTTGATCGATGGCACCTGGGGGCGAGCGGCAGTACCTTCCGGCGCTTCGACGGGCGTCCACGAAGCCCTGGAGCTGCGTGACGGCGACAAGGCCCAATACCTGGGCAAGTCGGTAAACCGCGCGGTCGATTACGTAAACAACGAGATCGCCGAGGCGCTGGTCGGCTGGGATGCCACCGAACAGATCGCATTGGATATGGCTTTGCTGGAATTGGACGGGACTCCCAATAAATCCAAGCTGGGGGCGAATGCCATCTTAGGCACCAGCCTGGCAGTCGCCAAGGCTGCAGCGAACTCGGTCCAGCTGCCACTTTACCGCTACCTGGGCGGCGTTTACGCTCACGTGCTGCCGGTGCCGATGCTGAATATCCTCAATGGAGGCACGCATACCGGCTGGCAATCGACCGATTTCCAAGAATTCATGATCATGCCGCTGGGAGCCGAGAGCTTTTCCGAAGGGCTGCGTTGGGGCTCTGAGATCTACCAGGCGCTCAAGGGCGTGTTGAAAGCGCGCGGTTATATCACCCTGGTTGGAGATGAGGGAGGCTACGCCCCCGGTCTGAAAGCCAATGTCGAAGCTGTAGAGGTGATCCTGGAAGCGATAGAAAAAGCAGGCTACAAACCCGGTGAGCAGGTCGCGATCGCATTGGATCCTGCGGCATCGGAGCTGTACGAAGATGGCCTGTACAACCTGCGTAAAGAAGGTCGCAAGCTCGACAGCGCTGAAATGGTTGCCTTCTGGAAGGCATGGGTAGAGAAGTACCCCATCGTGTCCATCGAAGATGGTCTGGCACAAGACGATTGGGACGGCTGGAAGCTGCTGGTCGCTGAGCTGGGGTCGTCTCTGCAAATTGTCGGCGACGATCTGCTGGTGACCAACCCCGAGCGGGTGCGGCGAGCGATCTCGGAGAAAGCCGCCAACGCCTTGCTGGTCAAGCTGAACCAGATCGGCTCTCTCACCGAGACGATCGAGGCTGTGGAGACCTGCCAGCGCGCTGGCTGGCGTGCCGTTACCTCCCATCGCTCCGGGGAAACCGAAGACACCACCATCGCCGATCTCGCAGTCGGCTTAAATATGGGCCAGATTAAAACCGGCGCTCCGGCACGCTCCGACCGGGTTGCCAAATACAACCAGCTCCTGCGCATCGAAGCAGAATTGGGAGAGACAGCCGCGTATGCAGGCTGGTCTGCGCTTGCGCCGTTAGTTAATAGAGAATATATACAAAAACAAGGTTCAGGTGGCGCATACGCGCCACCTGAACCTTGTTTTTGTAATTAATACCCTTATCCGGCAGCTTCCTCTACCTTTTCTTCTTCAGCTGGCTCTTCCTCTGCCGGCAGGGGTCGCAGCGCTTCGTCGAGGGTTATATTTTCACGGCGCATCCCGGGTGCAGCGGTGCCGCAGTAGGGGCACAAGTTCCAGGGCAGGTCCATTAATTTCCCACACTGGTGGCAGGCTTTCTTCAACCGGGTGTGGCAGTTGGGACACACGATCCAGTTCTCCCTCACCCGGCGACCGCAACCCGGGCACAGGGTAATATCTTCTATTGCTTGCAGCAGAGCTTCCTCTTCCAATGTGTGCTGGTACTCATCATCGAGCGTACGCGTAGGTCGCAGGATCAGGTAAATAACGATGCCCGGCAGGAATAATATCGCCACGACCAGCACTGCCAGGACGCGAGCAAAAACATCCCGAGACCGCCGGCGGATATCCCGGTAAGTCCAGATGACCAGGCTTAGCCATAGCGCTGCCAGGAAAGCCCCGCTCCATGCCGTCAAAAGCAGCAAGCCGTTACTGAGTGTCGTCGGGTTCAAGATCATAGGATTTTCCGCTTAAATGATTATAGCATGGATGGAAATTGTCATTCCGCTCTTGCCGGTTCAGCCCTCCTCCTGTATATTGATACCATCGGCGGAGTTTCAGACAAGCTGAGCGCTGCACGCGTAATCGCCTGAAACGGTACAATTCGCGTGCCAATCCGGGAGGAACATGAAAGAGGGACAGGCAAGCTATCGTATATCGGACATGGAAGCGACCGACCGGCCTCGGGAAAGGCTGGAACGGGTGGGTGCCAATAACCTATCTACTCCCGAGCTGCTGGCGATTTTGCTGCGAGTCGGAATGCCTGGGGAGAATGCAGTCCAGCTGGGTCAGAGACTCCTGCAGCATTTTGGCGGTTTGACCGGGCTGCACCGGGCGCCGTTTGAAGAGCTCTATATGCAGAAGGGAGTTGGAAGGGCCAAGGCGGCGCAGATCAAGGCAGCTATCGAGCTGGGGAGGCGAATGAGCGAAAGCGATGCGGAGGAGCGGCGGGTGATCCACAGCCCTCAGGACGCCGCCGATTTGGTTATTTACGAGATGAGCGCTCTCGAGCAGGAACATCTGCGGGTGATCCAGCTCGATACCCGCAACCGGGTGGTCAATATTGAGGAGGTCTACCGGGGCTCGCTCAATTCATCGCAGGTGCGGGTGGGTGAATTATTCAAGGGGGCCGTCCGCCGCAACCTCGCAGCGATCATCGTGGTCCATAACCACCCCAGCGGAGACCCGACCCCCAGCCCGGATGACATCGCCTTGACTCGCCAGATCACACAGGCGGGTAAATTATTGGATATCGAGGTGCTGGACCATCTGGTGATCGGGCAAGGTCGTTTTATTTCATTGAAAGAGCGCGGCCTGGGGTTCGGTTAGCCAAGAATAATCAAACAGAAGTTGAGCGCACGTTGAACCCGGCATACTCGCCGGTTGCAGGACTCCACTCGGTGTGGACCCCGCTGACCTGGGCAGAGCGCGGTCCCCGTTCCAGTATGGTTACAAGTTTTTCAAGGGTATCTCGTTCCCCTTCCGCCAGTACCTCGACGGATCCATCCCAGCGGTTCCTCACCCACCCGCTGATTCCCTTGTCCAGGCAGGCGTAGAGTACAAATTGGCGGAAACCCACCCCTTGCACGAAACCCTCGACAACTGCATGCAGCCTCACCGCTGAAGTTGGGCTGTCACCTGCCATCACTGCTGTCCGCTGCGGAAACGCTGGAGGGGTTGCGCCGGGCGGGTCGAATTACCAGCAGCAGGAGCGCAATTCCAAGCGGTGCTGCCAGAACCAGGACCAGCAACAGCGCCCAGGGGATCAGGTTATTGATAGCTACCTGGGTAGTATCTTCTCCAAATGTAACCTGGCGCCACTGCTGCTCGACCTGGCT
This sequence comes from uncultured Chloroflexia bacterium, assembly GCA_963706515.1. GTDB lineage: Bacteria > Chloroflexota > Anaerolineae > Anaerolineales > UBA4823 > CAVPMW01. The sequence continues at coordinate 257,022 of CAVPMW010000010.1, forward strand.
TAATGGAATTCCCAGGGCTGCCTGGACGCCTGCGGCGCAATCTTTCCGGTCAGTCTGGGCATCGACGAGTTTTTGCAGACCTTCGGTCCCATACTGTCCGTGAAGGTAACGGACGAAGGAAGCGGACTGAGCATATGCAAGCAGGGCGCTGGAGGCATCCCTGGGGAATATTTCGCAAAGGGAAGCCATCGGCAGCAGCGCATTTTTTTTGTAGTCATTTTCGAGGATGGTCGTGTAATCGGGATTTGGATAAAGCTCAGCGATAGATGCCAGGCCCTCATTGAGCCAGACCGGTAAATTTGCATAGCCGGAAGGATTGCGCTGGTAGAGCATGATGTGCATCAGCTCGTGCGGGATGATCTGCTGCATGTATATATATTGGTCCGGTCGGGGAGGGATGGAGAGAATCATCACGCCCAGGCTGGGGTCAGCATGCCCGGCGATCCAATTTTGACCCGAGAGTACCAGCGCTTCTTGCATCAGGGTCGAGCTGGGATAGGCATAGATATCGATCGCTTCGGGTGTTTTGCCCTGGATCAATGACTGCACCTGCTGCAGTCCAGCAGCAGCTACTTTGCTCACGTTCTCGGCGAACTCACTGTCCGTCTGCTGGAACCAATGGATGCGAAACGGTTTTGCCTCGGACTGCTCCCATTTATAGCGGTTATCGATGTAGTCGAAAGAATATTCAGGGCTGGTGTAAGTATTGCCATCCGGGTAAAGCAGCTCGTAGCGGTAAGAGACCTTTGAGAAGGGATTGATGGGCTGCTTTTCCAGGTCTAAATTGTAGCTCAGCTTATAATCGGTATCGTTGATCGCTTTTGCCAGTACCGTTCCGGAGATCGTTTGGCTCACCGTTTGGAGTAGTGATCAAAATCGTCGTCGATTTGGGGGGAGATTCCGAGGTCAGCATCGCGTGAAACCGGATTTGCTTGCCGAAATCATAATCTGCGCCCTCGTTTTGAATCTGGGCTTGCGCAGCGACCCTTGCCGGGAAGAGCAAACCGGCGCCGGTCAGCAAAAGAAGCAATAACCAGTTATAGAAAATGACCTTCGACAAACGGAATTTAGGAATTGGGGGGTGTAAAGAATTGATAAATCTGAGGCGGCTGGTGCGTAATCTGTGGTGGAGAACTTGGATCTGCATAAAGCAATTATAAGTTATAGAGCCTAAATAGATGTCAGGACCGGGTCAGTCGTTTTCCAGGTCTTCTATCTCATCCAGGTGATCATCCTCGTCTTCATACCCATCATTTTCATATTCATACTCATCTTCGCTGCCATTACCATTCTCCGGAAGATCAAAAAGCTCGAAAGCCCCGAGCCCTTCATTAAAAGAGAGGTTATCGATGGCAGCATCCAGATATTCGAGCATTTCTGCGTCTTCCGTTTGGTCGTACATCGCGGTCAGAGCCTCGCGGACTCCTCCACCGCCCAGCTCGGAAAGCGACCAGAGTGTGGCAGTCAGCACATTTTCATCCGGGTCATCGAGCAGCTCGAGCAGGCGGGGTACCGCGTCGCGCATGTTGAGCTCGCCGGCTGCACGCGCGGCTTCACACCTTACGGCGGGCCAGCGGCTGTCCAGTGAGTCGCTCACCTGGGGGATCCAGCGCTCATTCGCTGAACGCCCCATGGCGAACAGGGCGCTGGCGACCCACTCTTTGTTGCTGTTTCCGTAGGCAGCCAAGATCAGCTCGTCCACCTCTTCCCGGCTGGTATACCCCAGCGATTCCAGGGCGCGGCGGCGGACCTGATCATCCTCCGAGCTGCGATACAAGTTGAGCAGGATGCTCTCCAGGTCATTTTTGGTCGATTCAGGGATTTCTTCCATCTCACCGAGATAGACGTAGTAACCCAGGCTGGCTGTGGCAGCCGCCTGGACTTCTGGGTCCGGATCGTTGACCGCCAGGTTGACCAATGCCGGCAAGAGCCGGGGCGATTCGTAATCGCCCAGGATCCTTACAGCAGGCAGGCGAACGCTGGCTTCACTGTCCCCGAGCGCGATCATGCCCAGCTCGATGAACGAGAGCAGCAGATCATCATTTCCCAGGACCTCAGCATCCTCGAGGAGCGCCTGCCGCCGCCACCCAGGGATGGATGGCCAGATCAAGCTCAGCGTCTCCTCGTCCTGTGGGATTAAATCCGACAGGCGGTATAAATACCGGGGTGGAAAGGGTGTCTCTTCATCTAATAAGCGCATCCAGGACCTGCTGGAAAGGGATTTCCTGGGGTGTCTTGAATTCTGGATTCTTTTTGCTCATGCTGGCAATACTCAGTAATTTCAGATTTCAATGATCAGATTTCTTGTCTCGCCCAGGCGGCGATTAGGGCAGTAATTTACCGTTCACCCGCCTGATCGCCGCGATTGCTAGCGAGCGCTAAGGGATTTTAACCGGATTAATAAAATCCTGGACATTAATATAGATGATTAATACGATCAGGACGGCGAAACCGATGAGGTGGATCATATTTTCGTAGCGGGGCGGGATGCGCCGCTTGAAAAGGATCTCCGGCAAGGTGAGGAAGATCCTGCCGCCGTCCAGGGCAGGGATGGGCAGCAGGTTCAGGATGCCCAATGAGAAGGAGACCGCCATGAAGAAGAACAGCGGGTTGCGCAGGCGCTGGTAAATATCGAACATGCCTTTATATCCCGACGAAGCCGCGCCCTTCTTCCGGGGATGTCTGGCCACGGATCATGCGTATAGGCAACGCAATCACGTTGCGCCCATAATCGACCGAGGCGCTCACCCCACGCGATATGGCGGTTGTGAACGCGATCGGATGGGTTGGATTTCCCAGGAGGATGCCGATTGCGCCTTCATTCTCCGGCGGGTTTTGGCGCGGCGTGAGGGTGATGGTCAGGATCTGCTTCCCGCGGGCGATCACCAGGGTGGTGGGCACACCCAAATTATTCTGGACGATGGCGTGCAGGTTATCGATGCTGGTCACCGGGGCGCCGTTGACGGTTTGGATGATATCCCCGGGAAGCAGTCCGGCCACTTCCGCCGGCGAGCCGGGTGCAATACCGTCGATGCGCACGATATTGGTGATGGGGTCGCCGAGCGTATAGAATAATAAAACCGCCAGAATGATCCCGATCAATATGTTCATGCCCGGACCGGCGAACAGCACTCCCAGGCGGACCCAGGGACTGGCGGCTGCCAGCCCGCCTTCTACGGATGGGTCGTTCTCCCCTTTGGGGCGGACGAAGCCGCCGAAGGGCAGCCAGTTGAGCGTAAATTCCGTCCCGCCGATCTTGAACAGCCGGGCTGCCCGGGGTGGGAAACCGATTCCGAATTCATCAACCTGCACCTTCATGGAACGCGCAGCCAGGAAATGACCCAGCTCGTGCAGGATCAAAAGGATCGCCAGCCCGAAGATAAACCCCAATAAAGAGATTGTTAAACTCATGCTAATAACTGCTTTCTAATAGCCGGCTGATTCTCAGCCGATCTGATTCTCATCCATTCGCTATTTATACTCTCTCGGCGGAATTTCTCCCCCGGAGATTCCCCAATAAACATTCGTACGATTATATTCAACTCTTCCTTAATAGTGTAGCATTAATTGACCGGTTGGGCCAAGTTCTAACAGATTTCTAACCCGCAGCGAGCAGCTGGGCGGGTCCCCCGATCCCTGCGCAGCGGACTTCTGCTACGCCGGGGATATCTTTCAGCAGGTCAGCGACCTGGCGTGCAAAATCCGCCTGGCAGAGCACGTGGACGTTCGGCCCGGCGTCGATGGTATACAGGGCCGGTATACCGGAGGCGCGCCAGGCAGCGACCGACTGCATCACCTCCAGGGTGGCAGGCTGCCAGTAAAGCAGGGGAGGGGAGCAGGTCATGGTCACGGCGTGCAGCCAGTTGCTGTCCAGCTCGGCGATGGCAGCCAGCGCGGCGAAGTCCCGCTGCAGGATGGCAGAACGGCAGAGATCCAGGCGGCGCGGGGCGTCGGCAATTCGCACTGATTGGAGCGGGCTGGAATCAGCCAGGCGATGGCCCTCCTGGGAGCCAATCGATTTGTGCGCCTGGCTGACGATCGCCAGGCAGTCGACCAGCCGCCAGTGGTCCGCCGGGGCGAGCGAGAAGGCAAACGAGTTCTTCATCCCCGCTGCCGGGCTGCCATTCCACGAATCCGCCGGGGATAGAGCGGCAGGCAGACCCCGAGCCGCGCCGCGCCAGGCGGGAGAGCTCCCGCTCGCTGAGCGCCAGACCGGCAGCGCTTGCCGCAGCCAATGCCAGCGAGGCAAACGCCGAGGCAGAGGAGGCGATCCCGGTGCCCATCGGGAAATTATTTTCACTGGTCACCTGCGCGCCATCGCTGATGCCGCTCAGGCTGCGCACCCGGTCGAGGAATTCGCTGCACCCGCGAGAGCGCCTGCCCCTCGGCGGGCGCCCCGTTGAGGATCAGCGAGTCGGCGGCGAATTCGGGACCGAACTGGACGCTGGTGCGCGTGTACAGCCCTTCCAGGTTGATCGAGATCGAGCCGTTGGACGGGATGTGCAGGTAGGGGTCGCGGTTGCCCCAATATTTGATTAAGGCGATGTTCGGGTGGGCTTGGGTGGTGGCGGAATTTTGAGGTTCCAACTCAGGCAGTTTGATAAATCACGGGGCGATAACGCGGGGCCGGAATAGGTTTTCCGGCTGCACGGGCAGCTTCCAACCAGGCTTTCTTGGCAATCTGGACTTCTCTTACAGCATCTTCAGGGGTTTCGCCAAAAGCCGAGCAATGCTTGAGATCGGGTATGTCAGCAATATACCCTTCATCATCTTCACTGTAGAATACGTTAATATGATAGTCTTTCACGATTTTTCCTCTAATTGTAGATTATACCGCTCGACGATCTCAAAAAACTGCTTGATTTGATTCGAGAGCCTCAAAGTGATCTGCCCCAAACGAATGTACCAGTTGTTATGTTACTTCTGTCGCTATATGCAGATGAGGGGGAAAGCTGCCTGCGTTTTCAATATGCTCATGATTTTCCTGCTTAATTCAGGTATATCTTGAATTGCCGTATTCCAAACAATTTGCCAAAGAATCGCAAAGTACTCATGCACGGCAATATTGCGAAAGCCGATAATATCCTCCCATGCAACTTCTTTGTATCTTTCCCGGAATTCGGCTGGCAAACGTGCGGCTGCCTCACCGATGACAATTAGTTTTTGCAAAACCGCACTTTGGCGAAGTTCATCCTGAAGGAATGCTTCTTCGCCAATCGGCTCACAGAAGCGAGCAATCGACTCAGCTGCTTCAACGATGTCGAGCAAGTATAGTTTTTCAGGCCGCATACACTTCCAGTGAGCTGGTGAGCACAGAATCCCGGATAGCTGGCTTTAACCCTTCCTGCGGTACCAAATCCACCTGGCGTTGGAGGATTTCTGATAACTCGCGCTTCATTCTGCCTAGAGTCATAAATGTGATGAACGCAGAAGGATGGAAGACAACCAAAACGTCGATATCACTGTCTGAGCTAAAGTCATCCCGAAGAACAGAGCCAAACAGTGACAATCGCTGCACTTGATATCGCTTGCAGAAACCTTTCAGCTTCCTCTCAGGTATTTTGATCCTGGAACTTACCATTTTCGTCTCCATATGAGATAAGGACAGTTACAAGTATTATACAAGTAAGTAGGTTGGGTTGACCATTTTATTCACTGTTAAAATCCTTAGCGTTCAAAGCGAAACCCAACATCGAGGCATGTTGTTGGGTTTCGGGGCAGATATTCAAATATCTATCTGCCTCGTGGTATGCCCCTCAACCCAACCTACGCTCTACTCTCTGGCAAACCAACCTGGATTTTCGGCTACCCAACCTTCCAGGTTGGTGCTGCCGACTTGAACTCGCCACCAGAGAAAATCTTCTGCCACGACTGGCCCTTCTAATACCGAGATCTTTTCTCCTTCGTCCAGTTTTGACAATACCTCGCCGATTAAGGAGTGCGTCGCACGCAGGTTGAGCAGACTACCACTTTCGGTAACCACATAGGATTCACCCTTAGCTATTGCCGGGAGAGGCGACAAGACGGGAACTTGGAATGATCCCATGGGACTTGCTATGGTTATCGATTCGTTTCCGGTAATGTTAATTAAATTGAGCTGCCAGGGTCCAGAAGCACCACATTTATTTGGTGAATAACCAAAGGTGATCCATTGGCCATCTGGGGACCAATTGGGAAACCCTACACAGCCTGGACGATCTGTCAGGCGCCGGAGATTGTTTCCATCAGCATCGATCACATACAGGCTATCCTCCCAATCTGGAGAGGAATCATTTTGTACAATTATCGCGATATATTTTCCATCTGGTGACCATGCGTAATCATCTACATAGATTGAATCTTTGAACATCTTGCGTTCATTTTCCCCGTTGACATCCATGATCATCAACTCAAAAATAGACGGACTTTCGTCCGGCTTTACTGCCGTATACGCAATGGACTTACCATCCGGTGCGTATGCAGGGGAATGTTCATAGATGTCAGGAGTATCAGTAAGCTGGCGAACGCGTCCTGAGGCTGTTTCAACTACATACAAATTTACATCTGTTTGTTCAGGTTTCTGCGTAAGTTGAGAAAAAACGATCGACTTCCCATCCGGCGCCCAGGAAGGATTCGTTATGTAACCGGGTGAAAAAGTCAACTTGCGGAGATCACTTCCATCCGGCCGAATAAGGTAAATTTCACTTCTCGAATCAGTAAATTCGGATGGAAATGCTGTGAAAGATATCCATGACCGTTTGGGGACCAGGAAAGACATCGGGATGTTCCAACCGAATTTGGATCGTCCAGCATTGGCCTTTGACCGATTCCACCAATGCGCGTAACGTATAAGATCTCAGGCCAATAATGCCCTTCTGGAACCCCTCGATACAGAACCCAGCCTGATGGTGGGTATACAGTGGCGTTTGTCGCTTCCAGTTCTGGTGAAGGTGTGGTTGAGGTTTTGATGGATGGGATTGAAATCGTTGATGTTGCAGGAACAGGCTTGACCGTCGGAGTCAAAGTAGAGCCAATCTGCTGCTGCACAGTCTGCAAAGTAACAGAAGGATTTGGCGGTGTAACATATATCTTGGATTTTGTTACGGCAATTTCCGGGACTTTATTCGTTACAGACAAACAACTCCATATACTGAGCATGCAAAAAAAACAGAAATAAAATCTGAAATCCTTTCCTAAATATTGACCACATACTTGCCTCTTTCATGTACCAAATATCCGATCTCTAACTGCTACTCATGAGGTTATTTGAATTTTTCATCGTGCCGAATCAATACTGCAACTCCGTAAGTTTTTTTGAATACTTTCCATGAATAACTCTGATAAGAGTTAGTAAAGGGGTTGTAGATGGTAACCCCCTTTTCATTTGTGGCAGTCACTACAACCCAATGGGGACAGAAATTACCTCCTGTATTTTCCTTGCTCACGAGTTTGCCAGTTGTAGGGTGCAGTCGATCTTTGACCGCACCAATCCGTACTCCCCACAACCTATCCTGCTCACATCCTCCCTAACAGCCCCTCCCCATCCCCTCTCATCATACACCATCCTTACATACCGGTGAAAACTCGACCGAGGCCAGTCCACCGTGCTTCTTCACATGCCTGTTTATTACCTGGGTGTCTGGGATTTTCTCCCGCACATCGTTCAATGCTACCCGTGATATCTTTCTGGCTTCAAGCGTTAGCAGAATCGGCAGGCGGCTGCAGGTAATTATGCTAAAAAAATATGCGCCGCTCTCGATTAAAGACCGGCTGTATTCAGGCATTTATGGAGATTATATAGGAGAATGACAAAGGGTGCGGTCGTTTTTGACCGCACCCTCGAATTATTTGCCTTGTTCCTCGCCTACGCCTTACCCAGTACGACCCCAAGGATCAGGAACGCAAAGAACACGCTTTGTGCAGAGTGCACGATGACCGCCATCCAGGTGCTGCGGTAGCGCCAGGAGGGAAATGCTAAAAGGAAGATTCCGCTGATGGCGTTCGCCAGGATCGTCCAGGGCTGGTGAAGATGGTACAAGCCAAACAGCCCGCCGTTCGCCACCCAGCTCCACCTGCCAAATACTCCCTCCATCTTGGGCAGCAGCACACCTCGGAATAGAAACTCCTCGCCCAGGATCGTATTGAAGACAGCGTTAACCACGTATAAGCCCAGGAACCACCAGGCGCCTACCAGCCGGTGCAAGATCTCTTGCGATTGTAGAACCGCGTTCATGCTGTAGCCGGGAGGCTCGGCAAGAAAGGGAAAGATCGACACCCAGAGTTTGTCCGCGTAGGCCACTAAAGCCAGCTCCCACACGACGGTCCCGATGAGAAACGGGATCACCCACAGCCAGAGCCTGCGGCGAGCGTCACCGGTCTTCAGGATCGCGCGGCGTATTGAGGCGCAGCCTGCGCTTGATCGTAGCCCAGCGGAGATCGCCCTCTTCCTGCCGGACGATGATCATTGAAAGGACAAACAGCCAGATCAAACCGAAGGTGAGCAGCACTATGCGGGTGACGCCTGCTCCAAGCGGATCCGAGGCGGCGTCGGGTGACAAAGCGGGGAATATGATCCAGCTCAGGACCGCCATCGGGATGGCAGCCAGGGCCCAGATTCCCAGGATTCTGCCGAGTGAGTACTGTTTCTCCATCTCAGCGGCTGCAGTTACGGGTAAGGCATTTTCCATCTCTTCCTCCTATACCTGACTCGATAATTGGTCGATTAACGATGTGCTTGAACTTTTTCCTGGTTAACAAGCTCAACGCAGCTGCCAATATCCGGCATAACTACCTTCCTTTCTGCTTAGATTGATAATGAAACACTGGTGACAAAAAAAGCGGCATCAGCGATCTCATACAACCGAATATTCCCCGTTGTTAATTCATGAGAAGGATGACGCCATTTCAGTGGAACTATATAAATATACACAAATTATAAAAAAAGTCAATTTTGTGATTTATTTAACAAGTGAATGGATGGTAAGTTGCAGTCGCTCTCCAGGAGTAAATCGGATATTTCCCACCTTGACAGTATAGAATGGACGTTCTACAATTGGATGCGCTCATCATTTTCGGCAGCTCCGACCTGGCGGTGACTTTCATCCAGCACGACTTAATCGATGAATACCGGATCATGCTGAACCCGGTGGTTTTGGGAAGCGGTAAAGCATTATTCACAGGGATAAACGAGCGGCTGAAACTCAAGCTGGTCAAGACCAGGACATTTCGCTCGGGCAACGTTTTACTATACTACCAGCCGGATAGGAAATAACCTTTCAAAACGAATTAAGAGGTGGCAAGATGAACGACGGACCCATCGTGGTTGAGGGAATTTACACAGCATCCATTGAAAAAGTTTGGAAAGCCATCACCGACAAGGATGATATGAAGCAGTGGTATTTTGACATTGCGGAATTCGAACCTGAAGTGGGCTTTGAATTTCAGTTCACTGCAGGTCCAAAAGAAAGGCCATACCTGCACTTGTGTAAAATCACTGAAGTGCTGGCAGGTAAAAGAATCACTTACAGCTGGCGTTACTCCGGTTATGAAGGCATTTCCTATGTCACTTTCGATTTATTCCCCGAAGGTGACCAAACGCGATTGAGGTTAACTCACGCAGGTCTGGAAACTTTCCCGAAGAGCAACCCCGATTTCGTAAAAGAGGCGTTCGTGGAAGGATGGACCTCTATCGTTGAACAGTCCCTGAAAGATTTTGTAGAGACAAAGAGCATTCAATCAACCGCTTCAGTAAAAGCTAATTGAAGGGTAAAGAACCAGTCGCCGCGGTATTACCCGCTCTGGAGAGCATTATGGACCAAACTACGCGCACGAACCTGGATAACCTGCGCTCCGCAGACAGGGAGGTGCAGAACGAGGCCTTCTTCTATATCCTCGCCGCGACGGAAAAACCCGTGGATTGGGCTTACGACGCCTGGGACGAGATGGTGGCAACCTTGAGCAGCAAGGACAACCACGAGCGGGCAATCGCAGCCCAGGTGCTGTGCAACCTGGCGAAGAGCGACCCGGAAAAGAGGATTCTCCGGGATTTTGCTGCCCTGCTCGCTGTCACAAAGGATGAACGCTTCGTCACTGCGCGGCACTGCATGCAGGCCATCTGGAAAGTGGGCGCGGCAGGTAAGGAGCAAGAAGACCTGTTATTGGCCGGTCTCGAAGGCAGATTCCACGAATGCATTGCCGAAAAAAACTGCACCTTGATCCGCTACGATATCCTCCAGGGACTCAGGAACCTGTACGATGAAATCAAGGATGACAGGATAAAAGTGAAAGCGCTGGAGCTGATCGCGACCGAAGATGATCTAAAATACCGCAAGAAGTACGCGACTCTGTGGAGAGTCAAGTAAATTGCCTTGAGCTTAGCCATGTTCTCACCAGTCAAAACCGGTCATTTCCGCATAACTTCACTTCAGGAGAATTAATATGGACGTTTGCTTTCAACCAGGAGAATACAACTTCGCGGCGCAGGCTTGTCTCGATCGTAAACAGCCTCACAACGGACGACTACTCGCTTACCACCCCAGCCGGATGGACCGTCTCTGCGCTGCTGGCTCACCTTGCCTTCTTGGACCAGCGCGTGCTGGTCCTCCTGCGCCGCTGGAAAAAGGAGGGGGTAGATGAATCGCCCTTCGACTCTGAGGCGATGAACGACGCTTCGAAGCCAATCTTACTCGCCCTGGATCCAAAAGAAGCAGTCGCAATCTGCCTCGCCTCAGCCGAGGCAGTCGATGCCGAGCTCGAAACCATCACCCCCGAGCTCGTCGAGAGCATCCAGGCGTCGCCGAACCATTTCCGCTTCAACCGGGGGCTGCATCGCAACGACCATCTCAACGAGATCGAGCGGCTGCTCCAGGCAGCCCACGCTGAACGCGGTAAGTGATCCTGGCCGTTCCACCTGATGGGATCCATAACCTCTCGGACCGAGCGCCGGTTATTTCGACTGATATCCGATTTTCGACCATCAATACGAGACGGACCCGGGGAGAATCACGAACCAGGTAATGTAGACCAGCACACCCAGTACAAACGCAGCCATATACAAGCCGTAAGAAGTGCGCATGTAGCGTTTATAGTTCCTGAAGCGCAGCTTCTTCGGCACCAGCTTATGCCCGCGCAGGACGACGAACAACCCAAAGAGCGCAGCTACCGTACCCGTGAGTGCATGGACGCCGGTCACAGCGTAAAAGATCGTTGGGAACGGACCGCCTTTTCCCCTCACCATGAAGTCCCGGAAAGGCAGGATCATCATCCACAGGATCATGATCAAGTAAAGGATCGCCGCGCTGGTCTGCACCCACTTGTGGGCATCATACTTCTTTCGGCGCGCCAGGATGAAGCCGGTTGTGAAGAGGATTGCGCCAATGAGCATGATCATCAGGGTGATATCGGCAGCGCGGTTAGCGCTCGTGCCGAGGAAACCGGGTTGGTGTAAGAATTCATTCATCAGGTTTCTCCATTTAGGACTTACGCAGTTCGCTGAGGAATTGCCGGAAATAGGGGTGTAGGGCGGGATGCCCGCCCTACACCCCTATTTCCGGACTATTTTTCCTGAAACTGCGTAACTCCTACATTAAAATCTTCAGGTTGCATCCTGTTGGGTAAAGCGGTGAGCGAGCAGGATTGGGATGAAGGTAACCGCGATGACGAAAATGGCGACCACGTTGGTGATCGGGCGCTCGCGCGGCCGGGCGAGCTGGCTGAAGATCCAGATGGGCAGGGTGGACTGCTGCCCTGCGGTGAAGGTGGTTACGATCACTTCGTCGAATGAGAGGGCGAATGCCAGCATACCGCCTGCCAGCAGAGCCGTCGCCAGGCTGGGCAGGATGATGTGGCGGAAGGTCTGGAAGCCGTTTGCGCCCAGGTCCATCGAAGCTTCGACCATGGAAGGACCCAGGCGGCGGAAGCGCGCCAGGGCGTTGTTATAGACCACCACCACACAGAATGTGGCATGCCCGATCACGATTGTCCAGAAGCTAAAATTGACGTTCATCAAACCCAACGCAGAGCGCAGGGCGATGCCCGTGACGATCCCCGGCAGAGCCAGGGGCAGGATCAGCAGCAGGGAGATGGCCTCGCGACCGAAAAACTTGCTGCGGTAGACTGCTGCGGCAGCCAGCGTGCCTAACAGGATGGCAACCAACGTCGCTACCAGCGCAACTCGCAAGGAGAGGCTCAAAGCCGCCCATAGGTCGGCGCGACGCAGAGCAACCGCGAACCACGCGGTAGTAACTCCCGGCAGCGGGAAGGAAAACGTGGATTCGTCCGTGGTGAAGGCGTATAGGATGATGATCAGCACCGGAAAGTGCATGAAGACGAGGACGGCAACTGCAGAAAGCTTTAAGAACCAGGGGGCGCGGTCGCCGAAATTCCTGGTTTTAGCAGGTTTTCGCGGGATGTCCTGGCGGTTAGAGCGCATCGAAGGCACCCATCCGCCGGGCGACGAGCAAATAGCAGATCATGATGGCGATCGGGATCACGGTGAAGGCTGCCGCCAGGGGAACATTGCCGGACGTGCCCTGGTGGGATAGCACCGCCTGCCCGATGAAATAGGCCGAGTTCCCCAGGACGGTTGGCACGATAAAATCGCCCAGGGTGAGCGAGAAAGTAAAGATCGAGCCGGCAATGATCCCGGGCAGAGCCAGGGGTAGGATGACGTGCCGCAAAGTTTGCGCTGGGTGAGCGCCCAGGTCGCCGGAGGCTTCGGACATGGACTTGGGAATCCTCTCGAGCATGGCATTGATCGGCAATATCATATACGGCAGCCACACATAGACGAATACGATAAATATGCCGAAAAGCGATACCGAGAGCGAAGGTCCGCCGATGCCTGGCAGCCCCAAAACCCATTTTAGGGCACCATCGATATGCAGCGCGCTCAAAAACCAGCTCAAAATGCCTTCCTTAGCCAGGATCTGCTTCCAGGCATACACCCGCACCAGATAGCTGGACCAGAGCGGGATCAGCACCAGGAGGTAAAGCAGCGGCTTTAACCTGCGGGAGGCAAACTGCGCCATATAAAAGGCTAACGGGAACGCCAGCACCGCATCTGCCAGGGTAACCGCCAGAGCCATGCCAGCCGTGCGCGCCACGATTGCCAGGTTGGTATAGGTAAACAGCTCACCGTATGTGCGCAGGGTGAACTGGCGTACAACCAGGCCCGTGAAATCGTCCAGGTGGAAAAAACTGTTGACCAGCAGCGCAGCAAGCGAGCCCAGGTAGACGACCCCCATGTAGAGCAGTGGGGGACCCAGCAACAGCAGAAGAAGCAGGCCAGGTCGCTGGTAGAGATAGGTGGATAAGCGGCTCATCCGGGAACCCGGTTTCCGCTCACTTTTGCTGGCGCCTGCGATCGAAGTCGTCACGCCGGCTGCCCCAAAAGGCGGTTCAGCTCGCGCGGCCAGACAAGGCGCACGCGCCTGGCGCGGATATTTAACACGTCCACAGACGTCGTTTGGACATTCTGCTCGACAACGATCAAGTCGCCGCCCATGTCGAGCTCGACCAGGTAGCGCGTGTATAACCCAAGGTAGATGACGTCCCGGATGCGCCCGTCTGCAGAGCACATCTCAGAATCAACGGCAGTCTCCGGGTCATTCAGGCGGATCTTTTCGGGGCGAATCGAAAAGGTCTGCGGCGAGCCGGTGATCTTCTGCGCCGCCTCGCCGCTCACCAGGTTCGAGATTCCCACGAAGCTTGCCACAAATGGCGTTTCCGGGTGTTCGTAGATCTCTTCCGGGTTGCCGATCTGCTCGATTTTGCCCCGGTTGAAAACGGCAATCCGGTCGCTCATCGTGAGCGCTTCTTCCTGATCGTGAGTGACAAAGATAAAAGTAATGCCTACCCGTTTCTGGATCGCTTTAAGCTCGATCTGCATCTGCTGGCGCAGCTTTAGATCCAGCGCTCCGAGGGGCTCATCCAGGAGCAAGACGCGCGGCTGCTTGATCAGCGCCCGGGCGAGTGCCACGCGCTGGCGCTGACCGCCGGAAAGCTGCGAAGGCTTGCGACCGCCCATCTCGTGCAGCTGCACCAGCTCGAGCATTTCTCCCGCCCGCAGGGTTCGCTCAGTTTTAGAGACCTTTTCAATCATTAAGCCGTATTCGATGTTTTCGCTAACGGTCATATGCGGGAAAAGGGCGTAATCCTGGAAAACGGTGTTGACCTCGCGCTCGTATGGGGGGAGATCGGTTACATCTTTTCCGTGGAGCAGGATCCTACCTGCGGTCGCTTGTTCGAATCCGCCGATGAGGCGCAGGCAGGTGGTCTTGCCTGAGCCGGATGGACCGAGCATGGTGAAAAATTCTCCGTCCTGGATATCCAGGTTGAGCTCATCCACCGCTTTAACTTCACCAAAATAGCGGCTTACGCCGGAAAATCGTACCGCAGGAACTGAGGTTAGATTCATAAAAAGGTAATAACGACCGTTCCTGGCAGCTCGTCCAGCCAGGAACGGTCAAGGTTCGCTTATTGTCCGCCCTTGATACTGATATAAGAAGAAACCCAGTCGGTGTACGGCACGCAGTTATTATTCCCATCGCCGCAATCGGCGGTAGGTGTGCGCCAAAACCAGATCTTGTCGAAGTTGCCAAACCCGTTCGTGTCGCATCCGGTATCGGTCAGCAGGGCATTTCCCTTGCAAGCATCCGGCACAGCGGGAACGGATCCAAACCAGGCAGCCACGTCACCCTGCACCTTGGGATCGATGGAATGTTCCAGCCACTTGTACGCACAATTGGGGTGGGCTGCATCCACGTGCATCATTGTCGTATCTGCCCAGCCCGTGGCGCCTTCCTTGGGGAATACGCTGGAAATGGGCTTACTTTCTGATGCAAGCAGGTTGACCTGGTAGGGCCAGGAGCTGGAAGCGACCACCCCTTCGTTAGTGAAGTCATCCATCTGGGCAGTTACATCGTGCCAGTACCGTTGGACGAGCTTACGCTGCTGGCGGAGCAGCTCGACGGCGGCGTCGTATTGTTCCTTGGTGAGCTCGTAGGGATTCTTGATGCCCAGCTCGGGTTTTTGTGACATAAGATACAAGGCTGCATCTGCGATATAGATCGGTCCATCGTATGCCTGTACTCGCCCTTTATTCGATTGACCATCCGGAAGGTTCTGCTCCTCGAACACCACGTTCCAGCTGTCCGGAGGGGTAGGGAATACCTCGGTGTTATACATCAAGACGTTGGGTCCCCACTGGTATGGGACGCCGTAATGCTTCCCATTCACTGTGTTCCAGGGGGCGCTCTGCAAGCGGGTGTCGACTTTATTCCAGCTGGGGATCAGGCTGGTGTTGATTTCTTGCACTTTACCGCCGGCAATCAGGCGGTTGCTGGCATCACCAGAGGCGGTTACCAGGTCGAATCCGCCCTGGTTCATCAGGGAGACCATCTCATCCGAGGTCGCAGCCACCTTCACATTGACCTTGCACCCGGTATCTTTCTCGAATTGAGTCACCCAGTCGTAATTGGCATCCGAGTCACCCCGCTCGATATACCCGGCCCAGGCGATAATATCGAGCTGGCCTTCACCGGCTCCGACAGACTGCTTGGGTCCACCTTTTGCCTGCTGTCCGGCGCAGGCTGAGAGGATTAAGCTGGCGCCGATCAAAAGGACAAGGGATAGATATAGATAATTCTTGGACTTCATCTAAATTCTCCTCCATTCACATAGTATGATTTCGATATACTGCACAACAACCAGGCAGTCATTTCTGCGCGATGCCACTCCTGTGGAATACAACACCTCCCTAAATTGTTAAAATCCATTTCTGGTCGATTAGAGGTCTTCCTCCGGGGGAAGCCACTGGTAGGTATCTTTCAAAATGCGGGGAAGAAGGACGGTGCGGGTGCGATGCATCCCAGGCACCTGGTGAAGTCGGTGGGTGATGAATACCTGCATCTCTTCGCTATCCTTGAAGATGGCTTGCAGGCTGATATCCTGGTCTCCGGTAGAGATTGCCACATAGGTTACGTTGGGCATATTCAGGATGTGCTCGAGCGCCTGGTCGAGATACCCGGTCTCGAGCTCACAATAGATATCAACGACCAGGTGATAGCCGAAGGATGCGGGGTTGATTACCGCTACCAGCTGGACTATTCCCTGATCGACCATGCGCTGGATGCGGTTGTGGATAGTGCGTGGGGATTTGCTCAGCTCGCGAGCAATCACTGCGCTGGGTTTGCGCGCATCGCGATGCAAGTAATGGATAATTGCCTTATCCAGATTGTCGTATTTAGCCATTTATGGTCTGATTTGTAGTATATCGTCACTTTGCCATTATGTCAATAAATCAGTCAATTTATTTCCATTTATGCTGATATTACGTTTAATAAAGCTGAAAAAAACGGGAATCCAGGAATTTATCGGCAATAATTAGCGATGGGGAAACAACCCGAAAAACCTGGCGGATTAGCAACTCCGACTTGCTAATCCGGTAGGTTCTCTCGAATTGATCTCCTCTCCCGAAGATCTATCCGAGAGAATGGGTATTCAAACGGTCAATCTAATTTCCCAATAATGAATTCAAGGCAGGCATTTCGGCTTCATTCCTTTATATAGGGCTGCCCCAGAGCTTCGGGTTTTGCAGCGCCCCAGCGGGCTCTAAACCATTTCGTTGACATGAGCACTAACGCCACCAGAGTTATGGCAAAAGGAACTGTCCTCCAGATATATCTCGATAGAATGCCCGGGAGAACGAGCTGCGGGTTAAGCGAAAACTGCCAGAGGGTGCCAAATAGAATTGATCCTGCGAGCAATATGAGCGGATTCCAGGCGGAGAAAAATACCAGGGCAAGTGCAATGAATCCCCAACCCATGAGGAAGTTATAACTCCAGACCGGGTTGTAATCCAGCGAATAAATAGCACCGGAAAACCCCATGAGCATCCCGCCAAGAATTACACAGAGATAACGGGTCCTGGAGACATTGATCCCCGACACTTCTGCGACCGATGGATTCTCGCCAACGGATCTAACCTTCAGTCCCAGGTTCGTCTTGGAAAGGATGAACCAGGTGATGACAACCAGCAGGATGCCGAGGAAAAAGAAAGGGGAAATACCCAATATGGTCGGGATCCGCCCAAGCCCCAGTGGTCCGGCGTGGGGACTGCCAATGTAAGTGGTGAGCCCAAAGCCGAGGATCCAGATGCCCATACCACTCACGATCTGGTCGACCCCCAGGGTGATGGACATAAATCCATGCAGGAGGCCGAGCAATCCCCCCACAGCAATCCCTACCAGGAAGCCAAGCAGAAAGCTCCCTGTAGATTGAGCTGCCAGGAACCCTAAAGTGCCGCCGAAGAGCATGATGCCTTCAATGCCAACGTTGATTACGCCGGAACGCTGATTGATCAGCTCGCCGAGGCCGGCGAACGTGAAAATCATCGAGGCATCCAGACTCCTAATGAGGAATACCCACATCTAGTTCCTCCTTCTCGATATGCGACCACGAAAATTGATAACGGTAGAAGAATTGAAAAGAGACCAGTGAAATCATTAGAACCCCGAGCAAGGCATAATCTACGCCAAAGTTCATATGGAGCTGCCCCTGGACGAATTTGCCGCCGTTTGACAGGCCGCCGAAGAGCAATGCCACCGGGATCGCGGCGAATGGATTCCCCTGGGCGATCAATCCGCAGATGATCCCGTAGAACGCCATGTCGCCGAAATCCGTATAATTCTTCGGAATTCTGTATAACCCGGGGACCGCGCCGAAATAATGATATCCCGCCAGACCAGCCATGGCGCCTCCCAGGATAAATACCAGGATAGGGATCATGGAAGTGCTCATCCCCGCATATCTGGCAGCAGCCGGGCTCAAGCCATAGGCTTTGATCTGGTAACCAAGTTTCGTTTTGGCAAATAAATAGTAAATCAACACTGCCAGCCCAATGGCAATGAAGATTGTAATAGGAACGTTTTTTATCAACGGGACGATTAATGACTTGGGGAGCTCGAAGCTCTCACCTTCCCCTCCGGATTTCATGAATATCCCGCCTTCTTTGATCATATACGAGACAAACCAGAGAGCGATAAAGTTCAACATCATGGTTACCACGATCTCGTTGACGTTGAACTTCCCCTTCAAAAATCCGGCGATCCAACCCAGTGCTGCGCCGCCCAGCATTGCGGCAATCATCATTAATGGGATCAGCAAAACCGGGGAAATGCTCGGATTGCTGAACTGCTTGGCGCCAAAGGCAACCGCAATGCCGAGCATGGCTAACGACCCGGTGTAAACCTGACCGGTCATGCCTATATTCCATAACCCGGCTTTGTAGGGGATGATGAATGCATAAGTACAAAGCAGGATAAAGATCGATCTGTTGATCGTCAAAGGCAGTCCGAACTGATTGGCGAAGGCATAAGAGAAGATCGCCTTATAGGCGGTTAGTGGGTTGACACCAGCCAGGAGGAATAATACGCTTAATAGCGCCAGTGCAAATAATATCGCCATGATCGAAATAAAGGCTGCTTTCCAACCGGAAAGTGAGGTTCGCTTCTCAAGAGTTAATGCATAGCTTCCAATCTTCATGTCTCGCTGTCCTTCAAATTCAGACCAGCCATCATTGCACCCACGTTCTCTTTTTGAGCCTCCCCGACCGGGAGGATGCCCATAAACTTGCCTTCATACATTACTGCTACCCAATCACTCAAAGATAATATTTCATCCAGGTCTTCGGATATGAGCAGAACCCCTGCTTTTGCCTTTTTTGCCTGGATGAGCTTGTTCTGCACGAATTCCGTGGCGCCTACATCGAGCCCCTGACAGGGCAGATTCGCGATAACCAGCCTGGGATTGCGTGAGAGCACGCGAGCCAGGATGAGTTTTTGGAGATTTCCCCCGGAGAGATTTTTTGCCATCGTATCTGGACCCGGAGTGGCGACCCCGTACTCGGAAATGACCTCTTCGGTAAGCTTGCGTAAATTTTTATAATCGACAATCCCCCGCTGCGCGTACTGCCGGTCGAAATAATAGTTCATGGCAGTGTTTTCGACTAACGAGAAATCCGGGATCGAGCCTACGTGAATGCGGTCCGAAGGAATATAGCCTATCCCCAGCTGCCATCTTTCCAAAGCGGAGGCATGAGTGATATTTTTACCGTCCAATATCAGCTTGCCTTCTTGCGCCTCCCGCAGCCCGGCCAGAGCTTCGACCAGCTCCTGCTGTCCGTTACCGGAAATCCCAGCGATGCCGAATATTTCTCCTTCGCAGATTGAAAACGAGACGCCATTCAATGCCTGAAAACCTTTATCGTTGAGCGCGGAAAGGTTATTAACCTCGAGAACAGGCTTGCCTCTCTCTACCTTAACCCGCTCTATCCTGAAAATTACTTCTCTTCCGACCATCTGCATGGCAAGGCTTTTTTCGGTCGCGTTCGAGGTCAGCATATGCGCAACGACTTTCCCGCGTCTCAAAACCGTCACCCGGTGACTGATTGCCAGGACAATGGGAAGTTTATGAGTAATGAAAGGAACGATGGCCAGCTCATCCTTTGCCATGTTTTCGATCGATTCCAGCAGCTTCTCAGTCTCTTGCGGGGTAAGAGCCGAGTTGGGCTCGTCCAGGATGAGGATTTCAGCGCCTCGATAAAGAGCCTTAATAATCTCGACTGCCTGTTTTTCCCCCTCAGAGAGCTGCCAGACCTTCGCCCGCAAGTCGATCTTAAACCCATAGCGAGTGCAGAGTTCGTTTGCTTTTTCCTCTGCGTCTTTAATATTTAAGATGATTCCCGTTTCAGGATGCCCAAGGATGATATTCTCGATTGCGGTGTGTGCCTGGACCAACTTGCGATGCTGGTGGACCATCCCGATACCCCGGTTGATGGCATCCAGCGGCGACCTGAATTTTACTTTCTCACCCCGGATATAAATCTCGCCTTCGTCGGGCTGTAAGAGCCCAAACAGGATATTCATCAAGGTTGTCTTGCCGGCGCCGTTCTCACCGAGGATGGCGTGGATCTCACCTGCATTGATCGCGAAATCGATCCGGTCGTTTGCCAGGACCCCCGGAAACCGTTTCGTTATGCCGCGTGCCTCCAGGACCGCCTCTCCGCTTTTTAGCCCTTGCAGAACCATATTTACCCTTTTCTCTTTTCTAAAGAAAAGCGCTACGGACACATTTTACGAATTGGCATGAGGCTCCTTCCATCCGGAGAAAAGTCCTTATTTTCCGGAGCCTCATGCCATAAGCTTTGTCCAGGCATTGGAGCTCAGACTTCAAATTCAACTTTGAGCCTGGACAAAGCACTAGGATATATTGGTTATCGGTCAATCATCCCGAATTTGCTGGGTGGACGAACTTCCCGTCAATCCAGGATATTCAGGCCTTCCAGGTCAAAGTTAAATTTTGAAAGCAGCCACTCATCCGTCGGATTGACGCCGGCTTCCTTGACCACAGTCCCCTTAGCGGGAATTGGCAAGCCCTCCAGCTCCAGACCTGTCCCGTTGCTGACGAACTGGTGCTCGAAGAACGGGTCCCATACTCCGTCGATCATCTGGCTCCTTCTCTGAGCGACGAGATCGACGATCTCTTTCGGGATTAAGGGCAAAGCCTTGGGACTGATCGCGTCGACGCCAAGCTTACCATCATTCATGAGGTCGACAGCATATTCCTCCGTTCCATCTGCCAGGGTCATCTTATCGGACATCCCCATGTAGAGGACTTGATCCGGATTCTTATCACCTGCCCAGTAGCTCTTAAGAACCTTTTCGAAGAGGACTTCCCAACGGGTGTCGAAGGAGACTGCTACGGTATCCAGGTTCCCCCAGCCGTATTCCCCTAATGGTGTCCATATCCTTCCCAACGAACCAGATGCCCTTCTTCGTAGCTACGTCCAAAGGCGATCCGGAATCGGTCTGCTGGGTGATGACGTCGACCTTGTACTGGTCAACCAGGGTGTTGGCGATATCCGCCTCAGACGTTGGGTCGTACCAGCTGCCAACGTACTTCGAATACACTTTGACGTCTTTATTCAGCAGCTTGGCGGCATCCTGTACTCCCAGATAGAAGCCTGCGACACGCCGGATAACCTGGACGTTCGGGAATGCCGATACGATCCCGATGTTGCCCGTTTTGGTCAACGCACCTGCGATGAGCCCCTCGAGGTAGAGCGCCTGATACTGCCGGGGGAAATACCTGATGAAGTTGCTTTTCGCTGATACATCACTGGCAATGACTGACATAAAGTAATCGTCGGGGTATTTATCGGCGATATCCTTCAGGGGCATTCCGATGAATTCAGCGTTGCCCACGACGATATTGGCGCCCTGGGCGATCATCTCTTCGGCGAAGGGGACCGTCTGGTCGGGGGTGACGTTTTCCCTATAGACGTATTTCAGGTTGGGATATTTAGCAATGAGGCGCTTTGCGGCGCGATCCTGGGCTCCAGACCAGGTTGTACCGGCAATCGGGCTAAAGTGCTCGATCGCCAGAGTGGTAATTTTATTGGACTCTACAGGCACCTCGACGGTTGAGACGACCGTCTTTTCTACCTCGACGGTTTTGACGACTTCCTTGGGGACTTCAACAGTTGTAACCACCTCGACAGTTTGTATGACTGTCGCCGGAGTGGGTTGGGCGCAAGCACCGAGGACCAGGCTTGCCACCATAACGACTGCGAATAAGACGCTAATCTTTTTGCTCATGCCTTCATTCTCCTATCCTCACATTGATTAAAGAGACTGCATTATCGATTATTTACGAATAGTTCGGCATTTACAATTTCCTTTTTTCACCTCCTCTCTCTTATGCGTTCACGGCGTCGAGGGCGATTCCGTTAGCCCACCAGGTAGAAAAAGCGTTCTACCTACTTTACAGAAGCCTTAAAGGTTTAGCTCCCCTAATTGGTGCCGATCCAAATTGCGGCGATTATCCCGGCGATAACTAAAATTGCAATAACGATCCAAATTATTCTTGAAGTAGTGAAAATCTCACCCGCCATATCTTTAGCTACCGCGGTCATAAACTGGCTCTCTGTCGGAGGCGTATACTCGACTTCTTTCCCTTCAGCTTTGGCAGTGACACGCGCCTGCAAAGCCATGTCTAAGGCTTCTAAACCCTGGCGGATCATGCTCTTGCTTGCCGTATCCAATAAGCGCTGTCCAACGCTGGCCAGCCTCCCTCCAATCTGGACGTCGCCATCGTAAGTCATTAATGTTGTCTCGTCACCCTTGTCGCTTAAGACTACATTCCCGGTTCCATTGATGAATCCAGGGCTGCCTCTTCCATCCACTGTCAGAGTGCAGGACTCCGGTGGAACCTCATTAGAGACGACCAGCCGTCCTGAAAAGAGCCCGGCAACCGGTCCCACCCTGACGTTCATTTCTCCGGCGTATTCATTTTCCCCAACCTTATCCAGGCTTTTTGTACCTGGTAAGGCTGTAGCCAGCACTTCTGGATCACGGACGATCTCCCAAACATCCTCCCGGGGACCGTTGAAGATATACTCGCCTCCAATTTTCAATTCGACTTCTCCTTATTCTGAAGTAGCTCGTAGAGCCGGTTGGGGCTGAGCGGTGTTTCGAGTATCTCTAAATTGTATTCAGGCAGGGCATTCTCCAATGCTTGTGCGAACAGCGCCGGAACTGGGATCGCCCCAGCCTCGCCTGCACCTTTACTACCCAACGGGTTAAGAGGGGATGGGGTCTCTTCGTGGCCCACAATAATCCGAGGCACTTCTGTAGCCGTGGGGATCAGATAATCTGCCAGGGACGCATTGAGCAGCTGGGCGTTTTCATCGTAAACCAGTTTTTCATAATAAGCATTGCCGATGCCCATGGCAACGCCGCCATGGATTTGACCTTCCAGGATCAATGGATTTAGTATCGTCCCGCAGTCTTCGACCACTACGTAGCGTTTTATCTCTACCATCAACGTTTCTGGATCGACTTCAAGGATCATGGCATGCGTGCCAAAGGCAGTGGCACCATATTTCGGTCCAAAGTAAGCCGTAGCTTCCAGGCCGGGTTCTGTGCCAGGTTCGACTGCGCCGCGCAGGGGATTCGCCAAGGAGGCCAGCTCAGCTAAACTGATCGATAAGCGGGGGATATCTGCAACCTGCACCATCCCGCCTTCCAGCTCAAGCTCATCTGCAGGTGCTCCCAATTTTTCGCTCGCTAATTTGAGTATCTTCTCGCGCACTGCTACTGCCGCACTGTAAATAGCATTGCCTGCTACTACAGCCCCTCGACTGGCAAATGTGCCGGTCCCCCAATGAAACTCAGCTGTATCGCCAGTAACTAAATGTACATCTCGAACAGATACCCCTAATTGATCAGCTACAATCTGGGCAAAGGAGGTGAAGTGACCTTGCCCTTGTGTGCCAACGCCTGTCGCTACGCTGATCTGACCATTAGCCCCAACCGTGATCCTTGCCCCTTCATATGGACCAACACCGGTCGTCTCGATGAACGAAACGACGCCAATGCCCACGTGACGACCTTCTGCACGCAAACGTGGCTGTTCTTCCTTGACGAATTGATCATAACCGATTAAATTTGCGGCTTTATCCAAGACCGGTTGGTAATTTCCGCTATCGAAGATCAGCGGAGAAAATGCCTGGTCGATGATGCAGTGTTCATATGGAAATGCATCTGGGGGAATATAATTTCGTTTTCGAATTTCGATTGGACTCAAACCCAGCTGTTTTGCTGCCAGGTCCAATAACCGTTCGACAACATAGATTCCTTGTGGGCGACCTGCCCCCCGTATAGGCGTGGCAACGATCTTGTTAGTAAAAACAACTTTTATCTCAGAATAGTAGTTGGGAACATCATAGGCACCCATCGAGTGGTTTTGGGTATTCAGTGGAATGGTCAAGCCATAAGGATCATACGCGCCCGTATCGTGGAGGAAGTTATCCTGGATGCCCAAGATCCGCCCCTCCTGGGTAAGGGCCATCTCAGCATCATGGATCTGTACTCGCTCCTGGGTGGTGGCATAAAAGTTTTCTCGGCGATCCTCGATCCACTTGATCGGCCTGGCTAATTTAACTGCAACCCAGGGAATGACCATCTCCTCCGGGTAAAACATTATTTTTGGACCAAACCCTCCACCGACGAACGGCGCGATCACCCTTACCTGATGCTCGGATAGGCCAAGTCTTGAGGCCAAACCGTTGCGGATCGGGATGGGTGCTTGGGTTGTATCCCAGACCGTCAGGTGCTGGCTTTTCGCGTCCCAATCCGCTACGATCCCCCGGTTTTCCATCGCCGCCGCTGCACCCCGGTCGATGATAATTCGTCTTTTAATGATTAAATCTGCCTCTTCTCGGCACTTGCTATAATCCCCTTTTACCTGGACCATCTGGGCGGCTAAATTTGACCCAAGGTCATCATGGATCAGCACACTTCCGGGCAGCAATGCTTTTTCAAGATCAGTCACCGCCGCTAGAGGCTCCAGGTCAACGATAATTTCTTCGACGGCATCCTCAGCGATATAGCGGCTTTCGGCAATCACCACTGCAATGGCCTCGCCAGCATGCCTGACTTTGTCTTTAACCAAGGGCAACTGTGTACGAACATTGAATAATATCTCTTCGGCGTTCGGCGGGGGCGAGACTAAGAGAGGACCGGGCTTCCAATCCTCGCCCATATCTTCAGCAGTGTAAATTGCGACGACGCCCGGACGGTTGCGCGCAGCGGTTGCATCAATACTTTTAAGGCGTGCGTGGGCGTAATCACTGCGTAAAAAAGCTGCATGCAGCATTCCAGGGATATTGACATCATCCACGAAAAGCGCTTGCCCGGTTAGCAGACGAGGGTCTTCATTACGTTGAATTCGCTTGCCTACGTATTTCGATGACACTGAGCTCTCCTAACCTTACTAAATTCCAGGATATTTCGATAAGGATTACTGCAGTCCCGGCTCCCAGATTAGCTCTCCGGATGAACCGCCATTTTTTCTGCTGCTATCTTCACAGCATCCACAATATGTTGATAGCCGGTACAACGGCAGATATTGCCAGATATAGCATGTCGAATTTCCTGCTCGTCGGGGTGAGGATTATTTTCCAGGAATGGAATTAACGTAAGGATTATGCCGGAAGTACAAAAACCGCACTGCAAGCCGTGAGCCTCCCTGAAGCTTTCCTGAATCGGATGCAGGTTGTCGATCGTTCCTATGCCTTCGATCGTAACAATCTCGTGACCAGCAGCCTGTACCGCAAACATGAGGCATGAACGGATCGGATCTCCGTCAAACAAGACCGAGCATGCCCCGCAGACACCGTGCTCGCAGCCCACGTGGGTACCGGTCAGACCGAGCTCATGACGTAAAAAATCACTGAGCAGCATTCGCGGCTCAACGCTTCGTTCATAACGTATATTATTTACCGTAAGCTCAATATCCATTGTATTGCCCATATACTCTCCTGAACGGATGGATATTTAAGAAAAACACCGGCTTGATTTTTCCACTGTGTCCAATCATCTTTCCCCGCGGGCACGGTCGTATGCCTTCTGCAAGGCTCGATAAGCCAGGACTTCAGCCAGGTGCCGTCGGAATTCTGCGGAAGCATGGATATCGCTTCCAGGATCGATATCCTCTTGAGCTGCCGTCCTGGCAGCGAGGCGCATGGATTCGGGGGTCAATTCCGCTCCTTTTAGCATTCCGACTGCCTGTTGAGCAGCGACAGGTCCATCGCCAACACTCAAAAATACCAGGCGAGCCTGCTGGCAGCGGTCATTTCCGTCCAGGGTTACTGCGGCAGCCACCCCAACCAGGGCGAAATCGTGTGGCCGGCGAGCCAGCTCCACGAGTGCGCTCCCTGTGCGTCCCAGAAGTGCCGGGAATTTGGCTTCGATCAGCAGCTCATCCGGCTCGAGGACGGATGTAAACAAACCGACAAAGAATTCATCCGCCGGCACCCAGCGCTCCGCTCGCTGGCTGCGCAGCAGGAAGCTTCCTTCCAGGGCTACACTCACCGCGGTTAATTCTGCCGAAGGGTCGGCGTGGGCGAGGCTCCCCCCGAAGGTGCCGCGGCTGCGGACCTGGACTGTGGCGATCTGCGGCATTGCATCGGAAATTAATGGGGCGCGGTCCGCTACCAGCGAGCTGCGCTCCACCTGGCTGTGGCGCGCCATGGCACCGATGGATATTCCGTTATCTTCGTTCCCCCGGATATAAGCCAGCTCCGCAATGTTATTGATATCAACGATTATAGAGGGCTGAGCCAGGCGGAAATTCATCATCGGGATCAGGCTTTGCCCTCCCGCCAATACTTTAGCGTCATAACCATGTTCAGCTAAGTGAGCCAGAGCATCATCAACAGTAGTCGGTGCAAAGTACTCGAATGGTGCTGGTTTCATAGATCTATTTCTCCTGGCTTATTGGGCATAGTGCACGCTCGCCTCTCGGGTTCGCTCTATAAATGTATCCAGGCTGGTCCCCGGCCTGTTCAACAGCCAGTTTAACACGTGCGGGCTGCCATACAAGCCATGTTTATCATAATAATCGAACATTTTAACCAGCGTAAGCAACTGGTAGTCTCCCAATTCCGAAGTTTTGAGTCTGCGCTTCCACTCATCAATCGTCAAACTTCTGGCTGTTACGGGACGCCCAAGGTGCTTGGCAAGGCACGCCGCAACTTCGTTTTGAGTGATCGGGGTCCCGGCTAGTTCATAAGTGGCGCCGGCATGCACGGGCTGCTTACCACCCGGGTAAACTTCGGTCAAAACGATAGCGGCAGCCAAGGCAACGTCCTCCAAATCGACCATCGATAAACGACTATCCGCTGAGTATGGCACGGTGTATTCACCCGTTTCCAGGATATCCTTCCAATTTGCCAGGATATTCTGCAGGTATACCCCGGGCTGGAGGATGGTGAAGGCTAATCCGGACGCAAACAAATATTCCTCAACCTGCATTTTCTTCCAGTGGTGGGGCATTTCTTCGATCTGCGGGTGCAGAACTGAGTGGTACACGAAATGCGCAACACCTGCCATTTTCGCAGTATCGATTATATGTTGGCCGATCGAGACCTCATCGGGATGGAGGTTAGGGCAGATATGATAAACGGAGCTTACCTCCTGCATGGCTCTGGTCAGGATCGCTGAATCGCGCATGTCACCCGCGAGGACTTCTTTTACGCCCAGTGCCTCTACCTCCTGGATCTGCTCCGCGCGAAATACCAACGCCTTTACCGGATATCCCATTTTGGCAAGCGTCCGCAGAGCTGCCCGACCGGTTTTACCTGCCGCACCCGTGATCAGAATCATATGGTGTAAAAAGACCTGACGGGCATTCACTGCCGGTCAGGTCTGCGCTTAATTGCTCCCTTCTTTCCAGGCAACAAATCGACCCCACATTGATTCGACTTGCATGGCTTTTTGTAAGTAGCATCCAATGTAATAGCGACCGCTCTTAGCTCTGGCGATGTCGTTCCCCAGATTCTCGGCATGGACGATCTTCTTGGGGAACAGGTTCAGATGGGTGTCTTGGTAGAATTTATCCAAGGGGAACATTTCGTCCCAGTCTTTACCGAAATCACGGATGAGCTTGCGGTTGGCTTCCTCGAAAGTCTTGGGATGCCAGATGCGCTGGATGGTATTCATGGGGTGGTCCTGGCTGACCGCATCGATGCCCAGCCACTTGATCTTCTTGTCGACAACCCATTGTGAGAAATCCGGCGAAGGACCCGGGTGCTTGATCATGTAGCGGAATTCATCCGAATCTGGGCTGTTCCAGCCATACTTGTACCAGCCGGTCTTGATGATCAGTATATCTCCTTCGTGCACATCGACAACGCTTTCGATCATTTTGGGTGTATACACGCTGGAATCGCTGACGAGTGACGAGATATCCGCGATTACTCCCGGTCCAACCCAATGTTCCAGCGGCACTTCACCGATCGTCCGCCCAGCGGGCCAGAAGTGCTTCTCTCCATCCATGTGCGTCGCCAGATGAATGCTGGAGTTGCAGATGGACCCATTCCTCCCCATGCCGAAATATTGCCCGCCGACTCGCTTGGTGTAGGTGACCGTCAGGGGTACATAATTTGCCCATTGAGGAGTCTGCACGCTGAACGGGATGGTGAGGTCGAGCATTTCCGCCGAGCTCATGACCTGGAAGAAATCATCTTCGCTCATGCCTTCGGGTGGTCGCAATGCGCAGGTGCGAGCCCACGCCGTTTCAACCTCCATGAAAGGTATGGGGTGAACCATAATCCAGGCTCGTTGATTTTTTAATTCGTCGATTTCGCCCACAATCGATTCTACAAATAGCAGGTGAGCCTTGGGCAGCGTGATATGGGTCATCTGGTAGTACTCGTCTTGAGGGAACATCTCGTCCCAGGTTTTGCCGTAGGTTGCTACCAGCTTGGCTTCGGCTTTCTTGAACTCGTTGGCGTGCATGTAGCGAATGTTCGTGTTCATCGGATGTTCAGCGCAGCCACAATCTACGCCAATCATCTTCAGCTTCATATCCAGCGCCCACTTGAAGAAATCCGGTGATGGCCCAGGATGCCGGACCAGGAAGCCGAACTCTTTAGATTCGACACTGCCTTGCGCTTCCGGATTGTATACGTCGGGCTGGTCCCACGAGTAGCGGTGGTAGCCGGTGTTGATGATCAATATATCGCCTGGCTTGACTGTGGCTCGCTGCATGATCATCTCGGGGGTATAAAGACCGTAATTTGATACGGCGTCCGAGATATCGACCACTACGCCTGGTCCACACAGCTCCTGCAACGAGAGCTCAGCAATAGACCTGCAGCCGGAATGGAAAGCTGTCTCGCCAACCAAATGAGTGCCGACAGTGTTGCTCCAGTTCAATATTTGCCCGTTCGCGCCAGGGCCGCCGCCGTAAGCCCCGGTCACGCGCTTGAAAAAATGGACTTCGAGCGACTTTTCACCGGGCCAGGGAGGGGTAAAAATACTGCAATCCTGGGTTAAGTCATATAGTTTTGCGTCATCCATTATTTTGATTAACTGATCGCGATTCATATTTGTCCTCGCTTTCGATTTGAATTAATCAAACTCGAGATTGAATTTTGTTGAATTTTTTCAATTTAGTCATCTGCAGGATAAAGCTAGTCTAAATTTAGTAGCCGTATTCTTCAGCGAAAGCCAGTAATGCCTGCTCGAACATTTCCATCGGTGGGCGCACTAACCCGGCTCCGACCTGGCCAATGCCTGCCTCTTTATGTGCAATCCCGGTATTGACGCGCGGGGTAATCCCCGTTTCCACCACTTTGCGGATATCGATCCCGGTCGGAGTGCCTCGGAAGTCCAGAGGCGGGATTGTGAAGAATTTATGCTCGCTGTAGCAAATCTCGTACATTTCCAGGGTAGCATTCAGTGCGTCCTTGGGAGTACCACCGACGAAAGTGACAATCGCCGGCGCGCTGGCCATCGCAAAACCGCCAATTCCGGCTGTCTCAGTGATGGTGCTGTCACCGATATCACCGCTGGAATCTTCTGCCGTGAAACCGGGGAAGTAAAGTCCCTGCGGGATCGTGACCGGAGCGGTAAACCAGCGATCTCCCAGCCCGCTCACACGGATGCCGAAATCAGTGCCATTGCGAGCCATAACGCTGACAATGGTGCTCCCCTCAATTCCATGGGCAGCATCGACCATCCCTTTACAGGCTGCCATCACCGGGTTGAGCACGGTGAGGGCGTTGTCGCCCATGAAACGGAGTATTTTTGCTGCTACGTCCGTATCTCCGGTTGCTTTGACAATATAGGGGGCCAGGTTTTTTGTGAACAGTATCGATCCAGCTTTATTGCGGTTATGCCCTTCGTCCCCCATGTGCAGGGCTTCGGACAGCAGGGCGCGCATATCAATCCCACCGCTCAGCTCGATTGCCTTCCCCAGTACGGGAGCCATTTCTTCTTCCATCCATCGTAGGCGGTCTAACACTTCTGCGCTGTACGCTCCATAGCGCAGCACTTTGCCATAACCCTCGTTAAGATTGGAATAGCTATGGTTGCCATGCGTCTTGTTCACGAGGATATAGACCGACATCGATGGGCAGATGATACCCGCCATCGGACCGACGGCTTGATGGTGGTGACATGGTTCCAGCTCTATTTTCCCAGACTCGACCAGGGCTTGCGCTTCAGCTTCGCTCCTCGCCATGCCTTCAAAAATTAATGCTCCCGTGATCGCGCCGCGCATGGGTCCTGAAGCGCGCTGCCAGGTGATCGGTGGTCCGGCGTGCAATAACAAGTTGGTGCGCATACCTGGAATCACATCGATCGCCTTTCCCAAGCCCACCACCACCGGCCGTGCTTCCATCATTTTTTGGGTGGTCTCAACATTGGCTTTCTCAAGATCCATTTTGTTTACCTCAATCCGAATTATTTTTTCAGGCTTTACTTTTCAGCAGGAACATCCTTCAGTTCCTGTATTTATTTGCTCCTCATTTTTTCAAGGATGGACATCAGCTTTTCGTTGCCGCCTGCGGAGGGTCGCCAATCGACGTGAACTACCTCCGCTTGTTGGGCATTCAAGCTGTCTGTGAATGATTCAAGGCCGATATTGATGGCTGCCAGAGGTTTGTTGAGCAATTCCAGGTCAACCTCTTTCAAGGATTCCATGCCTGCTGAAGCGCTGGCAGGATCAAGCGTCTGAACGAGACGACCGACGTAGCGGACCGCGGCATCGTTGCTGGTCTCTACCCTCACCCCGACTTCTTCGAGCTGTTGTATTTGAGATTGCAGACCTTGAGGATCCTCGTCGGTTCCGCATACCACAGCGACGACCTCAAGATAACGACCCTCTTCCTTTGCCATTGCCTTGGCTGTGCGAATGGCAGGCGCCAGCTCGCTTGCCGGGTCTGGATGCGCGCCGTAACCGAGGACCACATCCAGAAGAATGATAGCCACTTCGGGATCGCTGGCCTCTTTTTCCAAGCGCCGGATGCGCAGATCGTTGTCCATCATCGGGTGCAGGCGACCTACGGTGAATTCGTCCTCGCCGAGATCGATGATGGTATTTGCCTGGCTGACCAGCGAATCAGCCAGCCGGTATTCCTTGTTCAGGGGTGCATTCGAATAAACCGCGGGCAGGTAATCCTGTAAAATGAGCATGGCTTCATATGCCAGGGTCCCACCGGAAAATAGTCCCCGTAGGTAACACTGGCTTTGTGTAAACTTGGAGCGGTCCGTTACCCTCACTGGATCTGACCTTTTTTCGCCAGAGGCTAACTGAATTGCCAGCTCGGCAGTTTCGTCAAAGGTTGTAGCAAAATACACATTATCAATCGTACGCGCCGGGGTGGCATACCCGATAAAGTCGACCACGACCGGCTTCTCTGTCTTCCGCGCATACTTCACCAGCATCGCCGCCACTTTGGGAGATGGTGGTTTAGATACCAGTACAATGACTTGCGTGGCGGGGTCCCGCTTGAGCAAATCAAGTCCCTGGCGAGCTGTCACCGCGTTCACTGCTTCCGAAAGATCGCGACCGCCGGTGCCGAAGGCCTGCGTGAGACCGCTACCCATCTGGTGGATTCGGGCGCTGACCTGCTGCAGCCCTGTACCTGATGCGGCGACCATGCCAATCGGTCCGTGGCGGACTTTATTGGCAAACCCCAATCCCACTCCGTTCACAATCGCTGTACCGCAGTCTGGTCCCATCACCAGCAAACCTTTATCAGCCGCGCTGCGCTTCAATGCGATCTCATCCTCCAGAGTGACGTTATCGCTGTAGAGGAATACGTGTTTGCCGGCACTCAATGCCTGTCGCGCCACACCTGCAGCATACCTGCCTGGCACTGAAATTAGCACCCATTGGGCGGTGGGCAGCATTTGGGCGGCCGAATCCAGTGACTTGGGACGGTACTCAACCGATACTCCCCCGTGTTTGCGGCTGCTGATGAGCTCGTCAACTTTCTGCAAAGCGGCTGAGGCTGATGACTCGTCGTCTGCTTTTACTACAATTACGGTGTCATCCGCCCCGGCTGCCTGGGCTTCCGGCGCGAGGAGATCGCTCTGAGCGAGGACATCCTTATTCGCTGCCGTTCCCATGACCACCCCAGCATCGATAACTCCGGGTTGTTCAGCCAGAGAACGCTGCAGCTGCATCAGAATCACTGAGTCATAGTAAGCACCTGAACGGATTTCGACCTTTACGATTGCCATGGTTTCTTCCTGCTGGAATGGATTCGGATTAGACCTCTATCTCCCCTGGAGGAGGGATGGTTTGGTTAGCCTTGACGATCGCCGCGGGGACGTCGAAATTGAGGTCAGAGCCTCCCATTTGACGAGCGTAATCCTTGATGGATTGATCCCAGTATTTCTTAGTTACATAATAAATGCGCGCGCCGCCTAATTCATGCTGATGTTCTGGCCAGGGATAACTGGGCTGAGCCATCGCTAAACTTCCAATATGCCAGCCGTTATAACTCTCATAAGTCGACCAGAATTCGGTGTTCTTAAGGATCTCGAAGGCATAATATGCCTTGCAGTAGAATAAAATTGCACCAACGCGACCCCCACGCATGAAGGTAAGCGTATGGTGGCTGATGTTAATATTTTCATCCCAGACGCGCCCGTTGATCAATCCTGCCAGTTGTCCATCGATCATACCTACCATCACGTACGGATCTTTAAGTCGTTTCCGGTACCAACCCAACAGCTCAGCGTATACCCGGGCTCCAACTACGTCATAGAAATCATGCTCGACCTGCATCACTTTCCCGACATACTCGAGCAGCACCGGTACTTCATCCAACCGTGCGGCACGTATAAACATAGTACGACCATCGCGTAAAAGCACAGTTGCCGGCGGCCATGGCTTAAGGTCCATCGAAGGTCCTTGAAGCAATGGCTCTATCTCACTAACATCGATGATCAGCTGTTCATGAGTTACTTTGACCGGGGGTTGAAGTTTCATTGTCATTCTCCTTGGGATATATTGAGTTGGTTTATATAGAATTCACGCGGGGAGGAAAGATGATTATGGGGAGTAAAGAGGACATTTGTATATAACTTTTTAGACGAAAAGAATTTTACAATACTAAAACAAGTGATATTATTAATTTTAATAATTAAACCAATATTAATGCATTTTGACAAGATGTAATCCTGTCCAGATTTGATTTTACTTCAGATAGAGCTGTTGCAGGTTTAGAATGGTATGGCAACACGCAATGAATACCTTATCGAGGCAGTTCATCCCGTATAAGGGTAATATATCAGGAAAATGATGCTCTGGTTCGGCAAGAATTTGTCTCACCCGGATGCAGGTATAATTTGAGATACTTTATTTCGGATCCTGAGGAGGATTATATTTGAACAAAGACCATTAAAAATCTCCCCTGTGCAGCTGAGCAAAAAAACCAAAATATAAATCGAGGAAAATGCAAATATGATAAATCCTCATCCAGGTTTACCCGAATTCGAATACATTAAACCAAAGTCGTTGAGCGAAGCGAGCCAGTTCCTTGCCGCCCATTACGGCGAGGCGCGCCCATTGATGGGGGGGACAGACATTTTCGTGCGCATGCGGGATGGGATCTGGAAAGATAAATACCTGGTCGATATAAAAGGACTTGATGGAACTGACGATATCTCCTTCGATCCATCTTCCGGGTTAACCATCGGCGCCGCGGTGAGCATGAACCGGGTCATCGCCTCGCCCGAGGTTGGCATCCACTTCCCTCTGCTGGCACAGGCGGCTAAATCGGTGGCAAGCTATCAATTGAGGACCCGCGCCACCATCGTCGGCAATATTTGCAATGCCTCACCTGCCGGCGATACCACCTGCAGCTGCATATTATTGGATGGGACCCTCAATGTTAACGGGACAAACGGTGTGCGCCGCGAACCGTTGGAGACTTTCTTTCTAGGACCAGGTACGACCGTGCTGAAACCGGGAGACATCGTGACCTCGATCCATTTTCCGCTCCCGCCAGCCGGGTTGGTCGGAAAGTACATCAAGCTGGGCCGCAACGATCTGAGCGATTTAGCGATCGTCGGGGTTACCGTGATCGGTTACCCGGATAGCTCCACTGCCTCCGGCTTCCGCCTGAAACTTGCGCTGGCTTCGGTTGCACCCATACCGCTGGTGGTCGGACAGGTTGAAAAGATCCTGGCTGAGAAACCGATCAACGATCAGACTTTATCCGAGGCAGCGCAGGCAGCCATGGATGCCTGCGATCCTATCGACGATGTCCGCGCCAGCGCCCGCTACCGAAAAATGATGGTCAGGAACTTATCCCTGAATGCGCTGAAAGAGGTCTGGGAGGCGATCAGGCCATGAGAGAATCCATTTCGTTTTTTCCCCAAATACCTGGAGGATTGTATGGCCTTCCATAGAATCACACTTAATGTCAATGGTGAAATGGAACAGGTTGATGTTCCTTCTAACATGACCCTGCTAGGATTGCTCCGTGAAAAACTGGCATTCACCGGCACCAAGAACGGCTGCTCTGCAGGCGAATGCGGTGCGTGCACCGTCCTGATGAACGGCGAACCCGTAAACAGCTGTATGGTTTTAGCAGCCGAATGCAACGGCGCTGAAATTATTACGGTGGAAGGGTTGGCGCATGACGGGCAGCTTGATCCTGTGCAGCAAGCCCTTATCGACTCTGGCGGGATACAATGCGGGTTTTGCACTCCCGGCGTTTTGATTACTGCGCGCGCCTTGCTCGATCGTAACCCACAGCCAAGCGAAAAAGAAATTAGCGAAGCGCTCGTCGGCAACTTGTGCCGCTGCACCGGTTACGTGCGGATCATTGAAGGCATCCAGGAAGCTGCGAGGATGGGATAGGAGAATAGTTATGGCAACTCATACAGCTGAAACAAATATTCCCAGCCCGATTGGTGAGAACAAACCCCGCATCGATGCTGCTGTAAAAGCTTCTGGAGCGGCGCAATACGCGGACGATATCCAGTTTGGCGTTGGATTGCTTCACGCACGCATCAAACGCAGCCCTCATCCCCATGCTCGGATTAAGTCGATCGATACCAGCAAGGCAAAAGCCTTACCCGGGGTGAAAGCGGTTGTCACCGGCGACGACTATCCCGGATATATCGGGCTTATACCTGAGAGACCGCCATATCTTCTGCCGCGAATTCGTCCGCTATGTAGGTGACCCGGTAGCTGGCGTCGCGGCAATCAGCCAGGAGATCGCCGAAAAAGCAGTAGATTTAATTGACGTTGAGTACGAGCTCCTCGAGCCAGTATTCGACCCTGAATTTGGGATCAAGCCTGAAGCACCATTAATCCATCCCAACCTGGCGGATTATGAAGTTGCGAATTTCATCTTTCCCAGTCCGGGCACGAATATCTCCAACCACTTCAAAATCCGCAAAGGGGATGTAGAAACCGCCTGGAAGGAGTGCGCGGCGATCGTCGAGCACAAGTACCGGGTCCCTCAAATCCAACACGTGCCGATCGAGCCGCACGTGGCAATTGCTAAAGTTGAGGAGGATGGTAGACTGACCCTGTGGGGGAGCTCCCAATCTCCTTTCGCCCAGCGCAACCTGATTGCTCAAGCCTTAGGCATATCCCAAAGCGATATGCGGGTGATTGCCCCTTATGTCGGCGGTGGTTTTGGCAGCAAGGCCGGGGTGAGCATGGAATCCCTGGCTGTGGCAATTGCTTTAAAGGTCAAAGGACGCCCGGTGAAGCTGCTGCTCACCCGGGAGGAAGAATTCTATACAACCTTCGTGCGCCAGGGATTGGTGGCTTATTTCAAGATGGGCTGCGACGCGGACGGTAAGCTGTTGGCTATGGAGAACACCTTCTATTGGGATGGCGGAGCCTATACGGAATACGGAGTAAATATGACCCGCGCCGGTGGATACAGCAGCAGCGGGCCATACGAAGTCCCCAATATCAAGACCGATAGCATTTGTGTGTATACCAATCACCCGGTCACAGGCCCGATGCGCGGTTTTGGCATGCCCGAGATGCATGCCGGGTTGGAGCAGTGCATCGATGAGCTCGCCCTGCAGATCGGAATGGACCCGGTTAAATTCCGCAGGATCAACTGCTTGAAGTCGGGAAGCATCCTGGTCACGGGCAACCGGATGCATCCGACCGGATTGCCCCAATGCATCGAAGAGGTGGCAAATGCAATCGGCTGGGGGCACAAATCTCCGCCGAGCGCCGCTAATCGACGGCGGGGCAAAGGCATCGCCCTGATGTGGAAAGCGCCGGCAATGCCACCCAATGCAGGATCCAGCGCGTGGGTGGAATTAACTGAGGACGGCAGGGTGAACGTGGGAGTCGGAGGCCAGGACCTCGGTCAGGGGGCATTTACGGTGTCGGCCCAAATGGCTGCAGCCGCATTGGGCGTCCCTTATGAGTGGGTCCACGTGGCGACACCCGTGGATACGCAGTACAGCCCCTACGAATGGCAAACCGTCGCCAGCCGGCTGACCTGGAGCATGGGGAATGCTATCGTGAACGCAGCCCGCGACGCCCGCCGGCAAATCCTCGAGGTTGTTGCCCGCGCCTGGGATGAAGATCCAAATAATCTGGATATCCTCAACGGCGTTGTTATCTCATACCAGAGCGAACGCGAGATCCCCCTGAAGAACGTGGCCATTTATGGATTACCCAAGCCAGGCGATCAGGGTTGGATCGGCGGACCGGTGATCGGGCGCGGCAATTTTATGCCTACGTATGTCACTGGCCTGGATCCAGAGACCGGCCAGGGTGAGCGGGCTGTCGTCCATTACACCACTGGAGCCCAGGCTGTCGAGGTTGAAGTGGATATGGACACAGGGAAAGTCCATGTAATTCGCGGCGTAGCCGCGTTCGATGTCGGTAAAGCGATCAATCCGGAACTGGTTAGAGCGCAGATGGAAGGCGGATTCGTCCAGGGTCTGAGCTCTGCATTGTTCGAAAGCATGCAGCTGAAGGAGGGTGTTCTGCAAAACCCCAGCTTTGTCGATTACCGCATTGCAACTTCAACCGATATTCCCGAGGACTTCCAGGCGATAATCGTTGAGGTCCCGCAAGATGATGGTCCCTGGGGAGCTCGGGGGATCGGTGAGCATGCCATGGTGCCTACTGTCCCGGCGATTGCCAATGCGATTTTCGATGCCGTGGGTATTCGCTTGGACGGTCCGCCATTTACGTCTGAGAGGGTGTACCTTGCCATGCTGGACGCAGGTGTTGTAAAGTGATGAGTAAGAGCATCAGGATGTGTGCTGCTGGAATGTTGGAAGTGATAGTCGGATTTGAGCCTGGACAAAGCACTAGGAGGCGATTATTACCATAATAACTGAATAAATTCTCCCGATAAATATTAAACAGAGCACGCTCAATTAATCAGGAAAATGGAGATTCCTATGAAATTCATTGATCTTACTATTCCACTCGGGATCGCAACCCCAGCCTGGCCGACATACGAGCCCTTGCAGGTGAAATATTTTAAACGTCTTGCGCCGAATGGGGCAAACGGGCAATTGGTGACGCACTCCAACCATCTGGGGACTCACCTGGACGGTGAGATCCACTTTCACACCCCAGGCAAAGACATCGCCTCCCTGGAAATGGATTACCTGGTGCACGCGGCTGCGGTGGTCGATTTGAGCGATATTTGCGGAGATTACGACGTATATACCAGCAAGATGGTAGAAGAGCGAGTTGAAGTACGCGAGGGTGATATCCTCATCATCCACACAGGCTACCACCACTTCGGCTGGGACATGCCCACCGCTAATGAAATTCGCTATATGGTAATGCACCCTGGTCCTGATCGTGAGTTTGCAGAATGGGCAAAAGCGAAGAAAATCCGCTGGATCGGTGTGGATTGCGGCAGCGCCGACCACCCGATGAATACCATTATCAGAGACTGGATGCCCCGCCAGGCACGCCAGGCTGAAAAGGTTTTCAAGAAGAAATACGGGGCACCCCTGGCAGAGTACTTCGACGATTCGAAATACCAGCTCATGCACCTGGAAATGTTTCCCTTCGGCATCATCCATGCGGAATGCCTGGGCGGGGACCTCGACCTGATCGTGAACCAGCGGGTGACGGTCGGTTTCTTCCCCTGGCGCTTTGTCGATGGTGAATCCAGCATCGGGCGCTGCGTGGCAGTGGTGGATGACGACGAGTACGATACGCTGATGAAGAAAAAAGCTGGCTTACCGAAGACGAAGTTCGGGGATGCTTACGATCTCAAGCACGTGGAAAGCATTAATAAAATAAGCCAGGCGAACCTGGCGTAGGAGAGAAAATGCCAATCGATATGGAACTTGAAGAGGTCTTGCGACCCCATCAGTACGACATGCCCCCCTACCCACCCAAGGTTATTATTCTGGCAAACGGCAAAAATATGGTCGTCCGCCAGGCTGCCCGTGAGGATGTTCCGGAGATCTTGAAATCTGTTCACCCGTGCCTGTTCATCAACCGGGATTATTACGATATCGTCAGCGCTCGTTTATACGGGGAGCTGCTTGCCTGGTATCGCTACCGTGTGAAAAGTGAATATTGCCTGATCGGACAGATCGATGGCTACCTGGTTGGTATTGTCAATGGGCGCATGGAAACCGAGAAAACCGGTATGAGCTACCACACCCTGGCGATTGACCGCGGTCTGCGCATCGGCTCTCACCTTTTCGCGGCCAAGATGGAGTATCACATGGATTATCTCGGGCAGGACGAAGTCCTGGTCGTCGCCGAAAGCCCGATCGGATTCCGGCGGTGGATGATCGAATATCCACTCGAACCAACCAAAATTCCACACGAGCTGGGCGGGGGCGACTCCTGGCGATTAACCCGGGAGATTTACCTTGCCGCCAAACCCCGCCTGGTTGTTGGCGATCGCCCGGTGCCAAAAGACTTGTGGGAAGAAGCAACGCGGGACATCCTGTTCGCCGATGACGATACTATCCGCGAGAATCGCTGGTTTGAAGGGGAGGTGAGATCATGAGAGATGTTGCAATAATCGGTGTTGGCATAATCCCATTCGGGCGAAGGGATGAAGATACCCTGATGGATATGCTGGCATTTGCATCCTTAAAAGCACTGGACGATGCCGGGCTGGACGAGGCAGAACACCCGGTTGATAGCGTCTACGTTGGCAACATGGGCGGTGGGATCATCCAGCACCAGACTGCCATCGCCAGCTCACTGGTGGATCGCTTAGGCTTGCTCCCGGCAGCTGCTGAAACAGTGGAAAATGGGCCGGCTTCGGGCGGCTCAGCAATGAAATGCGGCTTGCTTGCAGTCGCTTCCGGATATTCGGATATCGTTTTAGTGGTGGGTGGTGAGAAAATGCGCGAGGTCACCGGCTGGCGGGCTACGGATTTCGTGGCTACGATGACCCATCCTCAAGCCGAATATCCTTACGGGATCACACTTCCCGGTCTGGCAGGCATGTTTACCAGGCTGTATATGGAGCAATATGGTGTGACCCGCGAGCAGCTTGTTTCAGTTGCCCTGAAAAATCAGGCGATGGGCACGCTCAACCCGTACGCGCATGTGGAAATGGCGCTCAGCCGTGAAGGGATATTCGAAAGCCCACACGCAATCGTGAATAACCCAACGGTTGCAGATCCCTTGCACCTGTATGATGCCTGCCCGGTGAGCGATGGCGCAGCAGCCGTGATTTTATGTCCCCTGGATATGGTTAAAAAGTGGAAAAAACCGCCGGTTGTCATTGCCGGCTTCGGTCAGGCAACCGATAGCCAGACTCTGCAGGAACGCGACGATCCCACCGATCTCAAAGCGGTAACGCTGGCTGCTCAGCAGGCTTTCGAGCGAGCCAAACTTAAGCCCTCCGATATCGATGTGGCTGAACTGCACGACGCCTTTACCATCCTGGAGATCGCCGAAAGCGAGCATATCGGTTTCTTCAAAAAAGGTGAAGGCGGGAAGGCAGCCATTACCGGTAAAACGAGCCTGGGAGGTCAGATACCGCTCAATATGTCCGGCGGGTTGAAAGCGCGCGGCCATCCCGTCGGCGCTACCGGCGTCGCGCAGGTAGTGGATATCGTTTTCCAGCTGCGCCATGAGCTGAGCAATGAGCGGCAAGTAAAAAACGCCAAAACTGGGTTAACCATTAATTTTGGTGGTTTCGGTAACAACGTGCTTGTATTTATCCTGCGGAGGGTAGATCAATGAAAGCTGTCGCTATTGAAGCCTATCGCTGTAAGAGCTGTGGCAAAATCCATTACCCATATCACGATCGCTGCACAGCCTGTAAGGGTCGCGAATTCGAGATTATTACCCCACAAGGGGATGCTAAACTGATTACTTACACCCAAATATTCAACCTCCCCTGGGGTTTTGACCAACGTTATCTCATTATTGGCGTCGCAGAATTTGAAAACGGGATCAAAGCGATGGGTCAGATCAACGCCAGCTCATTGAATGAGCTGAAGGTTGGGAAGACGGTCAAAGCCAGCTGGGAACCCATTCGCTTTCAATATGGCGAAAACGTGTACGGGATCGTGTATACACCTGTTAAATAATTAGGAGTTACGCCACTGAAGGAAAAAAGTCCGGAAATAGGGGTGTAGGGCGGATGCCCGCCCTACACCCCTATTTCCGGCAATTCCTCAGCGAACTGCGTAAGTCCTAATAATGAGGCTTTCGTAGACAAAACCTTCAAAATAAAAGACCTGGAAGGTTGAGGACGCCGACCATGTCTTTTATTTTTTAATCAGGGCACCCAAATAAACAAATGAGCTGCTGTCCAGGCCAGGAAGAAAATTTATGCCAGTAATTGGCTCATCTGGAATTATCTCCGCGCTGCTCTCAGCCGGAATGTGGGGAGGTGGAGATTTCAGCGGGGGATATGCCTCCCGTAAGAGCCATCCTTTTCAAATACTGGTAATAGCTGCCTTCGCTGGAGTGGTCCTCCTGGGCGTCTGCGCACTCTGGCAGCACGAGACGTTTCCCCCTCTCAGAGGCATTATATTCTCTCTGCTGGCAGGTATTCTAGGATCCATCGGCATTGCCTGCCTATACAGCGCGCTGAGCATGGGCCATACAGCTATAGCCGCATCGCTGGCAGCAGTCGTCGGGGCAAGCTTACCGCGCTCTTCACTATATTGGTAATCGGGTTGCCGGGACGGCCTCAGCTGCTTGGATTTGCCCTGGCGCTTGCCGGAATCTGGTTGGTCACTCAACCAGCGAAAGGCGGCACAAAAGTGAGCCGGCAGGTAATCTTTCTGGCAATTCTGGCGGGCGTAGGGTTCGCTGGGTTTTTTATCCTGATTGCTCAGGTCGAACCTGGTTGGGTGTTCACACCGCTGATTATCGCCCGCTCGATGGCGCTGATCACGGGATTGGTGATGCTTTTCGTGCGG
Source organism: uncultured Chloroflexia bacterium (assembly GCA_963706515.1). GTDB lineage: Bacteria > Chloroflexota > Anaerolineae > Anaerolineales > UBA4823 > CAVPMW01. The sequence goes on from CAVPMW010000010.1 coordinate 298,232, forward strand.
CGGCTGCCACTGCCTTCCGTCGTAAATAACCCGGTTGCTGTTCTCGCCGGCGTGCTGGATGCCGGTGGGAATATATTCTTTGTCCTGGCGAAAGAGCTCGCCCGGCTGGACATCGTGGTAATGCTGGCTTCTTTGTACCCGGTAGTAACCGTCTTACTTGCCGTAGTTATCCTTAAGGAGCATGTGTCACGCGTACAATGGATCGGTGCGGGTTTGTGCGTGCTCGCGATTGCGTTGATCTCAATTTGAGGTTGGCTATCATGGCCAGGGAATCTCTACCGGGTCGGTATAGCCATGCTTCTCCACCGTGTAAAGCTTTCCCCCGGAAGCTCCAGAGCAGCCGGCCTCATCCGTGAACTCGTAGGATGTATCCGTAGTTTGAACCGCAACTGACAGCAAGCTTCCACTCTGGCAAACGGTCGCTTCAATTAAGTATCCACGATCGTCATCTTCGGTCATCCATACCCGCTCCCAGGAAACCGTTACACTATCGCCAGAGCGGCTCGCCTCGACATCATCCGGTGGACCGTAAAGCGTAGAGTGAGGTAAGCGGGTCGTCACTCGGTTCAGCTTCGTGATGTCCCCCTGGATTTCGATTACGGATGGCGCGACCCAGCAATTTCGGTCAAGGTCATCTGGCTTAACCCACAGCCAGCTGCCTGCCATGCTGCGCCCACGCACCTCGACATGATCGCCGATGTTCAGCTCGTCCGAGTAGAGATATGCCTTACCGGGTCCGTAGCGACAAAATGCCCGTAAAAGAACCGTGGCGTCGGGGAAATCAGGGGTCGGGGTTAAGGTAATTGTCGGTGTGGTTGAGATCGTCGGGGTGCGGGTCGTCGTCGGAGTAGAGCTGGGCAACGGCGTCATGGTCACGGTGGGGGTGAGTGTGCTGGTTGGCGCAGGGGTCAAGGACGCAGGGGAAGTACTCGCTAGCAATGGAGATGTTGGGGATAGAGGAGGAATACTGGTTGGGTTTACAGCTGGCTGCAGACGCTCGCCGCATGCGCCGAGCAGAAAAGCGCCAAAAATGATAAATGCCACCGAGCAATCCAGGCGGGTCATTGGATGATTCTAATCGTGGAAGTAAGGGATTTTGCACATAATTGAGATGATTAACGATATTGTAATGTGAATTCTATAAGCAGTAAGGTTTGTGCTCGATGGCTTTACCAGGTACCTGGTAGGTATCAAGCAGTTTATTTGGAGTAGAAATGAGCGGTGCAATTATTCACAAAAAACAAGTCTGTTAATTGACGAATGCTATCGATGGTGCTAATATTCGAGTGCCCTGAATTACCCTGTTAGAAATATATCGTCGCAGCAAGCATCAATAGACTAATAGAAAAGGAGGTGGAATATGCCGTTTATCAGCGAACTGGTCGGTCGCCCGGTCGCAGACCTGGACGGAGTGCTGATTGGAAATCTGAAAGAGCTATTAGCCAATTTTCAAGGCGATATTCCCCTTCCAAAGATTGTTGCACTAGAAGTCAAGCGCGGGAACCAAAGCAGGATGGTTCCCATCAATGATGTCACAGTCCTGATTGCTCCTGCCGTATCTTTAAATAAACGTCAAGCAGATTTATCTCCTTACATTCCTTCCCCAGGCGACATGTACCTGATCCGCGACGTGCTCGACAAACAGATTATCGATACGAACGGAGTGCGGGTGGTGCGGGTCAATGACCTTGAGCTAACCCGAGTAAATGGGGGAATATTCGTCGCGAATGTCGATATCAGCGGGGCAGCCCTCATCCGCCGTTTGGGTCTCAGCGGTGTAAGCCGGCGACTGGCAAACCGGGTCGGGCGCGGGTCACAGCCAGGCTCAATTTCATGGGTGGATGTGGAGCTGATCGCCAGCGACCAGCCGTTGCGCCTGAAAGTTCCCAGCGAGAAGATTACTGAGCTGCACCCGGCAGACCTGGCGGATATTTTGACTGACCTTACCCGCCAGGAAGGCAGGGAATTCCTGGAATCTCTGGATTTGGAAACCCTGGCAGACACCCTGGAAGAAGTCGAACCCGATTTCCAGGCAAGCCTGGTCGAGGGCATGTCTAATGAGCGAGTGGCGGATGTTCTGGAAGAGATGGAGCCGGATGAGGCCGCAGACCTGCTGGCAGAGCTGCCGGAGGAGCGCAGCCAGGAATTGCTCGAGCTCATGGAAGACGATGAGGCGGATGAAGTTCGCAAGCTGCTTACCTATCCGGATGATTCGGCTGGCGGGATCATGACCACAGAATTTGTCGCGGTTCATCCGGACCTCACCGCCGAGCAGGTGATCGGACTGCTGAGAGAGCAGGCCCAGGAAGTCGAATCCATCTTTTATGTTTTCGTCACCGATCCGGCGGACAAGCTGGTAGGGGTATTTTCGCTCCGCGAGCTGGTCATTTCTCCGCCCGAAGTCAAAGTATCAGACTTAATGATTAAGCGGGTGGTCAGCGTCCACCTCGAAGATAGCCAGGATGACTGCGCCCAGGCAATTGCAAAATATGATCTGGTTGCGATCCCGGTGATCGACGATGAAAGGCATCTGCACGGGATCGTGACTGCAGATGATGCCCTGGATAAGATCATCCCCACTGCCTGGAAAAAGCGCCTACCGCATCTCTACCATTAACTCCGACTATGCAGGCGACCAAACTGATCTGGAAACGCTTCAGACCCTACCGCTTGCGCCTGATATTACTGTTTTCCGTAATCGGGCCGGGAATCATCACTGCCAACGTCGATAACGACGCAGGCGGGATATCGACCTATTCCGTCGCCGGGGCTCATTTCGGCTACGGGTTTTTATGGATGATGCCGCTGGTCGCTCTGGCATTAATCCTGGTGCAGGAAATGAGCGCCCGCCTGGGGGTGGTGACGGGAAAAGGCCTGGCTGACCTGATCCGGGAGCGGACGGGCGTCCGCGTGACAGCGATCTTGCTTTTATTCCTGGTTTTCGTCAACCTGGCCAATACCGTAAGCGAATTTGCTGGTGTGGCAGCCAGCATGGAAATATTCTCCGTCAGCAAGTATATTTCAGTTCCCCTGGCTGCCCTATTGGTCTGGGTGCTCGTATTCAAAGGGAACTATAAAAATATCGAGCGAATTTTCCTGGTTGCCAGCACGATATTCATTGCTTATATTCTGTCCGGTGTTCTGTCCCATCCTGAATGGCTGGTCGTAGCAAAATCGTTTGCTACCCCCAGCTTCCAGCTCAATGCTGCCTACGTGACATTATTTATCACCATCATCGGCACAACAATTGCGCCCTGGATGCAGTTCTACCAGCAGTCTTCTATCGCGGACAAAGGGATCCAGGTCGAGAACTACCGCCTTGAGATCCTGGACGTAGTAGTTGGCTCCTTGTTTGCGGTGGTGGTTGCCTGCTTTATCATGATTGCCTGTGCGTCAACATTGTACAGGAATGGAATCCATATCCAGACTGCGAAGGATGCCGCGCTTGCATTGGGTCCCCTGGCGGGGAACTACGCCCAGCTGCTTTTTGCAATCGGGTTATTAAACGCCTCGTTATTTGCTGCAGCTATCCTGCCGCTTTCAACCGCATATTTAGTTTGCGAAGCGTTCGGGTGGGAGTTGAGTCTCAGCAGAGAGGTTTCAGAAGCAAAAATATTCTTCTCGATCTTTACCGTGATGATCGTCCTGGGGGCGGCAATCATCCTTCTGCCCATCAAGTCGCTGATCCAGGCGATGATCGCCAGTCAAACATTAAATGGAATATTACTGCCGTTCATCTTGATCTTTATGTTGATCTTGATCAATGACCGCCGGCTCATGGGAAATTTTGCCAACAAGCGTTCTTTCAACATCATTGCCATAATTGTGGTGGTGGTATTAATTTTGCTATCGATATTATTGGTAGCTTTATCCGTCTTTCCCGGTTTGTTCGGCAATTCTTGAAAGGTATGTTTGCTATGTTCCCTGGCGCTGGCTCAATTCCACGCCCAGGTAAGAAAGAATGATCTCGAGCGGCCAGTGCCGGTTTTGATCAAAGATACGCTTCGCTTCCTGCAAAGCCGCTTCTTTCTCCTTCTTATCCCGGACCACTAACCCGGTAATCTTCTTCTCCCACAGATAGCTTGAAATACCTGCTTTGGATCCATCGCTTTCGTCGTAGGCTTCTTGAATATATTGCTGTAAGTACATCCGATATTTGCCGATATCCATGATCGTTCTTTCTACCGGCGCCTGCAATAACCAACGAACCCCGGTTGTGCTCTATTCTACCAGAACCACTTTATTGCCCTGGTAGAACTTACCCGGCTCCAATCCATGCAGCTCGGCGAAGGCGATGGTTAATAATTGCATCGTGATCATTTCGGATATAGGTAAGGCGATTCCCGTACAAGGCGGGTATCCGGATTGAAGGTAATCCCGATACTGGTTGGTCGTGGAGAATAAATGCCTTTGCCTTAAAGTCCAGCAGGTCACTGACGAGTTTTTGATTTAATGCTGCGGTTGCAGCAGCCCCATTGAATACCAGGAAGGTCAGCTTCGGTCCGACCATTTCAAGCGGACCGTGGCGGTATTCGGCTGCATTCATCGCGATGCTGGGCATTTTCCCCGCTTCAGCCAGGATAAGCGAGCCGCATAGAACAGAGGCGAGGGAAGGTCCACGACCGAGGATGATCAGGTGGTCTGGCAGGCTGAGCGTCGCTTTTAATAAAGCTACCTGGTCCTGCCAGTTTTTCAGATAATCTGAAATATTTTCCGCGGCTTGCACGCAGTCAGCCTGCGCCTCGTTGAGCAGGGCAGTCAGCTCGGATGCGTCCTGTGCAGTTATTGCCAGCGCGGCGAGCTGGGTGATAGCGAGAGTATTCAGATACGTTCGTGTCGAGACAGTTCTTTCCGTTGGTGCATCTATCGGGATTGTGATATCTGCGGTTGAAGCCAGCGGGCTGGACAGGTCATTGACCGTTGCCAGTAACAGGCCAGGACGTGGCGAGCGGGAATAATCGATCAGCGGGATCAGCTCCGCACTGCGCCCCGATTGAGAGGTTATCCACAGCAAGGTGCGCGAGCCAATCAGTGCAGGTGAATAATGCAGTAATTCGGCTGCGTCCAGCCAATGAACGGGCAGAGCCAAGCCCGGCCAGGAGCAAGTAAGCCGGGTAGACCCCATAAATAGAGGCCCCCATCCCGGTCAAGATGATCCGGTCAAACCTGCCGGATTGTACAGCTCTACGTACTTCATCTAACAAGGTCCGGTCATAATTTTGGAGCATTGCCTTCAGAACGCCGGGCTGGCTGAGAATTTCTTCGATGTATGGAATTGTTGCCATCAGATTCTGTTTTCCTTTGTCTTCTGTAAGATTGAATAGGCAGCCCCGACGACCCCCGCCTGGCTCCCAAGCTGAGCAAGCAGGATTTTCACCTGCATTGCGGGCACCATGATATTATGTCCCGCAACCTCCTGGGTCAAAACCGGCAGAAAGAGGGGACTGCTTTTCATTACACCACCGCCGAGGACGATCACGTCGGGGACGAACAAGGTGATGACGTTGACAATTCCCAGGGCGAAATAGTGAGCTGCCTGCTGGTAAATAGATAAAGCGAGCTCATCACCCTGGAAAGCAGCATCAGCCACCATCCGTGCATCAATTTGCTCGGGGTCGCCTGTGGAGAGCGTACTGAGCAGCGTGCCTGGATGCTCAGCCAGGCTCGCCCGAGCGTTGCGACCAATTGCAGCACCCGAAGCCAGACTCTCCCAGCAGCCGCGCGCGCCGCAATAGCAGATTGGACCAGCCGGATCGAGGATTTGGTGACCGCCATCTGGGTGAGCATCGTCCAGGCCGCGGTAAATTTCACCGTGATAAATCAACGCAGTGCCGATACCGGTCCCCAGGGTCACCATGTACATCCGCTCAGCGCCTTTTCCGGCGCCAGCCCAATATTCTCCCAGGGCGGCGGCATCGGCATCGTTCTCCAGGCTCACGGGCACCTCGAAGTGCCTGGCGAGAGGTGCAGAAATCGCGACCTCCTCCCAGCCCGGAAGGGTATATGGGTTTTGGATTAACCCTTTCTGGCGATCGACCGGCCCGGTCGCCCCGATGCCAATTCCAGCGATAGCTGAGCAGCCGCTTTGATCGAGCGCACTCTCGATTGTCCGGATGATGCGATGGATACCTTTTGCCGCTCCCTGGCTGGCTTCGATCGGCGCCTGAACGAATGCCAGTAAACGAGCGGTTTCACCATCTAAGATTCCCACTCTAACGTACGTCCCACCCAGGTCGACGCCGACGTAAGCAGTTTGCTCAGTCATGCGGCTCAACCCTTCACCGCCCCAGCGGTCATCCCGCTGACGATGTACCGTTGGAAAAGCAGGGCGAGCAGGACCGGTGGAATGGCCGCCAGAACGCCGCCGGTCATCATTGCGGTGATGTCCACCACGTAACGTCCGGTAAACTCGGCAATGGCTACCGGGACGGTTTTGGCTGCGACGGTGCTGGTGAAGATCAGTGCAAAGAAGAATTCATCCCAGGCGAGCAAAAACACGAACAAGGCGGTGGAAACCAGCCCTGGGGCAGAGATCGGCAGCAAGATATAGAACAAGATTTGCAGCCGCGAGCAGCCATCGATCCGTGCTGCGTCTTCCAGCTCGATCGGAATCGTCTCGAAGAAAGCCGCCATCAGCCAGATGGCGAACGGCAGGGCAAAGCTTAGATAGGTAATGATCAGGACAATTGGCGTGTTGAGCACTCCAAACCGCGCGGCGAATATGTACAAGGGGATGACCAGCGAAATTTCAGGGATCATGCGCACTCCCAATATAGCGATCAGTAATAGCGCGGCCATTGGGAAACGAATGCGAACCAGCGAGTAAGCGGCCATTGATCCGACGAGCAAGCTAATCGCAGTGACCGAGGTGGCTACGATCAACGAATTGCGCAGGGTGAGCTTGAATGTCCTGGCAACCTCGGATGCTTGCGCCCCGGGGAGCAAGATATCGATGTAGTTCTTCAGATCGGGGTGCGCAGGAATCCAGTGGAGAGGGACGGAGAGCAGCTCGACACGGGTGGAAATGCTTGAGATGATGAGCCACAAGATCGGCAGGTAGATAAAGATAAATACCGGGATCGTCAGCAGAAAGAGGATGAAGTTACGGGTGAGCTTACGGCGGCGCATCAGCGGTTTTCCTCCGGTCGATACAGCAGACGAATGTAGATGAATGCCAAAAGCAGGGTGAACAACGAGATCAGGAAAGATAGGGCAGCCCCGCGGCCGAGGTGCCCGTAAGTAAAGGTCTCCAGGTAGGTCAGATAGGAAATGGTGACAGTGCCAAAGGCCGGTCCACCCTGGGTGATCACGTAGATGATATCGAACACCCGGAAGGCTTCGACGGTGCGGATGATCAGCGCCACCAGGATCGCGGAGCGCAGCAGGGGCAGGCGAATATACAAAAAGCGCTGCAATGCGTTGGCGCCATCCACGGCGGCGGCTTCGTCCAGCTCGAGGGGTAAGGTGGCCATGGCAGCCTGCAGGATCAGGGCGATAAACGGCACGCTGTGCCAGATGTCCGCCATGATGACCAGGTTCATCGCCCGGAGCGGATAGATGAGCCAGGGGATGTAGTGATCGATCAAACCGAGCTGCAGGAGCAGGGCGTTCAAGGCGCCGTAATCGGCGTTATAGATCCAGCGCCACATTGCTCCCGTTACGATGGTCGGCACTGCCCAGGGGATGATCAGGCTGGTGCGCAGGAAGTGCCATCCCGGCGGATGAGCGCGGATCAGCTGGGCGATCGCCAGACCCAGCACCAGCTCCAGCCCCACCGAGATGACCATGAAATACACCGTCCGTCCGATGGTCACCCAGAACAGCGGGTCGCTGAGCAGATCGATGTAATTGCCCAGCCCGAGGAATTTATTCGTAACATTTATGCCCAATGAAGCGTCGAAAAAACTGAGATATAGCGTGGACAGGATGGGCTGGAGGGTGATCCCCAGGATGATCAGCAGGCTGGGCACGACCAGAAGCCAGCCGATCCGGGCATCTTGCTGGCGGAGGCTGAGGCGGAGGGTTCCGCAGTCCGGGAGCCATGGAGGAGAGAGTGCGGGGATGGAACTATCCACCCCCGCACTCGGATTAAGTTATTGGGACTTCAACTTTTGCCAGGTGGCAGCTGCTTCGTCCAGTGCATCGGCAGGCGTTTTTTGCTTGGTCAGCGCCTCCTGCAAGGCCAGCTGCAGCGCCTTGGAGGCCTCCGGATAGAACGGCACTTTGGGGCGCACGTGCGAATAGGGGAACTGCTCGCTGAACATCGGCACCATCACTGGCCTGCGCTGGGCCGATGGCTCTCCAGCTTCTTCCCGGCGTCGCCTTCGAAGCTGGTCTTCCAGATGGGCAGCAGGTGCGCTGAGTAGCGGTTTTGGACGTCTTCGCTGGTCAGGTAGGTGACGTACTTCCAGGCAGCATCCGCATTGGGTGAGGTAGCGACTACCGAAAAGCCCATCGAGCCGTCGATGGTGGCGCTAGGGGTTCCTGCACTGGCGGCTCCGTGAATGCCGGGATCAGCGCCATCTTGACCTGCCCAGTCACCTTGAGAGTCTTTCTCGCTGAAGTTCGCCAGGTCGTACATGTAGTTCCAGTTCAGGGCGAAGGCGGCCTTGCCCTGCGAGAAGACGTTGCGCACATCCTCTTCGACATAGGAGACCGAGGCCGGGATTGGTCAGCCCTTCATCGATGGACTTCACCATCCAGGTCAGGGTCTCGACGCCTGACCTGGTTGTTGAAGGCCGGCTTGCCCTTGTCATCCATGAGCGTGCCGCCGTTGCCGTAGAGCAAGGTCACCCAGTCGCAGACGGCTGCTTCGGCCTGGCCCCACGACCAGACGATCGGGTATTCGACGAGGCCTTTCTCCTTGATGGCTCGTGCCTGGTCGAGCAGCTCCTCCCAGGTCTTGGGCGGCGCTGTAAACCCGGCATCCTTCAAGATTTTCTCGTTGTAGAAGAAGTACTTCTGGTCCAGCAGCCAGGGCATGCCATAGGCCTTCCCGCCCACCGTCGTGATGTCCCAGGCAGCCGGGAAGATCTTGTCTTTCATATCCTGGGTGATTTTGCTGCTGACATCGGCGAGATAGCCCTTCTTGGCAAACTCGGCATACCAGATGTCATCGACCAGGAAGACGTCATAGGCGGGCGGCTTGGAAGCCATGGCAGTGGTGATCTTGTCGTGCAACGCATCGTAAGCCTACGTATTCGATCTCCACCTTGACATTGGGGTTGGCCTTGTTGAACTCGGCCACGATGGCATTCATCTCATCCGCCGTCGGGCCGGCCTGCTCCATGGCTAACACATGCACTGTGACCGGTCCTTTCTGTTGGGCTTGACAGCCGGCGGCAGAGGCTCCCATTAGAAGGACGAGGATCACGATTAAAACTTTGTACGAAACGCGCATTTCTTACCTCCTTTGATATGTGTCGAATCTTGGTTTTATTATCAACCTGGTTTACGCCAGGTTGGGACAGCCGGGTACATTGCCAGAAAAGGCAGGTGAGCAAATAAAGACTACGGTTTATGGGCAGCATGGAGCATACGCAGCTGGAGGGCAATCAGCAGAGCCAGAGATCAGGATCGCGATCGCAAAAAGTGGAATGGTAAATGCCGATTCACTGCGCGCCCGAAATTCAACCAGGTGAATTGCGCTGGGCGAGGCGCTCAAGTTGACGTTCGTATTCGTATCGGAAAACCATATGCCGGTCTCCCGAGCCAGGGTAGATCCAATACGAAACTGCACAATATCATTGGAGACACCGCCCTCCTTCAACGGCGTTGCCGGATCATCCGCTGGGACATCCAGGTTATAAATTGCCTGGTCCACGTTAAGCGTTGCGACAGTTTGCGCATACCGGGTGTGATCGATCCAGGCAGTGATGACCGTACCGCTGGCAGCCCGGGTGTCATCGATATGCACGGTACCATAATAGGAAGATGGCTGCGGCTGCACGAAGGCGTGAGCGTATAGAAATGTTGGAATGAGGAGTGCCAGCACCAGAGAGATGGCTGCGATACGAATATACCTCATCAGGTTGCACCGTCCCGGCATGCCTGGGCGTGCTGGATATTTCAGCACGCTATGGATATACTACCAAATTCTGGTGTCAGGTGTGATTAATATTTTTGAGCTGCCTGAAATTCTGCTCAGCGACGCGGGAGCTTGGGTAACGCCAGGTTCGGTCGCTGGGAAAAATCGGGCAAGCTTGGCGGGTTTTGAGCAAACAAATCCAGGATTTCGGCGATAGCTCGCTCCAGCTGGGCATCATAACCTTTGACGTAATCTTGTGGGGTATTATCGATTTCAATATCGGGGTCCGTGCCATAGTTTTCAACACCCCAGCCTACGTCCTCGAACCAAAACGAGAACTCGGGTTGCGTGGTCTGGGTGCCGTCCACCAACGAAAAGCGCGGCCAGATCCCGATAACGCCTCCCCAGGTGCGCTTTCCGATCAACGGTCCAAGCTTCATCAATTTGAAGCCATGCGAGAAAATGTCCCCATCCGAGCCGGCGTATTCATTGGTCAGTGCAACCATCGGGCCAAGCACCGATTCGGGCGGGTATGGCTCGGGGATCTCGCTCCAGCGAGATTTATCGTAGCCGATGCGCTGCCTGGACAGCTTCTCCAGCAGGAGCGCAGACACATGCCCACCCCGATTGAAGCGCAGGTCGATGATGAGACCCTCCCGGTCCACTTCTGCCAGGTAACCGCGATGGAACTCGGCATAACCAGACGGACCCATATCGGGTATGTGCAAGTAGCCGACGCGATCCTCGGTGGCTGAATGAACCCGGCGGCGGTTAGCCTCGACCCAGGCACGGTAGAGTACTGGCTCTTCACGGACCAGGGTCTTGACGGTAACCGTCCGGGGCTGAGTCTCTTCAGGGACAAGGATAGTCAACTGAACTTCTTCTGCAGCCTGGTTGACCAGGACGCGGGCCGGGGTGACCTGGGCTGAGAGGCGCTGCCCATTGATCGCCAGGAGTACGTCGCCAGGTTGGATATTCACCCCTGGCTGGCGCAGCGGCGATTGTGCGGTGCTGCTGCCTGGATCGCCGGAGTAGATGCGCGCAATCCGCCAGCCGTTCGCTGTGCTGTCAAATTCAAATTCTGCACCGAGAAATCCCTGGTGGTAGATAGGCTCTGGGCGGTAATCGCCGCCGAACTCGTACGCATGCGAGGTACCCAGCTCACCCTGCGTCTCCCACATCAGGTCAGAAAACTCAGAACGGCTGCTTATTCGATCCACCAATGGCAAATAGCGGTCGTGGACAGCCAGCCAATCGACCTGGGACATATCCTCGGTCCAGAATTGGTCGCGCTGCAAGCGCCAGGCTTCTCTGAACATCTGCCGCCACTCTGCGCCAGGGATAATCGAGACTTTGCACCGGTATAGATTGATCCAGCCTGTCCGGCGGGTAGGGGAGCTGCCCTCGTCGCCGGGTTTTTCACCTGCTTTAACCACCCTCAAGTGTTTATGGGATAAATAAGACAGCCAGGCGCCATTGGAGGTGACCTTGAAGGAATCAACTCCCTGGGTGAGTACATCTTCTTTTTGGTCGGCAAAACTATAGGAGAATAGAGTGCCAGAGCCACGATGATCCTCTTCGTCATCCTCCTCCAGGCTTCCTTCAACGGGGTAGCGGGTGTAGACCACTTTTCCCCCCTGCACTCCGGCAATCCGGCCATAGCGTCCAACCGGCAGCGGAAAGGCAAGGATGCGTTCCTGGATCCCTTCCAGATCGATAACCACAGGTTCCAGCTCTTCGTCTTCGCTTTCGCCCTCGGCAAATTCTTTTTCCTTCTCCTTCTCGGAGGAGGTTGCTTCGGGTTCCTTATCTCCTTCCTCCGATTTCTCCTCAGAGGTTTCTTCGCCCTCCGGCTCCTCTTCGGATTTTTCGTCCTCTTCGTCGAGAGGCGGTTGGGGGATAAAGGGCGACATCAGATCCTTACGCAGGGTGATCAGGTAGGGCTTCATGGCGCGCGGGAAACCGAGGTCAAACTGCACGCTGTCGTACACCGGGTCAAAATCGCGGTACGCCAGGAAGTAGATAAAACCCCCAGAGGGGTCAAATGCTGGAGCAATGTCGCGCAGCACAGGCTCGGTCAGCAGGGTGACCTCTCCACTTTCCGCATCCCAGAGCTTTAAAGCTGTCCGCTGCAAAGAGATCGATGCGCTGAAGACAGCCCAGCGCCCATCCGGGGACCAGTCAAAGCCTTGAATTGGGTTTGCCTTGCCCCGCTCGATGAAGCGCAGCTCGCGGGTTTCCAGGTCGAGGCAGCTTAATTCGTAGCGATGATTGCTGAATAGGATCTGGTCCTTCTGAGGGTTGACTGCCACGGCTTCAGGTCTGCCGATATCCAGACCTTCCAGGCGCTCGCCCTGATCTGAGCCATCTTTGTGGAAAATAATAAATGCTTCCTCTCCGCCGGCGTCCGTGACCGCGACCAGCCGTTTGCCATCCTTCAGCCAGCGGGGCAGCCGGAAGCGCACCGCAGTCTTGACGTTATCGGGACTCAAGGGTTCGTCGTTTTTTGCATGCTGGATTACCGGACCTTCCCAGTTCGAGAAGCTGAACAGCTTGCCGCGGGCGGTAACCGCCATAGCATGGCCTTTGGGATGCAGCGCCCAGTCCTCCAGGTAGCGCCCGGGATCGATAAACCTGCGATTGCGCTGGGTCTGGGGTGAGTGGAACTGGATGGGAACGATCCGGCTCTTGCCCTCAGCGGGATCGTACAGGTAGAGATCAGCACCGGCGTGGTAGACGATTCGCTTTGCCGTCAGTGCTGGGGTTGCGGGCGTAGAAATCGTCATGATCTGTGTGGCGCTGCAGGTCGCTCCCATCCGGCAGGCAGGAGTACAGGTTGCCGATCCCCTCGTGATCAGTTATGAAGTATATCCGGCTGCCGATCCAGAGCGGATGGGCCAGGTTGCCAGGCAGCTCGATCAGCGAGCGGAATTCACCTGCTCCACCTGGATCGATCCAAATCTGGCCTTTCGTCCCCCCGCGATAGCGCTTCCAGCGCGCAGGCTCGGCGCTGGTCCTGCCGAGCACGATCGCCCCGCCGGGCCCGAAGGAGATATCGTTGGCGAGCCCGTAGGGAAGACGTTCGGGAGCGCTGCCATCCGCGCCGACTCGATAGAGCTGCAGGAACCGCAGGTACCAGTGACCCGCATTGCTGCTGAACAGGATGCTTCCATCCGCAGTCCAGGCTGCGGTTTGGGTGTCTGAGGCTCCCAGGTAGGTCAGCCGGCGGGCGGGTCCTCCAGCGGCTGGCATGAGATAGACCTCGGCGTGGCCTTCTTCGCGCCCGATAAAAGCAAGCTGGGTCCCATCCGGAGAGAGCAGGGGATAGGATACCTCGCCCAGGTTGGAGGTCAGGCGGCGGGCGATGCCCCCATCCACAGGGACCGTCCACAAATCGTCCTCACACACGAACACAATCGCGTCCTGGCTGATTGTTGGGTGGCGGTAGTATCCCGGCGGCATTCCGCAGCTCCTCCTGAATAGAATGGCTGGAGTTTACCATAAGGGAGGAAGGATTGCAGGTCTGAATTTACAGTCTCGTAAGACCGGCTGGAAAGCGCCGGTTTTAAGCATTTTTCACTTGATTCAATGCAATTTGTATTGTATAGTAGTGTAAATATCAATCGCGTATTGCATCGCAAATTGCATCGCAAACTGCATCGACGTGGGAGAGACCGGAATTGACGCGCAAATATGCTAATTTATCTAAATATTTCTTTATCGTGCTGGCAGTTATCCTCTTCAGCGGGATGGCGCTGCCAGGGAGAGGCTCGGCGGGGAATGATCCGGGGGAAATCTCCGGATGGCTGAATATTGCCTGGGGTGACCCGCAAGGAGCGGGAGAGAGCCAGCTGCACGTCTCGCTGCTCACTCCGGATGGGAGCGAGATCGCGCTCCACCTGCCCGAGCCGTTACCCTTACCGTACGACCAGCTGGCAGCCCTCGCCGGGAAATATGTCAAGGTCGGGGGAGGGATGCGCCTCTCGGATGGCTCTGCGGGGTATTGGGAGATCACTTCGATTGAGGCGGTAGGGAGTGGTGATTTGCCGGAAAATCCACCGGTACTGGGCTCTCAACCCTGGATCACCTTGCTGTGCAAGTTCAGCGACTATGCCGCCGAGCCGCGCACACCCAGCTTCTTTCAAGGGATGTACGGCAGCGCTTACCCGGGGCTCGACCATTACTGGCGCGAGCAATCCTACAACTTGATGAACGTAGCCGGGAGCGGCTCTGTCGCCCACTGGTACGTGCTTCCAAACCCGCGCTCTTATTATGTCCATGACGGGGCGATGGACCTGAACCGCGGCGCACAGGACTGCACCGCTGTTGCCGATGCGGCGGTGAATTTCTCCACCTACCTTGGCATCAACATGATGTTCAACTTCGATCTGGATGGCTATGCCTGGGGTGGCAGCCGCTGGCTGACATTGGATGGTGCCAATCGCCGCTGGTATATGACCTGGGAGCCGCCCTGGGGATACGCGGACATCACAGTCATCGAGCACGAGATGGGACACGGCTTCGGGCTGCCGCATTCCTCCGGCAATTACGGGCAGACTTACGATAACCGCTGGGACGTCATGAGCGACACCTGGACGGACTGCGGCAACTCCCGTGACCCGACTTACGGCTGCCTGGGACAGCACACGATTGCCTATCACAAGAACATCGATGGGTGGATCAGCGCGACCCGGCGCGACACTATCTCCGCCGGGAACCAGGCGACGATTACCCTGGAGCAGCTGGCGTTGCCGCAAACTGGCAATTTCCTGATGGCCCAAATCCCCATCGGCGGCTCGGCAACTCATTTCTATACGGTTGAAGTACGCCGCAAGGTCGGTTACGACGTCAAGCTGCCCGGGCAAGCGGTGGTCATCCACGAGGTGGATACGACCCGCAATATCCCGGCGCACATCGTGGATATCGATGGGAACGGGAATACCGGCGACGCGGCGGCGATGTGGCTGCCCGGCGAGACTTTCAACGACGCGGCGAATCATATCTCCGTCCAGGTGCTTTCCGCGACCGCTTCCGGCTTTGTGGTTACGATCTCGAACGCTTTCAGCGGCTCGACCAGGACGCCAACGCCAAGCGGTGTGCCGGGCGCGACGCCAACCCGCACCGCTTCACCCACCCCGAGCCGCACGCCAATCCCGCCGGCTGGACCCAACCGGCAGTTCCTGCCCGTGCTCCGCCACTGAGCGCGCAGCAGCAGGTGTGAGCCTGCCCGGCAGGAGCGCCCGGGAGGGCGTGCTATAATGACTCTCCATGAAGCGGCAAAATCTGCGTTCCCCTGTCTTTCTCTTCCTCCAAACGCGCATTGCAGCTGAGAGTCACGGATTTACCCAGGAGAGAGGAGCGATGATCCTGGTCACCGGTGGGACAGGCTTCGTGGGACGCGCCCTGATCCGCCAGCTGGCGGAGAGGGAGCTGCCGGTGCGCACCCTGGTGCGACCCTCGCGCATCTCGCCTGACCTGCCACGCGGCATCCCCGTGGAAATCGCGGTAACCAGCCTGTCTGACCGGCGCGGGCTGCAGGCAGCAATGGTGGGCGTCGAAGCAATCTACCACCTGGCGAGCAGCGAGTGGCGTACCACGCGCACCGGATTGATGGACGTCGAGATCCAGGGGACGCGCATGCTGGTGGAGGCAGCCGCAGATAGCGGGGTGAAACGCCTCTTGTACGTCAGCCACCTGGGCGCGGACCGCGCCTCGGCTTACCCGATGTTGAAAGCCAAGGCGATCGCTGAAGAGTTCATCCGCCGCAGCGGACTGGATTATACGATCCTGCGCTCTGCGATCGTGTACGGGCGGCAGGATCACTTCACCACGAACCTGGCGCGCTTGCTGCGCAGCGTCCCTTACCTGTTCCTGGTGCCAGGGGACGGCAAGAACCTGGTGCAGCCTTTTTGGGTGGAAGATCTGGCGACCTGCCTGACCTGGGCGCTGGATGATTCCGATACGCACAACCGCATCTTCGAGGTCGGCGGGCCCGAGTATTTTACCTTCCGCCAGGTCGTGGAGATGGTCATGCAGGCCAGCGGGATCCGCCGCCGGCTGTTCAATACTCGCCCGCCGTACCTGCGCAGTCTGTCCGTGGTCCTCGAGCCGCTTTTTCCCAGGCTGCCGGTAACGACCTACTGGATCGATTACCTGGCGTCCAACCGCACCACCGCGCTGGATGCTGTGCCGCGCGAATTCCGCCTGGCGCCGGCGCGCTTCGGACAAAAGCTGGATTATCTGAAAGGGCAGGACCTGCGCATGCAGCTGGGCAATGCGGCATACCCGCGGCGCTGAGCGCAAGCCAATACGGTACAGGATCGACATGGCGGATTGGAGCCTGCACATTCTGGAAGAGCCGCACGAGATGCACGCCATCGAGCGGCTGCAGAGCCAGGTCTGGCCGCAGAGCGAGCGGGACGTGGTCCCCGCCCACCTGCTGCTGACCGCAGCGCATAACGGCGGGCTGGTGATCGGGGCGTACCCGGATGCGGATAGCTCCGGAACGGGAGATCGGGGTGAGCCGGTTGGGTTCGTGTTCGGCTTTCCGGGGTTCTACAACACGCCGGATGGACCACGCTTGAAACACTGCTCGCACATGCTGGGAGTGCGCGCCGACTACCGCAGCCGGGGACTGGGTTTTGCCCTCAAACGAGCGCAGTGGCAGATGGTGCGCCACCAGGGATTAGACCTGGTCACCTGGACATACGACCCACTGCTCAGCCGCAATGCCTATTTGAATATCGCCCGCCTGGGCGCGGTGTGCAGCACCTACCATACCGACCTCTACGGCGAGATGCGAGATGCGCTGAATGCCGGGCTGCCCTCGGACCGTTTCCAGGTGGATTGGTGGGTAAACACACAGCGAGTGCACCACCGCCTGAGCAGCAAGCCGCGGCGCAGCCTGGACCTGGCGAATTTCCTGGCAGCCGGGGCGCGCATCTTGAACCCCAGCACGCCGGGCGATGGCAGGTGGACGCAGCCGGCAGAGGAGGTCGAGCTGCCTGAGGATAAACACGAAGCCCTGCTGCTGGTGGAGCTTCCCGCAGATTTCCTGGCGCTCAAGGCGGACGATTTCGAGCTGGCTCGAACCTGGCGTTATCACCTGCGCGAGCTGTTCCAGGGATTGTTCGAGCGCGGCTACCTGGTCACGGATTTCGTGCACCTGGAGGGCGCACCCTCGCGCAGCTTCTACGTGCTGAGCCACGGAGAGAGCACGCTGTGATCGTCGAGCGCATCAGCCTTTACCACGTCAGGATGCCCCTGGTTGCGCCCTTCGAGACCTCCTTCGGGCGCATCCAGACACGCGACTGCGTGCTGGTGGAGGCGCTGAGCGAAGGAACCAGCGGCTGGGGGGAGTGCGTCGCCGACCGGGATCCAGGTTATTCGTACGAGACTGTGCTCACCGCCTGGGCGCTGTTGAGCGAGTTCCTGGCCCCGGCGGTGCTTGAGGCGGGGCTGGAAACGCCCGCCGAGCTGGCAGAGCGGGTGGCTGGGTGCGCGGCAACCGC
Source organism: uncultured Chloroflexia bacterium (assembly GCA_963706515.1). Taxonomy (GTDB): domain Bacteria; phylum Chloroflexota; class Anaerolineae; order Anaerolineales; family UBA4823; genus CAVPMW01. The sequence goes on from CAVPMW010000010.1 coordinate 315,770, forward strand.
ATGGCCAAAGCCGGGCTGGAGATGGCGCTGTGGGACCTATATGGGCAGCAGCAGAGGCGCTCGCTAAGGTCACTGTTAGGCGGGGTGCGGGAGAAGGTGGCAGTGGGCGTCTCGGTCGGCATGCAGGATTCGCCCGCAGGCGCTGGTGAAGGCTGTGGGGCGCTACCTGGAGCAAGGCTACCGGCGGATCAAGATCAAGATCAAGCCGGGCCGGGACGTCGGCGATGCCCAGGCGGTGCGCGAGGCTTTCCCGACCATCCGCCTGCAGGTGGACGCCAACTCGGCCTATACCCTGGAGACGGCGCAGGCGCTGCTGCCCCTGGACGAGCTGGACCTGCTGCTGATCGAGCAGCCGCTGGCTGAGGACGACCTGTGGGACCACAGCCGGCTGCAGAACGCAGTTCAGGACCGCGCTCTGCCTGGACGAGAGCATCCGTCTCGGCGCGGCACGCCCGCCAGGCGCTGGAGATGGGCGCCTGCCGGGTGATCAACATCAAAGCCGGGCGGGTGGGCGGCTTGAGCGAGGCGCTGGCGATCCACGACCTGTGCCTGGCGCAGGGCGTGCCGGTGTGGTGCGGCGGGATGCTGGAGACCGGGGTGGGGCGGGCGTCGCAACCTGGCGCTGGCCTCGCTGCCCGGTTTCAGCCTGCCGGGCGACATCTCCGCCACGGAGCGCTATTACCGCGAGGACATCACCGCGGAGCGCTTCACGCTCAACCCGGACAGCACGATCGACGTGCCGCCGAGGCCGGGGCTGGGGGTGACGGTGGAGCGCAGCGCCCTGGCGAAGTACACGCTGAGACAGGCGGAGATCAAGAAGGAAGAGTAAGGGGGAAATCGTTCCGCAAAAATCGAAAGGGAACGAACGCTTTTTTTAATTTACGATTTCCGAAGTCATGCCGAGCGATAGCGAGGCATCCCTGAGACGACAATCTTATATATCCATTGCAGGTAATTAGTCGAATTAGGTTTTAGGGATTCCTCCTCGCTAGACGCTACGAAACAGCGCGCTCGTCGGAATGACTGAATCAGGCTACATGGGATTACCCCTGTGGGGTAATTGGTAAATTGTTGATCTCCGATGAACCCGATTTTATGCTATACTGTTACTGAATTTCTGCAATTGCGGATTTACAGTAAGGAGCACAATCATGGATGTCGTGATTCAAGTACGCAACCGGGGGGTGATAACCCTACCAGCGGAGCTGCGAGAAAAATATGGCATCGAGAACGGCGATATTTTCCGCCTGGTGGACCTGGATGGGGTGTTCGTCCTTACGCCGATGGTACCCATGGTCCCTGAGCTGGCGCGTGAGATTGAACAGGTGCGCCTGGAGACCGGCCTGAGCATCGAAGAATTACTGCATGGGCTGCGCGAGCAGCGCGCTCGCTATGTCCAGGAAAAGTATGGAGGCTGAGAAGCCGGCAAAGCCGCGCGTCTTTGTCGATGCGGATGTACTTTTCGCCGGTGCAGCCTCTCCCAATGAGCACAGCGCCAGCAACCTGATTTTGCGCATGGCCGAGCTCACGTTAATTGAGGGGATCACTTCCACCCAGGTAATCACCGAAGTCGAGCGCAACCTGGTGGAAAAGATGCCTGAGGCTCTGCCGGCATTCCGGCTGTTGGTCAACCGCAGCCTGAAAATCGTTGAAGACCCCGATCCAGCCGAACTCGCCGCGTACGCTGGCTCAGCCAACCCGGAAGATCTACCAATTTTGGTCGCTGCGATCCGGGAAGGATGCAGTCTCCTGGCCACATTCAACTTGCGCCATTACCAGCCCGGGGACCCAACCGTAGCAGTCTTGAAACCGGCGACCTGGTGACTGCGGGTTCGTTATCTGCTGGCGCGTTTATCAGATTAATTGGGATACCTTAAGCGTGGCCCCGAAACCCAACATCCCATCTCGATGTTGGGTTTCGCTTAGTACGCATAAACCTTAAGTAATAAATAATCCGCTCAACCCAACCTACCCGACCGGTCGGGCGTGGCGGGGCTGGTAAACCCCCAATCTCGCCTCCGCCGGGGAGCGTGACCTGCGTAAGCTCACCCCATGAAAAACTCTGGATTGGGCTGCAGGAAACACCTTTCTCTTCCATCGCAGCAACGAATGCATGGATGTCCGCACACATGAAATAGAATTCGTGCACATTATTCTCTGCGGATGGATGAACCGCCAGCTCGGCGGGAGGCAGACCGAAGATGAGCCACCCTTCGCCGGAATCGATATACGAAAGCCCCAAAATATCGCGGAGGAAGGCCCGGTCCTCTTCGGGTTTCTTGCTGTAAATGATTGAATGTGCGCCGATAAGCATGTTATTGATTGTCATCTTGCCAACCTTCCCTTTATCACACAGTGATGACGACGCACCCCTGTTTGGCTCCGGTTTCGACGTAGCGGTGCGCCTCGACAATTTGCTCCAATGGGTAGCGCCGATCGATGACAGGGCTCAGCTGCCCCGCCTCGATCCGCTCTTTCAGGTAAATTAGATCATCCGCATTGCGGCTCGCAGTCGCAAATATCATTTTCTTGCTGCTGACCAGGGAAGTCCAGCGCCCGCGGACCCGGTTGGTCAGCGATGGATTCCCTAGAAGGTAGTATCCATTCTTTTTGAGCAGCCTTAGACTGCCCGAATACGAGCTCTTCCCGATAACATCGAAGATCACATCGTAGCTCTCGCCGCTTTTGGTGAAATCTTGGCGAGTGTAATCGATGACGTGGTCTGCCCCGATGTGAGCGCAGCATATCCAATTTCCCCGTGCTGTCCACGGCAGTCACTTCAGCCCCGAAATACTTGGCGAGCTGCACCCCAAGCGTACCGATGCTCCCACCCGCGCCGATGATCAGGACCTTCTGCCCGCTGCGGATATTTGCTCTGCGCAGAAAATCCGCTGCCTCCAGCCCTCCGAGCGGGATGGCTGCCGCTTCCTCATAAGTCAAATTGGCCGGCTTGATCGCCAGCAGCCCTCCTTCAGGCAGGCAGATATATTCGGCATACGCGCCGAGATTAAAACCGGTAAATGCAAAAACCTGGTCGCCTACCTTGAAGCGCTTCACGTCTTTGCCGGTCGCCTCGATTTCCCCCGAAAGCTCCTGTCCCAATATCCTGATCCTTTTGGGTTTGGTGAGACCCACGAAAATTCGCAGGGGAAGCGAGAAGTAGAGCGGGAGCTTGAGACTGCGAAATTCACAGTCTCCGGTGCTCACGGTGGTCGCATAAATTCTTACCAGGACTTCATTGTCCTTCGGGTGTCGGTTTTTCGATCTCTTGGAGCTGCAGCACCTCCGCAGGCCCGTATTCGGTCCATAAAATCGCTCTCATATATCTGCCCCTCTCCCTTTGCCAGGCTGCGTCCTTCTATGCTATGGTGATGACGATTTTGCCGCGAGCGTGTCCACCACCAAGATAGCGGAGGGCTTCGGCTGTTTCGCTTAATGGGTAAGTTCGGTCGATGACCGCTTTTACTTTGCCGGCTTCCAGAAGTCCCTTGATATAAACCAGGTCCTTCTGGTCTGCCTTCGCCGATACGATTCCCAGTGTCTTGCCGCCGCTGTTCGACATCAAAGAACCCAGGAGAATTGCCTGGAAGAGCTGAGGCGGGGAACCTCCCGCCATGACGTAAATGCCCTGAGGAGTTAATGCAGCCTTGTACGCCGAAAGCGGGTGATACCCGTTCGCTGCAAGAATCAAGTCGTACTGCTGCCCGCTCTTGGTGAAATCTTCTTGAGTGTAGTCGATCACGTGGTCGGCGCCCAGCCCGCGCGCCTGGTCCAAATTCCGAGTGCTGCATACCGCGGTGACCTCCGCGCCGAAAGATTTGGCAATCTGCAGCGCAAAGGTGCCCACCCCACCCGAGGCGCCGTTGATCAACACCTTTTGCCCTGGCTGAATCTGCCCCTTGTCGCGCAGACCCTGCAAGGCAGTGACCGCCGCCAGGGGCACCGCTGCGGCTTCCTCAAATGACAGATTGGCCGGTTTCAACGCCAACAATCTTTCAGGAGCCGCGACATATTCGGCAAAACTGCCGCTGCCGCCTGCGGCAATATCTCCGAACACTTCATCGCCCGGCTTAAACTGCTTGACGCTGCCCCCAACCGCTTCAACCCGCCCGGCGACGTCAGCGCCCATCCTGGTGTTTTTAGGCTTGAGCAAGCCCATGCCCATCAGTCGAACCAGGAATATGTCCGAGGTGAGGAGATGCCAGTCGTAGGCATTTACGGAGGCAGCATGAACTTTGACCAGGACTTCATCCTCTTTAGGGGTAGGTTTTTCCACCTCGATGAGCTGAATGACATCCGGCGAACCGTATTTTTCGTGCACAATCGCTTTCATGTGAGGATTCTCCCGATTGTATTCGATCCGGATCGTTAGTCGAACCGTCTCTTTATATGCCTGGATACCTTCGGTCTCTCAATATGGGAGGCATACATTTCATTACTGTCATTATCTGCGACTTAAATTGTATTATTGCAAGTTTCAAGACCTGAAAAATCAAAAAGATATACACCTGCACGGTCGGAATTCCAGGATGCTAAAAGTGGTCGTAATTCCGTTAATCGATCGATGAAGGATTTTACCCCCTCCAAATCCTGGGTATAGATGATCCATGTCCGGCCGAGCGTGTTCCCCCGGCATAAAGATTCCAGATAATTTGCTGCGCTGTTGTTATCAGGTATCTGCCCGGTAAATGTATTTTGTTTGAAGTCATATCGTCTTCGATAATACATGAAGGGGGCATATGCCCAGGCATTCAATGAGATGTAATCATCGGGTTTTATTTCGCTTTCTAAGAAATTCATAGCGCCCTTTATGTTGGGGTAAGATATAGGCTTGACAAATATATTTGCAGCAGTTAGAAGCGGCATTGCGATCAGAAAAAGCGCAATGCCATAAGAGGCTATTCTCTGCCAGTGTTTATTACTTAAATACAATTCTTCAATAAACATAGCCACGAAGAGGAAAATGATCGGGACCAGGTAAAGAATCAGCCTGCTGCGAAATGGATAGATGTGCAATGCTGATGCAGCCAGGTTGAAGCCGATAATCGCTGCGCTTATAAAAAATAATTTTCTTGACCTTTTGTATGTAAAGACTATCCCGCCAATAAAAATTAGTAGATAGGCCAAATTGAGGAATCCGAACCAATTTGGGTTTGCCTCAGCAGGCGGCGGGAGGAACTGTTGAAATGCTATATAAATTAACCCGAGAATATTTTCAAGATACCACCACAAATCTTGAAGAGAATGGACCGGGAATGGAGCATAACCAAGCTGCCAGAAATTGAGTAAGTATTGATTGGCAGAAATGTCATGCAAGGTGGAGAGGTTAATCCGTGAAAAGCTCGCGATCCAGATGATCCCAATCAGGACCAGCCGGTATAAGGCCCTCAAATTTTTTTTTCGTAATTCGTCAATGAAGAGAACGATTCCAATAGAAGCCAGCGTGAAAATACTTGGGAATGAAAACCACACGCATATAGCGCCCATTCCAGCGAGAAGGAATTCACCATATTTATATTTTTGATACGTCAGCGCGACCAGAAGTAATGCAGTGGTAACCAATACATCTACAGAATATTGTTTGAATTCTGAAGAATAATAAATTAGTATGGGGGAAAAAGCCATTAATGCGATAAATATAATCCGGCCGAAGCTGGTTTTGTAAACCGTTCGACTAAGGAAGAAAGCGCACAGGACGATCAGAATACCGGAAATAATAGGAATAATCCGCAGGGTGTAATCCTTATTCCCCAAATGTCCAATGATTATTTTTGTTAATACGATAAATCCGGATGGAGCTGCTTGATTGTCTAATAAAGGCCGGTTGATCAATTCCTTCAGCGAGAATTTGACAAAACTAATTGCTAAGAGAGCTTCATCAGTCCATAACGATCGGTTGAACAGGTACTGCCGTATCCGGAATAATATCCCGGTCAGGATAATTGCCCAAATAACGACCGAATGAACTATTTTCGGTTGAAATCTTTTTAACTGATTCGACAATCCTGTCCCTCAGTTTATAGGATGCGGAAAAAGACGACCGCACCATTTTTACCATGTAGCCGATAAAGAGACGATGGTGAAATGAAGCTATCTCAATTGTAGTTCAAATATTCGAGACCACGTACTGGTAATCGATAAACTCCACGGGGGCCAGGCATTCGGGATAAAGTATCCCCGAGAATTTCTTGACCGCGGCCGACTCTGAGTGGAGGCGGTCCGCTTCCACGCGTCGCGGAAGGTGAAGATGTGGACGAAGCGGGTCGGGTCGGCGAGCTCCTGCCAGACCTCATAGCGCAGCGTCCCCGGCTCGTTGAGGCGGACATAAGCGACAAACTCGTGGATGGCGGCAAGGCATTTATCCAGGCTTTCGGGGCGCACCTGGTAGCGCGCCAGCTGGCGGATCTCTTGGGTAGCATTCTGCGGATTTACCATAATTATGCTCCGTACCAAAGATCAGGAATTGGAAAGTATTTCACCGTGGTCTGTCCCTCCGCGCCGGCCCAGACCGCCAAACTTCGACGATGGACTCCATAACAGACTGTATGATAGAACTCGAGCAGATCTGCTCAGGGCGTGCTGACCACAAATTCGATGTAGAACGGGTCGCCAAAGGGCTGGTTTTGGGGGTTGAATGCCTGCCAGGCGATGCGGTACGTGCCTGCGTCGTTGGGGGCATTGAATTGGAGGCGGATAATGCCTTCGCTGCCGCTGCGCGCCGGGTAGAGCGAGGCTTTCGCCGGTGCGTCCAGCTCGGGACCGGCGATGAGCTGCACCGAGTATGTCCCATCCCAATTGCAGGTGCCGGAGTTCTGCACCTTCCAGCGCTTATCCAGGGCAGCGCCAGGGCTCACCTGGGTGCCGTCCGGGATGGTCAGGTCCTCCATAAAGGTGAGTGCATCCGTGCAGGCAGGGGTGGCGGTGGGGACGAAGGCAGGCGCAGGCGGGGGAGAGGAGGGAGTGGGGGTGAACGCCGCCTGGATCACCGGCGTGCGGCGCACGGCAGCGGTGGGAGCGTGGTATACCTGCTCGGGCGAGAGGGAAGATTGCGCATTGCGGCGCCCAGCGCAGCCAGCCAGGAGGAGGGCCAGGACAACCAGTTGTCCGGTGAACGCCGCAACGCGCAGCAAATGAACCATCCTGATAAACCGTGTCTGTTACTGAGAGTTAATCCTCAGCCTCTTCAGGACCGGAGCTTTCTTCTACTGCGGCGAAATCGAGAGGGATATCACCGCTCAATGCCTGCTGGCGGACAGCCATCTCGATCTCTTCCACAGGTCGGGGTTCTGGCGCAGGAAATCCTTGGCGTTCTCGCGGCCCTGACCCAGGCGGAGATCGCCATAGGAGTAGAAGGCACCGCGCTTGGTGACGATATCCAGCGGCGGTCGCCAGGTCGAGCATGTCACCGGCCTTCGAGATGCCTTCGTTGTACATGATGTCGAATTCGGCGGTGCGGAAAGGCGGGGCGACCTTGTTCTTGACCACGCGCACCCGGGTGCGGTTGCCGATGATCTCCGCGCCCAGCTTGATGGATTGGATGCGGCGCACGTCCAGGCGGACGGAGGCATAGAACTTCAGCGCCATGCCGCCGGTGGTGGTCTCGGGGTTGCCGAACATCACGCCGATCTTCTGGCGGAGCTGGTTGGTGAAGACGACCGCGGTGTTGGTCTGCTTGATGGCGCCGGAGAGCTTGCGCAGCGCCTGGGACATCAAGCGGGCCTGCATGCCCATGGGCGAATCGCCCATGTCGCCTTCGATCTCGGCGCGCGGCACCAGCGCGGCGACCGAAGTCGATCACCACCACGTCCACCGCGCCGGAGCGCACCAGGGTCTCGGTGATCTCCAGGGCCTGCTCGCCGGTATCCGGCTGGGAGATGAGCAGGTTGTCGACATCCACGCCGCAGCGCGCGGCGTAGGAGGGGTCGAGGGCATGCTCCATATCGACGTAAGCGCAGGTGCCGCCCAGCCTCTGGGCTTCAGCGACGATGTGCTGGCAGATGGTGGTCTTGCCGGAGGATTCCGGACCGTAAGATCTCGGTGATGCGGCCGCGGGGGATGCCGCCCACGCCCAGGGCAATATCGAGCGAGAGGGAGCCGGTCGGGATGGATTCGACCGACGAGCTGGTGGGCTTCGCCCAGGCGCATGATCGAGCCATCGCCGTAGCGTTTGGTGATGTCGCCGAGCGCCTTATCCAGGGCGACTTTCTTGGAATCGTCTGCTTCTTCAGGGGTTACAGTACGGCGTACCATGGGGTTTTACTCCTTTTTGCGTTCTCCAACCGGACAGCCGCATGATCCGCTTCAAGCCTGGTTTCGGTTGGATGGTAGGATATACCCGGTAAGTTGACCTGGGCAGAGCGGCAGACAAATAACTGGCTGTCGCCCGACCTTAGTTTAGCACAGACGTTCTATTTGTCAAGGGGCAATGACAAAGATTAAGTTCAATTACCGAAAAAATGGGCGATCACCCATTTTTTCGGATACTTCTCATCTAAATTATAGCCTATGGCGGGGGAGTTGCGTTGAAATCCGGGGAAAAATCCGCACCGGGGATGGGCGGCAGCGCTGTGCTGAATCCCCGCCTGCCGCGGAAGGTAAAGTAAGCCACCAGGCCGGCTTTAATCTCAAGCGGCAGGTTATACTTGGTGCCTTTGTAATCGATCCAAATCTCGTAATCGCCGGCAGGCAGATCGCCCATCACCACGTTCTCGTTGTAGTAGGGATCGCTGTTGGTCATGCCTTTGCCATACGTCTTCACTTCCCAATACTGGTTGCGCTCCAGGTTATGAACGATGATGGATTGGCTCTCGAGAAGCAGGCCGTTGCTTTCCAGGACGCGCGCTGCCAGCACGCCCCAACCCTGAGGCGGAACTACCCACAGCTCGGGGTTGCGCGAGCCGTAGAAGTTATTCTTCTGCAGGCGGACTTCGAAGTGGAGGTGTACGCCGGTGGTCTTGCCTGTGTCACCTACCAGACCGATGACCTCTCCGGCTTCCACATTCTGCCCTTTGGTCACAAAAATCTTACTCAGATGCCCGTAAACGGTGTAGAGCGTGGCATCCTCGTAGCCAAAATCGTGGCGGATGGCAATTGCCAGCCCGTACGGGTCAGTGGGATCTTCTTTTAATTCATAGAGACCATACCCCGCCCATGTAATTTTACCCGAGCCAGCAGCCAGCACGGGTGTGCCGTAGGGCGCGGGAATATCGACGCCGGTATGGACGACCCCCGGCAGAAAGACCCCGCCGTAGCGATAATCGGCGAGCGGCCAGTTGACCTGGTCGGCGGCAATCGGCCGGGTGAAGAAAAAATGGTCATAGGGAGTGGGCGCCCAGGGGGTAGGGTAAAGCGGTGGTCGCCAGGCAGATACAGCGACCGCGCCTTGCTCCGGCAAGACGAAGCGCAGCGGGTCTGCCGTGGGGGTAATCGGCAGCGGGGCAGAGACGGCAAAAGGGGTCTCCACGGCGCTCAGTAAGGGAGTCGGGGAGGGGCCAATGGATTCTGTCAGAGGGGGGAAAATTGGAGAGGGCAGCGGTTTTTCTGCAGGTGTAACCGCACCGGTAGTAGCTGAGCTCGTTTCCACAGGCGGGGCAGGCTGGCTCTGGCAGGCTGCCAGGCTGATAAGGGTAATGATCAGCAGGATGAGCGAGCGCCTGCTCATGAAACGGAAGCCAGGGGAAGGATCAAGCCAATCTTACGGGTCGGGGTTAGCGTGTGTGTGGGGAGGCGCAGGCGCGGCGGGAGCGGGGTGCGAGTAGGGCGAGGAGTGAGACTTGGCAGCGAAGTGGTTGGAACCAGGTAGGTTGGAGTGATCAGCGCTTGTGCCGGGTAGATTTCCCGCATGGCAGATTGCCAATCGAGACCATCGGTCAGGACAAATTCGTTGAAACGAGCGGCATCGTACGAGGAGCGCCAGGTAAGCAATGCGGGCAGCCGGTCCCAGCCAAAAGCAGATGCCTGCCGGGTGAAGTCGATCCAGTAGCCAGGAGGGATTTCTTTGGCAAGGGCGCCTCCTGCTTCGTACGCGCGCGGGTCGCCGCCGGAGCGGGCGCTGAAGTCCCAGGGACGTGCCCGCAAAGGCTCGCCCTGAGAGCCGTCCTGGTAGCGCGCTTCGAGATAGACCCGCCAGAAAGTCTGCGAGCCGAAGTCCTCGCGGACGACCGCCAGCCAGCCGGCGTTGATCGGCAGGGTATTGAAAGCAAAAGCGCGGCCGGTATACAGCCATTCTTCCAGCATGCCTGGCTCGAGGGGGGAGGTAAGGGGAACGAAAGCATTCTGCAGGTTGGTGAGCAGGTCCCAGCCAGCGAGTTCTGGCGGCTGTCCGGCGCAAGCCGTTGAAGGATTCGTCCACCATGTCCTGCAGCAAAGCGTTGGGAGCCTGCACGTCGGGGATCTCGACCAGGCGCTGGCGACCGGCAGGGACATCCGCCAGCGGGGTGAGCCCCGGCTGCCAAACCGGCGTAGAGGTTGTGTCACTCACCGAGGCGAATGTTTGCAGCATTTGCGCGGAGAGACCGGCAGGCGACCAGGCAAGCCCGGTCAGGGGAGCCAGCAGGGGGATGGGCGCCAGGGCCAGGCTGCCAGCAGGAGGCGCGTAGGCGCTCAGGTAGTCCTGGTTGGGGGTCTGCAGTGCAGCCAGGACGGATCCCCCATCCGGCGCCCAGGCAGGCCAATCTCCGTCGCCGAGCACCTGCGGGCGCGCCAGTGGATCGAGCCCGGCGTCCAGTCGCCACAGGTACAGGTCGTGGGTTCCGGAATCAGTAGCTGCACTCCAGACGAGCTGGCTGCCATCCGGAGACCAGGCGGGGTGGTCTTCACCGTTGCGGCTGTTGTGGCTCAAATTCTGGAAACGCCCCTCCGTGCGGTTCAAGTCGGCCAGCCAGATCTCATTCTCGCCACTGCGATCGGAGACGAAGGCAACCTGGCGGCCGCCTGGCGACCAGGCAGGGTTGAAATCTGCTGCAGGGTCTTCGGTGAGGCGGATGGGCGGAGCGCTGCCGTCCAGCGGGCGGATATAAATATCCAACCCGCCGCCGTTATCGGGCAGGTAAGATTCGTACGCCAGCCAGCGCCCATCCGGAGACCAGGAAGGGGTGGAATCGTATTCTTTGCTGGAGGTAAGGCGGGTCGTCTCGCCACTCGTCAGATCGAGCAGATACAGGTCCCAAAAGCCATCCCGGTTGGAGGCGAATGCCACGCGGGTGCCGTCCGGGCTGACGGAGGGGGTAACGTCGTCCCAATTGCCTGAAGTCAGGCGGTAAAAGGGCACTCCCTGCGGATGGTAAGCAAAGAGATGGCTGGACCCGCCTTCGCTCATCGCCAGGAGGATCAGGCCCTGGTCCAGGCTGGCGTCCAGCGTAGCCCATGGCTGGCTGGTCAATAGAGAAGGAGGGCTGGTCGAGCCAGGAGTGGGGCTGAGTGGACTGAGCGAGGGAGAGGGGCTGGCTGAGGGGGTTGGAGAACCGGTTGGGCTGGTGAGTGCCGAAGCATAGCCTGACTGCGGGTAGGCAGGATCCTGCGCCCGCCTGCCTGGTGAAGCCAAAATGGCGGCAAGGACGGACAGACCAATTGCCACCATCAGCAACAGGCGCAGCTGGGCAATAATCCTTCGTTTTCTATAACCGCTCCCGGGCATCTTCATCGCCTCCAGGCTTTCACAGCCGCCGGGTTAATTAAACCACCTTCGCCCGGGGGAACAGGATTGCTTGCAATTTTGGAAGCACGGCTGGGGTTATCCTGGCAGGCTGAATTCTGTCTCTGCCTGGTCGACCTGGGTAACGTTCTGCAGCGGGGATTGGTCCTCGGCGTCGGGTATCACTTCGCTGTACAGCAGCACCGCGTGTGCGGTATAGATCCCTGTCTGCGGCTCGGTGCGCAGGTGCATGGTCAGCTCCATGCGGCGGGTAACCGATTCGACGATCGATACACTGGCGGCTTCATTCCCTTGAGGATCGCGGATGGTAATCTCAGCGCTCGGCTTCTTCTGGAACGGATCTACCTCCAGGTAGATGCGGACGCGCACCCCATCGGGGCGGGGCTCAGCACGGAACTGGCGAATTTTCACCTCATCTGGCGGGAGCGGGACCTCATTCGGGTCGAGAAAAAAAATGTCCAAGGACACTCGTCGAACAGAAACGTAGGCTCCGCGTAATAGCGGATGGTTTTGTGCGCCAGGCGGTCTTGGAGCCAGAGCTGCAGGTCTTCGTTTTTCTCGTCGAGGGATTTTTCAGCTGCAAACTCTTCCAGAGGATAATTGACGTGCAGTGCCCGCGGTGAAATAGTAAAGCGGGTGATCCCTGAGGGCAACAGGCAATGACGACTGGCGAGCATGAGCACATCGCGCATGTGGAACTGGGGGAAGATCACCAAACCGGAAAATAATGGATAGATCTCCCGCAGGTAGCGGACATCGCGGATGAAAGTGCGGTCCAGGCGGGCTCGCTGGCGATAGCTGTCCACGACCTGGTTGAGCTGGAGCACGCGATTTTCCAGACCATTCTCCTCGATGACAGCCTTGTAGGTGCTCCCGGAGGGAGTGCGCACGAGCACCAGGTCGGAGGCTGAATTCCAGATTGAGCTCAGCGTGCTGTACGGAGGCGCGTTTCAGGTAAATCCCAGGCATGCGGCGTAACCCATCGATGAAACTGCGCGGGTTCAACTCCCAGACGATATGGTTCCAGGTCTGCAGGAGCAGGCCCGGGTCGTCCGGCTCAATCACCTGCACTAAAATGTGGGGGAATGCCATGGCGCGGATGGCCATCGTACGGTTGGCGCCGTCCAACATCATGTAGCGCCCGCTGCCATCATTCAATGGAGTGACGATCGGAGGGTTACGGAACACCGCACTGGCGCGAATCCTCAAGATCAGCGGGCGCGTGCGGGTTTCATCGTGGTGCTCGTGCATCAGGAGGCTGTCGACAGGCACAAAGGCGAGGGTTGGGAGCTTGTGGATGGTCATGGCGCGCAATGGTCTCCGCTAATTAACTGCATAAGCGTACCATGGATTTGAAATCCCGTCAAAACAGGCATAATCGAACAAAAAGGTGAATTGCGAGCATCCGCTTGCAATTCACCCTTTTTCCAATATTTTCGTCTAGGCTGCCGAAAGCGGCAGAGAGCTGAGAAGGGATTACACTCCCGTCAGGAAAGTCAAGCCGACCGTCCCCGGACCAGCGTGGTTGCCAACCACCGGGCTGACCTCGGAGAGGACATGCTCGACCCCTCCCAGCTGCTGCTGCGCCTGGGAGAGCAGCTCGCGGGCATCCGCTTCTGAATTGGCATGCAGGGTTGCCAGGCGCAGCGGGGTGCGGTTGTCGATTTTTTCAGTGATCAGCTCCAGGGCGCGGGCCAGCGATTTTTTACGCGTCCGTACCCGGTCGGCTGGCTCCACCACACCATCCCGGATTTCAAGGATCGGTTTGATTCCCAGGGCAGATCCGAGCAAGCGCGAAGCGCCGCCGATCCGACCGCCGCGGTATAAAAATTCCAGCGTATCGACCGCAAACACCACGCCTGTATTCTGGCGGGCGCTCTCCACGAGGGCGATGCACTCCGCCAGGCTGGCGCCATCCCTGGCTGCTCGAGCGGTGACCAGGACGATAAAACCCATCGCCATAGCAGTGGTATAGGAGTCCACGATTTCGATCGGTGCGCCGTTTAGGGTTTCTTTCGCTTGTTTTGCTGAATCGATCGTGCCAGAAAGCTTTTCTGAAATCAGGACCGAGAGAATTTGAAAATCCTGGTCGAGCAGCTGCTTAAATATTGTCAAGAATTTTTGGGGAGAGACCTGGGAGGTGGTAGGCATCACAGTAGCGGTTGCCAGACGTTTGTAGAACTCGGTTGGGGTGATATCTACCCCATCCTCGTAGGTTTTATCTCCCCAGATGAGGATTTGGGGGGCAACGAAGATATCTAAACCCGCCATACTCTCCTCCGGGATATACGCCGTGCTATCGGTTACAATAGCAACTTTGGACATGCTGCCTCCATGGCAAGACAATATAGGGTAACTGCTCGAGGAACAAGTAAATCGACGGATTGGGTACTGGTCGTGAAGGTTCAGGCAAGCTGCTCCTGCCAACCTGAATGCAATACATATAACCCGCGCCGGCTGGAGAAGTTACGTACGCCGGCTGCACCGGCAAGTAAAGCCTTGTTTCCGAATGATGATTATTCATTATAATGTCCAATATTACTCCTTGACCGAACTTCACTTCCGGGCTAAAATGCACTGCTATGTTTGAAAACCTGACTGACCGCTTGAACGAAGTCTTCACCCAGCTCCGCAGGCACGGAAAGCTTTCCGAAGCGGATGTGGATACTGCCATGCGCCAGGTTCGCCTGGCTCTTTTGGAAGCAGATGTCAATTATGGCGTCACCAAAGATTTCGTTGCCCGGGTGCGCGAGCGGGCTATCGGTCATGAAGTCTCCAGGGCATTAAACCCCGGTCAGATGGTGGTGAAAATCGTCAACGAGGAGCTGATCACCACTCTCGGACCGGTCGACCGTTTAAACCTTTCGGGCGCCAGACCGCACGTGATCATGCTGGTTGGCTTGCAAGGCTCCGGTAAGACTACCGCTGCGGGGAAGCTGGCAAGGCTGCTGCGCTCGCAAGGCGAGCGGGTGATGCTGGTGGCATGCGACCCTTATCGCCCGGCAGCGGTGCGCCAGCTCGAGACGCTGGGAGAGCGCCTGAGCGTCCCGGTGGTGTACGAGCAGGGGGTTCCACCGCCGAAGCTGGCTGAGATCGCCCTGGAACGGGCGCGCAATGGCGGCTACACCATACTCATTTTGGACACAGCCGGACGTTCGCAGCTCGACAGCACGTTGATGGATGAGCTGCACAACATCGAGCAGCGGGTGAACCCTGCCGAAATCATCCTGGTGGTTGATGCGATGATCGGTCAGGAGGCGGTAAATATCGCCAAAGGGTTTAAGGACGCCATTCCGCTTACTGGCTTGATGCTGACCAAGATGGACGGCGATGCCCGCGGCGGAGCCGCGATTTCCATCCGTGCAGTCACCGGTGTGCCAATCAAATTCCTGGGCACAGGTGAAGGTCTGGAGGCTATGGAGGCATACGACCCTGACCGCCTGGCCTCGCGCATCCTGGGAATGGGAGATGTTATCGGCTTGATCGAACGTGCCGAAGCTGCCTTCGATCAAAAGGTCGCCCAGGATCAGGCCGAGCGGATTATGGCAGGCCAGCTTACCCTGCAGGATTTCCTGGACCAGCTGCGCCAGCTGCGTAAAATGGGTCCATTTGGACAGCTTTTGGATATGCTGCCGGGAGGAATGAGCCAGCTTTCCAAACAGATCGCTCCGGATGAAGCCGAAAATATGCTGAAGAGGACTGAAGCCATTATCAATTCGATGACCCTGGGCGAGAGGCGCAATCCGGATGTTCTGAATGCTTCCCGCCGCCGCAGGATTGCTATGGGCTCGGGGACGCAGGTGCAGGACGTCAACCGGCTGATTAAACAATACCGCGAGACCCAGCGCCTGTTCAAGTCAATGAAGAAATCGGGTATGCGCGGCCTGCCGCGGCTATTTAGATGAATCATTAATTAATAAAGGAGAAATATATGGTACGCATTCGACTCCGCCGGACGGGCGGAAAAGGGCAGCCCAGCTACCGGCTGGTTGTCACTGATAAAGAATCCCCTCGCGATGGTCGCTTTCTGGAAATCATTGGGTTTTACAACCCGCGCACCCAGCCAGCCACCATCCAGCTCAAGGAAGAACGGGTCTATTACTGGATCAGTGTGGGCGCGCAGCCCACGGAATCCGTGGGGAAGATCCTGAAGAGTGCTGGGGCGGCAGAGCGCTACCAACGCTTTAAGCAAGGTGAGCCTTTAGATACCCTCGTGGCTGAAGCAAAAGCCGCCGAAACCGCGCGGATTACCAGCCCGAAGACCCGCCTGGAGACCCCGAAGGCAAAACCTAAAACCAAGGATAAAGAAGAATAATCTCACCCGGCGCAAAGCGGAGGTGAACCATGAAAGAGCTGATCGAGTACATAGCCCGCTCTCTGGTGGACGATCCCACCGAAGTGACGGTTGTGCAGGAACGGCGCGGCACCCAGTACGTTTTGAAGCTGCATGTTGCCAAAGAGGACATGGGCAGGGTGATCGGAAAGAATGGGCGGATTGCCAATGCCATGCGCACCCTGTTGAGGGTGAGTGCTGCCCAGGAGGGTAAGCGAGCAGTACTGGACATCGTTGAACCTTCATGAAAGATGGCACGCAGGACAGGCACGGCAGCCCGCCGGCAGAGGCGACGGCCGGCGAGACGGTCTACCTGGCAATTGGAACCCTGGGGCGGCTGCACGGGGTAAACGGTGAGATCGTTTTTCACATCCTGACTGATTTTCCTGAACGCATCAAAAGCCGGATGCGAGTTTACGTCGGCGATGAGCACCAACCGCAGCGCATCCACAGCCGGCGCCAGCATGGCAAGGACCTGTTGCTCACCTTTGAAGGTATCCGTTCGGCTGAAGCGGCGGAGGTCCTGCGCAACCAAATGGTATTCGTAACCGGCGAAGACCGCCCACCTCTGGAGGAGGGTGAGTATTACTTCCACGAGGTGATTGGCTTGCAGGTGATCGATGAAGCTGGGCTTCCCTTAGGGAATATCGTCGAAATCCTGGCAACCGGTGCCAATGATGTTTACGTCGTACGCAGAGAATCAGGTCCGGACCTCTTGCTGCCTGCCATTGAGGATGTGATACTTGGGATTGACCTGGAGAACCGGCAGATGCGCGTCCATTTGCTGCCGGGGCTGGTCGAATGAGAAAAGACAGCTAGTGATATTTAGTTTTGCTCAGAGCTGACAGGGGATTACAGCAGATGGAAACCCGCCTGTATTGGATCGGCTTCAACCTGGTCAAAGGCATCGGCTCCGTCAGGATGAAAGCCCTGCTGGAATATTTTGGGGATGCACAGACCGCCTGGGAAGCCTCCCCGAGTGAATTATACGCGGCTGGACTGCCCCAGCGCGTCGTTGAAACTCTGCTCCAGGTGCGCTCATCCATTTCGCTGGAAAAAGTATGGGAGCGGCTGCTCTCGGCAGGCATCTCCGTGCTTACCTGGGAAGATCCAGGCTATCCATCCAGGCTGGCGGAAATCGACCAGCCGCCACCTGTCCTTTACCTGCGGGGAGCCCTGCTGGATGAAGACCGGTGGGCAGTTGCAATGGTTGGCACCCGGCGGATCACTGCTTACGGTCGGCAAGCGACGGAGGAGATCGCCGGGACCCTGGCGCGCAGCGGGGTCACAATTGTCTCTGGTATGGCGCGTGGGGTGGACGCAGTCGCTCACCAGGCATGTCTGAACGCCGGCGGTCGCACTCTGGCGATCCTGGGAAGCGGTCTCGACCGGATCTATCCACCGGAAAACAGGCGCCTGGCAGATGAGATCTGCGAGCATGGCGCTCTTTTGAGCGATTATCCGCTGGGCACACCGCCCGATGCAGCCAACTTTCCACCCCGCAACCGGATCATTTCCGGGCTGTCGCGGGCGGTCATCGTCATTGAAGCAGGCGAAACCAGCGGCGCCTTGATCACAGCTGCGTTCGCAGCTGAACAAGGGCGGGACGTGTACGCAGTTCCCGGGAGTATCTATGCGCCGCAATCGAAAGGCACGAACCGCCTGATCCGCGATGGAGCCAGCCCACTATTGAACAGCCAGGACGTGCTGCAAAACCTGAACCTGGCCTCAGTCCAGGAATACCGCCAGGCCAGGTTGTCGCTGCCTGCAGATGCGACGGAAGCGCAGCTTTACCAGCTTTTAAGCGAGGAGCCATTGCATGTGGATGAGATCCGGGCGCGCAGCAGCCTGCCGATCGAGCTGGTTTCATCAGCGCTGACCATGATGGAATTAAAGGGTATGATCCGCCATTTGGGAGGCATGCATTACGTGGCGATTCGAGAGATTGGACCAGAGTACATGGCGACGGGTGAGCAATGATCGATCATTATTATGCAGTCATCATGGCCGGGGGCGGGGGAACAAGGCTTTGGCCGCTCTCGCGTCGGGCGCGCCCCAAACAGCTATTGAGCATTTTTGAGGAACGGTCACTTTTCCAAACGGCAGTCAACCGGCTGGAAGGGGTTTTCCCCTATGAGCGCATCCTGGTAGTTACGGTTAAATCCCTGGCAGAAATGCTGAGCAGCCAGGTTCCAGAGATTCCCAGGAATAATTACCTGATCGAGCCGCTGCCGCGCGGAACTGCCTCGGTTGTTGGGCTGGCAGCATTGGAAATCCGCCGGCGCGACCCGGAAGGAATTATGGCAATCCTGACCTCGGACCATTTCATCGGCAACGAGTACCGCTTCCGCCTCCTGTTGGAAGCAGCCTTTGAGGTGGCTACGGATGGTTATCTCGTCACTCTTGGGATTCGACCGACGTTTCCAGCGACCGGATATGGTTATATCCAGCAGGGGGATTTGATCGGTCGCTACCAGAAGCTGGATGTCTTTCAAGCGATGAGCTTTAAAGAGAAACCCAACGAAGAGCTGGCGGAAGAGATGATCGCCGGCGGTAATTTTGCCTGGAACTCGGGCATGTTTGTCTGGAAAATCGAGGGCGTTCTGGCTGAAATCGAGCGCCAGATGCCCGAGTTATTCGCTTCTTTGATGAAAATCGAACGTAGCTCCGGATCATCCGATGCTGCAGCGACAGTTCGCGAGGTCTGGCCCCAGTTGGAGGTTCAAACCATTGACTATGGTGTGATGGAAGGCGCAGAACGAGTGGCGCTGATCCCGGCAGCCGGCCTGGGCTGGAGCGACGTAGGCAGCTGGGATTCATTGTTTGATGTGCTGCCCGGCGACCAGCATGGGAATATCGTCATGGGCGGCGAGTATATTGGTCTGGATACGCGCAGCTCGCTGATCTATGTCAACCAGCCCCACCGTCTGATCGTCACGATTGGAATAGAAGATCTGGTTGTTGTGGATACGGGGGATGTATTGCTGGTTTGCCGCAAGGACCAGGCGCAGAAAGTACGCCAGGTCGTGAGCCACCTCGAAGAGAGTGGACAAAATTATATTTAGAATACAGAGGAGGAAAATCCTTTGGAAGCTTATTGTGTGAAGTGTAAGACCAAACGTGAGATACTAGACCCCCAGGCGGTTTATACCAGCTCGGGAGCGCCGGCAACCCGGGGTACTTGCCCGGTTTGCGGTACAACCATGTACCGGATGGGGAAAACCGAAGCCCATGGCGAAATTTCCGCAGAAAAGCGCGCAGAGATGCGCGCCGCGCGCCGCTCTGGAAAGCTGGTAATCGTCGAATCGCCGGCTAAAGCCCGGACAGTCGGGCGCTTCCTGGGTAAAGGCTACACCGTCAAAGCATCGGTCGGGCACGTACGTGACCTGCTCAAGACCCAGCTTTCGGTGGATGTCGAGAACGGATTCACGCCTAAATACCGGGTGCTCAACGAGAAAAAAGAAGTAGTTAACGAGCTAAAAGGATTGGCAAAAAAATCAGAGGAAATATATCTGGCGACAGACCCGGACCGGGAGGGAGAAGCGATAGCCTGGCATCTGATGGAGGCGGCGCAGATCAACCCGAAACTGGCTCACCGGGTTGTCTTTCACGAGATCACTGAGCCGGCTATCGAAGAAGCGTTTTCACACCCGCGCGAGATCAATCAGGACCTGGTCGACGCCCAGCAGGCGCGCCGGGTGCTGGACCGCCTGGTCGGGTACAGCCTCAGCCCGCTGTTATGGCGCAAAGTGCGCGGCCGCCTCTCTGCCGGGCGGGTACAATCGGTGGCTCTGCGTTTGATTGTAGAACGTGAGCGCGAGATTGAGGCGTTCATCCCGGTGGAGTACTGGTCGATCCAGGCAGAGTTCCAACCCGATGGGTTGAAAGAGACATTCCTGGCCAAGCTGGCGCGGATTGACGAAGCTGATTTCGAGCTGAGCAGTCAGGCAGTAGTTGAACCCATCCTGGTGGATATGGAAACTGCCGGGTACAGCATCACCAAAATAAAACGCGGCGAAAGGCGGCGCAGCCCTTCTGCGCCCTACACGACCAGCACTTTGCAGCAAGAAGCCTCCCGCCGGCTGGGCTACACAGCCCGGCGGACGATGGCGCTTGCCCAGCAGCTCTACGAAGGGATCGACATCGGTGAAGGCGGTGCGGTGGGCTTGATTACCTACATGCGCACCGACTCTACCAATGTTGCCGAAGTAGCCCAGGGCGAAGCGCGCCAGTTTATCAAGGAACGCTATGGGGAGAGTTTTCTACCCCCTGAACCGCCAGTTTATAAGACCAAGGCCCGCGGCGCTCAGGAAGCTCACGAAGCAATCCGGCCTACATCTGTCCTCCGCCAGCCGGATGGCCTGAAAGAGTACTTGAACCGGGACCAATTCCGCCTGTACCAATTGATCTGGCAGCGCTTTGTCGCCTCTCAAATGTCTGCGGCAATTTACGATACGCTTTCGGTTGATGTGACGGGCTCCAGCGCGCAGCATCAATATCTGTTGCGCGCCTCCGGCTCGACCGTTCGCTTCTATGGCTTTCTGATCGTTTATGAAGAAGCTCGCGACGAAGACCAGGCGCCGGAAGAAGAAATTGCTCGGATCCCGGCAGGTCTGGAAGAAAACCAGGCGCAGACGCTGCTGCGCCTGCTTCCCGAGCAGCATTTCACCCAGCCGCCGCCTCGCTTTTCTGAAGCAACCCTGGTCAAAACTCTGGAAGAGAATGGAATCGGCAGACCATCTACCTATGCGCCGATCCTGGGAACAATCCAGCAGCGCGGTTACGTAGTGCGCGATAATAAAAAACTGCTCCCGACCGAGACCGGCTTCCTGGTGAACGACTTGCTGATCGAGCATTTTCCCGACGTGCTGGATGTGGGATTTACCGCTCACATGGAAGAAGACCTTGACAGGATCGCCTCCGGCGATCTTGAATGGGTGAGTGTGATCAGCGAGTTTTATGCACCCTTCTCCGAGGAGGTTGCCCAGGCAGAGGAAAAGATGCCGGAACTCAATATGGGACCCGAGCCGATTGGGCGCGCCTGCCCGCGCTGCGGTAAGGAATTGGTCATCCGTTGGGGACGGTACGGGAAATTCATCAGCTGCTCGGGGTTTCCGGAGTGCCGCCACACTGAGGCCTGGCTGGAAAAGATCGGGGTTATCTGTCCCAAGGATGGCGGGGATATTGTCGAGCGTAAAACGCGTAAGAACCGCATTTTCTATGGATGCGCAAATTACCCCAATTGTGATTTCACCTCCTGGAAGCGCCCTCTGGCAAAACCGTGCCCGCAATGCGGCGGGCTGTTAGTGGAAGCTGATCGCCATAATGCACAATGTCTGCAGTGCGAGACGCGCTTCCCACTGGATGAAATTCTCGTTGACGAGCTAACAGAAATCGGCAGATTAGGCATACTTCTTGCATCTCATAAGGTAGAATTGAGGCAGGAAATGAATGGGGCAAGCCTTCGGTGCGAAATGTCAAGCAAAAATCAAAACATTTGCACCAGGTATTGCATAAAAATTCGTGATCGTCTAAAATAGAACAGTTAGGCGACGAATCATTCTAAACCTGGATACTCTACCTGGGAGATAACAGATGGACGACATGCGCAATCAACTCAGACACCCCCTGGTTGTTGGCATCATTGGTGGGGTCATTGGCTTGCTCATTGGCTGGTTGATTATCGGCTGGTGGTTATGGCCTGTCCAGTATGCCGGTGCGACCCCGAAGGACCTTGTCCCCGAATGGCAAAAAGAATACATGGTGATGACAATCCAGGCCTATTCCTGTACGGGGAATACTGCTGAAGCTATATGCCCGCTTCGCAGCTCTGGGTGAAAACGGACAGAATCTCCTGGCAGATGCTTTTGCGAACCCGCCATCTGGTGTGAGCCCCAATGCCATCCAGGGCTTTGCTTCGGTTGTGCTGGCCCCAGCTGCTCAAGGAACTGCCGTGCTTCCCACGGTTACCGGTGGGACAGTGCTTGCGCCTACGCTCCTACCAGGCGGTGTAGTTACCCAACCAGCCGTGACGCCTACGGCTGCACCTGCGACAGGCGGGAGCGTGTTCAGGACATTACTGCTGCTCCTGTGCGGGGTTGTCCTGATCGCAGTTGTTGTAGCGCTGGTGTTGTTCTTGCTCAAAGGTCGCAATGCTCCCCAAATCGTCACCCCAGCCATGGAAGCGCAGAAGGCTGCCCGTGAGGCACAATTTACAGACTACTCTGCAGCAGGCGAAGAGCCCCCGCTGGCGCAGTTCATGGCTTCGTACAAGCTCGGCGATGACCTGTTCGATGACTCGTTCAGCATCGACTCGCCGGCTGGTGAATTCCTCGGGGAGTGCGGAGTCGGCATATCCGAGACGATCGGCGTAGGCGAACCCAAGAAAGTTACCGCCTTCGAAGTATGGCTGTTCGATAAGAACGATATCCAGACGGTCACCAAGGTCTTGATGAGCGAGCATTCCTTCCTGGATGATGCGACACGCCAGAGGCTGGCAGCCCGCGGTGAGCCGATCCAGACCGAGCCAGGCATCGAGACGATCCTGGAAACAGAAACCCTGCGCCTGACCGCACGGGTGGTAGATATGGGCTACGGTGACAGTGCTCTGCCTGAGAAGAGCTTCTTCGACCGCTTCATCCTGGAGCTCTCGATCTGGTCTAAACCTCAAGCATAACTGGACACATAGAAATATTAAATCAAAAGGGATTGGCGACCACCGCCAATCCCTTTTTCTCTGCCCGAAAGGCTTCACTCAATTTTCAAGATCTTAATGCGGATCACTCCTCCGGGGGTCTCGACTTCGACCTGCTCCCCTGCTTTCTTACCCAGGAGGGCGCTCCCAATTGGAGACTCGTTGGAGATACGACCGTCGCGTGGATTGGCTTCTGTCGCACCGACCAGCATATAGGTCTCTGGGTCATCATCGTCTACCTGGACTGTGATAGAAGCGCCGAGATCGACAGTCTCGCGGATTCCCGAAACTTCTTCGATGATTATGGCATTGCGCAGCAAATACTCCAATTCCTGGATACGACCTTCCAGGAAGGCTTGTTCTTCTTTCGCGGCATGGTAATCCGCGTTTTCGGAAAGATCGCCTTGCTGGATTGCCGCACGCAGCCTTTGCGCCAGTTCCTGGCGCTTCACTGTTTGCAGGTTCTCCAGCTCAGCTTGCATACGCTCCGCACCGCCGGCGGTCAGGTAAGTTCCTTCACCCATTTTCTATCTCACTCATTTGCCTGCCAGGAATTGCGTACCTCGCAAGGAACAGGTAACTTCCCAGTGATTGGCGTAAAACACAAATGCCATCGATTCATGGCTTAAAGCCAGGGTCAAAAAGCTTCTGATATTCCTCGGTAGCAAATCGATCCGTCATCCCTGCGATGTAATCACAGATCGTCCGCTCCAACCCGCGTTCCGAGATCAGCCCCTGGACGTGTCCGGGCAGCATCGCAGGCTCTGTCTCGTAGATAGCGAATAAGTCGTGAAGAATTCTCTCAGCTTTGACCGCCATGCGCACCACCCGGTGATGGCGATACAAATTGGTGTATAAAAAATCCTTCAGCTGGCGGTTCCGGCGATACATGTCTTCACTGAAGCTGATCACGTTATACGCCAGCCTCTGAATATCGTCCACGGATTTAATTTTGCTCTCACGCAAATTCTGATCGGTAGTATGCACCAGGTCGGTCACTTCCATACCGATCAGGCGGCGGATCATGCGATGCCGATTCAGATCGTCCAGGACCGGGCCATGCCAGTCAAGGTCGTTGACCAAAATTTCCCACAGGGTAATCCCTTCCAGCATGAGCGGAGTGATCATTCCCGAGCGCAGTCCGTCATCCAGGTCGTGGGCAGTATAAGCCAGCTCGTCTGCGATGTTGGTGATTTGAGTTCTCAAGATTCCCGCGCAGCTCAGGGTTATATTCGAATGAATCGGATACATCATACTCGGATTCGTGCTTGACGATCCCTTCGCGCACTTCCCAGGTAAGGTTCAATCCATTGAAATCGGGGTAGCGCCGCTCGAGGTAGGTGACGATGCGCAGGGATTGTTTGTTATGGTCAAAACCCCCATAATCCTTCATCATACGCGCAAGGGCGACCTCACCCGAGTGACCGAATGGCGGGTGCCCTAGGTCATGGGAAAGGCAAATTGCTTCGACCAGGTCTTCATTAGCGCCGAGGGCGCGGGCGATCGTGCGACCAATCTGCGCTACTTCCAGCGTGTGCGTGAGTCGGGTGCGGTAGTAGTCGCCTTCATAGTTAATGAATACCTGGGTCTTATATTCAAGACGCCTGAAGGCAGTTGTATGGAGGATGCGGTCACGGTCACGCTGAAAAAGTGTGCGGTACTCCGGCTCATCGTCTGGGAAGGCGCGACCCCGGCTGTCCTTGCTGCGGAATCCGTACGGAGCATAGGGTTTGGTCTTCAATTTCCTCTAATTGAGCGCGTTGGATTATCATTTATCGATTGTTTCGTCGCCGAAGTCTAACAAGTCTATCGCAGGATAAAATCCCTGTCAACAGGCTGCGCCTGTGAAAAGAGGTATAAAAGGATGGCTGCTGGCATTTTACACCAGCAGCCATCCTTTTCTTCGCCGTGTTAATTAGAGGTCATTCAGGGACAAACTTGGAGGGTCACGTCATCCACATACATACTGGTAATTCCGTTCAGTCCATCGTTGTAAACTCCGAACTGCAGACGGATCGTCATACCCTCAAAGTCAGACAGATCGAAGACATGCTCTCCCCAGGCCTGGGTATTCTGGCGGTGCCACCACAGGGTGTCGATCCAGTTGCCGAACTCATCCAGGATGAGCACGTACTGCACATCGCTGCCCAGTGCGGCATCCGGCAATAACGCAGATGTCGGCTTCTCGGGGACTGCCAGGTTAGTCGATTCGGTAGTGACTGGGAAGATCCACATCGTTAACGTTGCGCTGGTCGGGTTCGAGGGAATGGTCGCAAGCTGGTAGGCATCCGAATAGCTGAAGCGGTTATGCGTGGCATTCGGGATGCCGTTGCGCATGGATTGTACGCCAGTGTGCGCCTGTTTCATTGAATAATTCGCTGAGAAGGCAGTAACCGGAATCTTCCAGTTGGCTACTTCCTCGAAGGTTGTATTCCTGATTTTTTCGGTGCAGCTCCCTGGAGGTGGGGTCGGGGTGGGTGGGGGGGTAGGTCCAGGAGTCGGGGTTGGCGGCGTGCTGGTGCAGTTCAAAAGGAAGGCGTCGTCGACGTACATCGACGTGATTCCGCCGGACCCATTATTGAACGTTCCGAACTGGATGCGGATATTCCGCCCTTTATACTTCGTCAGGTCAAATACCACGTTTTCCCACACCTGAGAATTGCTGCGCCCCCAGAGCAGAGTCTCCACGATATTCTCATTGGCATCCAGCACCAGTACATACTGGGTGTCATTTGCCAGAGGAGCATCGCCGAAGCGTGTACCCACCGCTGGTGGATCCGCCACAGGAGCATCTAAGGCAGTCCCGCTGCTGGACGGGAAGATCCACATGTTCAGCTGGATAGCCGTTGCGCCTGAAGGTATCTTGGCGGTTTGATATGCATCGGAATAGCTGTAGACATTGATATCCGTGCGGGTGATGCCAGTGCGCATGGATTGCGAAGGTGAAAGGAACTGCGCAGCGGAGTAGCGAGCCACGTAATGCGTGGCTGGAACTACCCAGCCGCCGGTGCCTGAAAAATCGCTGTTGGTGAACATGCTGGTGCAGCCCGGGATCGGAGAAGGCGGTTCCGCTGGGGCGGGATCGTCGCATAACTCCAATGAGACATCGTCCACATACATCCCCGTCGATCCGCCTACTCCATCGTTGTAAGAGCCAATATGGATATAGATCGAGCGACCGATATACTGGGATAGATCGAATTCATAGGATTGCCATTGCTGGTTATTACTCCGCGCCGAGAAAAGGGTTTCGATGAGCTCCTTATGGGAGTTTAATACCATCACGTACTGGACATCCGACGCGAGAGGCGCCTCATCGACAGCCGTGTCGACGGGGATGGCTGGCAGCGGTTGGTCGCTTGCTTCGCTGCTGACGGGATAAAGCCACAGGCGCAATGTTGCCCTGGTGTTCGTAGCCGGAATGTTGATAAGCTGGCGAACACTCGAATAGCTGTATACGCCTGCTGCTCCGTTAACGTAGCCAGTCCGCACAGACTGGGTGCCGCTGTGAGCTGCAGCAGTGGTGTAGGCAGCCGTGTGTGCTGTTGCCGGAAGCTCCCAGGTTTGATTAGCCTCAAAGCCGCCATTTACAACCGCCTCGGTGCAGGCAGCGATGGCATTGATGGAAGCAGCATTCGTATCGCCGTTGACATCCACGGTTATCATGGACGGAGAGAACACCATCCCCGGCTTGGATGCGGCAATGTCGTAGCTTCCCTTTGGCAAAGCTTTGAGCTGATAGATACCCTGCTGATCCGTGACTGCGCTGGCGCCGTTTTGGTCGACTACGGTGACCCCGCTGACTGGACGCTGGCTGCTGTCTAAAACTTGACCGGTCAGGGTGTAGGTAGGTGTGTAACTGATTTCTGGGATAAACACCTTAACCGGTTGGGGTGGAAGCGGTGGAACTTGATTTATTGAATTTTGCGCCGCCAGATGGCTGGTGGGATACAAGAGCGAGCTGCTTGCAAGAAAGACGATCATCAGGAATGTTTGTAAAGTTCGTAACATTTTCGCCCTCCCTGGGTAGATCTTCGATTACTATATTTGATTGTTTACTTTTATTTACAGTGTAAAAGCCAACTTCCCGCCTCTACATGACCATTACACTAAGCATATAACATTAATACCTGGGATGTCAACAGGTACCTTGCTGTTTTGTTAAGTTTATCTTAATTACGTGGTTTGCGGAAGAGCAACTTTCGATCAAACTAAGTTGTCTCGGTGAAGATGCCTGGGATAATGGTCCTTCCCGGGACCGCCGGTGCGGGTTTTATCGGTACGTTATCAATTGGGGAGCGTTCTCTCCCGGACCGATCAAGGACATCGTGTGATCGCTCATGAGAAGGCGAGCTTGCTCGATGATCGTACTGAGCAGTAAATGGGGATCTTCATCCAGTATCGGTCCGATGATTTCGCGAAAATCGTCTAATGTGAGCGCCGGACCGAATGTGATGTTGGGGGTGATGTGGTAGCGATCTGGAAAAAAAGACTGGATCATAATCTGGATCACACCGGCGACCTTGGCAGTCTCCCATTTATTGAATAGACGGGTAAGGGGATGGTTGACTGCCCGAGGAGATAGGACTCCGCTGATGATCGTGATCAGCAGGCGCGTCTGGGGAACTTTGCGCAAGATCAGCTCGACACTGGGCGACCATTTCTCTAGGGCATCCTGCGCACCGGGTAAAACCGAAGGATCCGGATCAATTGCCCCGGTAGGAAACATCAACAATGACCCACCCTGCATGAGGTGGCGAATAATCTCACGGATGGCTTCCATTCGCCCGTAGCGGTCGTTTGCCCGGGGGATGCAGATCAGGTGTTTGCTCGAAGCGACCATCTGGTGGAAAATTGGATCCCCGACCACGGTCACTTTAAGGTCGTCGCGGGGAATATTGGCGATTACAGATGGCGCATCGACGGTGCCAGGGTGGTTGGCGACGATCAATAACGGTCCTTCACGCGGGATATTCTCTACGCCGTGAATTTCATAGCCGCGCACGTAGCGGGCTAAGTGGTTATAAACAGCTTTTTGAAATCCCAGGGTGGCGACCTCTTGATCGAACGCCGCGGCGAGCTGAGCAACGCGCTGCCCGGGTAGATATAGCAGCGATTGCATTATGCGACGCTTGAAGCCCGAATCAGAGAATCCGGCGGCTTTGAGCAGGTCATTCGTTATGAACCGGCGCAGGGTATCGCGGTAAGTCCGCAGATCAGCGTACCAGGCAGGCTCAGAGAGCGGCTCGCATATTTGCAGCTTTTGAGCCTCATCCATCCAGGCAGTCTGACTGGCATCTGAGGCGTATTTTGAGTTTTCGTCAGGGGTATCGTGCGGTTCCATAGCATTCATATCAGTAAATGATAATGTTAGCCAGACAAAACTCTAACCAACTCTCCAGCGTTACATTATGGAGCACTGCTGGCAATCTGTTTAATGTTATCACCATTTCCCCCCGCTTTTCTCACTGCACGAGATACACTCTCGGAATATTAATTTGAGAGGTCGGGTTAGATAGCCGAAAAATGAATGGTGAATATGAAGCAATATCCCCCGAAATCTATTGAATAGCTGTTTGCGCTCGATAGCAATTTCCGGAATCAGTTATTAATCTAAATTTGAAGATCGACCAGCGCTCTAATCTCGGGGAGCGCAAACTCGGCTGCTGTTTCTCCGGCAGTTACCAGCTCTTTGACGCGATTAAATCCCGAAAAAAGGGTTGTATCGGTGGGCAGCGCGGGGCGAATCAGCACTTCGGGAGGCCACTGGCTCAAGCGGGCCTGGGTGATTGCAGATACCATGATCATCTGGACATGCAGCAGCTCGCTGACGGTGCGCGGCCACTTATGCAGCTCGAGCTTCTCCACCAGCACGGGCTCTCCCGGCTTGTTCAAACCAAAGGACGGCAAAACATCCACAGCAATCACACGCTCCGCGCCCATGCCACGGACGACATCTACCGGGACGTTGTTCAGGATACCGCCATCTACGAGGAGCAGATTTTCCGCCTGGACAGCAGAAAAAATTCCGGGCACCGAGATTGTCGCCCGAATGGCGTCAACAACCCTCCCCTCGCGCAGGATAACTTCTCTGCCGGTAATGGTGTCGACGGCAACCATGCCGACAGGGATTTTAAGATCGTTGAAAGTGCAATCCTCGCCGAGAAATGTTGCCAGGTAGTTGTAGATGCGCGTCCCTTTTAATTGCAGCCCGACCCCGGCAAGCCTGAGATCGACCAGTTTAATGACCTAACTCGTGGGACTCAGCTTCTTGATTTCAGCCTCAATGGCATCCAAGGAAATTCCGGCGGCATATAGAGCGCCGATTAAACCCCCCATGCTGGTGCCAGCAATATAACTGATTGGGATTTGTTCCCTTTCGAGGACCTTCAGCACCCCGATGTGAGCCAAACCCCGCGCGCCGCCGCCGCCCAGGACTAACCCAATTTTATATTCGTTTGGAGATAGCTCCCTCATATTTTCTAATTTATCCCCCAAGCATTATGGTTTGCGGTCACCTATATTGGATGGCTTGTCCATTTTAGCGGCTGCTCTCTTTGTTCGCCTGCGTGTCGTTCGTTCCCGGATCGAGCGGATATAACCCGGGGTTTGCGCACCTCGACTGCCCTCCACCTCAGGTGGAAAAGGCTCAATCCCTCTCATCCTGCGATACAGGTAGCCAAAGAATAGGAAACCGGTGGCAATTACCGGGGTAGCCAGGACAGCCCCCAGGATTCCCCAGACGGTAATTCCTACCAGGATTCCGCCGATAATGACCAGTGGATGGATATACAGTGCGCGGCTCATGACGCGCGGCAAGATATAGTAGTTTTCGACCTGCTGGACGAGGATATAGAATACGAGGACGATCAGGGCAAAAACCAGGTTATTGAGCGGTAAATAATTTGAACCCTGGGTGAGGGCAACGAGAACACCGGGGATGGTAGCCAGGAACGGGCCGATGTTCGGTAATATTTCCAGCACACCTGAAATGATTCCAAGCGCAAATGCGCCAGGCAGGCCGAGAAGCGAAGCGCCTAACCAGACCATCGTTCCCACGATGATCATTAATGTCACTTCACCGCGAAAGAATGAGATCCATATTCCCTGGGTACGCTGGATGAGGATATCGATCTCGGGATGGTAATCGGCGGGTACATTCCGGGTAACCAGCTGGTACAGCTTGTCTCCGTCGATGGTTAAATAAACGCCGGTCAACAGGATGAAAAAGAAGGCAAGCACGCCCGAAAAAACGGATCCAACCACACCGACTGCGACCCCGTAGCTGACTGAAAAAGCAGAGATGAGCGAATTGAGAATGACCGAGAGCGGGGGGAGCTGCAGTGCAATCGCAGGAGAGGTGTTTTTAAGCGCGGCTAACAAGGGGTCTACCAGCCCAGCCAGATTTAAACTGACACCTAATGGCTGCAGATTCAAGCTCTTGATGTTTTGTAAAGTCTGGATTGTGGTTTGAAGGATATTATTAAAAAAAATGGGGTAGTCTAAGGCGACGAAAAAGTTGACCACTTTGAGGATGCTTGGGATCAGCACCAGCGGGGCGAGCAAGAGGATAATCGCCGCGACGAGGTAGCTTAATAATATCGCCAGGCGGACAGGAATATGTACTTTCTTAGTCAGAAAGTTGATTATGGGATTGATCAGGAAGGCGATCAGGGCGCCGATTATGAACAGGCGGAAGATGGTTCGACTGATGTATAGAATCAGGATCGCGAAGATGGCGAGCCCGATCGCAACCAGATATTTAGTGGTCCGGCTCCACTCTGGACGCGGTGAAGTGTTCATCTTATTAGACAATATCTGTGATCGCGCGGAATATTCCTATAGCGGAGTATTTTTCCGGACCCTCTAGTTCATGAGTAAAAGCCTACCCCTATTTCTGCATGCAGGAATACTGTAACAAGGAAGGGCAGGTGATCCCACCCACGAACGCGGGCGATCGCAGACCTAAGCCCTTCCTAAATTCGCCGCGTATACAGTTATTTACCTGTTATTTCCCTTCCATCGCCCGGCGGAGCTCGGTTTCAATGTCCTCATCCAGGGAAGAATGGTAAATCGTCCCTTTATACTTGCCTAATACAGCGATGATCGGACCCGGGTCCTCCCCCTGGACTACGACGAATAAACTTGACGTACCGGGTTTCATTGCCTCGGTGACTTCTTTGACGAATTTTTTATCGATCCCGTCGCTCATCATCTTACCGATCAGACCACCACCAACTGCGCCGATCACCAGGCCCGCAATCGGGAAGAGCAATCCAGCGATCAAGAGTCCGACCAGGCTCCCCCCGACTATGCCAATCCCAACATCTTTATCCATGGCATTCTTAACATGAGATTTGCCGTCAGGATCTTTCGTCACCACCGCGGTGTCATTTAAAGAAAGGTAGCCTTCCTTTTCCACTGATTTAAGAGCTTCGCGGACCTGGAAAGCTTCTTGTTCGTCGTCGTAAACCACAACGATTACATTGGACATTGCTGCACTCCTTTTCTATTTTAGGGAAATTATCGACCAGGAGACCAGGCGAGACTGATCGTTCTGGGTCAATTATAAAGGATTTTGTTTTCAATAGAGGTGGTTGGTTGCTTCCTCGGAATCAATTGGTTGGCAGCGTTTGAGCGGCTTCTCCCTCGTGTTCGGATTCTTTGCCAGGGGTCCGAATCAGCAGGACGCCAGTAATGATCATGGCACTCCCCAAGATTTGTAAAGGTACCATGCGCTCGCCGAGCAGCAGATACGCCCAAACTGCAGTCAATGCGGGTTCGAGCGTCGCGATGAGGTTTGCGACACTGATCGGCAGGTAGCCCAGGCTGACCGTGTACAGGCCGTAGCCGCCGATAGTTGGCAGCCAAGCCAGACATACCAGCACCAGCCAGCCAGTCCAATCTGTGCCCAGCTGGAAGTAATCGACCGAAGCAATGCCAGCCGGCAGCCAGACACGGAGTAAGTTAAATCCCAATAAATACATTCCAGCGAGCAGGAAGCTGTACATCAAAGTGGTCCAGGGATTAATTTTCCTTTGGGAAGAATACTTTCCCATGAGACCGTAGCTGGCAAATCCAATACCGG
The DNA here is from genome assembly GCA_963706515.1 of uncultured Chloroflexia bacterium. Taxonomy (GTDB): domain Bacteria; phylum Chloroflexota; class Anaerolineae; order Anaerolineales; family UBA4823; genus CAVPMW01. The sequence goes on from CAVPMW010000010.1 coordinate 347,538, forward strand.
AGAGCAATCCCGTGACGATTCCGATGGCGTTAAGCTGCCAGGTGGAGGGCGCATAGGCTCCTGAGACGAGCAGGCAGCCTCCAAGGCTTAAGCTGACCGCCAGTATTTTTTGCGCGCTGAGCTGTTCATGAAACAGATACCAACCCAGGATGGCACTGAACGCGGCTGAGCTGTAAGCCAGGACGGTTGAGACAGCAGCCCCATTGTAGACCACTGAGATTGTCCACAAAGAGTTGAAAAGCGCTAATACCAGCCCGTACAGCAAAAAGAATCCGAGGTTCGCTCTCCCGGGATGCAGCAGATCTCGGCGGAATATTAGAAACACGATGAATAAAGCAAGCGCTACCAGCAGATCGCGCCAGGCAGCCAGCGTGAGCGGAGGCATTCGGTAGGTTACTGTCAGGTAGCGGATAAATATCGCGGTGAATGACCAGAGAGTTGTACCTGCCAGGCAGATCACATAACCCCGGTTAAAACTGGAACGACTGGATTCTGACGAGGAAGGATTTATGAGTTTTCAGTAGTGCCTGATTTTATATAAAGAAGAGGATTTAATTTGATTTGAGGTCAGTATAACATTATTGTACTTTGATTTGCCCGGGGAGCAGCTCTGGCGGTCAGGCTGCCTGGCGGTCAAGCTGCCTGGCGGTCAAGCTGCCTGGCGGGCTGGCACTCTGCGCCAGAACACCAGCGGAGCCACGGCGCTGGCAACGCCGACGGACAGGTTGCTGTACGCCATATACTTACCGGCTTCAGTGGCTGGGACCAGATCGCCTGCCATTGCCTGGTTGACGCTGTAGATGATGCCATTTGCTGCCCCGTAGATCGCCGCCAGGAACAAGAACGAGGAAAACCCGGTCAAGAATGGGAAGAACAATACGACCGATCCAGCCAGCACTCCCGCCAGGATGATCAGGCTGCGCCGGGCAATGTGATCCGACAAAGTTCCAGCCGCAAGAGCAGCAATGATGGTTGCCATGATTTCCACCATGCCCGATATCCCTATCGCCTGGACCGGGTCTGGGACGTTCAGTATCGTTTGGAAATAATAGATGCCGAAAGAAGCGAAGGAAGTAACCCCCATATACATGCTGGGTCAGGACATTGGCGAAGACAACCGGAATATTAAACGCCAAGCACACCAGATCTGGTTTGTCTGACTATGTGATTCTACATAAAATCGAAACCCCTCGGATTATCGGAAACGATGAAAAAAAATTAGGTAGTCGATTGCCGGTATGCAGATAGGGCGGGCGTTCGCCCGCCCTACACCCCTATTTCCGGACCATTTTTCCTTCAACTGCGTTACTCCTAATATTATTAGTAGGACTAACGCAGTCCAAAAGGAGTTACTTCACTGCAATCTTCGGACTTTTCCCCTTCATCTGCGTAATTTTTAATTAAATGAATTTGCACGCGAAGCGAAAATCTTTAGGATAGATACCAATTTCCTATATCAATATCCAATCGGTATTATTTAGTTCATTTGTATCCGGGAGGAGGATTAATCGGGGTTATAAAAGATGAAATCCATATCTCCCGGTGATCTGCCATAACCGGTAAGGATGGCGGCAGCTTCGCTGCGATGCTGCATGCCGTGTAAGATGATGTGGGCCAGCATTTGGTAGATGGCATATTGGTGTTCAACCCCGCGGCGATCGCTGACTTCAACGATCTTGCTCAAATCAGCATCGTTGGAAAGAAGGAGGAAGTTGTGCATTGAACCGGCTTCGCTCTCCCAACGAATTTTGATCGAATTGAGGGTTGGGAATTCTTCGAGAAGAGGAATTCCTGGCGGCAGGGTTTGTCTTTCGGCAAGGTTACGCCAGACCCACTCGGTGCGCAGCATGTGAAAGAGCAAATTCTGCAGGCTTCCATGGCTAAATGGAGTAGTGCCTAAAAGCTGCCCCTGATCGAGCTGGCTCGCACCTTCGAGAATATGGCGGTTTGCCCATTGGTTATAGGCGAACAACCTGGTAAGCAGCTCTTTCATCCCCAGAGGCCTCCGATCCATCTTAATAACCCTGTCTCTTCGGTATTGTATCCGGCAAAGCTGCTGATTGCTGCGCGCGCTTCTTTTTGAGATAGCCAGCTAGCGAGGCCGGCAATCGAAGGAAGCTCTAGATTTGGCTCAGGTATAACCAAATCATAGCGTTCCTTGACCAGAAAGATAAAATCCAGCCCAAAATCGGCGGCAATCGCCTCCAGGCCGAAGCCTACATCCGCCTGACCTTGCACGATTGCTGAGGCTACCTCGGTATGCGTCATTTTCTCAGTGGCAAATCCCTGGATCAAGCTGGTATTTATAGACAGCTTGCGCAGAGCTGCATCCAGCCAGACGCGCGTTCCGGAGCCAGCCTGGCGGTTGATGAAGCGCAGGCCGGGTTGGGTAAGGTCCTGCAATCCAGTAATTGACGCGGGATTGTTCTGGGGAAGGATCAAGCCAAGGTTCCGGTGGGCTAGAGTGAGCAATGCGACGCGCTTGCCTGGGAGCAAGCGGCGTATAAAGGGGACGTTATAGCTGTCGCTCTCCTCGTCCCAGAGGTGGCAGCCAGCCAGGTCGGCTTTGCCTTCTGCCAGGGCGATCAAGCCGCCGAGGCTGCCGGTAAAGCCGAGCTGCAGCGAAAATGATGGGACGATTTCGGGAAAATGGCTAGAGAGCCAGGCCAGGGCTGGATCGTGACTGCCTGCAAAACGCAAAATATGATTTTGACTGGGCATCGGCTGAAGTCTGATGACCTGCCAGCGTTCCAGGGCTTGTTGAAAGGCTGCCGCAGCATCTTGCGGGGTATAACCCGAGGTGATGATTTCGAGGAGAAATGCCTCGCAGCGGTGGATGAGGTTGAGACGCTGCAAGATTGTCTCGCCTCCCGGCTGGAGAGATTTGATGACGTGGGTGCCCTGCCCGACGTGACTGACAATCAAACCCTGCCGTGCCAGCTCCTGGTAGGCGCGCTGGACGGTTCCCAGCGTACAGTCCCATTCGGCGGTCATCTGGCGCAAAGAGGGGAGGCGATCGCCGGGTTTCAACCTCCCATCCAGCATTTGTTGGCGGATTGCCTCACTGATTTTCTGGTACAGATAATTGTCTTCCATGCTCAATCCATCTTAATCGGTACCCAACACTCGCTTTGCCATTCGACATAAAGCACCGGTCGTCCTTCACGGCGGGCTGGGCGGAGTTTATCGGCCAATACCGGCCCAGCGAGGACCGGCTTACCGTCCAGGGTGTAGATCTCTCCAATCCCGATGGACAGAACTGCGGCAACTTCTTGTAATCCGCTCAGTTCGCGGCTCCTACCAACGGACAGATAGCGCCCGTCCTCACCGGAGGCAGCCAGTCCAACCGCGGCCAGCGCGCCGATAATGCCATCCTGGCTGCCGGCTAAGCCTCCGATTAGGAGGTTGAATTGATAGGCAAGCGCACGCGCTGCGGATCGAGTGACGAGTTCCGTCTGGACGCGCCGCCCAAACCCAGCTTTGCCAGGACACCGGTCGGCATCCCCAGGTCGAGGGCGATAGCATAGACGTGCCGGCTGCGCGTCCCGCCGCCGGTCATCACCAGGAGCTGGTAATCTGGGCGGGCAGCCACAATCTCTTGCAGCAAGGGCAGGACGACCTCCCGGCCGCGGTCGATGATGCTGTGACCGCCCAGCTTGACCACGTTTAATTTTGGCAGAGGGCGCAAGACATGCTCACTATCGGTGCCAGCCAGTAATTTTTTATCCATCAGCGATTCCGCCATGAGCGGAGTCTGGATATGCAAACGCCCTGATTCATCTCGATACAAGCTCATGAGTCAATCCTAAGTCAAAAGTCTACAACCCGGCTATTGTACTGTAAATCCTCAAGGTAATTATCCTCCGTGGGCAGCTTTCCAGGGGGCTGAGCTGGGTGTGAAGAGCGTTTGTCCGAAGTCGGCGACTCCAAACTGTGAGATCTTTTCCTGGACTGGAACGGAGATGATCCAGTCGATGAACTGTGTCGCCAGGTCTGCGTGGATGTTCGGGTTCTTCTGCGGATCGACGGCAATTACACCGTAAGGGTTGAACAAATCTTTGTCCCCCTCAACCAGTAACTCAGCTGTGAGACCTTGTTTGGTACGGGCCAGGTAAGTCGCGCGATCGCTGAGGGTATAAGCCTGCTGCTCGTCTGCCATGCTGAGCACCTCACCCATACCCTGCCCGGCAGAGACGTACCAATCGCCTTTTGGCTCGATGGCTGCCTTCTTCCAGATGGAAAGCTCCTTAGCGTTGGTGCCGGAGTTATCCCCCCGGGATACAAATTTAGACTGGCTGTCCGCGATTTTCTTGAATGCCTCAACTGCGCTGGTCGTCCCCTTGATCCCGGCTGGATCGCTGGCGGGTCCGACGATAACGAAATCGTTATACATTACGTCTTCCCGGCGAGTTCCATGACCTGCCTTCATGAAGTCGGCTTCTGCGGCTGGCGAATGGACCAGCAAGACGTCCGCGTTGCCATCCTCACCCAGCTTGAGCGCCTGACCGCTGCCGACAGCGATCACGTCAATTTTTGCCCCGAACTGCTTTTCAAAATCCGGGAGCAGGTAGTCGAGCAGACCAGAATCCTGGGTGGAGGTGGTAGTAGCCAGGATTAACTTTTTCTCCCCACTGGCAGGCGCCTGGGTTGCGGCGGGAGGTTGGGTAGGAGCCGGTGCATTCGGCGGAACCGTCGGTTGTACCGTCGGTTGTACCTGGGGCGCCTGGGTCGGCTGCACCGCAGCGGTACAACCTGTGACGAACAAAAGGATTACCAACAAACTATAGACGAGCGGGGAAAGCTTCTTGTACATCGTTATCTCCTTCGAAAAATTTATTTTCCTATCTAAACTGATGTCGGTGAGTCAATACACCATCTCACCCTCGATAAACGCACGTGTGCGCGGGTCTTTTGGGTTATGGAAGATTACCGAGGTCTCGTCGATCTCGACCAGCCTGCCCGCCAAAATAAAAGCAGTGCGCTGCGCCATCCGGCGTGCTTGAAAGACGTTGTGGGTGACCAGCACGATGGTGGTGCCTTGCTCCTGGTTCACCTGGCGAACGATCTGCTCGATAAGGGTGACGTTATACGGGTCCAGGTTTGCCGTAGGCTCATCCAGCAACAGCACTCCTGGGCGTAAGATGATTGCCCGCGCCAGGGCAACCCGCTGAGCTTCTCCTCCGGAAAGGGTGCGAGCATCCTGGTGAGAGAGCTCAGCCAGTCCAACCTGGTTGAGGACGGACTCCACTGCGGCATGCGCATCGCGCACCCCGCGCAAGCGCAAGCCGTAACTGACGTTATCCCAAACTTTATGGTTCAACAGCATAGGTCGCTGGAAAACGGTCGTGACCCGCCTGCGCATCTCAAGAGGCATTTCAGAGCCCGCCTCGAAGATTGTGCCTTCAAATTCGATCCGGCCGCGGGTTGGCGTCTCCAGGAAGTTCAGCATCCTGAGCAAGGTGCTCTTGCCCGCACCGCTGGGACCAACGATCGTCAAAATCTCACCACGCTTAACCGTCAATGAATCGATGGACAAGACTACCCGGCTCTGGTACTCTTTTTCGACGTGATCCAGCCGGTACACATCGGAATCATTCATCCACATCTCTGCCTTGCAGGCGCAGCATCGCCGCATTGATGATGAAGGCGATTGCCAGCAGCAGCACGCCTAAGGTGAGGGCAAGGGAGAAGTTCCCCATGCGCGTCTCCAGGACGATTGCCGTGGTCATTACCCGGGTCTCGTGGGCAATGTTACCGCCCACCAGCATGACCGCGCCCACTTCTGAGATGATCCCGCCGAAGCCGGCGATGATGGCGACAACCACACCCACGCGAGCCTCCCACAGCACCGCCTGGGCTGCCTGGCGCTCAGTGGCGCCGAGAGACAGCACCTGCTGGCGCAGGTGTCGATCTACACCAAGTATTGCAGCCATCGTAAAGCCGGCGATCAGTGGAAAGGCGATGATGATTTGTGCCAGGATCATCGCTCCCGGCGTAAAGAGCTGGGGAACGAAAGATAAATTCAAACGCCCCAGTGGGCTCGAGCGTGAAAGAAACAGGTACACAAACAGCCCGATCACCACCGGAGGGAAACCCATGCCGGTATATAAGAAAGCCATTGCTGCCCGGCGACCGGCAAACCGCCGCAAACCCAGGAAAACTCCCGTCGGCACGCCCAAAATCGTACTGATCAGCAGTGCGGTTCCGGAGACATAAAATGTCAGCAGCAGGATCTCAGATAAATCAGCAAACATGGGGGTTGTATACTTGTAGCGGGACAAGTATAAATTGAATCCCCCTGAATGTACAGTCGTGTTCGGGATTAGTTCAAACCCCTTACTCAGGGGTGATGATCCCACGAATTTTCGAATCTTAATATTCGCTTTTGGATGTATCCGATGTATGGATCTGCGGCAGGTCTTTTTTCTTTGACTAACCGCATCGCTTCTTCGGCGGTGAAGCCCATGCCGATCAGGATGCAGCTGGCCATAGCGACACTGCGGTGGATGCCATAATGGCAATGAACGAGCACTGCAGCTCCGGAGCGGACGACCGGGAGGGCTGCTTCGACGCCGCGCTCCAGCACACCAATCGGTATCGGTGTCAACGGTGAGTCCATGGTTGGCAGCCAAAGCAGCTTTAATGGCGGCTGGCTCAATTCTTTTGCCGGCCGGAGCCAGTGCATGGATAGGATCAAGCGAATATTGAGCGCAAGTAGATATTCCACATGGCTCGCTTCAGGCCAGGCAGAAACAAATAAATACTCGGTGATTTGCGAAATATTGCGCATGCAGGCTGCCATGTGTAAAAGGGTAAGCCGGTCTACTCGGAGACTGCCCGAAACGATCAGACGTGCACCTGGGATATAATTCCAGAAAGGTCCAAAAGATTAAACTAAATCTGACCGCAAACCATTGAGATGCAACCGCCGGAGGCTTTGACGAGAAGCCGATTAACTATACCAGAAATTCTCTTTGCCGTTCTGGCGGCTGGACTGAGCGTCTGGATGGCCTATCGCGCTACATCCTTGTATGGGCCGGGCGTCTCATCTGACGGTGTGTATTATCTCTCGACTGCAGATCAATTTGCCCAGCATGGGGCGTTTTTCGATTACAAAGGGGATCCATTGGTGGATTTTCCGCCACTGTATCCCTTGCTGCTCGGTCTGGCATCCTGGCTCAGTGGAAAATCTCCGTTCGTTTGGGGTTGGGCGGTCAACATTGCCAGCATGGGTCTGCTCGTGATCAGTGCAGCCTGGTTGTTCAAGCGAGCTCTGCCTGAAAATGCCTTATGGACATACCTGGGTACGGCTGCTACGGGATTGTTCCTGGCATTCCAAACCCTGGCGGCAAACATTGCGACCGACCTGATCTTTATCCTGCTCCTCGTCTGGTTCTGCCTGGCTGCTCAGAATTATCTGAGCAAAAAGTCCATCGTCTGGCTCGGCGTGCTGACAGCAATTGCTGCGGCAGAGAGCATGCTGCGCTGGATTGGTCTGGCTTTCGTCCTGGCAGAAGTCATCCTCATCCTTATTGCGAACCGCCGGCAGCTGCGCCAGGGTATCCTGCATAGCCTGGTGTTTGGTGGGCTGGCTGTCCTTCCATTTCTCCTATGGACGATCGGGAGGAATTATCTGGATTATGGGACGATGATGGGAGGCCGCGCCTCAAATCCGGTGTCCACCCTGGAAAACCTGCGCCTTTCAGCAGAGAAAATCCGTTATTGGTTTTTGCCTGAGAACGGGCAGGTCCAGATAGGTATTCTGATCCTGGTAGTCTTATTAATAATTTTTGTGCTGGTCATTAACCATAAACAAGACTGGCTGCGCTGGCTGGACCGTTTACGGGATTACCGCATCCTTCCGGTGCTGGTGGTCACCTTGGCATACTTCGCTGCGATGGTGGTGACAGCTTTCCCCTGGGATCATTACGAGATCCTGGATGACCGCTACCAGGCTCCGCTGTTCTTTGCAATGCTGATTATCTTCTTCTCCGGATGCGAGGAGCTCATCTTCTCCCATTTTTCGAACGGCAGACTGCGCGCGGTACAAGGTCTCGTGACCCTTCTCTTCGTGGGCTGGCTCGGTTTCTCGGCAGCCAGGACTGCAGGCTTCGTGCAGGCATCCAAAGAGCTTGGCGTAACCGTTTACAACCTGTATAACACCAAAAAAATGGTGCGCTCAGGGTTTGTTGAAGCTCTGAAGAACACTAAATTTGACCAAAGCCTCCCGATTTACAGCAACGAGCCCGAAGCCGTTTATTTCTTTACCCGGCTGAGGGTGGGTCACTCTCCATTTGATCCGGATAATCTCCAGGCATCGATCGAAGATCTAAAGATGGCATACCCGAGCTGGCCTCCAGAGCCAAAAGCATATCTGGTGTGGTTTAAACCGAACCCAATGCGCAACCATTTACCCCTGGAGGATATTAAAGCGATTACCCTGCTGGACCCTCTTTACAAACAATGGGATGGGGAAATTCTTCTCGTCAGTCCTAAGAACGAGTGAGAAATTCCCACTCAAAAACCGTTTTGTATGCTGTGTACACGAGTTTTTCTGGTTTAATCGTCAAAATTCCCCGCCTTTAACCATTGCAATTTGTGCAAAAAGGATATATCATATCTACATTGGCACGCCGCAACTATGGAAGCTACATCACGCTCGCTGCAGCCTGTTGAGGCAAATCCATATCTAAGGGGTCATAAGGAGTCCGAACATGGCATACAAGTACACGAATACAAAGGGTAAAGCTTATTACCTGCATGCCAAAGTGCGCGTCCTGAAGAGCGGGAAGAATCAAAGCCTGTATTACTTCGCCCAAACAGTGAAAGATGGTTCACTGGACGCCCTCCCGGCAGGGTATGTAGTCACCGAGAGCCCGAATGGACTGCCCTTGCTGAAGAAGAAATAGCAAGACACAGCTCTACCAGAAATCGAGATACTTCGGTCAGGATTCTGATACGTCTTAGCGTCCCGTTTGTGCGGGCATGCTGAGCTAGTTTAGTATTCCTGGAAGCGAATAGGTACCCTGGAGCTGGCTAAATTTGCTGCTCCAGGGTTCAACGCGCATTTAATAATCCTTGTACCAATGAGGCGTTATCTCGGCTGATGCGAAATACTCTGTCCATGGGGTACCTGATTGGGAGCACAAATCATTCAACTGGGCTAACCGCTCGAGGGCGGTAGTTTGCAGGAATTTTGTCCGCTCCAAGCCTGCCAGGGTTATCGCCTCCTGCCAGACGGCGCGCCCAACAGCTACGCCTGTTGCCCCAGCATGGCAAGCGGCAGTAACCTGCTGAAGGTAGGTATCGAAATCCACCGCGGCTGATAGCAGGATCCACGGAACGTGGCTGGCTGAAGTGATCGCTGCGCAAGCCTGCTCCCATTCTCCTACATTTTTATCGCTTGTACCAATCAGCGGGAACTCGGCTTTCAAGATATCGATACCCAAAGGAGATAGACGGCGTGCGGTCTCGATAACGACTTCTTCCCGTTCAGCAGGAGGCAGGTGCTTGCTGTTGGCATCCAACGGATACGAAAGTGGTTCGAGCATCAAAGCCAGGTCTGCACCCCGGCAGCTAACTGCAACCTGGCGGACGAAGTCCTCGATTTCAGCCGCGGTCGGCGCGTTCGGGTGATAATAGACGAGCAGTTTTACCATGCTGGCTCCCATGCGCCGGGCTTTTTCGGGACTCCACCCCGGCAATAGCTGGCTCTGGCGTGCGGTAGGGTCGCCGCTGTAGCCGGTGGCTTCGAGAGCCACGATCAATCCACGGTTTCCCGGGATGGTTCCGGCAGCGATTGCCTGACCTGCGCTGTACTCCGGATCCAATAGAACTGCTGTTGCCTCGCCAGCGAGGGCTGCGGTAACTTCAAGCTTGAAAGAAGTGAGGTCGGTGTCGCTTACCTGGGTTGGATTTTGCGGGTTTAAGGAACGCCGCAAGTTTTGACGGTGGTCAAGCGCCAGTACTGTAAAGGTCTTCGCGGGGCTTGTGCATTGCGCCAATCCGCGTAATTTTCCGATCGATAGCTGGGTTTTAGCCATATTTCCTCTCTCGGATGTAGGTGTGATTGATGGGACAAAATGGGATGATCTGCTGTTATTTTAACTCCGGTGAAGGGTCCTGTGGATACTTTCCAACAGGTTACCTGAGCTGCCAGGAGCTTCTTTACCGTCTCTTCACCTATCCCATTCCTTTATGGTAATATTAGAATCTGTCCAGGGGAAATAGCGAAAATAGTTCGGACAAATCATAATCGGGGACTTGCTCAATGCTTTGCAGGTCCCAAAGGAATGAAAGGAAGGAAAATCGAATGAGACGCAGAGAAGAGAGAAACCGAGCGAGCCGGGTCCAGGACCTGCAGCCGCAGGACCACAGCACTATAAGATGCGCCAGAATATGGTTTCTATCGGGGATGATTTCTGGATCGAAAACGAGCGCGGCGAGAAGCTTTACAAAGTGGATGGCAAAGCACTGCGCGTGCGCCAGACGTTAATCTTCGAAGATCGAACCGGGCGTGAGCTGCTGAAAATTCAAGAAAAGATGGCACGCGTCAAGGACTCAATGGAGATCGAAGATGACAAAGGTAATCGTGTGGCGATGGTCAAGAAGGCGCTGATTACCCCGGTGCGCGAGCGCTGGTCGGTGGATATCCCCGCTGGAAAAGACATTGAAGTTCAGGGGAACATCCTGGACCACGAATACCGCATCGGTCATGTGGCTGAGGTCTCAAAAAAATGGTTCCGCATTGCGGATAGTTATGGCGTAGAAGTTGCTGCCGGCCAGAACGATATCTTGATCCTGGCGGTTACTGTGGTCATCGATATGATGGCCCATGAAGGGCGCTGATCCATATTCAGGGGTGTGGAATTGCATTGCATTTCCACACCCCATGCCACTATTTACATGTGTTTGATCATTCATTGAACTGGTGAAGTTGAAATAGCTGCATGGTTTCAGGATTTATCTGAGGAGGTTGGCGATGGATGAGTTCTCAGTCCGGGTGATCCTGGCAGCATTTGATGATGAGAAGGCTGCAGAGAAGGCATTATCTGACCTGAAAGCAGCCCACAAGGAGAAGCAGCTAACCGTTCAGGAAACTGCAACGGTGCAGAAGGATGCCAGTGGAAAGCTCCACATTAAAAGAAACAGCTGATATGCGCGGCGGAAAGGGCGCCGTGGTAGGCGCAGTCATCGGAGGTGTGCTGGGCGTCATGGCAGGTCCGGGAGGGGTGATTGCGGGCGGGGCTGCTGGCGCATTTATCGGTGGGCTGACTGCGAAAATCCATGACGCCGGGATCAAGGACGATACCCTGCGCAAGATCGGCGAGGACCTGAAGACGGGAAGCACAGCCATCGTGGTTGTTTTCGACCCTCACTGGGAGACTTCCCATCGAAAAAATACTGACCGACGCCGGCGCTCAAATCAGCTCATCGGGAATCACTCAGGAGATTGCAGACCAGTTCCTGGTAGCTGCTGAATCGAAAGAGTACCAAACTACTGAATATTTTTCGACCGCCGAATCCGTCGGGCAGGTTGGCTCTTTGAACCAAATCGAGCAGTTCTCTCAAAGCGAAATCAAGGATGAAGTTGATAGACAAGCCCGAGGCGAGCTGTAGCAGCCCAAAATCTAGGACGAGAGGATAATACCCTGGTAATCCAGGGCATTTCTCTTTTACAGATAGAAAATCACACAATATTTCAGCGTGGTGGAATCACGGACTTGTAAATCTGCGCTTTCAACGCTTTTAGAAAGGGTGAAGCCGGTAACGAGGCAATCAGAGCCAGATCCTCGCCCGCTCCGGACCGGTCGTCCAGGAAGCGCAGGACGCGCTGGATCGGGTTGCGCTTAAACATGGCGCTCAATATCCCCTCGACTCGATCGCTTTGCTGAGCCATCACTTCCAGCATGAGCATATCATAGAAGCGGTGGCGCAAAGAATCGGAAGGGATATGGTATGGATTGCCCGTGGCAAGCAATGAGCGGACAATTGCCTGGGAATCCCTTTGGATTCGGGAAAACGCATAACCGGTGGAAGGTTTTACCCGCCCGCCGCGTGTCCCGATTGCCATAATTCGCCTGCCCAAACGGCGGGGGAACGGTTGGTCAGTCATCGGAATCACTCCGAATTCTTCGTCTACCACGCGGAAATGCCCCACCTTTAACCGATTTTGGAGATAGTCATTTATTGCATGCGCATAGGATACGCGTGGCAGCAGACTGGTGGAGAACAGGGTGTACTCGACCATTGCCTCGTTTTCGCTGAAAGGCAGTACGTAGAAGAAAGAAATCCCTGGTTGGGGGGGAGTGCGCAAATCAAATATCGTCGCAGTTAAAGGGTCGAACACATCCGCTCTCGGTTTCCAGCCCCCAACCCAGGAAATGCTGCAGGAGGAAGTTGTTGCGACCGGGAGGAGAGGCACTCTCCCCAGGGAAAAAACGGCTGTCAAATACCCAGGAAGCCAAATATTCCGCTCCATCCACCTGGACTGAAGCATATCCCTCGCCATCGGTTACCTCGCCAGACCCGCGTACGAAGGTTACATTGAGCTGGCTCAAGGCGGGCGCGTGCGTGGTTGTAGAAATCCAACCCACGGATCATCTGGTAGCGGAAAGGATGCAAATCGTAAGACCGTTCGAACTGTGAGCTGAAAAAATTAAGCCGCGGCCAGACGTGGTGCGCAATCCCATCCAGAGCAGTCGCCTGGTCTGTCCAGTAGCACCAGGTTCGATCGTTCGTATTTTTTGCCTCTTTTTCGACGATTAAGATCGAACGATCCCTCAACGGGCTGTCTGCCAGGGCTAAAGCCAGGCTTAACCCGGCAGCACCCCCACCCAGTATGGCAAAGTCGTAGATCATCTCAGGCTTACCTGCATCAACACCTCCGGTCGGGGTTCCAGTGTCGCGCCCATATGCAGGTGGACTCGAGGCTGCAGCAGCTTGAACTCAAAGCGCTGGAGCAGGCGGGCCAGGATTACCTTTGCCTCTAGCAATGCGTAATACGCCCCGATGCAGTTGCGCGGCCCACCGCCAAATGCCAGGAAAGTATACGGCGCAGGTTGCTTATTCTGGGCGAAGCGGGAAGGGTCAAATCGTTCCGGCTCCGGCCAGATATATTGATCATGGTGGGTCGCATAGATTGAAAGCATGACCCGCCCACCAGCACGGACAGCATAGCCGCATACCTCCAGATTCTCGGCTGCAACGCGGTTAGATACGTGGATCGGTGGGTATAAGCGTAAGGTTTCGCGGATTACCTGATCCAGGCGGGTTAGCCCAGCAACCTGTTCCGGAGACGGCGGTGCGTCGGCAGGCAGACTGGTTGCTTCCTGGTGCAAGCTCAGCTGGATTTCCTGGTGGAGACCTAGCATGTACAGGCTCCAGGCGAGCAATGCTGTGCTGGTATCGTGACCGGCAATGAACAGGGTGAGCAGCTGGTCGCGGATCAAACTATCGTCCAACCCCGCCTGGAGCAGAGTGTTCAATAAATCGCTGCTGGCCGTCTTGCGAGCTCTGCGGTCACGGATCAATCCGTAAAAATAATCATCCATTGTTTGGATTGCAGAGCTATAACGACTGCGAGGCGCTCCTAACAGCCATAATCCTGGGGAAATGGACTTGAGCATTTTTATAGTCGGGGTAAAGAGCCGGTCAATATCGGGAGAAAAGTCGGCACCGAAGAGCGTTTTTACCAGCACCAGCAGTGCAATCCGGCGCATCTCGACCAGCATGTCGTAGGTTCTGCCCGGTTGCCAGCACTCGATGATTTCTTCGGTTATGTGCCACATCGCATCAATATATCGCTCCACCTGCTGCCGGTGGAGGGAGGGCATGATTAACCGGCGCAGGTCGGCGTGCGCCTGTCCATCTTCGACCAGTAAACCGTGCCGGAGCAGGGAGGTTACCGGGTCAGCTTCATTGCGCCAGATCAGCGAACTGCGTTTTTCCACCAGGGCAGCATGGCTGCATTCAGGTCCGGAGAGCAGCGTAGCCTTAAAGCCAGGGAGAGAAAGGTCGAATAAGTTTCCCAGGTTCCCCTGCATAATCGCCAGGGCTCCCAGAAAGTTGCGCGGTCCTAGCAATTCTTTAATCAATGAAAATCCTTCCCGCGGCTTGATCTGCACAAGCCCGGGAGGGGTATCTGTTTCAGCTTTCAGATCAGGATGGAGAGCCAGGGAATTAGCCTCACACAGTGTGAATGATCTCGTCAAGAAGTGCCAGTACGTCCGCGTTTGCGGGAATGTCGCTCATGGAATGCCCGTAGTAGACATTGCGGACAATTCCATTATTATCAATAAGCACCTGGGCGGGCATGCGTCCAAGTTTAAAAAGGTTGATCTCCTGACCGTACAATCTCAAGACAGTCGACGTTGGGTCCGGCAAACCGGTAAAGGGCAGCCTGTGTTGGCGCCAGTAACGCGGCAAAGTCCTGTGCGCCTTCCGGGCCGACTACCAGAATGGTCGTGCCTCGCTCGACAAATTTGGAAAAATCCTGGCGCAACTGCGCCATGTGCTTTTGACAGAATGGTCAGGTAAAGCCGCGATTGAATATGAGCAATACGAATTTGCCGCGCAAGACTGATAAGCGCCAAAGCCTCCCATTAAAATCCTTCAACTGGAAATCCGGCGCAATAACATCAAGCGAGACTTTGGGCATTTTTACCTCTCGTGTAACCATAGATCATCACAACCGCGACACACATTGCTGTGACCAAAGAAGCGGCTGCGATGAGCGCTACATTTGAGTGTTTGGCTGTAATTCCCACCAACGCCCAGATAATTACCAGGTTATAGGCTAAATCCCTGCGCGTCAGGCTGACCAGGCTGGAGATCACGATTACGGCTATCAGGATAAGCAGCATCCACATCTCGGGAGGTAAACCAAACCCATTCCAATTCCAAAAATAGAGCAGGTCGGTAATATTGGCTATTGTGGCTACAGTGATCCAGCCAAGGTAGACGCTGAACGGAATACGAACTGACCAGGTCTCTGCGGTCGATGCAGGTGTTTTACCGATGCCCAGTCGTAGATAAATGGCGATTAACAAGCCGAGAAGGATAAGCATCGCTACGATTGTTAGTGGAAAGAGCTGATAATGCCAGAAGAACAGCCAGGCGATATTCGCCGCCCCGCTGGCTGCTACCAGGTAGCCAGTTCGTTGCAGCCTGGGGTTCTCTTTCTGCGAAGGAAGTGCCTGGAATATTGCGTAAGCAATCAGGCCAATGTAAATCAAGCCCCAAATTGCAAAAACATAGCCTGCAGGCACAAAATATACCTGGAAACGATCGGATATCTCTCCGGTATTGAGGCCGTTCAATGGAATAGCGTTAGCCAGGATATTTACAGTAATAGTCGCTAAAACGCTGAATATGACAATAATTTGACGGATTGTGTTTTTCAAGGATGCCCTCCTTATATATGAGACCCTATATTGTATAAATTCGCGACCAATCACCAGAGACGATAGATCCAGTAAACCAGATGCGGCACAGTGTGGTCAGCCTATCTTTTCGTAATTCCCCACCCGAAAACATGTAAACGAACAACCATTAACCATGCGCGCTGATCTCAGCTTCATCTTGACCACTGGATCAGGCGTATTTCCTGGATCAGGCGGATCGGGCCAGTCCTGCAAACAAGCTCATTTCATCCGCGGACAACCGCGAGCTAAGAGCAGTGTAATAAGTAGCCAGATAGCGGGGCAACGAGAGCTCCGGTATGCCAGAGTTGGATAGCAGTCCTGACAGCCAGGCGAATGAGTTTTCTAACAGGTGCATGTTCCCCAGGCGGAGAGCGGCGGAGGTATGTCCGGCAAGGGCAGAATTAGCAACTTCCAGGTGGGCAGGTGAAATACCATCCCTTTGGAAGGCTTCATTGACAGCCATGTTTATGAGGGGAATATTTTTTAGATAATCTGCCCTGGCTCCCAGGTATGCGGAGGGGACGGGCACGGTCTCAGGCAAAGCGGGCTTGGATCGCCAGAGATCTTCAACTCGACTGGGTACCTCGCTGATCTCAGCGCCCAAGAAGTGACCTGGCATAGTTGATTTTAATGAAGGTGAGGTATTGATGATCCCCCCCCATAAGCCATGTGCACTTTATGAACGACAAGGAACTCTCCCATTTCAAGCAAGGCTGCAGCCGATGGCAGGGTTTCTGCCAGTGAGATCACCAGATATGGCGTAGTCGCCTGCAGCGTTGCTTCGAGGCGGATGAGGGGGACATTTGCACCCAGATAAATGACTTCCCAACCGCGGCGGCGCAGGAGCACGGTAATTAACAATAAGCCAAACTCATGTTCCTCACCCGGCGGGCAGGCTGCCAGAATACGCCCGGCGTGAATTGGCGAAATCGTCACCGCAGCAAGATTGTATAACTTGCGCATCGCCAGAGCGGTGGCGAAATGCTCCTGTTGGATGGTAGATTCTCGATCGTACCAGCGCTTACCGATGTTTTGCAGACCTTTCTGTAATATCTGGCTGCACACGGTCTCAGGTGAATACAAGGAAAATGCCTGGGCAAGTGAATTTTCGGCGCTTCCCTCATTAAACTGCATGCAGGCTTCAATCCAGCGCTCGCGCAGCTCGTCGACGATTACACCGCTGCTCAGAACTGGCTGTGGCAGCTGGTCTTCACTTTGTAATGGGTCCTGCCCATTCGATTCCAATGTACGCCATAGCTCAACCGCCCTGCTGATGCTCAATCCTTCTTTTTGGCGAGCTGAGAGCCAGTTGAGCATCTGGATATCGTGGTGGGAATAAAGGCGGTGACCGCCTGCCGTGCGTTCCGGTTTAGGCAGCCCATAGCGCCTCTGCGCCGCTGCTCAGAACCGGCTGTGGCAGCTGGTCTTCCCTTTGTAATGGATCCTGCCCATTCGATTCCAGTGTGCGCCAGAGCTCAACCGCCCTGCTGATGCTTAATCCCTCTTTTTGACGGGCGGAGAGCCAGTTGAGCATCTGGATATCGTGCTGGGAATAAAGGCGGTGGCCTCCAGCCGTGCGCTCCGGTTTTGGCAGCCCGTAGCGTCTCTCCCAGGCGCGCAATGTCTCCGCGTTCAAGCCTGTCTCGTGGATGACGGCTTTCAAGTTGTACCCGCTGGTTTGATCAATCACCGTGGCTTCCTTCCTGTCCGATTGCTGATCCGATTGATTTGAGCAACATCTGGATCAACTGTGCTTTGATCCTAGCAATTCGCCGAATGTTATTTAATCTTCACTACCGGCCAATCTTTGATCATTCTCTCAGAGGTCAGTCGTGCGGATAGCAAAACGATCGGCAACCCTGTGCCTGGATGTGTGCTCGAACCGACGAAGTATAAATTCCGGTAATGATCGTGACGGTTGTGAGGCCGCAGATAACCGACCTGCCAGAAGTCGTGGCTTAATCCGAAATTGGCGCCCCTGGCTAAATTGTATAAGTTTTGCCAGACCTTGGGTGAATAGCGCATTTCGAATTTAATATTTTGCTCCAGGTCCGACAGCCCTATTTCAGCTAGCCGGCTGATCACAGTTTTTCGGGCTCGTTCGATCAAAGCGGGCTCATCCGGCGCAGCCTCGCCATTAAAACTGCCGACCGGGACCAGCACCATCAATGTGTCCTCTCCGTCCGGAGCTGCTTGCGGATCGAGACGAGCCGGAGCATGCACGTAGAAGCTGGGATCATCCGGCAAGGTATGGTCGCGAAAGATGCGGTCAAAGCTGGCGCGATAGTCATTGGAGAGAAAGACATTGTGCGGCCCCAATACAGGGTACCTCTTCTTGACTCCCCAATAGAAGGTGATCGTCGAGCAGGTATATTTCTTATCCATTCAGCCGGGCTGCCGGTGAAGGATCAGGGAGAAGATGCTGGTAGACGTACGGCAGGTCCGCATTGGCCACGATAATATCTGCGCTATACCTGCGACCATCGACGAGGCGCACACCCGTCGCTTGTGAGCCTTCTGTTTCTATGGCTTCTACGGCTGCGTTGTAGATAAATTTCACCCCGAGAGATTCAGCCAGGGAAACCAGGGATTCGATCACCCGATACATACCGCCAATGGGAAACCAGACACCATCGGCAAGCTCGGTATATTGCAGAAGGGAATAGGTAGCCGGGGCGTCGAAGGGGCTGAGACCCAGGTACATATTTTGAAATGTAAATGCAGCTTTCAGATGGGGGTCCGAAAAATAATTGCCGATGTTGTCATAATGCTTTACCAAAGCCTTGAGCTGGATGAGCAGCGGTAAATTTGCCGGGCTGAAATAATCCATCAAGCTGTAAAAGTTACGACCGACGAAACGGTCCAGGCTGATCCGGTAATGGCGGTGCCCTTCATTAAGATAAGAAAGGTAACCGCCAAAACTGCCGGTCTCAATTGCTTCGAGCTGGGTCTGCATGTGATTCAGATCCGCAGTGAGTGTGAGCTCTTTACCGTCTGTAAAGCGGATCTGGTAGGTGGGGTCGACCCGGCGCAAATCAAGGTGGTCTTCCATGCGTTCACCCAGGGCAGCGTAGGTGTCTGCGAAGACCTCGGGCATCAGAAATAATGTTGGGCCGGTGTCAAACCGGTGCCCATCATGGATGATTTGACCACAGCGACCACCCGGGCTGGCATTTTTTTCAATTACCGTCACGCCATAACCGGCCTGACTCAAGCGCGCCGCCAGGGCGATGCCACCGAGACCGGCGCCGACGACCAGAACAGAAGGAGATATTTGATTTTTCATTAAAACGAATTCTACACTAGTCGAGTAAAATTGTCAAGATATTGTACATATATATCTTGACATAATATGTTCAATTTGTTATAATTTCTCGCTAGAGATATCATATTTACCAGTGAGAGGGAAGGGTATGATCGTTCAGGGCGTTAACCAAAACTGGGAACAAACACTGTTATCGATGGTAGGGGAAGCCAGGGGCTATTCCTCGGAGACGAGCATCCACGGCTACCATGCCGGTGATCAATCGTTGGAACTCGCGTATGCACGTTGCCAGGAAATATCAAGCAGGTACAGCCGCTCTTTTCACCTGGCATCGCAGCTCCTCCCCCGAGAAAAGCGGCGCTCGATCCGGGCGTTATATGCCT
The DNA here is from genome assembly GCA_963706515.1 of uncultured Chloroflexia bacterium. Lineage (GTDB taxonomy): Bacteria > Chloroflexota > Anaerolineae > Anaerolineales > UBA4823 > CAVPMW01. The sequence goes on from CAVPMW010000010.1 coordinate 366,611, forward strand.
TCTGCCGGATAGCCGACGACTTGGTCGATGGAAGCTGCAGCCAGCCGGAAATTGAGCTGGAACGGTTGAAACGTGTGCAAGGCCAAGTAATCCATTCCCCAAATGATAGCCGGGTTTATGATGAAGTCCTACCGGCGTGGAAGGATACACGGTTTCGCTACCAAATCCCACTGATCTACGCGCAGCAGCTGCTGGATGGGATCGGGCAGGACCTGTATAAAAAGCGCTACCACTCATTTGAAGAGCTGGCAGTGTATTGCTATGGGGTGGCTTCCACTGTTGGATTAATGAGCATGCATGTCATCGGATTTGAGGCAGGCGCGACCTCGTATGCCGTCAAGCTCGGGGTTGCATTGCAGCTCACGAATATCCTGCGCGATGTTGGCGAGGATTGGCGCTCGGGGCGGTTATATCTACCTATGGATGAATTAGCCGCGTTTGGGTTGAGCGAGACAGAGTTCGATTCGTGGAGGGGAGATTATCGCTGGCGTGAATTCATGGCTTTCCAGATTGAGCGGGCGCGCCAGCTTTATGCAGAGGCTTTGCCGGGTATCCGCTTATTGAATCCGGATGGGCGTTTTGCAGTGACGGCGGCGGGGATGTTTTACCAGGCGATCCTGGATGACATCGAAGAACACGATTATGATGTGTTTCAGCGCAGAGCGCGAGTTAGCGATTGGGGGAAAATAAGGCGATTGTTTGGCATCTTCCGCCAATCCAGGCACCTCGGACTCCAGGCCCTGCCTGGATAGCAGCCAGTGATTGCCTTCTGGCTCCTTTGTCTATAAAAATCTGGCTTGTATATTAAAAAAATGGTGTGATGCGAAGCTTCGCATCACACCATTGGATAAATAAATAAACCTAGGGAGCTGTGCTCGGATAACCAGGAACTGCCTTGCGCTTATAGGCGCTGCCGGACCAGGAGGCTATATCGGCAAACAGGGCCAGCCCCAGCCAGACCCAATCAAAGCCAGTGATCCCTCCCGGGGCAACGACTACGTACATCAGCGTGACCCATGGGAGGAAAATTATGCCAAGTAAAGGCCAGATCCAGGTTTGAAAGACAAGCTGGAAGCGCGCAGGTTGGAACAGCCACCAGAGCAATATTCCAAATCGAGGTCCAAGCGTAACCAGTGCAACAAAGAAACAACACATCAGGGATTCTCCTCAGCAATATTATAGTAGTTATGATTTAAGTTACAGGAATAACAAAAAACTATTAGGCATGGACACTGTAAATTCCCTGCGGTGCCCTTTTAATCCACCTCCCTCCAATCGCCTCAAATACTCAATGAGTATGCAGAAACTACTCGTTCACATCGGCGATTAATTCATAATCTGGAAAGCGCATATTCCAATTGGAAGATCAATCCTTATTTTACCTGTGAATGGCAGCCTGTACCACTCCCGGTTCCAGGTAGACCATCTCTTCGTCGTCATCGTAGGTGATTAATTCGGAGTAGCGACCCCAATTGATCATTGTCTCAATCTGGCGTTCAGCGTCCTCCGGCGGAAACTCCAGGCTGAGCGCGGTCTGGATGACGCTCAGCTTTAATTGTTGTTTTTCTGAAGACCGGAGCATCGTCACCAGCCAGCCGATCAGCGGCAAGCGGCGGATGCGAGTAGCAAAGATTTCTTTGCGCGCCAGGATGCTGGCTTCTGCAAACGTCTCTCCCAAAGCGGTCAGGGTGATGTCGCCTTTTTTGATCGTGGCAAAGCCAAGCAGCTCGGCGGTCTCGGTTAACTGCAGCAGTTGATCGGCATCGATTGCCAATTCACCTTCCAGAATGTAGATATCCTGTTTATTGCCCGGAGATTCCGCGTAGATTCTCCAGTAAGCCGGCGAGATCATCAATCGAGATTTCCGGCAGGCGCCGTGTGCGCCCGGGCTCGCCGGGTGCGGTGCCCAATTCTTCCTGCTCTGAGCGGGTTTGCCCGGCAAGGGTGCTGTATACCTGGTCAACCATTGCCTGGAATTCGTCCGACTTCCGCTGGCGCGGATGGGGCAGGTTAATCTTGATATCCGCGATCACCCGCCCGGGATCTTTATCCATAACGATAATCCTGTCTGCCATGAATATTGCTTCTTCAATATTGTGGCTGACCATCAAGATCGCCTTGGTTGGGATCTTGCCGCTCGTCCACAGCTCCAGGAGCTCTCCGCGCAGAGATTCGGCGCTGAGCACGTCCAGTGCCGAGAACGGCTCGTCCAGGCAGAGCAGTTCGGGTTCGACTGCCATCGCTCGGGCAAAACCCACCTTCTGGCGCATGCCGCCGGATAGCTCGCGCGGGTAAGCGTTCTCGAACCCGTCCAATCCAACGCGATCCAGCAGATCGAGGGCGCGCGTCGTGCGCAGCTGAGCTGGGATGCCTTTAACCTTCAAGGCCAGGTCGACGTTTTCAATCACGTTCAGCCAGGGAAATAGAGCAAAGGTCTGAAATACAATCGAGGCATGGGGGTTCACTCCCTGAAGCAGCGCGCCACGGTATAATACCTGTCCCTGAGAAGGCTCCTGGAGTCCGGAGATGATCCGCAGGAGAGTGCTCTTACCGCAGCCTGAAGGTCCGAGCAAAGCGGAAAATTCACCCTCGTGCAGAGCCAGGTTTACATCCTCTACCGCGGTAAAGCGGCGCGTCCCCGTGCCGTAGATCTGGTATATGTGGTTCAGCTGGACCAATGCGCCATCATTCATAATCACTCCATACGATACTTTTCTTCAGCCAACAAGTATAAACGCCGCCAGAGCAGGCGGTTGATCAGAATGACCGTCACTACCATGCTGAGTGTGGTAGCCAGCAATAATGGATAATCTCCGACCGCGGTCGCGTGGGCAATCAACGAACCCACTCCGGTAACGTAATACGTTTGTCCCCCGAACTTCTGATACTCGGCGACGATGCTGGCATTCCAGGCGCCGCCGCTGGCAGTGATCAATCCGGTGACCAGGTAGGGAAAAATTGCGGGGAGGATCAAAGTATTCCAGCGCCGCCAGCCTTTGATCTGCAGCAGAGCTGAGGTAAACCTCAAATCTTGAGGGATGGCGCTGGTCCCGGCGATGATGTTAAACAGCAAATACCACTGCGTACCCAGCAGCATGAGCAGGATCGCAGCCATATTCAAGCCTCCCCGCGAACCTCCCAGGACAAAAAGGAGAATCACCGGGAACAGGGCAGTGGCAGGAATAGAAGCAGTGACCTGGATAACCGGTTGGAGAAAGGTCGCTAACTTGCGGTTCGTCCCAACCGCCACGCCAACCGGCACTGTCCACGCCAGGGCGATGATCAAGGCAATCATCACGCGCAGCAGCGTCGCGGCCAATCCGAGGCCGATCTCTCCCCAGGCAGTCAAAGGCAGCGCTCGAAGCATCCCGCCGGCGTAATAGAGTCCAAGGATCACGACGAGCGCAAAGAGAACCCATAGGATGATCGTCAGCCAAATCCGGTCAGGCCGTTTTTCGGCGGATTTACCCCGCATAGGGAAACGGCGTAATAGCAAGCCATCAAACCTCTCGTTTACAGGTCGCAGGATGGCGCTTCCGATCCAATTGAGCAGGCGCGAGTTGCCTACTGCGGCGAAAAACCAGGAGGTGGGCGGCTGATCGTCTTCAACCATTTCCACTTTAAATCGATTGGACCAGGCATTCAATGGACGCCAGACCAGCTGGTCCAGGAAAACAATGACCAGGACGAGTGTCAACAATCCCCAGGTAACAGCTCGATAATTCTCCTGACTGGCGGCTTCGCTTAGGTACGAGCCCAGCCCGGGGAGGCGAAAATCTCGCGCACCGACCGTGTAGGTCTCGGCAGCCATCAAGAAGAACCATCCCCCGGCCCAGCTTACCATGCTGTTCCAGACCAGGGCAATCATCCCAAATGGGAGCTCGAGCCGCTTGAATTTCATCCATCCGTTCAATCGAAAAATGGAGCTTGCCTCCTGCAGCTCTTTTGGAATCGTAGTAAGCGATTGGTACCAGGCGAAGGTTAAGTTCCAAGCCATGCTGGTGAAGATCAGGACGATCGAGGCAAGCTCGGTAGCAATTTTTTCAGGGAGGACAGCCGACAGGCTGAGCAGCACCACGGGTAAGAATGACAGGATGGGCACGCTTTGCAGTACGTCCAGGAGGGGCATCAAAAGGCGTTCGGCGCGGTGGCTGTAAGCTGCTGCTCGCCCGTACAGGAGAGTGAATACGATCGAGAGGGCATAAGCTGCCGTCATCCGTCCCAGAGAAAGGAGCGTGTACCAGGGTAAAGCAGACGGCGACAGGGAAATTTTTGGCCCAGGGATTAATAAGGGAGTACCGAAGGCCAGGCGCGCCCCAATAAATAACGCAACGACGACAAACAGAAATGCGAGAAGGTCGCCGGAGGAGAACGGCAGGGATATTCTTTTCGGTGTTTGAAATCCGTACTCTTCAGATGGCATGCCGATTACGGGTTATTCCTCAGGATGATCTGGTGAGACCAGGTGAATAGGCAAAGCAGGAAGTTAATCCATCCCCTCAGCTAGCGCGCTGCTTATTATCTTGCGATGCTGCTCTGCAGATAAGCTGGCAAATTCTGAGTTGCGTTCACCTGTATCCTTGTTTTCTACGATCAAAACGGAGGCCTCGCGGCTTAATAATACGGTATGCCAGGTATTGCGTTTAACGTTATAGAGTATTCCTTGGTCCATTACCTGTGGATAAATGCCGCTCACCTGTGGGTCGTGACCGCCCAGAATGAGTATGCCTTGCCCGCGCAGGAGCACGAATACCTCGTCGGTCTCGGTATGCCTCTCCATGGTATCGTTCCGCTCCGGCTGCATACCCTCCAGGAAGCGCAAGATTGCCACCCGCCATTCCCCATAATCGATCAGCGGTTGGTAGCCCTCTCCCATGAAATTGCGGATTTCAAGCATCGTTTCATCCATGTTGCCTCCAAATTCAGCTTCCCAGCCAGACCTCGACAGTGTGCTCGTCACCGGGCAGGTCTGCTGGGATCAAATTTCCCGGTGCTTTTTCTCCATCGATTTTCATTTCGGCGACACCTCGGCAGCGTTGGTGGGGATTGTGGACGCTGATCTGGAACCATTTCCCACGGTACTTGCGCGTCGCTGAAAAGCCGCTCCAAGAAGCGGGTATGCAGGGATCGATACGCAAGCCAGCGTATTCTGGACGGATCCCCAGTATCCATTGGGTAGCCGCGTGATAACACCAGGTTGCTGTCCCCGATAGCCAGGAGTTGCGCGCCATGCCAAACCTTGGGTGTTCGTCTCCGAGGATATTTTGAGCGTAAGCGTATGGCTCGCACTCATATACTTCAATCAGGTCGTTTTTTGCGACAGGGTTGATCTGGGAATAATATTCATAAGCTCGCTCACCATTGCCGAGAATCGCTTCCGCGATCATCGCCCATGGATTGGGATGCAGGAAGATGCCCCCGTTTTCTTTCGCGCCTGGCGGGTAGGTTGTTATACCTCCAAAGTGTGGGTCATAACCGTTGAACCCGGGCGCAGAGAGCTTGATCCCATATTTCGTGTTGAGTTTTTCGTATACCGAATCCATAGCCACGCGGGCGCGCTCCGGGGAGGCAAAGCCGGAGATGACTGGCCAGGATTGTCCATTCAAATAAATTTGTCCATAGGTGTTCTCTGCCGAACCGAGGGGTGTTCCATCTGCCTGGAAATAACGGGTATACCAATTACCATCCCAGGCTGCAGATTCAACACGCGCTTGCATCGCTTCATACGCAGACCGGTATTCTTGTGCAGCGGTGAGATCCCCTAGATGTTCCAGCAGGCCGGTAAGCTCAAGCAGGGCTTTCCCATAAAGGTTGGCTGTGAATACCGATTCGGCTCCCGGTGGCAGGTTTACGGTATCGTTCCAATCGGCGAAGCCTAAAAGAGGCAGGCCGTGTCCTCCAGTATCCCTGCCCGTAAAGGCTACTCCGCGTTTCAGGTGCTCGAGTACGGTTTGGCTCTCGAGTACTCTGCCCGCTTTGTCCTTATCGTAAAATGGGATCATCTCCTCGAGGATTGAGAAATCTCCCGTTTCTTTCAGATAGGCAGCCACCGCCAGAATAATCCACAGGTGGTCATCGCTGTAATAGTGGGGGCGGTCTTCCATTTCAGCTGAGTCACCAGCGCTGCCCTCCAGAGTGAGTGGATTGTACTGGTGCATTGCCGATCCATCTCGCTTTTGGAAGGATAACAAGCTCTGCAGCGCTTCCTTTGCTTCTCCGGGCACGGCTGCAGCTACCGAAAGGATATCCTGCGCCGAATCCCGGATACCGATCCCGCGCGAGCCCAACCCGAGCTGGTAATACGACAGGTAGCGCGACCAGGTCTTGGTTACGTAGCACTGGCGAGGATTAAAGATATTGAGCATGGTATTCAGGTCCTCGTCGGGGGTTTTAACCTGCAGGGTAGCGAGGTAGCTCTCCCAAAAAGTGCTTAGCTCTTCCAGCTCCATCTCCACAGCTGCTGGATCGCGGTATCGCTGGATTTCCAGGAGTGTAGAGGCGAGATCACTCGTCTGACCGAGCTGGGTGATCAGGCGGCAGGTCCCTCCGGGCTGCAAGGTCCCCAGAGGATGCAGCAAGGCAGCCAGGTTATCCCCGCAGCGAGCCTGTGAATTGCTCAGCTCAGGCTGTGATAGGCTGAGGGGGGTCTTGAACGTGCCATACTCGTTATTCCCGAGGAAGGATCTCCGCTCGGTCTCAAAAGAGGATGCGGGTTGATTAGAGGTGAAGTAGTTGAGCTGGGAATCCCGATACATAAATGGAGACTGGGTAAGGATGGTGAAATCGCCGTCCTGCACGACCTGGCTTTGCATCGTTTGCGGCACCCAGTCGGCATTGGTAAATTGCTTCAGCGCGTCGGGATGAGTGTATTCGACAACGGGGATAGCATCCAGCCGGACTGGCTCGCGGTTGAGGTTGGTGATCTTAATATGGCGCAGCTCGCAGGCTCCGTGCAAGGGGACGAAGATGCTTACCTCTGTCCGCAAGCCGTAGAATTCGGTGACAATGCGGGTGTAGCCCAGCCCAACGCGGCACTCGAAACTTTCAAAGGGGTCGAGTGTGGGAACGAAAAAGGGTGAAAAGAGGCGGTAACCACCTGCAGTATGGATGCGCAAATACAGCGTCTCACCTTTAAAGTCCGAGGCAGGCATCTGCTGAATGTATTTGGTAATCCGGTTGAATGTGGGATCGTCTTTGCAGATCAGCGCGCCGCCGGTATGGTCGACAAATCCGCCGAATTGGCGAGTGCCGATATAGTTGATCCACTTCACCGGGGTGCGTGGCTCGGTAATCACATATTCGCGGTGGATCTCGTCAAAATATCCGTAGCGCATCGGGATTGCTCACTCAGCCGAAATATTATTGCTCGAGCCGACAAAAACTTTGACTTGTACTTCCTTTTCTCCCCCGAGCGGTGGGGGAATTATCGTACCATCGATCGGGTTTCCATTGACTTCCAGGCGAGTTTCATTCCCAGGACCTTGACGGATAACTTGTAACCGGTAAAGCACACCCCGAAAGCTGCGCACTGCAGTAAACCCGTCCCAGGTTGAAGGGAGGACCGGGGCGACTTGCAGGCCGCTGTATGCAGGGCGGATACCCAGGATCCATTGGGTGATGGCAACGTAGTTCCAGGCAGCCGTCCCGCTAAGCCAGGAGTTTTTAGCCTCGCCGAATGTCGGCGCGTCCCTCCCTGCGATCATCTGGGCATATACATACGGTTCGCATTTATGCACCTCGCCGATGCCCTCGCGCGCGGACGGGTTGATGCGCAGGTAATAATCGTACGCATTGTCGCCGCGGCCGACCATCGCTTCAGCGATCATCACCCAGGGGTTGGTGTGGCAGAAGATCCCTGCATTTTCTTTGTACCCGGGTGGATAAGAAGAAATCTCGCCAAGGTGGAGATAATAGCGAGTGAAGGCGGGCTGGTGGAGAAGGATGCCGTGAGGTGTAGCCAGCCTGGAGGCGACTGAATCGAGCGCCCGGCGGGCGCGGCCATCCTTAACGCCTAAACCAGACATCACACATATGCCTTGCGGCTCGATGAAGATCTGTCCTTCTGCACATTCCTGCGAGCCGACCGGTCGACCGGAATCATCGTAGGCTCTGCGGAACCACTCGCCATCCCACCCGGCAGACCAAACAGCCTCCTCCATCTCTTTGGCAGCCATTCGATAGGTATCCGCCTCCTGCTGGCGATGCTCGTAAATGGCAATCTCCGCCATTTCCTGCGTAGCCAGTATGAAAAGGCCTGCAATAAAAACACTCTCAGCGACCTTGCCGTCCTTGTTGGTGGTCGTTTGGAAGGACTGCCCCGGAGTGCTGGAAAAACAATTTAGATTAAGGCAATCGTTCCAGTCTGCGCGGCCGATCAAAGGCAAATGGTGAGGCCCGAGGCGATCGAGGGTGTACTGGAGCGAACGCTGTAAATGGTTGTAGAGCGTCGCTTCCGTGCCTGGTTCGTTATCGTATGGCACCATTTCATCGAGCAGTCCCCAATCTGCGGTCTCTTTGAGGTAGGCGGCTACAGCCAGGACTAACCAGAGCGGGTCGTCGTTGAAGTCGCTGCCAACATCGTTGTTTCCACGTTTGGTAAGCGGCTGGTATTGGTGGTAGGCGCCGCCGCTGGGAAGCTGAGTGGCTGCCAGATCCAACAGCCGTGAGCGCGCCCGCTCGGGTATCAAATGGACGAATCCGAGCAGGTCCTGGTTGGAATCGCGGAAACCCATGCCCCGCCCAATGCCGGATTCAAAATATGAAGCTGAACGCGACAAGTTATATGTGACCATTACCTTAGATTGAAGCCGCCGAGATGCTCCGACAGGCGCGCCCGCCAGGTGACGCGCAGCAGATTGCCGGGCTGGAGCAGAGGCCGAATGCGGCGCGAGCGCCCTCCCCGCACCAGCCCGAGATGGCGTCCATGGGCGCGAGTGAACAGCTCGCCGACCGCGTTCGCCTCGCCGAGCGGCTTGGCCGAGAGGAAGATGCCTTCGTCGCTCCAGTCCATGGCTCACCAAGGTCGCTCTATCTCTTCGGATAGTCGAGGCCCATCTCGCGATAGCGCTCGGGATCGTCGGCCCAGCGCTCCCGCACCTTGACGAACAGAAAGAGATGCACCGGCGCGCCCGCCATCTCGCCGATCTCGGCGCGGGCGGCCGAGCCGATCTCCTTGATGGTCTGACCCTTGGCGCCGAGCACGATCTTGCGCTGGCTTTCGCGCTCGACATAGATGGTCTGCTCGATCCTGATCGAGCCGTCGGCCAGCTCCTTCCAGTCGGCGGTCTCGACCGTCAGCGTGTAGGGAAGCTCGTCGTGCAGGCGCAGGAACAGCTTCTCGCGGGTGATCTCGGCCGCGGTCTGCCGGAGCGAGGCATCGGTGAGCTGGTCCTCGGGGAAGAGCCAAGGCCCCGGCGGCACGGCTTCGGCGAGATAGGCCTTGAGATCGCCGACGCCGTCGCCGGTCAGCGCCGAGATCATGAAGACCTGGTCGAACTGCCTGAGCGCCGAGAGATCGGCGGCGAGACGCAGCAGGTCGGGCTTGGCCACGAGGTCGATCTTGTTGAGGATGGCGATGGCCGGCCGCTTCACCTCGGCAGATGCGTAGAGCAGCGGTTCGAGCGCCTCATCGAGGCCGCGATGAGCGTCGATGACGAGCGCCACGATATCGGCGTCGCCGGCCCGCTCCCAGGCGGCCTGCGCCATGGCGCGGTCGAGCCGCCGCTTCGGCTGGAAGATGCCCGGCGTGTCGACCAGGATCACTTGGACGTTGCCGATCAAGGCAATGCCGCGCACCGGCCCGCGCGTGGTCTGGGCCTTGTGGGTGACGATCGAGACCTTGGCGCCGACCAGCGCATTGGTGAGGGTCGACTTGCCGCTATTCGGCGCGCCGATCAGCGCCACGAAGCCGCAGCGAGTTTGCGCCTCGTGGGGCGCTCCGGCTCCGCTCGCGCTCGGCGCGCGCGCTAGCCATCTTGGGGCGCCTGCCACACCCCTTCGCGCAACAGCATGGCGAGCGCCGCCGCCTGCTCGGCTTCGCGCTTGTTGGCTCCCTGCCCGCGCTCCGGCGCCACGCCCTCGATCTGCACCTCGGCGGTGAAGCGCGGCGCATGATCGGGGCCTTCGCGGGCGACTTCGAGATAGCGCGGCAGCGGCAGGCGCCGTCCTTGCGCCCATTCCTGGAGCACGGATTTGGCGTCGGGCGCGGCAAGCTCGAGCACGCCGAGTTGCGGCTCCCAGAATTTCCGCACCACGTCCTTGGCCGCCTCATAGCCGCCATCGGCGAAGACGGCGCCGAGCACCGCCTCGCAGGTATTGGCGAGGATGGTCTTCTTGCGGCGGCCGCCGCTGCCCGGCTTCGCCGCCGCTCATCAAGATGAAGTCGCCGAGTTCCCAGTCTTGGGCAATCTCGGCGCAGGTCTCGGCGCGCACGAGGTGATTGAACCAGCGCGCAAGCTCGCCCTCGCGCGCCTTGGGAAAGGTGTCGGCCAAGAGCTCGGCGACGGCGAGCCCCAGCACGCGGTCGCCGAGGAATTCGAGACGCTCATTGTCCTCGTCGGGCCTGGCGCCCGGCTGCGGGCGCTGGCATGGGTCAAAGCGAGCTTGAGCAGCGCCGGGTCGGAGAAGTCGTGCCCAAGCCGGGCGGAGAGATCTTTGAGTGCCGTTTTGCGCGGCTTGGGCAAGGCTTAGTGCACCACCTGAAAAATGCGCGGCCAGCGAACGCTCGTCGGCCAATCCCAGAATTCCAAGAAGCTCGAATCCTCATCCATCGAGAAGAAGATGATCTGCGCCTTGCCTACCAGATTCTCGAACGGCACGAAGCCGACCTCCGACAGAAAGCGGCTGTCGGTGGAATTGTCGCGATTGTCGCCCATCATGAAAAAATGCCCCTCGGGCACTTTGTAGACCTCGGTGTTGTCGCCGAAGCCGTCCTGCACGAGGTCGAGCACGGGATAGCTCACGCCGTTGGGCAAGGTCTCCTGAAAGCGCGCCATGTGCCGTTCCCGCCCCGACGGCTCGGTCACGACGTAATCGTCGATGCGGACTTTGGGCACCGGCTTGCCGTTGATGTTGAGCACGCCGTGGAGCATCTGGATCTCGTCGCCGGGCAGGCCGATCACGCGCTTGATGTAGTCGGTCTGGTTGTCGCGCGGCAGCTTGAACACGACCACGTCGCCGCGCTCGGGCTCCTTGGCCCAGACCCGGCCCGAGAACAGGTTGAAGCCGAACGGAAAGGAATAGCGGCTGTAGCCGTAGCTGTATTTCGACACGAACAGATAGTCGCCGATGAGCAGCGTCGGGATCATCGAGCCGGACGGAATATTGAAGGGCTGGAACAGGAAGACGCGCACCACCAGCGCCAGGATCAGCGCATGGATGACGACGCGGACCGTGTCCTTCACGCCGCTCTTTGCTTCCGTCTTTTCGGCTTCAACGCTCATGCGGAAGCTCTCCTTACGTCTTGGCTTGAGATTTCGACCCGCTCCGGGACAGCCGCCCCTATAGCCCCTCGCCCTGAGGAGAGGTAAACCGGTCAGTCGCGGAGGGAAACCCTTATGGCCGAGATGATGACGATCGCCTGGGCGGTGGGAAAATCGTCGGTGATGGAAAGGTCGATGCGCACCTCGTGTCCGTCGGCGTCAGCCGGGCGAGCGCCCGCGCCGCCCCTCCGGTCAGCTCCAATGTGGGGCGGCCTGAAGGCAAATTCACGACGCCCATGTCGCGCCAGAACACGCCCTGCCGGAATCCGGTGCCGAGCGCCTTGGCGCAAGCCTCCTTGGCGGCGAAGCGCTTGGCGTAGGAGGCGGCGCGCATCGCCCTGCCGTCGGACTTCCGCCGCTCGATCTCGGTGAACACGCGCTCGAGAAACCGCTCGCCATAGCGCTCGATGGTGCGCTCGACGCGCCTGATGTCGATCATGTCGTTGCCGATGCCGATGATCATCACGTCCCGCCGACCTTGGCTTCCGTGGCGCTATGCCGCAGGGCCTCCCGCGCGCCGTCCATCAGGGCCCGCATGCGGGCGACGCTCTCGGCGAGGCCTACGAACAACGGCCTCGCCCACGAGGTAGTGACCGATATTGAGCTCGACGATCTCGGGAATCGAGGCGACGGCGCCGACATTGTCATAGTCGAGGCCGTGGCCGGCATGGACTTCGAGCCCGGAGGTCTGGCAGCCGCTTCGGCGCCTCGGTCAAGCGCTTGCAGTTCGCGCTCGGCGTCTGGGCGATCGCCGTCGGCAAGCGCCGTCGCAATAGGTGCCGGTATGGAACTCGATGGCGTCGGCGCTCGAACCTTGCGCGAGGCTTCGATCTGCCGAGGCTCGGGATCGATGAACAGCGAGACCTGGATGCCGGCGCGGCGAGCTCGGCAACGAAGGGCGCAGAGCGGTTGGTTGGCCGGCGACATCGAGCCCACCTTCGGTGGTGAGCTCCTGCCGGCGCTCAGGCACGAGGCAGCGGCATGCGGGCGCGTCGCAAGCGCGATCGCCAGCATCTCGGGCGTCACCGCCATTTCGAGATTGAGCGGCGCGAGTTTGCGGCGGTGAGCCGCGCGATGTCGTCGTCGCGGATATGGCGGCGGTCCTCACGCAAATGCGCGGTGATGTTGTCGGCGCCGGCCTCGACCGCGAGCTTGGCGGCGCGCAACGGATCGGGATGGCGCCCGCCCCGCGCATTCCTGAGCGTGGCGATATGGTCGATGTTGATGCCGAGGCGGATCGGAGGCGACGCTCGAGCCTCGGCGCGCGGTCTTCGCAGTCTTCGACGTCATCTCGCGCCTAACGCCTCGCGCCCGGAGCGGAGCTCAAGCTCGCGGCGGCGGCGATGCTTGTAGGCATCGACCATCGGCTTGACGAGCACGTAGCTGAGCGCGGCGAGCGCAAGCCCGACCGGGACGCAGCCGAGCGTCATCGGCTTCAGGATCGGCCAAAGCTGCTCGAGCGACTTTTGGAAGATGCCGCCGGACAGGTCGATGTGCTGCTGCGCCGTCGTGCCCGCCAGCATCAGATTGCCGACCTCGTAGGTGGAGTACCAGAACAGCGGATAGGTCAGAGGATTGCCGACGAAGGTTCCGAGCAGAGCGGCGACCACGCTGCCGCCGATCACCCAGGCGAGAAGCGCGGCCATGACCATATGGGTGCCGAGGAAGGGCGTCACGGCGGTGAACACGCCGATGGCGAAGCCGAGCGCCACGGCGTGCGGCGTGTCGCTCAAGCGTCTGAGGCGATAGACGACATAGCGGCTCGAGCGGGTCCAGCTCCGCCGGGGCCATAGATGCACCCGCATCCGCTCAAGGAAGCTCTCCGCCTCGCGGCGCCTGAACAGCATCACCACCTCAAAACGCACACGTCGAACCAAAAGCCAGACGATGGTGGCACTTTGGCGACACAGGCCTTAGCATATTTAGGTAAAATTCCCTTCGGACACCAGCGGCTCTAGGCGCTCGCCCGGGCGGCGCTGCTCACCACGTCCTTGGCCCTTGAGCCCGGCGATGATGTCGTTCAGGTGCTTGAGGTCCCACACTTCGAGGTCGATCAGCATCTCGGTGTAGTCGGGCACGCGGTTGGTCATCTTGATGTTGTCGATATTGCCGTCGGCCTCGCCGATCACGGCCGCAACTTGGGCGAGGCTGCCGGGCTCGTTCAGCGCGGTGACGGTGATCTTGGCCGGGAAGCGCTGCGGATTGTCCTCGTCGATGTCCCAGGTCACGTCGATCCAGCGCTCGGGCTCCTCGTCGAAGGCCTTCAGCGCCTCGGCGTGGATCGGGTAGATGGTGATGCCCTGGCCCGGGGTGAGGATGCCGACGATGCGGTCGCCGGGCACGGCGCCGCCATCGGCGAAATTCACCGGCAGGTCGCCGCGCAGGCCCCTGATCGGGATGCCGCTCGGTCCGTGCTCGCGGGGCCGTTCGCTCCGATCCCGGCCAGCGGAACTTGAGGCCCATCACCTTGCCGAGCCCGAACCAGCCTTCATCGTTGCGCTTCACTTTGCGCCGCCGCTTGGGAGGCTCTGGCGACTTCTCCTCGGGGAACACGGCGCGGACCACGTCGGCCGAGGCGAGCTCGCCCCGCCCCACCGCCGCCATGACGTCCTCGGCGGTCTTTTGCGAGAGGCGGCCGAGCGCAGCGGCGAGGCTTTCCTCGCTGAAGGTCTTCTCCCGGCGCTGAAAGGCCCTCACCAGGATCTCGCGGCCGAGCTTGCCGTATTGGGCGCGCACGGCGTCGCGGGTGGCGCGCCTGATGGCCGAGCGCGCCTTGCCGGTGACGGCGAGGCTCTGCCAGGCCGAAGGCGGGAGCTGGGCCTTCGAGCAGATGATCTCGACCTCGTCGCCGTTCCTGAGCTCGGTGACGAGCGGCATGGGGCGCCCGTTGATCTTGGCGCCGACGCAGGTGTTGCCGATGTCGGTGTGCACCGCATAGGCGAAGTCGATCGGGTTGGCGCCGCGGGGCAGCGCGATCAGGCGCCCCTTGGGCGTGAAGCAGAACACCTGGTCCTGGAACAGCTCGAGCTTGGTGTGCTCGAGGAACTCCTCGGGGTTGTCGCCGTCGAGCAGCATGCCGACGAGATGGCGGAGCCAGCGATAGGCGTTCGAGTTCCTGCGACGGCACCACGCCCTTGGGCGCGTGCGTGCCGTTGGCATCCTTGTAGAGGGCGTGCGCCGCCACGCCATATTCGGCGACGGAGTGCATCCGCTCGGTGCGGATTTGCAGCTCGACCCGCTGGTGGCGCGGACCGACGATGGTGGTGTGGATCGACTGGTAGTCGTTCTGCTTGGGGTTGGAGATGTAGTCCTTGAAGCGGCCGGGCACGGCGTGCCAGGTGGTGTGCACCACCGAGAGCGCGCGGTAGCAATCCTCGACCTCGCGGCACGACGATGCGGAAGGCATAGATGTCGGACAGCTGCTCGAGCGAGATCTGCTTCCGCTCCATCTTGCTCCAGATGGCGTAAGGCTTCTTCTCCCGCCCGGCGACGATGCCGGCGACGTCGGCCTCTTCGAGCTTGGTGGTGAGCGCCACCTCGATCTCGTCGATCAGACCTTGATTGCGCTCGCGCAGGATCTTGAGCCGCTCGACCACGGCCGAGTAGGCCTCGGGGTTGAGCGACTTGAAGGCGTGGTCCTCGAGCTCCTCGCGCAGCCATTGCATGCCCATGCGCCCGGCGAGCGGCGCATAGATGTCCATGGTCTCCTCGGCGATGATCTTGCGCTTGGCCGGCTTCATGTGCCCGAGCGTGCGCATGTTGTGCAGGCGGTCGGCGAGCTTGACCAGGAGCACGCGGATGTCGCTCGAAATGGCGAGCAGGAGCTTGCGGAAGTTCTCGGCCTGCTCGGCCTTCTTGGTGACGAGGTCGAGCTTCTTGATCTTGGTGAGGCCGTCGACCAGCGTGCCGATCTCGCGGCCGAACAGGGCGTCGATCTCGCCGCGCGTGGTGGCGGTGTCCTCGATGGTGTCGTGCAGCAGCGCGGTGGCGATGGTGGCGTCGTCGAGCCGCATCTCGGCAAGGATGGCCGCGACCTCGAGCGGATGGGAGAAGAAGGGCGCGCCCGAGGCCCGCTTCTGATTGCCGTGGGCCTTCATGGCGTAGACATAGGCGCGGTTGAGCAGCGCCTCGTCGGCGGTCGGCTGATAGCTCAGCACGCGCTCGACCAGCTCGTATTGGCGGGTCATGGCGCGCGCCTTTTTGCGTCTGCCGCCCACCCGTCGTCATGCCGGTACCTGCCTGCGCGAAGCCGGAGCTTCGCTTCGGCGAAGCGCAGGCCAGCCGGATCCACGGCCTCGCGCTCAGAGCACGCGATGCGGACCCCGGCTTTCGCCGAGGTGACGCTTGGATAAGGCAAAGCGATAGCCCCGGCTCGGGCTCGGAGCAGCGAAAAGTCAGCGCGAGCGGGGTCCCGCATTGGAGCCATCCGAAGGCGCCTGGGTCGCCATCCGGCGCAACAGCTCCTCCTCGGTCATCTTGTCGATCGAGGTGTCGGTCGACTGATCGTCCTGGCCGAGGACCGGCATTCTGGTGTCGGTCGAGAGCATAGGCACGGCTTCAGCCTCGGGCTCGTCCACTTCGACATATTTCTGCATGGAGTGGATGAAGTCTTCCCTAAGATCGTCGGTCAGCGATTTTCTTGTCGGCGATCTCGCGCAGCGCCACCACCGGGTTCTTGTCGTTGTCGCGTTGCACGGCGATCTGGGCGCCGGCCGAGATGGTGCGGGCGCGGTGGCTGGCCAAGAGCACGAGCTCGAAGCGGTTGGGAATCTTGTCGATGCAGTCCTCGACGGTGACGCGAGCCATCAGGTGATCCTTGTGTCCAGTAGGGGCGGATTTGCCTCTATTTAGGCGGTTCGGCCCAGGCAGGCAAGGCAAAGCAGGGTGGGCAGGAGTGCGCTCCCGCGCAGCCAAAGCTTTGAGCTAAGATCGGCCATGGACGGAGGTACCGCCGGACGGCACCGTTAACAGGCTGCGCTGGCTCGAGGCACAAGCCGAGCAGGCCTATAGCGACATGTACGAGGCTCAACCCGGCTCGGAGCTTGCGGCGCGCTATAGCGACGCCAAGGAGTTCCTGCACGACGCGATCGGCCTTGCCCGCCGCCTCGGGCAGGCTGAGGAGGCGGAGCGCCTGTCGCGGCGCCTCGAGGAGATCAAGACGAGTCTTTCGCCGGCAGTTTCCGGCCTAGCGCACGATCACAGCCGCTTCAGCACGCGGCCTTGCCCATGCGCCGAAACTCTGCGCCAGAGCTCGCGCCCGCTCTGCTTCGAGCGCCGGATGACGCCAGTCCGGCGCAATATCGAGCAGCGGCTTCAGCACGAAGGGCCGCTCATGGGCGAGCGGATGCGGCAGGACGAGAGGCCGCGCCCCGGCCTCCCTGAAGTCGGCGCGCCCCCCGCGCCAATGCCTGACCAGGCCCCCATAATCGACGATGTCGATATCGAGGGTGCGCGGTCCCCAGGGTCTGCCGCCGCGGCGCCCCGAGCGGCGCTCGATCTCCTTCAACACTCTGAGCAGCGCCTCCGGCGACAGGCTCGTGTCGAGCAGCGCGACGGCGTTGACGTAAGGCGGCTGGCGGGCGCTGCCGACCGCCGCCGTCTGGTAAAGCGGCGAGACGGCAATGACGGCAATATTGGCTCGTTCAATTTCGCCTAAAGCTTGTGCAATCGTCTCGGCAGATGTCCCCCAGGGTCCGGGACAATTTGCACCAAGACCTACCAGGACCTTGCCACGCGCGAGCAATTGCGGAGTCACGCTGTCACACCTATGTTGTCAATGCAGCCCTCTAGTCGCTTATTGCGAGAGGCTGCTCTCTCTCAATCAAGGCATATTGCAGTGAACGGAGCTCAAATGAATTTCTATCCGACCGAGCGCATCGCTCTCTTCATCGACGGCGCCAATCTCTACGCCACGGCCAAATCGCTCGCCTTCGACATCGACTACAAGCGGCTGCTTGCGCTGTTCCGCAGCAAAGGCCAACTCGTGCGCGCGCTCTACTATACGGCGCTGGCCGAGGACCAGGAGTACTCCTCGATCAGGCCGTTGATCGATTGGCTCGACTATAACGGCTACACCATGGTGACCAAGCCGACCAAGGAGTTCGTCGATGCGGCCGGGCGGCGCAAGATCAAAGGCAACATGGACATCGAGCTTGCCGTCGACGCCATGGAGCTCGCCGACCATCTCGACCATCTCGTGCTGTTCTCCGGCGACGGCGATTTTCGCTCGCTGGTCGAGGCGCTGCAGCACAAGGGCAAGCGGGTGAGCGTCGTCTCGACGCTTACCACCAATCCGCCGATGGTCGCCGACGAGCTTCGCCGCCAGGCCGATCAGTTCATCGATCTTGCGCATCTGCAAGACGAGATCGGCCGCGATCCGGCCGAGCGGGCGCAGCGCGGAGAGCGGCGGCGGCCTGAGCCCGGGCCGCTCGACGAGTTCGAGTCCGAAGATTTGATCGAGACCTGAATCCGGCCTGCCGGAACTGTTACAGTGTCGCAGGAGGCGTTGAGACCCGACCGATGGCGCTTCCTGCCGCGAGCACGTCCGATCGGCCCGAGCCTGCCAAGAACTGTCCGCTCTGCCCGCGCCTCGTCGCCTTCCGCGACGGAGAACAGGCACGCGCATCCCGACTGGTTCAACGGGGCGGTCCCTTCGTTCGGTCCCGGCACGGCGCGGCTCCTCATCGTCGGGCTCGCGCCTGGCCTGAAGGGCGCCAACCGCACCGGACGCCCCTTTCTCGGCGACTATGCCGGCGAGCTTCTCTACCGCACGCTGCTCAAGGTCGGGCTGGCGCGCGGGCGTCACGATCTCGCCGCGCCCGATGAGCTTGAGCTGGTCGACTGCATGATCTCGAATGCGGTGCGCTGCGTGCCGCCGCAGAACAAGCCGAAGCCCGAGGAGATCGCCCACTGCCGCCAATTCCTGATCGGCCGCATCGCCGCCCTGCCCAATCTCACTTCGCTTCTGGCGATCGGCCGCATCGCCCATGACGGCATCCTCGATGCGCTCCAGTTGAAGCGCCGCGATTTCTCTTTGCCCACGGCGCCCGGCACGAGCTTCCTGGCGGGCTTGTCCTGTTCGACAGCTATCATTGCTCCCGCCAGAACACCAATACCGGACGGCTGACCACCGCCATGTTCGAGAAGGTCGTTGCCGAGGCCGCGGCAAGTTTGCACAGGCCCTTGAGCGCAACGGTGAGCCGCCTTGCCGCCGCCCAACAAGTCGGGCATGCTTTGACGCGGTCGGTCATTGGCTAACGAGGATGGGCCCCATGGCGGGGTTGGATATCTCGCCGGCGAAGGTCGGCTTTGTGATCGTCAAGGCGCGCGAAATCGCGGCCAAGGTGGCGGCCTGGGACGACGGCGCCACCTCCGACCACGACGCCGAGTCGATCCTTGAATCGTTCTCCGACGATGCCACGCAGGACCAGCTCAAGGGCTTCATCCGCGATCTCAACGAGGACGAACAGGTGAGCCTCGTCGCCCTGGCCTGGATCGGCAGAGGCTCGTTCGGGCCGGAGGAGCTCGATGAGGCGCTTGCCACCGCCCGCGCCGAGCGCACCAATCGCACCGAAGACTATCTCCTCGGCATGCCTCTCCTCCCCGACTATCTCGAGGAAGCGCTCGACCGGCTCGGCTACTCGGTCGAGGACGCCGAGGACGAGTCGCTTTGAGCAGTCTCGTCATGCCCGGCCTTGAGCCGGGCATCCAGGGGCCGCATGCTCCGGATGCTCGGCTCTGGATTGCCGGGTCAAGCCCGGCAATGACGCATTATTCGGTTTGCCCTTCGAACCAGCGCAGCACTTCAGCTGCGTGACGCGCGGGGTCGCAGACAGGATAGAAGACCGTCTCGATGCGTCCGTCCTCGATCAGAAGCGTCAGACGCTTCAGGTAGGTCTCGCCGCCGGTCGCGAAGCTGGGGAGACGGAGCGCGGCGGCGAAGCGCCCGCCGGCATCGCTCAGGATGGGAAAGGGGAGCGCAAGGCGCGTGGCAAGCTCGCGCTGATACTCCGTGGTCTGACGGCTCAAGCCGAAGAGCCGCACGCCAAGCCGGGTGAAGTCCGCATGACGGTCGCGAAAGCCTTCGAGCTCTGGCGTGGAGCCATGAGCGCCAGGGATCTCGTCCCAGTCGGGCGGATTGGGATGACCAGGCCGCCCCGTCCACGGATAGACGATGACGACGCTTCGTCCAGTCAAGCGCCGCGAGTGTGACCTCGCTGCCGTCGGTGGCCGGAGCGCGATAGTGGGCAGCGTCATGCCTGGCGTGAGGTGACCGGCAGCACCGTCATCGAGCGGGCGAGGAAGGCTGTCGCGCGCCGACACGCTTAGCCCTTCTCGCGCATGAGGCGGCCTTTCTGGCGCTCCCAATCGCGCTTCTTCTCGGTCTCGCGCTTGTCATGCAGCTTCTTGCCCTTGGCCAGGCCCAGCTGCACCTTGGCGATGCCGCGCGCATTGAAATAGAGCCTCAGCGGCACCAGCGTCATGCCCTCTCGCTGGATGGCGCCGGTGAGACGGCCCATTTCGCGGCGATGCACAAGCAGCTTGCGCCGTCGCGTCGGGTCATGGTTGGCGCGGCCGGCTTGGGTATATTCGGCGATATGCGCGTTGATCAGGTAAAGCTCGCCGCCCTCGCTCGAGGCATAAGAGTCGGCGATATTGGCCTTGCCGGTGCGGAGCGACTTGACCTCTGAGCCGAGCAGCGCGATGCCCGCCTCGAGCTTCTCCTCGATGTCGTAGTTGAAGCGCGCCTTCCGATTCTCGGCGACGAGCTTGCCGCTCTCGCGCTTCGGCGCCATGACGTTACCTTTTAGGAGTTAGACGAGAACGAGGCCGACCGCCGAAAGCGCCTCGTCCACCTTCTTCCGCGAAGCAGGCGTCAGCGGCGCAAGCGGTAGGCGCGTCTCAGCGTTGCATAGGCCGAGCTTGCTTGCCGCATATTTCACCGGGCCCGGGTTCGAACTCGACGAACAGCGCATCGTGCAGCGGCATCAGCCGGTCCTGCAGCTGAAGCGCAAGCTTGAAATTGCCGCCGAGGCAAGCGAGCTGGAATTCCGAGCAGAGCGCCGGCGCGATATTGGCGGTGACGGAGATGCAGCCCTGGCCGCCATGGGCCATGAAGCCGAGCGCGGTCGCGTCCTCGCCCGAGAGCTGCACGAACTCCTTGCCGAGCGCGGCGCGCTGCTGGCTCGCCCGCGCCATGTTGGCGGTCGCGTCCTTCACGCCCACGATGTTCTTGAGCTTGAACAGCCGCACCATGGTGTCGACCGACATGTCGACGACGCTCCGCCCGGGGATGTTGTAGATCAGGATGGGGATGTCGGCGCAGTCGTTGATCGCCTTGTAGTGGAGGTAGAGCCCTTCCTGCGTGGGCTTGTTGTAATAGGGCGTCACCACGAGCACGCCGTCGGCGCCGGCCGCTTTGGCGTGACGGGTGAGCTCGACCGCCTCGGCGGTCGAGTTCGATCCGGCTCCGGCGATGACCGGCACGCGGCCCGCCGCCGCCTCGATGCACAGCTCGACGACGCGCTTGTGCTCGTCATGGGTGAGCGTCGGCGATTCCCCGGTCGTCCCGCAGGGCACGAGGCCCTTGGTGCCTTGGTCGATCTGCCACTCGACAAGCTTCTGGAACGCGCGCGCGTCGACCTTGCCGTCCTTGAAGGGCGTGATCAGGGCCGTGATCGAGCCTTGAAACGGCGGCATGGGCACTGGGGTCGCTCCTGAGGTCGTCGAACTTGGTAAACGCGGGTTGGAAAGGACGGCGGACAATAGGGTCTGGGGATTGAGGCGGCAAGGCGCTGAAGGCCCCGAGTATGACCGCTTGACAGAGCCTATACCGGCACACTGTGCTGTCGGTCCGCTGTCAGGTAAATAGCATATTCACCCAAAGGCTTATCCGGTTTTCCTAAGAATAGTTGTAATCCTCGAAGCGCTGCTCCAGTCATTTTTCCGCCGGATTCTTTCAGACATTGTTCAAATCGGGCACATTACAGTGCCGTCATCGTCGCGGCTCCCCGGCTCGGGGGACGTCCTGACTAGCAGGATCGTAACCGGAAACCGATCGACGAGATGAAACGCATTCGCGCGCATATTTTACCATTGCTTGTTTCGTTTGCGTGTCTCGCCCCGGCTGCCGCCGTGGCGTGGGCCTTCGTTCGTGCCGCTTCCGGACCGCAACCCGCATCGGCCGGCGGCGCCACCGGCTCCCGTCGCCGAGGCTGCGCCGGCACCTGAGGCCTCGCCTGCGCCCGAGGCTTCACCTGAGGCCAGCGCCAGCGCCGTCGCCGGCGTTCGACGCCACGACGATGACAGGGACCCTCCCCCTTCCCGACCGGAACCCAACCGCGCCGGAGGCGGAGAGCCTTCCCCCTCCCGACCGGAACCCAACGACGACCTCGGTGCCGATGACGCCCTCTCCCGGCGGACCAACCATCGTGCCGAAGGCAGGGTCGGCGGCAGCGGTTTCGGACATCCCACTCCCCGACCGCAATCCGAAGACGCCGGCGCTCCTTGCACCGGCCGCGTTGCCCGTAGCGCCGGTGCCGTCGCCCGCGCCGCAGGTCGTCACCGACATGCCTCTGCCGGACCCCAATCCCAACCGGGCCGAAACGCTGCCGTTCGCCATGAAAGGCACGCTCGCGCCGGCCATCGCGGCGCCGCCGCCCGCGATGGACTACGCTTCGATCTTGAAGCCGATCCTGTCCTACGACCTCAGCGACTGCGGACGAAGCCAATATCAGGGACGTGCTGCGCACGGGCACCGCGGCGGCGGCGAAGATCAAGGATCCCGCGGCGCGCGATTTCGCGCTCTGGTACAAATATCGCAACAGCCCGGCGATTCCGGCAGCGCCGAGGCCATCGAACAATTCCGGCTCGCCCATCCGGATTGGCCGGCGCAGGACGAGCTGCGCGAGAAGGCCGAGACCGCGCTCTTCCTCACCGACGCCAGCCCCGACGAGGTCAAGGCCTTTTTCAGTGCCACAGCGCCGCTGACCGGCGCGGGCAAGGCCGCGCTGGCGGGCGTCAATCTGAAGGAGGGCAACGAAGCGGCGGCGCGCGATCTCGTCGTCTCGGCCTGGCGCGATCACGAGCTCAATGCCGCGGTGGAGAAGAAGATCCTCGACCGCTACGGCAGCATGCTGACCGCCGAGCACCATCGGGCGCGCATCGACCGGCTGCTCTATCCCGACGATCAGAGCGCGACCGAGGCGGCACTGCGCGTCGCCAAACTGCTTTCCGCCGACGAGCAGAAGAAGGTCGCGGCGCGCATCGCCGTGCTCAAGCGCGGCGGCAATGCCGGCAAGCTGCTCGATGCGTTGCCGGCCAGCGCCGTCGAGGCCGATGTCGGCTTGCGCTTCAATCGCATCCAATGGCTCGGCGCACCAAGGACAAGGATCACGGGAAGAAGCCTGGAAGATGCTGCTCGATGCGCCGAGCGAGCCCAACGTCCTGCTCGATCTCAACAATTGGTGGATCGAGCGGCGCATCAATTGCCGCAGCGCGCTCAACGACGGACAGCCGCGCGTCGCCTATGAGATCGCCGCCAAGCACGGCCTGGTCTCCGGCGATGCTCTATATCGAGGCGGAATTTCTCGCCGGCTGGATCGCGCTGCGCTTCCTGTCGGAGCCGCAAACCGCCTTGCGCCATTTCCTTGCGCTGCGGCGCGCCGCGACCAGCTCGAAGAGCATAGCGCTCGGCGAATATTGGCTTGGCCGCACCGCGCTTGCGCTCGGCGACCGCGGCTCGGCCATGATCCATTTCCACGGCGCCGCCAAGTACCCGCAATATTTCTACGGGCAGCTCGGCCGCCAGACGCTCGATGCCAGGCCCGCCCGTCTCGAGGTCACCGCCACGCCGCTGCCGACCGAGGCCGACATTCAGAGCTTTCTTGTCCCGCGACGCCGTGCGCGCCATCGGGGTCGCCCGCGCGATGGGACTATGACGGCGTGACGTCGCAATTCTATCTGGCGCTCTCGCGCAAGCTCACCAATCCGGCCGAGGTCGTGCTGCTCGCCGAGCTGGCCAAGGCCGCCGGCGATCCGCAGATCGCGCTCAGGCTGGCGAAGATCGCCTTCAATCGCGACCTGCCGGTCGGCGACTATGCTCTGCCGATCGGCGTCATGCCGGAATTCAAAAGCCTCCTGAGCGATCGCGTCGATCCGGCGCTGGTGCATGCCCTGTCGCGGCAGGAGAGCGAGTTCAACGCCGCCGCCAAGAGCCCGGTCGGAGCGAGCGGCCTGATGCAGTTGATGCCGAGCACGGCCAAGGCCGTAGCCAAGGCCTACAAGGTGAAGTTCGAAGCCGGCGCAGCTCACCAATGCCGCCTACAACACCCAGCTCGGCGAGGCGCATTTGCGCGATCTCATCGACAGCTATAATGGCTCCTATTTCCTGTCGCTTGCCGCCTATAATGCCGGCGGAGGGCGCGTCGCCGAATGGATGAAGGAGTTCGGCGATCCGCGCGATCCGCAGGTCGATCCCATCGACTGGATCGAGCGCATCCCCTTCACCGAGACGCGGCAATACGTGGTGAAGATCATGGAGACGCTGCAGCTCTACCGCTCGCGCCTGGCGGGGCCGAAGCAGGCCTTGCAGCTCGTCCAGGACCTCAATCGCGGCCGGAGGATTCCCCGCGCTGAGGCGGCCGGTCGCAGTGCAGGCGAAATCGGAGTGAGACTTGCCGCCGCGTCCCCTCGTCGCTTGTAAGGCTTGCCCGCTCGGCGACTTTGCTGAACACTGAAGACGAGGCGCGGGGCAACGCGCGGCCGTCCAGACACGCTCCCAAGGTTGATCCCTGAACATGCCCGAGCTTGATGGCGAGCTGTGGCGAGATATCTACTATGCGTCGTTCGACGACCTTAGGCTCTATGTCCGCCACTACCCGGCGCCGGACGAGAAGCTCCGGACCGTCATCTGCCTGCCTGGGCTCACCCGGAACGCCCGGGATTTCCACGCGCTTGCGACCTATCTCTCCAAGCATCCGGAAAAGCCGCGCAACGTCTATTGCTTCGATTATCGCGGGCGCGGACGGTCGCAATACGATCGCCATTGGCGGAACTACACGCCCTTCATCGAGCTGCTCGACACGCTCGATTTCCTGACCGCTGCGCGGGCTGCACAAGGTCGGCGTCGTCGGCACCTCGCGGGGCGGCATCATCGCCATGATGATGGCGGCGCTCAGGCCGACGGCGATGGGCCCCGTCGTCCTCAACGATATCGGTCCGGTGATCGAGACGCGCGGGCTAGCGCGCATCATCGGCTATGTCGGTCGCATGCCGGTGCCGAAGACCTGGCCGGACGCCGTGATGATCCTGCGCGAGATGAACGAGCGCGCCTTCCCCGCCTTCAGCGATGCGCAGTGGGAGGAGATTGCCAAGGACGTGTTCGACGAGCGCAAGGGGCGGCCGGCGCGGGCCTATGACCGGAAGCTCGCCCGGGCGCTCGGCACCATCGATTTGAGCCGCCCGGTGCCGGATCTCTGGCCGCAATTCATCGCGCTTGGGCAAGTTCCGGTCTTCGTGTTGAGGGGCGCCAATTCCGACCTGTTGAGCGCCGAGACGCTCGAGACCATGGTCGAGCGCCACCCCAATCTCCGCACCCTGACGGTGCCGGATCAGGGGCACGCCCCCGTGCTCAAGGAGCCGGAGACGGTCGAGGCCATCGGCACCTTCTTCGCCGCCAACGATTAGCTTGTGCGGGAAATGGCCCGGGCTTCAGGCTCTTCGCACCGGGCCTGGGCTCATTCGCTGTCGAGCAAGGGGAGCAGCTTCGGCAGGCTGCCTCCGGGCAACTGGCCCTCGGTGCGGGCCATTTCCTTGATGCGAGGGATCACTTGCGCGGCGATGTCATGCGCCGCCGCCGCCTCTTTCCAGCTGATGCTCTCGGAGGTGGAGAACAGCGCCGGCAAATCGCGCCTGAGCTGGTAGGAGACCGCGACCGCGGTGCCCTTGTCCGGCGCCACGCCCTCGATCGTCACGGCAAGCCCTGACAGGGCGATCTTGCCAGACTCGAGCTGGCTCAGCGCGCGCAACGCCGCGGCGACCGCCTCGTCCCAATTCTTGGGCGCGCCGGAGGCAAGCTCCAGCCGATCGTCGAGGCCCGGCCGCGCGGAACAATTGCCGTGACAGCTCCCGCACCTGCTTGCGCGCATCTTCGCTCGGCACGCTGCCCGACAGGCTCAACGCATTGGCGCCGAGGTCGGCGACGAAGACAAAGGGATCGGCGATCGGCGGCCTGATGCTCTCGTTGGCGATGGTGAGGCCGGTCGGCAACGGCCCGGCAAGAGCCTTCTTCACCTCGATATAGTCGGCGGCGCTGCGCGCCTCGCCGTCGACCTTGAGCGCGACATCGAGCAGCCGCGCCGAACCGCGCTTCAGATGCGACAGTTGCTTCAGCCCGAAGCTTACCGCGCCGAGCCATTGATCCTGGGGAGGCGCGCCCTTGGCGACCTTGAGCCGGTCCTCGACCTCGAGATCCGGGAAAGTGCGCCTTGACCATGCCGAGCACGGTGCGGCGATCCTCATCGGTCGGCACCGAGCCGCGCAGACGTATGCCGGATTCGATGCGCGTCGCCGACCAGACATATCCGTCGGGATGCAGCACGGACTTGTCGGCGACTTTCACCACACCCGAGACCGGCGGCGGCAGGACGAGCCACGCTTGCGCGGCACGTAAGCCTGGCTCGGTGCTGAAGGCCGGCCCGCACGCCGAACGCGCCGACCAGCGCCAAGAACGCGACGAGGCTGAGCAGCAACAGTCTCGGCCGGAATTCCGACATGGAATTCTCATCCTTCTTGACGCGGCACGACTTGGCTTGGTCGCCTGCTCTGTCCAAAACCTACGATACCCTGTCTTGCCGCAGCGCTCCGCTAGAGCGAAACGCCCAATGAACGTTGTCGCGGTGGGCGGAACCCGAGCCCTTAGCCCCTTCGTCCTGATGCCTAGAGGAATCGGTTCCGCTTCGCGCGGGCGGTTTCTCACCAGGTCATGGAGCGTGAATAAAGAAACTATAGGCCATCGGCAGAAGCGGTTCCAGGTGGCTCTTGCCTGTTTAAACGTTGTTGATCAGGCAGCTTGCCGTGGCAATCGGCTGGCTGATCCCACCTTCAAGAGAGGGTTCTATCGCGCGGTCCCACTACTAATGGAAGTGGTGGGCAAGACCGATGATGCCGATCGCGATCAGATAGATCGCCACCACATAATTGAGCAGGCGCGGCATGAGCAGGATGAGAATACCGGCGATCAAGGCGATCAGTGGATTGATCAGGACTGGATCAAGGGTCATCGTTTCTTCCCCGTGAGATGGGCCGGGAAGGCCCGATTCGTCTGCATAGACAAATCGAGCATAAGCCATCGGCGACGGCTTGTCGTGGAGGGAAAAAACTGGCGAAGACTTGGGCAGCTGTCACGGGGCGACTAAACTGTCCCTGCCCACCTTCAATCTTGTTCCAAAAAGCATATATCCCGTCTTGTCCTTGCCGCTTTTGGCGGCAATGGGTAATGCGACCTGGCCGGTCGCAGCCGACGGCAAGCACTCCGCGCGGGGAGAGGGGGGCGAACAGCAGCATGATCGTGGAGCAACCCGGCTTCTGGCTCGCCGTCCTACAGATCATCTGGATCGACATTCTGTTGTCGGGCGACAACGCCGTCGTCATTGCGCTTGCCTGCCGCAAGCTTCCTCCCCAGCAGCGCGTCTGGGGCGTCGTGCTCGGAACGCTGGTCGCCATCAGCTTGCGCGTCGTGTTCGCCGGCGTGGTGACGACGCTGATGCAGATGGCCTACCTCAAGCTGGTCGGCGGCGTGCTTCTGTTGTGGATCGCCGTCAAGCTGCTCGGGCCCGAGGAGAACGGCAAGAGCGGCAGAGGTCCAGCCGGTCGACAATCTGTGGCGCGCGATCAGGATCGTCGCCATCGCCGACCTGGTGATGAGCCTCGACAATGTCATCGCCATCGCCGCGGTGGCCGAGAGATTCGAAGCGCCGCAAAGCTACGCGCTTCTGATGTTCGGGCTTGCCGTCAGCATTCCGCTGATCATGGCCGGCGCCGCCATCGTCATGGCCATGCTCGAGCGCTTCCCCATCGTGGTGTGGGCCGGCGCCGCCCTGCTCGGCTGGATCGCCGGCGAGATCATCGCCAAGGACCCCTTGTTCACCGGCCAATCTCGATCCGGCGACGGCGCATACGGTGTGGATCGTCGGCGCCACCTTGGGCGCGCTGTTCGTGGTCGGCGCCGGGATGGTGCGCCGACGATGGTTGACGGCGGAGCGCACCGGATCAGATCTAGCTTAGGACGCCCCTGCCCGCTGCGCCTCCGCGAGTTGCGCTGCCGCGTCAGGTCGCGCCGGCTTCGCTTTCGCCGGATCGGCCGCCACCACGCTCACCGGCCGCTTCGTTGCCGTGCGCCTCCCGCCACATGGTCGGCAACGAACGCGCCCCGCTCGCCCATCGGCCTTGGCGCGCCGCGCGTCGTGTCCTGTGCCGTCTGCAATTCGAGCTCCGCGTTGATCTCGGCACCGAGCAGCACGATGTAGAAGGAGAGATAGAGCCAGAACAGCAGCACGATCACCGCGCCGAGCGAGCCGTAGATCCGGTCGTAGTTGGCGAAGTGCGACACATAGAACGAGAAGCCGGCCGAAGCGATCAAGCCAGACCACCGTGGCGAATACCGAGCCGACGCTCACCCAGCGCCATTTGGCGCTGCGCCGGCAGGGACCGTAGCGGTAGAGCAGCGCAAGCAGGATGAGCACGAGGAGCGCGAGCAGCGGCCAGCGCGCCACTCTCACCATCAGCTCGAAGGCTGGCCGAGTAGCCGGCATAGGCGAACAGGATCGGCACGTAGACAATGGCGAGCAGCATCAGCACGCCGCTCAAGATGCCGAGAATGGCGAAGGTGAAGGCGCTGAGATAGAAGCGCAGCAAGCTCCGCCGCTCGGGCTCCTCGTAGGCGATGTTGAGCGCGGCGAACATGGCCTGGGTCAGATTGCTGACGCTCCACAGCGCAATGCCGAGACTGACCGCCAATCCCCAGCCGAGCGATTGGCTCGACGTCTCGGCGAGGCGGCCGATCTGCTCGATCACGATCTCATAGGCTTGCTGCGGCAGCACCGAGGAGAGCATGCCGAATTGCACATCGACGGTCGCCGGGTCGGCGGTGAGGCCGTAAAGGGCGATCAGCGCCGAGAGCGCCGGGAAGACGGCGAACAGCGCATAGAAGGCGCAGCCCGCGGCAACCACCGAGAGATTGTCCCGGGCGCTTTCGCTCCACACCCTCTGGGCGACCTGCCACCAGCCCTTGAGCGGGATGTGGTGAGGACGCGTGGCCTCGCGGCCGTAAGGATCGGGCTTGCGGCTCATGGCTTATGAAGGATCGTGGGGAGGTCCAAAGACAACCTTATAATGCGAGCTTCAGCGTCTTTGTTCCGAGACTGCACGATTGTCGGCGTGTTTCAAGCACATGCCATCCGGCTTCGTTTGAGCGGAAGCGAAATTCCATCTATCAAGATTGGCCGTTGAAAAGGGCGCCGGCTTCGGCCAGCGCCCTTTCTTATGCTAGCTTGCGCGCCATGTCCTTGCAGCCAAACGACCGATCGAGGATTGGCCGCGATGAGTGAGGCGATCACGGCGCGATTAATAGCGCGGGCAGACCATTTTCCAGCGGCCGAAGACGCCTTGCTTCCAATAACAGCTGGGCAGGATCGGTGGGCCCCAAGTCAAGGCAAAGGCTGGCTCATCAACATCATAATTTACCCACACACAGCGATCCGTTCCGCACAGCCATTCGGCCTTCACCGCCTGACCAGTGAAGAGAAGTGCGGCCGCTAGGACTGAACCTGCCAAAATCGTTCTGATCACGTGAACCCCCTAACAACAATGTTTATGGCCCAAGCGATATAACCAGGGCGCGGCATGAGAGTCCACGTTGAGTGGAGCGTCAGCTTCGGCCAGGGCCCTTTTTCATTGGCGGATTTACCAAATCCCTGAAAAGCAGAATAAGGCCCCGCGCGCAGGCGATAATCTTCTCATTTGTGGAAAGGCCACCATAGGTTCCCTCCGACCGTGGAACTTAGAGAAGCCCCGAACCCCCCTGTCGGGGCTTTCTCTTTGGGGGAGTGCATGGAACTTCTAATACTGATGGTTCCGATCATCGCCGTCTTCGGCGTTTATATCGTATTCAAGGAATGGCTGAATACCGCGTACAAGCAATGGCAGACCGAGCTCGATCTCTTTGAAAGGCGGCTTGCGGCTTACGAACGGCTAAAGATTGCCGTGGCGCCCGTAAATGCCAGCGGCAGAGTTTCTAATATCGATACCGACCGCTTCGCTCAGGCGATGTCCGACATGCGGTTTCTCTTTGATAAAGACCTGGAAAAATTTGTCAGCGACATCCATGACGCGATGCTTAAAAAGCACGCCCTCGACGCGCTACTGGAGAAGGCCGCCGGAGAAGAGAAGCTCTTACGGATAAAGCTCTTACGGATAGAGCTCTAACGAAGAGCGTAGAGTTGTGCAGCCACATCACCAATGGCATTTATAGGGATATGCCGGAGCGCATGGAAAAGTTCATGCGCTCTCGGCCTGTTCTCTAATCGCCGCCTATATATCAAAGCTGGATGGGTGGCCGAGTGGTTGAAGGCACCGGTCTTGAAAACCGGCAGACGTGCAAGCGTCTCGAGGGTTCGAAATCCCTCCCCATCCGCCAGCGCCGCACGACTTAACCCTCGGGCCCGCGCGCGGACCTTCGGCGGCGATCACGTCCGATTCCACCGCCCTATTTCAGGGGCGGAAGCGGTTGCGGCTCGACGATGGCGGCTTGGTGATGGAAGCAGCCCCCTAGCGCGAACGACGCCGTGAGGACCGCCAGAACGGCGATCAAACGCATACGCATACTAGCCCCCTATACGCGATACGCATACTGACTGAACTTACAGCCCCATTGGAAGCATAGTTCCGAGGCGAAATTGGTGACGAAAATGCCACAGCGCCCGAGGATGATTCCGGGCAATCCGGCAGGTTCCGAGCTTGCGCCCGGCCATCCGCGCCCGCGAATGACGCGGGTCATGCACCAATCGTTAACCATATCGCGGTGCTAATAGGCTTGAGCAACAAGCTGGCGGTGTCCGTGACCGAGAACCAATTCCTCCAATCTTTTTTTACGGTTGCCGCCAGTGCCGTGCTGGTGGGCGGCACCCTCGTCCTGTTGACCTCCACCTCGCCCTGGACGCCGCCGCAGCAGACCGAGAACGAGCCTTCGACGCCGGACTCCGCGAACTCTCGCCGCCGGCAGAAGCTATCGACCTTCAATTCCCGCGAGCGCCGCTCGCCTCTGACCAGGGCCGCACAGGCCCGGCGGCCGAACCGCAAGTGGCCGACCGCACTTACACCGCATCGACCGGTGACGAGCCCGCCCCTCAAGAGCCCGAGCAGCCGCTTGCGCCTGAAGCATCCTCAGCGGACGACGACGCCCTTGCCGCGCTTGGCACGCCTCTAGACCCTGAGAGCGACGGCAGCGAGGACGCAGAGGACATCGACACCGAGGCGATGATTGCGAACGGCGCTGCCCCAGCCTCGGAGAGTACCGCAGCCAACGAGGCGGCGCCGAAAACCGACACTGCCGCGCTCCGCGAGCCGGAAGCACTTGTCGCTCGCGACGAGAGCAATGCCGCAACCGACCAGATCGGGGAGCTGCTGACGGCTTTGCCTCCACGGGCGATCGCCAGCGATCGAAGCGAGGCGGCGACCGACGAGGTCGCCGGATTGCTGGCGGCAAGCCCGCCTGCACCGATCGTTGGCGACACCAGCGAGGCCGCAACCCCTGAGGTCACAGCCGTCTTGACCCCTCCCCCGCCGTTGCCGGCGCGTAAGCCTGCCGGAGAATCGCCCGCGCCAAAGGCGGCCGCCCTCCCCGCCCCGCAGGACGAAAAGCCCTCCCGGCCGGAGGAGAAAAAGCAAAACGCGGCACAACAGGACGTGGCTCAGCAAGAGGCCGCACAACCCAACAGCAACGGACCTTGGCAGCCAATGGCGCTGGCCCCGGCCGACAACCCATCGATTTCTCTCTCAAAGGCGCCGACCGCCCGGCCGAGCGGCGGCCGCTTACGCCAGCACGGTGTGGTCGGCACTCGCCCGTCATAAGCCGAGGGCCGGTCAACGCGGCAGCGCGACGGTGGTTTTCGCCATCGGCGGAAATGGCGCGCTGCGCGGACTGTGCGGGTCGGGCGGTCGAGCGGCAATGCGCGGCTCGATCAGCTGGCGCTGGCAACCGTGCGCAATGCGGCGCCCTTCCCGCCGCCGCCTTCGGGTGCGGCGTCCTACTACGATCCGCATCGATTTCCAATAGGGCGATCCGAAGGCCGCGTTCGGGACTTGGCTTACCCGGTCAGGTGCGATCGGGTGTAGCCTGCGGCAAGGCGGCATGAGCGTCGAGCCGCCGCGGCCCGCCGACGAGCCAAGACACGGTGTCGCCCCGGTGTCGGCGCGACTTGCCGTTCGACGGAGCGGTCCCGTTTCGCGGCGCGATGATCGCTGACCACCTGGGAGACCGGGCCGCCCCAGCCCTCAGGGCGGCCGCAGATGCGGCGGAAGCACCGTCAAGGCATCGCCCAGGGCCTCGTCGATCTGGCCTTGAGTGAGGTTGCGCGCGTCCTTGCAGGCTCGCGCCTGAGAGATTGGCCCCGCCAAGCTTGGCGCCGGCGAAATCGGCGCGATCGAGCAGCGCCTCGCTCAGATCGGCCCCGCTCAAATTGGCGCCGTCGAGCCGTGCATCGCTGAGATCGGCATCCGACAGATCCGCCATCTCGAGATTGCCGCCGGTCAGCGTGGCGAAGCGCAACGAGGCGTGCCGCAGCCGGGCGAACGCAGAAATTGATGGGTCCGCCGTTGATCGGCCCCATCTGCCGCTCGGCGACGCTAAGCGCGATACCGGTCAGATTCGGGGTGATGGAGGGATTTTGCGCGCGCCATTGGTTCCACGACCGCGGGCCGCGTCGCAACGCTTCGACATGTTTGGAATCTGAAGACAACGCCACGCACGCAACGAACTACAAACGCAACTCACACACAACGCGGTGACAATAGGCAACAACAGACGGAACGCAACGAAGGGTCTCACTCTAATGCAAACGCCGCGTTACCGGCAAGCGTCCGGCGGTCGAAGTCCGCTTTCGGTCCGCACCTTGTGACTTTCACGCAACGTGCCGGGCGCGAGAGGAGATCGCCGCGACCTGTCGTGGCGCCGACGCCGCTCCACCAAAGACGAAGAGCCGCCCGGAGGCGGCTCTCGACATTGTGGAAATTGGTCGCGAGCTTAGCGCGCCGTGAGGACCGTCCGGTCAGCCGCCGATCCGTGCGGTGCCCGAATGGCCGTCGTTGCGCACCCAATGCACGCTCGAGCCCTCGCGGGTCAGCCGGTAGCAATAGGCCTTGCCGTCCATCCAGCTCGTCCATTGCTGGCAGAGCTGGTCGCTTGCGACCCACCATGTGCCGCTGTCCTGGGCGCCGTCGCCCCGCGAGAAGCTCGCGGCCACGGTGCTCATCTTCCCCGTCATGCGGCCATTGGCGGCGTAGCGGATCGGCAGCTCGAAACCCGAGATGTTGAGATAGACGGTCTTGCCGCTGATGGCCTGGCGCAGCTCATCGCCGGCGAGCTGCGTCAGGCTCGGCAAGAGACGCGGTTGCCGGCAGGGCGAGCCCCGCGGCCAGAACGAATGCTCCGATGTTCATCGCTTCCCCTTTTGTCTTGGAACTGACACATGAGACCGCGATAGCGTCGCCCAAACTAGGTCAAACTTGGGCTGAGCCGAGCAAATTGCGTGACAAAGTTAAGGTGATTTGGACGGCGATCAGCCCTTGGGCTGCCGTTTCGCCCTCGCCTGCGCGGTAGCCTGGCGGCGATTCCGCGAGGCGATGACGTTAACCACCTCGACGACGGCGGCAAAGGCCATGGCGAAGTAGATGTAGCCGCGCGGAATGTGGAAATGCATGCCGTCGGCGACCAGCGCGGCCCCGATCAGCAGCAGGAAGGAGAGCGCCAGCATCTTGGTGGTGGGATGGCGCTCGATGAAAGCGGCGACCGGCCCAGAGGCGAAATACATCACGAGAATGGCAAGGGCGACGGCCGCGATCATCACTTCGACATGATCGGCCATGCCGACCGCCGTGATGATGAAATCGACGGAGAAGATGAGGTCGATGACGGCGATCTGGAGAATGCCGGACACCATGGTGTCGGCAACGGCGCGAAGGTCCGCCCTCTTCCTCCTCGCCTTCGATGTCCTGATGGATCTCGCGCGTGCCCTTCACCAGCAGGAACAGACCGCCGGCGATGAGGATGAGGTCGCGCCAGGAGAAGTCGTAGCCGGCGATACTGAAGATCGGCCGCGTCAGGTGAATGACCCAGGCGATGCCGCCAAGCATGATGACGCGGAAGACCAGCGCGAGAGACAGGCCGATGCGCCGCGCCATCAGCCGCTGCTCGGCCGGCAGCCGCGATACCAGCAGGGAGATGAACACCACGTTGTCGATGCCGAGCACGACCTCCATCGCACTCAAGGCGACGAAGCTTGCCCAGATATGCGGGTCGGTCAGCCAGTCGATGAGCATCATGCGTTTGGTGCTCGCTACCAGGGTGGGATGTGACGCAGCGAGGGCGATGCCTCAGGCAATAGTTAGCCAGAAATCGCCGGGCATGGTCAAACGACTTTCATCGTCCTTGGTCCGGGAGAACCAGCCAGCGGTAGAGGCCGATGCCGGCGAAATAGATCGCGGTTGCGATCAGCAGCGCGTCGATCCAGGGCGGCGAAGGAAAGGGATTGGCGATCGCCGTGGCGGCGGCGGCGGCCCAGACGGCGGCGACGAGGCAGGTGAGCGCGCGCAGCCGCTCGACGCGGAAGGGATGCACCGCAAGGATACGGCACGAAGGTGAGAAGAACGAAGACGGCGACGACGGCCAGCGCGATGACCGGCGCGAGATCGAGCGCGAACAAATAGAGCAGGACGATGTTCCAGATCGCCGGGAAGCCGACGAAATAGCCCTCCTGCCGTCTTGCTGTTCAAATCGGCGACGTGGAACAGGCTCGACAACAGGATGGCCGCCGCCGCCGGCAGGCGCGCGGCTTCCGGCAACAGCGGCGCTTCGGTCAGCGCATAAGCGGGGACCGCCACATAGGTGAGGTAGTCGACGATCAGGTCGAGCCGTTCGCCGCTGAAACGCGGCAAGCACGGTCGCGACCGAAAGCCGGCGGGCGAGAGGGCCGTCGACGGCGTCGACGATCAGCGCCGCGCCAAGCCACACGAACATCATCTGCCAGTCGCTTTGATGCACGGCGCGTAGCGCCAGCAGCGCCAGCACCGCCCCGCTTGCCGTCAGGACATGCACCGAGGCGGCGCCGAGACGCGGCATCATGGGCGCAGAAACGGGCTTAGAGGACCGTGCTCCGAATTTGCGGTGGCGGAGTTACGAACCACTCGCCTAGAACCGGCGCTTGACCTTGCCGAGGACGCTGACGTCGCCATTCTCATCGAGCGTGGTCGGACCCTGCAGTTGCAATTGCTGCTGGTCTTCGCCATACAGCACGTCGAGGCCGAAATTGAGCTTCGGCAGGACGGTATAGCCGAACAGTTTCAGTCCGCCCTGCTCGTCTTGGCGGCGCGGCAACACCGCTCGGCTTGCCAAGCTGAAGCGCAGTCGGCGGCGAAGCGGCTTGCGGCGCCTCGTTGGCCGCGGCGGCGGCACAGGCGTCTCCTGGAACGCAAAGGCCGGTGCGCTGCCAAACGACAGCGCCGCCATCAGACCCAAGCAATGGCGATAGGCCTCCGCATCGAAATATCTCCGCTGCGTTAGGATGACTTCGGCCGGGACGCAATGCAACCCTGTCTGGAGCGGGTTAAATATTGCTACACTAGGAAATTCTGCCGCCTGGCAGACGCGCGTGGCAGCGGGCAACAGCCGATTCGAGGAGGTCTCCATGTCGCGGAAGTCGGCTGGCTGTTGATGTGGACGCAAAAAAGAACCGCCGCCCCGGTAGGGGCGGCGGTCTGGGAGCGGAGGGGACTGTCGGTTCCGCTTTTCCAGTTTTACCAGTCGACTTGTGCGCGCATGCCGACGCCGGTGATCGTCGGCTCCGTCGGTTCTCTGGCTTGGAGGCGTCAACTGGATTGCCGCCCTGATCTTCGATTGCGTCGACTTGAGCTTGACGCGCGTATAGTCGGTCATCCACCAGTTCACGCCGACCAGCCAGGTCTTCTGCTCGCCGCATTCGGGTACAGCCAGTGATGGCCGCATGGTCATTGGTCCTGAGTCGCATTGTTCTTGTCGCTCAGATCGAGCACGTCGTAGCGGCCGGCGATCTGCCAGGCGCCCCATCCGCCGCTGCCGTGGAAGATCGGCTTCTTGACCTTAGTCCGTCCGAACTCCCCCGTGCGGCCTCGTAGTTCCGCGTCTCGCCGGTGAGGTACCAGCTGGCGTCGACATACCAGCCGTTATATGTGGGATTCACGGGCTTCACCGCGATATGTCTTCGCAACTCGGACTGCCGTCAGCCTCGAGGCGCGCATATTCGCCCTGCATCGAGAACGGTCCCCACACGAAGGCCGCCTCGAGGATCCCAGAAGTCGTCTTCTCGGCGAATGGGGCGTATCGATGAAGCGGTCGGCCAGATGCAGATCCGCCCCCGGGGACGGTAGCTGAAAGAGCGCGCTGATTCGATCACGCTCCGGTCGTTAGAACGAACGAACTCGCCACAGTCGTTCCGTGCCAGCGTCGCGATGGCGGTAACTGCCACCGAAATGCACCACCTGTGGACGCCGTTGACGTCGCGATTGATCGGCGCAACCGTGCAGCGAACAAAGGTCGATTTATCGCTGTTGAACCTGTCCTGCCCAGGAAGTCGTTGACCTCGCGACGGACGCGCCGTAGATGCCGTCGGGAACGACCAATGCTCGGCGCCTGACTAGGCGGGCCTGCGCCGATCTGGCGATCGCTCGATGAAGGAAGAATGCATCGATGAACGCCGCTCGCTCCATGAAGGTGATGAAGCGCGAGCTGGTAATTTCTCGAGGACGTTTAGACGTATTGATTGCCGACGCGGATCTCGGACGGTTCCTATCGCCGTGCTCCAATTCCGGCGTAGGCGAGATAGGCGTCCTTGATGCGACCACGTCGTTGGCGAAATCGACTTCGAACTTGTATTTCCAGTCGAAGAAGACAACGCCTTCGACGACCGAGACGAGCACGGCGCAGCTCGACGGCGCTGACGTCCGGCGAAGCTGGTGATCGGCGTGTCCTGGTTGATGTTGTTGTAGTCGGTCTGATGCGGCCGCGGACCTTGAACTTGAACTTGCCGTCGGCGCTCGACAGTTCCGGCGCGCCTTTCCACTTGACCTTCAAGTCGAGATCGCTGCCGCTGGCATTCGCTGCCGTCGTTTGCGCCGCGGCAGCTGGCGCCTTGGCGTCCTGGACCTGCTTCTGCAGCGCCTTGATTGTCGCCTGCATGGCTTTCGATGCTGGCTTGGAGTTGCTGCACGGTCCTGCGGCGCTGGCGGCCGTGCCGAGGCCGCCAAAATCCCGATAACGCCCGCGCCCGCGAGCAGATAGCGGTTAATCTTGCTTAGTCCCCCGATCATGCCCCTCTCCACTGTTTTCGCGACGTCTGTTCTGCTAACTCGTTCTAAGATAAGTATATTTTGC
This sequence comes from uncultured Chloroflexia bacterium, assembly GCA_963706515.1. Classification (GTDB taxonomy): domain Bacteria; phylum Chloroflexota; class Anaerolineae; order Anaerolineales; family UBA4823; genus CAVPMW01. Next base: position 403,769 of record CAVPMW010000010.1, read on the forward strand.
TGTTCTCCTCGGTTAGGACGCGTGTTTAGCGTCCGTTCCCTTTCGGGCCGCTGTACCGTTCTATTTCTTGGGCAATGACGCGGTTGTGACAATTAAACGACAGAGGGATTTTTGGATTCCCCCTGTTGCCGATCGGCCACGGCGAGCAAATAGCGGCTAGATTTTCCCAGTCCCCCGGTCATGTCCCTCTCCGCTCTGTCCAACGATGACGTTCGTTTCGCTCGCGGTATCCGAAACCGTGATTTCGGCCCCTCGTGAAACTCTACTAAACCGATAGGGTTTGGCAATGAGGCCACATTGCTTTGTTTGTGCAGTCATTAGAAAGGCTTTGCTCTGTGACCGTTTTGCCACCTAGCCTAGTCGGCTCAATTTGCGGGCAATCATCCGGGCGGACGAAAGAGCCTTCGAGCCGTTGAAGGACCGAATGAGCAGCGACATCGAAATGTCCCGCCCTGAACATGCCTGCGACGTCGCCGTGGTCGGCGCCGGCCCCGCCGGCATTGCCGCGGCGCTCGCGCTCGCTCATGTCGGGGCCAGCGTTGCGCTGATCGGGCCGGCACCGGCGCCGTCAAGCGGCCGCCCGCTCGAGACGAGGACGGCGGCGCTCCTGGCAAGTTCGGTCGACTTGTTGAAGACGTTGCAGGTGTGGCCCGCGCTCGCTCCCCACGCCGCGCCGCTCGATGCCATCCGCATCGTCGACGCCTCGCGCAGCCTGGTGCGCGCGCCCGATATCGAGTTCAAGGCGAGCGAGCTCGGGCTTGAGGCTTTCGGCTACAACATCGCCAACACCACGCTGGTCGAGACGCTTTATGCGCGGGCGCAAGAGACTCTTGCCGGCGGTCATGGCGGCCAGCGTCACCGGGATTCGCTCGATGACGAGCAAGGCCGTCCTGACGCGTGAGCGAAGGAGCACCGCTCGCCGCGCGCCTCGTGGCCGGCGCCGACGGCCGGCGGTCGATCTGCCGCAATCAGCGCCGGCATCGGCGTGACCGAGCGGCGTTACGATCAGGCCGCCATCGCCACGAGCTTTCGCCATGCGCTGCCCCATCGGAACGTGTCGACCGAGCTGCATCAGGGAGCACGGATCGCTCACCACGGTGCCGCTGCCCGATCCTCACGCCTCGAGCTTGATCTGGGTCGGCCGGCTGCCCGAAATCGCGCGTCTGATGCGGCTCGACGAGGAAGGCTTCGGCGATGCGCTGAGCGAGCGCCTTGGCGGACTGCTCGGCGCGATTTCGGAGATCGGCGCGCGCGCCGAGTTCCCGGTGGCGGGGCTCACGGCCGATCGGCTCGCCGCCAAGCGCACCGTGCTTCTCGGCGAGGCCGCGCATATTCTGCCGCCGATCGGCGCGCAAGGACTCAATCTCGGCTTACGCGACGCCGCTTCGCTTGCCGACTGCGTGGCCGAAGCGCTGCGGCAGGGGCACGATCCCGGCGGCGATGACACGCTTGAGGCTTATGTGCGCGCCCGCCGGCTCGACGTCATGACGCGCACGCTCGGCGTCGATCTCCTGAGCCGCTCGCTGCTCACCTCGCTGCCGCCCTTGCAAGCGGCACGCGGCATCGTCCTGCACGGACTGAACACGCTGCCCCCTTTGCGCCGCGCGGTGATGCGCCTCGGGCTGGCCCCTCCGACGGAGCTGCCGAGCCTTGATGCGGCCAGCCTCAGGCTGAGCCTTGTTCCGGGCTTGACGCCCCATCCCGCATTTGCCACGACGTGACGCTTCACGCGCCTCTCGCCTTTGGCAAACCAACAACAAGGAAGCGCGCCAGTGGCCGCACGCTCAGACCTCCCGCTCCTTCGCGACCTGCGCTACCGGCTCGAATATCTGGGTTTGCGCTTCCTGATCGGCATGGTCCGCCTGGTCCCTATCGACCTGGCGGCGAGCATCTCGGCCAAGGCCTGGCGCTTGCTCGCGCCCCTTAACCGCCGCCGGCACAAACGCGCGCTTGCCAATCTCGCACGCGCCTTTCCCGACAAGACCCAAGAGGAACGGGAACGGATCGCGCGCGCCATGTGGGGGAATCTCGGCCGGGTCATGGTCGAGACCATGAATATTGATCGTATCCTAAGAGAGCCCGATCGGCTGCACGTGACCAACGGCCACGTCATGGCGCGCTACAAGGACAAGATGGGCCCGGTGCTCATCGTCACCATGCATATGGGCAATTGGGAGCTCGGCATGTGGCCGATCATGCGCGCCGGTGTCAGGCCCGCCGGTGTCTATCGCCTGGTCAAGAACCCTTACGTGGACCGCTATCTCCGCGCGCAGCGCCAGGACCTCTATCCCGGCGGGCTGTTCGGCAGCCGCCGTGCGCCGGGCAAGGAGGAAGGTCAGAAGACGGCGCGGCTGATCATGGATTATGTGCGCCAGGGCGGCCGGCTCGGCTTCATCTCCGATCTTTACGACGCGCAAGGTATCGAGGTGCCGTTCTTCGGCTATCCCGCCAAGAGCATGCCGATCGCCGCCATGATCGCGCGCCGGGTCGGCGCCCGCATCTGGATCGGGCGCTGCATCAGGATCGGCAACCGCGCCTGCTTCGACGTCAATGTCAACGAGCTCAGGATTCCGCGCACCAGCAATCAGGCCGAGGATATCCGCTCCATCACCGCCGCAATCCAGCGCCATTTCGAGATCTGGATCCGCGAGACCCCGGAGCAATTCATGTGGTCGAATCGGCGCTGGTCTTAAGGCTCAACTGCCGTTGACAGCACCCCCCAGCTTCGCTCTTATCGCAGTAAAGACTCGGGGATAGGGTATCGGAATGTCTACCGTCCGCAGCGCCAGATTCCAGATCGGCCAAGTGGTCCGCCACCGGGTCTATCCGTTCCGCGGCGTGATCTTCGACGTGGACCCGACTTTCAGCAATACTGAGGAATGGTACCGCTCCATTCCCAAGGAGGCCCGACCCAACAAGGATCAGCCCTTCTATCATCTGCTCGCAGAGAACGCCGACACCGAGTACATCGCCTATGTGTCCGAGCAGAACCTCATACCCGACCCCTCGGATGAGCCGCTGCGCCATCCCCAGGTGCCGGAACTGTTCGAGGATTTGAAGAACGGCATCTTCCGCTTCCGCTTCCTGCAGGAGCACTGAACAGGCCCCCTGCCGGGCACAATGCAAGAGGCCGCCCCGGACACAAGGAGCGGCCTCTATAAGTCGAGAGCTGGGTTTCCGGTCACGCAAGGCGCATCCGTGATCGACCGAGAACGCATCCGGCGATCTGAGCAAAACGCGTCGCGAATTCATTCAGGCTACTGGGTCAATGGCGCTCGCCGCCGCACTGGCGTCGAAGCTGCCCCTAAGTCGACCGACAAGGAGGCATCAATGCCAGAGCTAGACCCGTCGCACATCACGCAAGTCGGCATGGGGTTCTTCGCGTCGAAGACGCTGCTCTCTGCCGTCGAGCTTGGACTCTTCACCGAGCTCGCCAAGCAGCCGATGACTGGTGCGGAGATCGTCAGGACCTTGGGCCTGAACCCCCGCGCTGTACCGGATTTTCCAGATGCGCTCGTGGCGCTCAAGTTCCTCGAACGTGCGGGTGACGGACCGGACGCGCGCTATTCCAATACGCCCGAGAGTGCCATGTTCCTAGATCGTCACAGCGCCGGCTATATCGGTGGCATCCTGGAGATGGCCAACGCTCGCCTGTACCGCTTCTGGGCCGACCTTACCGAGGCGCTCAAGACCGGTAGACCGCAGAACGAGGTGAAGCACTCGGGCGAGCCGATGTTTGCTAAGCTCTACGAGGCCCCAGAACGTCTCGAGCAGTTCCTCAACGCCATGTCGGGAATCTCGGCTGGAAACTTCAAGACGTTTTCTCAGAAGTTTGACTTTGCCAAATACAAGACCCTTTGCGATGTCGGCGGCGCGACAGGGCAGCTATCCTGCATGGTCGCCGCAGCAAACCCACACATGAGCTGCATCAGCTTTGATCTCCCAAAGGTCGCTCCGATAGCCACACGTAAGATCGAGCAAGTTGGTCTGGCCGACCGCGTCGCGGCCGTCGGCGGCGACTTCTTCGTCGATCCACTGCCCAAGGCGGACGTCATCACGATGGGGATGATCTTGCACGACTGGAACCTTGAGAAGAAAAAGACGCTCATCCGCAAGGCCTACGATGCGCTGCCCGAGGGCGGGGCGTTCGTGGTTATTGAGGCGCTCATCGACGACGCTCGCCGCGACAATGCATTTGGCCTGCTCATGTCGCTCAACATGTTGATCGAATTCGGTGATGCTTTCGACTACTCGGGTTCTGACTTCGCCAGCTGGTGTCGCGAGGCCGGCTTTCGCCACTTTGAGATCATTTCTCTGACCGGCCCGTCGAGCGCTGCCGTCGCCTACAAATAGATTGGATGCTTTAGGCTAAACTGGAAAATAATCGCAAAGGGCAGTTGCTGACCTAACGCCGCACCTCAAGTTCGCTTGGTGCCATAAGCAGACGTCCACGGCCTCGCCTTGAGGTTGCTTCGTTCGTAGCGAGGATTCTTAAAACTCAAGGAGATAAGCATGACCGATCAGGCGAAGCATTACTCATTGAGACCCCGTGAAGGCAAAGCCCTGTTTGTGCTAGGTGACGTCGTCACTTTCAAACTCTCCGCCGCTGAGACCAACAGCGCCTATTCGCTTATTGAGATTATGAGCGTGCCTGGGGGCGGTCCGGCCTTTCTGCATACCCACAGTCCGCAGGAGACTTTCTGGATTCTAGAAGGCGACTACGAAATTTATGGGCGGGATGAAAATGGGAAGAAATATGCGATCTCTGCGCCCGCTGGAGCAACGGTACATGTACCGGGGAATGTGCCGCATGGCTTCCGCAATGTCGGAAAGGCGATGGGTAAAGTGCTGGCGATGTATGAACCGGCAACCGACATGCTTGATTTCTTCAACGAGATTGGTGTGCCGATGAAATGTTGCACCGATCCCATGCCGGTTGATCAAATGCCGAGCCCGGAGCGCATCGCCGCGGTGCTGAAGAAACACACGATGGAGGTACTCGAAGCGCCTGGCACGGCCTAGTCAGCGCGGCCCCAGCGCGCCGCAGCCAACTGCGGTGCCTTCAGCACCCCTTGCTGGAGAACAAGCAGCCGGAGATCATTTGGCGGTGGTGGCAGCCAATTAACTCGTCGGCATGACCAAGGAGTGAGATAATGGCAACGCGAATACTGGGCATTGTGGTTGCCGTGGCGTGCTCCGTCGGCGGGACGGCAACATCAGCAACAAATCTCAAGCCGTTCGACCCGGTCGCACTTCAAGCCACCGTGGAAGCGACAGCCAAGGAGCTCCTGCTGCCGGGCGCCATGGTTCTCTTGCGCACGCCGCAGGGCGATTTCGCCTTCGGCTACGGCGCGACGGAGCTTGGCGGCACGACCCCGCCGCGCGGCGACACGCATTTCAGGATCGCCTCGAATACCAAGACGATGACAGCCGCCGTGATCGTGCTGCTGGCCCAGGAAGGAAAACTCCGTTTCGACGATCCGGTGTCGAAATATGTTTCCGGCGTTCCCAACGGGGACGACATTACGATCGGTGAGCTCCTTAAAATGCGGAGCGGCCTGCCCAGCTACACAGAGGCGCCGGAGCTTACGGAAAGCCTCGACCACGACCCGACCAGGGCCTGGACCCCGGAGGAGATGCTCGCCATCGCGTTCAAGGGGCCGTCCCTGTTCGCTCCGGGCACCGAATTCAACTATTGCAACACCAACTATGCCCTGCTCGGTCTCATCATCGAAAAACTTGAAGGCGCACCGCTGGCGCGAGTTCTTCAGGATCGTTTGTTCGGCCCGCTTGGCATGAAGCACACATTGCTCCCTGCCAGCACGTCGAACACGATTCCCGAACCGTACGCCCATGGTTATTTGTACGGCAGTTCCTCATACGCCTTGGCGGATGCGCCTTATCCCGCCGAGCTAATAGCGGCGGCCAAGGCAGGAACCCTCAAGCCCAATGACGACACGGACCAAAATCCTTCCTATGCCACGGCGGCCGGTGGCGCCATCTCCACCGCGGATGATCTGGCCATTTGGATGCGTGCGTTGGTCGGGGGCAAGGTTCTCGATGCCGACACTCAGCGCCAGTGGCTCACGAGCCCTGAACCGGAGGATCCAAGCAAACCTCTCGGCCAGAAATATGGATATGGGATCGCTCAGATGACCTTCGGGCCGAACAGCGTGTATTTTCACGGCGGCGAGATGCCCGGCTACAACTCGTTCATGGGCTACGACCCGGTCAACGATGTGACCCTGGTGATATGGACCAGCCTGACTGTGTCACTTGACGGTCTGCCGACGGCCAACACCCTCATGCTGAAAATGCTCGACCGGATTTACACGGTCTCACCGCTTCAATAGACGCAGTGAGAATTGATAGAGCGCTGAACCGCCGCGGGGTGCTCCCGTTAGACCACGCCGTTCCCCGCGATCACCGCCCGGTAGAACAATGCGCTGAGCTTAGGCGTGCGCTTCTGCGTCGCGTAGTCGACGTAGTGGATGCCGATTAAGTCCAGAGTTCAGATTTAAGTGCGGCCTAAGGCGTCGCCGGAACGGCAGGCTTCTTCTGCTGGGCCGTGGTGGCGTTTTGAGCCGGAGCCTGGGCACCAGCCGGCGGGGCGCCGGTCTGATCGCCAGCTTTCTTCTGCTCCGCCTCGGCCGCCTTGGTCGCGAGCTCGGCCTGGCGCTTGCGGAACACCTCCATCAGCTGCCGCCGCGACTCTTCGTATTTCACGCTGTCGACCGGCGCACCGTCAAAAGCCTTGGCAAAGCCGCTCAGGGGCACGGGAAAGCCCATCGTCTTCTGCTGGATGTTCATGGCGGCCACGACCATCTGCTTGCCCTTGCGCATACTGTCCAACATTTCCTTGGTCAGCTCGAGCTGTACCTGGCAGCTCGTGGGAAAGCAGATTGCGTATTGCAGCTGAATTGGCTGTTCTTCATCGAGCTTCACCTGCACGCCGGCGGGGATCACAAGTGCGTAAGCCGTCGGTACCCTGATGAGAAGCTGCAGCTTCTCCTCACCCTCGACTTTGCGCACCGCGGCGGCGATCAGAACCATGCCAGTGTTGGGCTCCAGGCCCTCGTGATTGATGAGGCAAATCTCCTTGTTGCCGGTCTGCTCGCTCTTCATGCAGAGCTTGACCCAGGCGTCCTCGGACGCCGCGCCGGCATCGCCGGCAGCCATCGGAGTGGCGCCCGGGGCCCCGGCGGGCGCGGCAGGCGCGCCTGCGGCCGGCGATGATTTCGGCGCCTGTGTGGATTTGGGCTGGGGCTGACCTGCCGGCGGCTGTTGGGCCATCGCCAAAGGCGCGGCAAGCACCAAGGCGAGGGTGCCCGCGCCTGCGCACAGCATCAATCGAGCCGCGCCGCGGCTCAGCAAGTTCCATCGATCCCTGGAGCAGATCATCAATCGACCTTTCCTCTCTTCGCGGGCTGGTGCAGGTCGACTGAACGACCCCCATGCCCCGCATCCCTTGCCGATAGGGTCAATACCCGAAATGAGGCATAGACGTGGCTGCCAGCCTTGCATCTAGGGACTTTCTTCGCCACCCGAGCAGCCCCGAACCCATTACATGACCGCCTGCAATTATACCGCCGATTGCGCTGTTGGCGATGTTACCATTAACTCCCTGCTGCAATGCGGAAAGCATCTATAGCCACGCGCGCTCCCCGTTGAAAGCCCCTATTTCATTGCTCGTTCTGAGCCTCTTCATGCTCCTCCCCGGCAGAGCCTGGGCAGAGCCGCGGGCGGGACTGGCCATGCACGGGGAGCCTCTCGAGGCCGAAGGCTTTACCCACTTTCCTTACGCCAATGCTGACGCTCCCAAGGGCGGACGCGCCGTCTTCGCCGTGCAAGGTTCCTTCGACAGTCTCAATCCGCTGATCGTCAAGGGCGCGGCGGCAGATGGCGTGCGCGAATACATCTATGAGAGCCTGCTCGCACGCGCCTATGATGAGCCCTTCAGCCTTTATGGCCTCATCGCCGAAAGCGTGGAGACGCCTGCCGACCGGAGCTTCGTCGAGTTCACGCTGCGCCCCGAGGCGAAGTTCTCCGATGGCGTGCCGATCACGGTGGAGGATGTGATCTTCTCCCATGCGCTGCTACGCGATCATGGCCGGCCCAATCACCGTTCCTACTACAAGAAGGTCACCAAGGTGGAGAAGACGGGCCCGCGCAAAGTCAAATTCACCTTCGATGCGAGCGGCGACCGCGAGATGCCGCTCATCATCGGGTTGATGCCGGTGTTGCCGCGCCATCTCATCGATCCCGAGCGATTCGAGAAGACCAGCCTCGTTCCCCCCATCGGCAGCGGTCCCTACACCATCGTCAACGTGGACCCAGGCAAGAGCATCTCGTTCAAGCGCGATCCTGGTTATTGGGGGCGCGACCTTCCCGTCAATCGCGGGCTCTACAATTTCGAGGACATCCGCTTCGACTATTACCGCGACGGGGGCAGCATGTTCGAAGCTTTCAAATCGGGCCTCGTCCGCTTGCGCAACGAGGACGATCCGACGCGCTGGACGGAGGGCTATACCTTCCCCGCCATTCGCGACGGGCGTGTCGTCAAGGAGGAGCTGCCGGTGGAAACGCCGGCCGGCATGTCCGCTCTGGCGTTCAACACGCGGCGTCCGCTATTCGCCGATCCGCGCGTGCGCGAGGCGCTGATCAAGCTGTTCGACTTCGAGTGGGTGAACCGCACCCTCTATCACGGCCAGTACGCGCGCACGGAAAGCTATTTCGCGCGCTCGGACCTCAGCTCGCACGGACGCCCCGCCGACCAAGCCGAGCGCGCGCTGCTCGCGCCTTTCGCGGAACAGGTCAAGCCGTCCATCATGGACGGTAGCTTCGCCTTTCCGGTCAGCGACGGCACCGGCGAGAACCGCGAGGGGCGGATCGAGGCGCTTCAGCTGCTGGAAGCCGCCGGCTATCAGCTGACCGGCGGCAAGCTCATCAAGGTGGCGACCGGAGAGCCTTTCGAATTCGAGATTCTCGCCGCAACTCGCGGCCAGGAGCGGCTCTTGCTCACCTATGCGCGGGCCTTGAAACAGGTAGGAATCGAGGCTCGAATCCGGCAAGTTGATTCGGCCCAATATCAGCGGCGCAAGCAGACTTACGACTTCGACATGATCCAGTATTTCTGGCCGGTGTCGCTGTCGCCGGGAAATGAGCAGTCGTTTCGTTGGGGGAGCGAGGCTGCGGTGACCGAAGGCTCGTTCAACTATCCGGGCGTGAAAAGCGCAGGCGTGGACGCCATGATCGAGGCGATGCTCAAGGCCGAGGACCGGACGGGCTTCGTCTCTGCCGTGCGGGCGCTCGATCGCGTCCTGCTCTCGGGCGATTACCTCATTCCCCTGTTCCATTTGCCGCGCCAGTGGGTCGCACATTGGAGCGATCTGAAGCGGCCCGAAACCACCCCGCTTTACGGCTATCAGATCGACGCGTGGTGGCTCGCGCCGTCCGGCGCCACGGCTGAAGGCGAAGGCACGCGCAAACCCTGATGGACCCATGAGCACGCTCCCCATTGAGGCTATTGAGAGGAAAGAGGAGAGCGCCCCGCTCACGGCGGAAGGGCTGCTCAGGCGCCGCGCGAACCAGAGGCCCGGCGTCACGGCGCTCTCCGATCCGCCCAATCTTCAGGCGCTCGGCTTGGGCTGGCCGCGATCCTTCAACTATCATGAGGCCGACGCTGCGGTGGACGCGCTCGCCTCCTACTTCATCGAGCTTGGGCTTCTGCCCGGCGATACGATCGCCGTACAACTGCCCAATCTCGCGCTGTCCCCGCTGACGCTGCTTGCGGCCTGGCGCGCCGGGTTGACGGTGGCGGCGCTGCCGATGCTGTGGCGGAGGCACGAAGTCGGCAGGGTTTGCGACGAGATCGAGCCCAAGGCTCTCATCGGCGTCTCCCGCTTCGCCGGCGAGAGCCAGGCGGAGACGCTGTGCGCGATCGCCGCCAGCCATCTCTCGGTGCGCTTTGTGCTCGGCTTCGGCCCCGATCTTCCCGACGGCGTTGCCTCTCTCGATGAGGCGATCGAGGCGGGGCGAGGCGGCTCAGTCCGCCCCATCGAGGCGCCGCTGCGGATGGGTCCGGCCATGATCAATTTCACGGCGCGGGCCGGCCTGCCGTTTCTGCCGGTCGTCCGCACCGAGGACGAGCTCCTGGCGCAAGGGGCCATGACCGTGCTGGCGCTCGACCTCGATACCCGCGACGTGATCCTCAACCCCTATCCTTTGACGGGGCCTGCCGGGCTTGCGCTCGGGCTCATGCCGTGGCTGATAGCCGGCGCCACGCTCGCCCAGCATCATCCCTTCGACTATGCGGCGTTCGTCGAGCAGCTTTTCGCCACGGGCGCGACCGCGACGGCGCTCCCCTCCCCGGTACTTGCCGAACTTGCCAAAGACGGCGTGTTGCAAGCACCCCAATGCCGCTTGAGACGGCTCGGCGCGGTGTGGCCGATGTTCGGCCAAACCGAGCCGCCTCCGTTGGATGGCGCCGCCGCCCTCCTGTTCGATCTCTATCCGCTTGGCGACCTCGCAAGCGTCGTGCTCCGACGCGAGAGCCGCGCCAATCCTGCCTCCCTGCCACTCGGTAAGATTTACCTCGAGGAGGAGGGCGAGGGCGCCGTGTTCGTCGAGACGAGGCTACGCGCGCGCAGCGATGGAGAACGCGAGCTCATGTTGCGCGGTCCGGTCGTTCCGCAAGGTGCCCCCGGAGGACTGCTTGCCCGCGGCCGGGACGGCTTTGTCGGGACGGGTCTTTGTGGAGCGATCGATGGCACTGACGGCATGAGCTTGCGGCTCAACGGAGATCCAGAGCTTTTGCGTCACGGGGGTTTGTCGATTGCCGCAAGCGAGTTCGACGAGCTTTATCGCAGCTTCCCCGGCTTCCTCGACGCCGCCTGCTTCGTGCTTCCCGATCCCCTTGTCGGCGACCGCGTCTTCGCCGCCGTGGTGCCGAGACCTGGCGAGCCTGTTTCGCTCGAGGCGCTGCATCGATTCCTGGAGCAACGAGGGGTCGCGCTCTACAAGTTTCCGGACCAGCTTCTCGTCGTGAAGCAGATGCCGCGCGACGCCGACGGCCGCCTTCTGCGCGAGCAGATTTTGCAGCAGGTTTAGCCCCCTCTGCCCAGTGGGGAGAGGTCGAGTTCGTGTTGTGGCTAAGCGGCCTCTTTCACGGCGGCGGCGATCTTGACGAGGCGCTGAAGCAATTCGCGGGCGCCGTGAAGCCGCGCCTCGGGCGTCGTCCAATTGGCGTAATAGATGAGCCGGTGGTCGGGCTGGAGCTTCACCCTGTGGCCCTCCTCGCGGATGAAGGCGATCAGGCCCTCCGGATTGGCGAAACTCTTATTGCGGAAGGCGATGACGGCGCCCTTGGGCCCGGCGTCGATCTGCTCGATGCCCGCCTGGCGGCACAGGCCCTTGATCTCGACGATATCGAGAAGATGGCGGACCTCTTGCGGCAACGGGCCGAAACGGTCGATCAGCTCGGCGGCGAAGGCCTCGATGGCGTCATGGCTCTCCACGCCGGAGAGCCGGCGATAGAGCTGAAGCCGCACTTGCAGATCGGGCACGTAGTCCTCGGGAATGAGCACCGAGGTGCCGAGATTGATGCGCGGCGACCATTGATCCTCGATCATGGCCCCCTCGCCGCCTTTGAGCGCCGCCACGGCCTCTTCCAGCATGGACTGATACAGCTCGAAGCCCACCTCCCTGATATGGCCTGACTGCTCCTCGCCCAGGAGATTGCCGGCGCCCCTGATGTCGAGATCGTAGCTTGCCAGCACGAAGCCCGCACCGAGCGTGTCGAGGGATTGCAGCACCTTGAGCCGCTTCTCGGCTGATGGCGTGAGGCGCGCGTCGGCGGTGATGTTGAAATAGGCATAAGCCCTGATCTTGGAGCGTCCGACCCGGCCTCGCAGCTGATAGAGCTGAGCGAGTCCGAACATATCGGCGCGGTGCACGATCAGGGTATTGGCCGAAGGAATGTCTAGACCTGACTCCACGATCGAGGTCGAGAGCAGCACGTCATATTGCCGGTCGTAGAAGGCGTTCATCACGGAGTCGAGCTCGCGGCTTGCCATCTGGCCGTGGGCGCGCGCGACCTTCAGCTCCGGCACATGCTCGGCAAGGAAGGCGGCCGCGTCGTCGAGGTCGGCGATGCGCGGCACCACATAGAAGGTCTGGCCGCCGCGGAAGCGCTCCCTGAGCAGAGCCTCGCGCAGGATGACGGGGTCGAACGGCATCACATAGGTGCGCACGGCGAGGCGGTCGACCGGCGGCGTCGAGATCAACGACATCTCGCGCACCCCGGAAAGCGCAAGCTGAAGGGTGCGCGGGATAGGCGTCGCCGTCAGCGTCAGCACATGCACGTCCTCGCGGAGCTGCTTTAGGCGCTCCTTGTGCCCCACGCCGAAATGCTGCTCCTCATCGACAATGAGGAGCCCGAGATCGGCAAACTCGATGCCCTTGCCGAGCAGCGCGTGGGTGCCGATGACGATGTCGATGTCGCCGGTCTTCAACCCCTTCTTCACCTCGGTGCGCTCTTTGGGGCTCACCAGGCGGGAAGCGTGTGCGATCTTCACGGGGAAGCCGCGAAAGCGCTCGGTGAATGTATGGAAGTGCTGGCGGGCCAAGAGCGTGGTCGGCACCACGACGGCGACCTGCTTGCCGGCAAGCACGGCGATCAGGCTAGCGCGGAGCGCCACCTCGGTCTTGCCGAAGCCGACATCGCCGCAGATCAGCCGGTCCATGGGCCGTCCGCTCGCCAGATCGTCGAGCACGGCGGCGATGCTCGTCTCCTGGTCCTCGGTCTCTTCATAGGGAAAGCGGGCGGAGAACTCGTCATAGAGCCCATCAGGCGGGCTGAGCACCGGCGCCTCGTGAAGCGCGCGCAATGCCGCGACCTTGATCAGCTTCTCGGCCATGTCGCGGATGCGCCGCTTGAGGCGTGCCTTCCGCGTCTGCCAAGCAACGCCGCCGAGCCGGTCGAGCTGCGCGCCCGCCTCGTCGGAGCCGTAGCGGCTTAACAGCTCGATATTCTCGACCGGCAGATAAAGCTTGTCGCCGCCTTGGTAATGCACTTCCAGGCAATCATGCGGCTGGCCCGCCGCCACGATGGTGGCGAGCCCTGCGAAGCGGCCGATGCCGTGGTCGGAATGCACCACGAGATCGCCGACGCTCAAGCTCGACACCTCGGTCAGGACGTCGCTGCCGCGCTTGCCGCGCGACTTACGCACCAAGCGGTCGCCGAGGATGTCCTGCTCGCCGATCACGGCGAGCCCAGGCGCCTCGAAGCCGGTCTCAAGCGGCAGCACGGCCATCGACGTGGCCTCAGGTGGCGCTTGCAGCGCCTCGGCGAAAGTGTCGATGCGTTTCGTCTCGCCGCCGCCGTGCTCGGACAGAAGCGTCGCCAGCCGCTCGCGCGCGCCGTTGCTCCAACAGGCGACCAGCACGCGCTTGCCCTCGCCTTTGAGCCGCTCGGCGTGGGCGACCACGGCATCGAAGACGTTGGCGCCTTCGGTCTGGCGCTCAGCGGCAAAGGAACGGCCTTGCCTGCCGCCGAAGGAAACGATGACGGCGCCTTTCGGCTTCTCCGGGCGCTCGAAGGGATCGAGCATGACCAGGGGACGGCCTGACAGCGCCTCCTGCCACTCGGCCTCGCTTAAGAACATGCTCTCGGACGGCACGGGATGGTAAGGCGGCGCGCCGAACGCCTTGCGCTCGAGCGCCTGCGCGCGCGCGTCGTAATGGTCGGCGATCTGCTCGAGCCGCCGCGCCCGCGCATCGTCCACCAGCGGGTCCAGCGTGACGGCGGCGCCCGGCAGATAGTCGAACAGAGTGGCGAGGCGATCGTGGAAGAGCGGCAGCCAGTGCTCCATGCCCTGGTGCTGGCGCCCTGCCGAGATCGACTCGTAGAGCGGGTCGTCGCCGGTGACTGGGCCGAACAGCGCCACATAGCGTTGGCGGAAGGCGCTCCGCACCTTCGGCGTGAGGGCCACCTCGCTCATGGGCAGAAGCTGGACGAGATCGCGCCGCGCCGCAGTCCGCTGGGTGTTCGGATCGAAGGCCCTGAGCTGTTCGAGCGTGTCGCCGAAGAAGTCGAGACGGACCGGCTCCCGGCCCGGAGGATAAAGGTCGAGGATGCCGCCGCGGACCGCATATTGGCCCGGGTCGGTGACGGTGCCGGCGCGCGCATAGCCGGAGATTTCCAGCCGCTCGATCAGCGCTTGCATGCTCATGACGTTGCCGGGCTGAAGCTTGAGGCTCGAACCGGCGACGAAGTCGCGCGGCGGAACTCTCTGCAACAGGGCGTTGACGGTCGTCAGAACGACGAGCGGCTTGCCTTCGTCCGGCGCGCGATTGGCCAGCTCGGCAAGGGTGGCGATGCGGCCGGCGATGGTCTCGGCGTTGGGCGCCACCCGGTCGTAGGGCACGCCGTCCCAGGCGGGGAAGCTCAACAGCTCGAGGTCGGGGGCGAAGAAGCGGAGGGCTTCTTCGAGCGTGGCGAGCCTATTGGCGTCACGCGCGACATGCAGGATCGGGGTGTTCCTGCCGCCCGCGGCCGCGCAACGGGCAAGCTCGCCGAGGAGGAGCGCGTCGAGCCCTTCGGGCACGCCGCTGGCGACGGCGCGCGGCGTCTCGAGCAGCCGCTCGACGGGCAAGGATGGAAGCTTCGGCGTGGTTGACATTGGTCAGAGGCTTACGTCGGTCAGCCCGTCGGGGTAAGGCCGTGGAAACGCCTGAGGCGCTCTATGAGTTCGTCGAGGTCAGGCTCGCCGAGGGAATATCCTTCGAGCACGCAGCTCTCGATGGCGGGATCGGGCGTTTCGATCAGGCGCTCGAACAAGGCAATATCGACGGCGTTCATCCCGTCGAGGGTTTGTTCGGCGAAGCGGCCGAGCAGGAAATCCATCTCCTTTGAGCCGCGATGCGTCGCCCGCCACAGCGCCCGGCGGCGGCGCATGCCAAGATCACTGCCGGACATATTGAGCTTTCCTGTGCCGCAGCTTGTGGGTTAGAGCCAGCGCGCTCAGTCTGTCAAGGACGCACCCAAATCGGCCCTCGCAGTGTATATGGTGTATGCCCCAACGGCTGGGCAGGTTCTAAGGCTGCTCACCCCTCACCCTCCGCCATGCGACTTGCGCGAGCTACGTCGCGCAAGATCGCGGCGGAAAGCCCTCTCCCACAAGGGGAGGGGGGAGCGTGGTGTCGGCGCGGCCTCCAACCCTCTCCCCTCGTGGGAGAGGGTGGCGCACTCTTTAGAGCGCGCCGGGTGAGGGGGACGAGGAAGTGCATTAGGGTGGCTCACATGCGCCCGCACCGGTTAGCCCCCCTCTTCGCCACCGTCCGCTCCTTGAAGGGCGTGGGGCCCAAGGTCGAGGGGCTCATGAACAAGCTGGTCGCCCCCCGCCATGAGGGGGCGCACGCGCGCGTTATCGATCTCCTATGGCACCTGCCGGCCGGCATCATCGACCGCGTCATCACGCCCCGTATCGCCGATGCCAGCATCGGCGACCTCGCCACGCTCGAAGTCACCGTGACGGAGCACCGGCCGGGCGGCGGGCGAAGGCGAGGACCGCGGGCGCCCTATCGCGTGCTGGTCGAGGATGGGGCGGGTGCCGCGCTCGAGCTCGTCTATTTCAATGCCGATCCCGCCTATCTCAAGCGGCTCCTGCCCGAGGGGAGCAAGCGTCTCATCTCCGGCAAACTCGAATCCTATGACGGGTGGCTGCAAATGCCCCATCCCGACCATGTGGTGAAAATCGAAGACGCGCAGGCCGGTGGCAGCGGGGCACTCCCCTTGCACGAGCCTGTCTATCCGCTCACCGCGGGCCTCACCAACACCACGCTGCGCAAGGCCATCGGAGAGGCTCTGGCGCGGCTGCCGGCGCTGCCGGAGTGGATCGACGCCGGCGTTCTCGCCCAACATGGCTGGCCATCCTTCGGCGAAGCGCTGGCGCGCCTGCATGCGCCTGAGGCCGAGGCCGATTTCATCCCCTCAGCTCCAGCGCGGGCGCGGCTCGCCTACGACGAGCTGCTCGCCAACCAGCTTGCGCTGGCCGTGATCCGCCAGCGGCTCAAGCGGCGCGCCGGACGGCGGCTTGCCGCGACGGCCAAGCTGCGCAAGGGCATTCTCGCCGCGCTTCCCTTCGCGCTGACCGGCGCGCAAGTGCGCGCGCTCGCCGAGATCGATAACGATCTCAAAAGCCCACACCGCATGCTTCGCCTGCTCCAGGGCGATGTCGGCAGCGGCAAGACCGTGGTGGCGCTGCTCGCCATGGCGACCGCCGTGGAAGCGGGCGCGCAAGCGGCACTGATGGCGCCGACCGAGCTCTTGGCGCGCCAGCATCTTCAGACCATCAGCGGCTTCGGCGCGGCGGCGGGGCTCCGCATCGCGCTGCTCACCGGCCGCGAGCGCGGCCGCGAGCGTGCAGAGATCATCGACGCGCTGCAGGAGGGACGCATCGACATCCTGATCGGGACGCACGCGCTCTTCCAGGAGAACATCGTGTTCCGCGATCTCGGCCTGGTGGTCATCGACGAGCAGCACAGATTCGGCGTGCATCAGCGGCTTGCGCTCCAGGCCAAGGGCTCAGGCCTCGGCGCCGAACTCCTGGTGATGACGGCGACGCCGATCCCGCGCACGCTGCTGCTGACGAGCTACGGCGACATGGACGTGTCGCGGCTCGACGAAAAACCGCCCGGACGGAAGCCGATTGCCACCCGCACCCTGCCGCTCGAACGGCTCGACGAGGTCGTCTCCGGCATCGAGCGCACCATGCAGGACGGTGCGCAGATCTACTGGGTCTGCCCGCTCGTCGCCGAATTTGAGCTGCTCGACCTGGCCGCGGCCGAGGAACGCTACGCCGCGCTTCGCGCTCGCTTCGGCGATCGTATCGGCCTCGTCCATGGCAGGCTCGCGGGCAAGGACAAGGACCGCGTCATGGCGGCGTTTGCCTCGGGCGCCCTGTCGATCCTGGTGTCGACCACCGTCATCGAGGTCGGCGTCGACGTGCCGAAAGCGTCCATCATGATCATCGAGCATGCCGAGCGTTTCGGTCTCGCCCAGCTCCACCAGCTGAGGGGCCGGGTCGGCCGGGGCGCCAAGGAGTCCTCGTGCATCTTGCTCTATCGCCAGCCTTTGTCCGAGACCGCGCGCGAAAGGCTCAATGTCATGCGCCGGACCGAGGACGGGTTCGTCATCGCCGAGGAGGATTTAAGGCTTCGCGGTGGCGGCGAAATGCTCGGCACACGGCAGAGCGGGGTTCCTCTGTTCCGCATTGCCAGCCTGCCCGAGCACCAGGCGCTGCTTGAGGCCGCGCGCGACCAGGCGCGGCTCAAATTAACGCGCGACCCTGAGCTTAAAGGGCAGGATGCCGAGACGATGAAACTTTTGCTCTATCTCTTCGAGCGCGACGACGCGATTAAGCTGATGCGGGCTGGGTAGGCCGAACGAGTTCGGCTAAACGACGGGCTCTTCCTCGGGCACGGGCTTGGCGGCTTTGGCCTTGGCGAGCTTCCGCAACTCTTCCTGCTGCTGGTCGGGGCCGACGAGACCGGCGGAGACAACGAGTTTCGCCGCATCCTCGACGGAAAGATCGAGGGTGATCACCTCGCTCGCCCGTACGAAGACGATGAAGCCCGTGGTGGGGTTGGGACCGTTCGGCATGAACACGGTAATCAGCGGATTGCCCTCGCCAATCTTGTCCTCGATCTCTTGCGGTGGGTCGCCGGCAAGGAACACGAGCGCGTAAAGCCCCTTCCGAGGAAACTCGATCAGCCCAACGCGCTTGAACGAGGTCCCGCTCTTGGAGAACACCGTCGTGAAGATCTGCTTGATCAGCCGGTAGACGCCGCGCACCACCGGCATGCGGTCGAGCATCATCTCGCCATAGCTCACAATGGTCCGCCCGAACAAATTGGCGGTCAGCGCGCCGATCACCATCAGACCGAAGATGCCGACGATGAGACCCACGCCCGGCACATTGAAGGGAAGATAAGTCTCGGGCAGATAGGCCTGGGGGATGAGCGGCTTCACCCAGGCATCGACCAGGTTGATGAACGACCACACGACGTAAATGGTGATGGCGACGGGGCCCACGACGATCAGGCCCGTGAGGAAATAGCCGCGCAGCCGCGCGCCGAGATGGGAGGAGGGAGGCTCCTCTGTCCCGAGCAGGACGAGCTGATCCTGCGGCTCAGGCGCCGCGCTCTCTTGCTCGGGTGTGGGCTTGTTCTTGATCTTCATGGAGCTTTCAAATCGATGATCCAAAGATACCTACCGCTTGCGGCACGGTCTGGCGACATAGTCTCACTGCCGAGCGCCTTAGCACATCCTCATTACTGATGTGAGGCTTGGCTGATACGCAGGACGCGGACTACGCTTCGACGGCGCATGCGGGGATATGCGCCTATTGCGTGGCGGGAGAGCAATCGATTCCGCTTCGCTTCAAGGCATTGCAGACCTTAAGGCTTTCCGCCTTGTCCGGGAAGGGTCCGATCCTGAGGCTGTAGAAGGTGCCGAAACTGCCGATATCGACTCTCTCAATTTCAGGCCGGATCCCGGCGAGATTCTGGTTCTGCGACACCTGCTTCCACAGCGCCTTCGCCTCATCATCCGAGCGGCTGGTCGCAAGTTGCAGGCGGTACGCGCCGCCGGCTGACGGAGATGCCGCCGGTTGCGCCGCAGGGTCCGCTTCCGCGGTTCGGTTGAACAGGCGCTGCCAGCGGCTCTTGCTTTCGCTTCCGCCGGCGCCGACGCCGGCGGAGGCCTCCTGGGTGTCGGTGGTCGTGGACCAGTTCGAGCCGGCGGCAGCGGCGGAAGGCGCAGGCGGCGGCTTGCTCGGCGGCGGTGCGGGCGCTGCCGACGGCTCCGGGGCGGGCGATTGCGTTGCTGACGAGCCGGTCACAGATCCGAACCAGCGGGTGAGACGGTTGCGCCCGCCGCTGCTGCTTTGCTGCTGCTCTCCCGCAACCGAGGTGTCCCAGGCGCTTGGCGTAGCGTTGGCCGTGCGGGTCGGCGCGGGCTCCGAGGGCTCGTTCCGCGGCGCCGGGGCCGATGCGCTCGAGCCGCCCTGATCCTCTGGGCGCACCTCGGTGGCAAAGGCGGCAATGGCGGCTGCCCCTTCGGGCGCACCCCCGCCTTCGGCGATGAGATCGTCGACCGCGCGGCTCCCTCCGGCCTTTCGCGCCGCCGCGAGCTCAGCCTCGCCCTCTTTGCTGAGGCCCGCAGCCTGAAAGGCGAGGCCACGGTTCACCAGCGCCTTGACCCGGTCAGGCTCCGGCAGCCCGAGCCAGATGGCGGCGCCAAGATCGGCGACGGCCCGGGCTGGCTCGCCCATCTTGCGATAGGCGATGCCCCGGAGATAAAGGGCCTTGGCGGCATCGCCCGGCGAGGCGCTGTCGGAGTTGATCGTGGCCGAGAGCTGCCGCACCGCATTGTCGTATTTGCCGGCGGCGAGAGAGGCGGCGCCGCTTTTAAGCCCGGCATCCTGGGCGTGGGCGCGCCCGAAGGCTGCGCACAGCGCAAGCGACGCGCCAAGAACGCAGGCGCGCGGAAGAAAGCGCCCGCCGAAAGCAAGACGGCGCGCCCGGAAGAACTTCCGCTTATCGGCCATGTTCTTGCTCAACCAGAGAAATCGGGCAAATCCGAGGCTTTAGTCTATTCCACCGTCACGGATTTGGCGAGGTTCCGCGGCTGATCCACGTCGGTCCCCATGAACACCGCGGTGTGATAGGCGATCAGCTGGACGGGCACCGCATAGACCAGCGGCGCGACGAAGCGGTGCACCGGCGGCACGGCAGATGGGTGGCGATGGCGCAGCCGGTGCTCGCCGGATCGGCGTCGCTCACCAGCACGATCTGTCCGCCGCGCGCCGCCACCTCCTGCATGTTGGAGACGGTCTTGTCGTAGAGGTCGTCGCGCGGCGCGATGACGATGACCGGCATGTTCTCGTCGATCAGCGCGATCGGCCCATGCTTCAGCTCGCCGGCGGCATAGCCTTCGGCGTGGATATAGGAGATCTCCTTGAGCTTGAGCGCGCCTTCGAGCGCGATCGGGATAGCTCGAGCCGCGGCCGAGATAGAGCACGTCGCGCGCCTTCGACAGCTGATGGGCGAGCGTCTCGTAAGGCCGTTCGTCGCGCAGCATCGTCGCCATATGGCGCGGCACCTCGCCGAGCGCCTGGACGAGCTCGGCCTCGAGCGCCGGGCCGATCACGCCGCGCGCCTTGCCGGCGGCGATGGCGAGGCAGGCGAGCACCGTCGAGCTGGCAGGTGAAGGCCTTGGTCGAGGCGACGCCGATCTCGGGACCGGCGAGCGTCGGCAGACACGGCGTCCGACTCCCGCGCGATCGAGGATTCGCGCACATTGACGATGGAGACGATGTGCTGGCCTTGCGCGCGGCAATAGCGCAGCGTCGCGAGCGTGTCGGCGGTCTCGCCCGACTGCGAGACGAAGAGGGCCGCGCCGCCGGGGTCGAGCGCCGTCTCGCGATAGCGGAACTCCGAGGCGATATCGACGTCGACGGGAAGCCTCGCCCAGCGCTCGAACCAGTATTTGGCGACGAGGCCGGCATAGAAGGCGGTGCCGCAGGCCGAGATCGAGAGCCGGGTGAGGTTGGCGAAGTCGAAGGGCAGCGCCGGGATGTCGACGCGGCTGGCGGCGAGATCGACATAGGCCGCGAGCGTATGGCCGATCACTTCCGGCTGCTCGTGGATCTCCTTGGCCATGAAGTGGCGGTGGTTGCCCTTGTCGACGAGGAGCGCCGTGGCGAGCGAGCGGGTGACCGGCCGCTCCACCGCCTTGCCGTTGCGGTCGCGGATGGCGACGCCCTTCCGCGTCAGCACCGCCCAATCGCCGTCCTCGAGATAGGCGATCTCGTCGGTGAAGGGGGCGAGCGCGATCGCGTCGGAGCCGACGAACATCTCGCCGTTGCCGAAGCCGATGGCGAGCGGGCTGCCCTGACGCGCCACGATCATCAGATCGTTGTAGCCGCGGAAGATCATGGCGAGCGCAAAGGCGCCTTCGAGCCGCTTCAGCGCGTTGTAGACGGCGCGCACCGGGTCGTTGCCGGCTTTCAGCTCGCGGGTGATGAGATGGGCGATGACCTCGGTGTCGGTGTCGCTGGTGAACGTCGGCGCCGTCCCGCGATGAGCTCTTCCTTCAGCTCGCGGAAGTTCTCGATGATGCCGTTATGCACCACCGACACCAGCTCGGTCATATGCGGGTGGGCGTTGGCTTCGATCGGCTTGCCGTGGGTCGCCCAGCGGGTGTGGCCGATGCCGGTCTCGCCGAGCAGCGGCTCGAGCTTGAGGCGCTCCTCGAGATTGCGCAGCTTGCCTTCGGCGCGCCGCCGTCCGAGCTGGCCGTTCTCGACGGTGGCGACGCCCGCGGAATCGTAGCCGCGATATTCCAGCCGCTTCAGCGCGTCGACCAGCTGTTCGGCAACCGGTCCTTTGCCGAGGACGCCAACGATGCCGCACATCGTCCCCTACTCCCTCGCACCCTTGCTACTGTGCTAATTGGCACCGTTCTGAGTCGCAACTCACGCTCTATGTCCCTTTGTTTCCGCCGTTCTTCGGCTTCCGGCTGCGCCGCTCGCGGACCTTGGCGGCCCAGCCGGGACGCTCCTCTTGCGGGCTTCTGGTGAGCGCCAGCGCATCGGGGGCGACGTCCTTGGAGATGACGCTGCCGGAACCGATATAGGCGCCCTCGCCGATCTTGACCGGCGCCACCAGCGAGGAGTTGGAGCCGATAAAGGCGCCTGCCCCGATCTCGGTCCGATGCTTGTCGAAGCCGTCATAGTTGCAGGTGATGGTGCCGGCGCCGACGTTAGCGCGCGCGCCGACGCTCGCGTCGCCGATATAAGTGAGATGGTTAACCTTGGCGCCCTCGCCGATCTCGGCCTGCTTGATCTCGACGAAGTTGCCGACATGGGCGTCCGTGGCGAGCGTAGCGCCGGGCCTGAGCCGCGCGAACGGACCGACGACCGCGCCCTCGCCGATCCTGCGCGCCCTCGATGTGGCAGAAGCCCCTGATGGTGGCGCCGTCCTCGATGACCACGCGCTCGCCGATCACCACATGGGGCTCGATGACGACGTCCTTGCCGATCGCGCGTGTCGTGGCTGAGAAAGACCGTCTCGGGCGCTACCAGCGTCGCGCCATTGGCCATGATCGCGGCGCGGAGGCGCTGCTGCATGACGGCTTCGGCCTCGGCGAGCTCGGCGCGCGAGTTCACGCCGAGCACCTCTTCGCCATTCGACTCGACCATGCGCGCTTCGAGCCGGTCGCCGCGGGCGAGCGCCACGGCGTCGGTGAGATAGAATTCCTTCTTGGCGTTGTCGTTGCCGATCCGTCCGAGCAGACCGAGCAGGGTCTTGCCCGAGCGGAAACCCATGATGCCGGAATTGCAGAGCGTGAGCGCGCGCTCCTCCGCGCTTGCGTCCTTCTCTTCGCGGATGCCGGCGAGCCGTCCCCGGTCGTCGAGCAGGAGCCGGCCATAGCCGGTCGGGTTCTCGGTCTCGAAGCCGATCACCACGAGATCGGCGCCGGCCTCGAGCTCGGCGCGGACCTTGCCGATGCGTCTCCGGCCGCAACAGCGGCGTGTCGCCGTAAAGGATCAGGACCTGACCCGGAAAGTCCTCGAAGGCGGGCCGCGCGGCCTTGACCGCATCGGCGGTCCCCAGTTGCTCGGCCTGCACGAAGACTTCGAGCTTGGGATCGAGCGCGCTTGCCGCGGCGCCGACCTCGTCCATCTCGGGCCCGACCACGACCGCGAGCCGGTCGAGGCCAGCCGCCTTGGCGGCCCGAAGCACATGGGCGAGCAGGGTCGCGCCGGCGAGCCGGTGCAGCACCTTGGGCCGCTCGGACTTCATGCGCGTGCCCTTGCCGGCGGCAAGGATGATGGCGAGAGCCGAGGTTTCAGTCATGCCGCTTGAATCGCTGCCAGAATGCGCTTGGAGCCCGAGCAAGAAGCGTGCCCCAAGACGCCGAAAGAGAGGGTGACACTTGAGGCCGTTAATCCTGTCTTTGCGGGGCAATCGCCGAATCGCTGCCCCAAGCTCCTTGAACGGCGACCTGTCTAGTCCAAACCCCGAGCGAGGGCCATAACCTCGAAGGGCGACCTTGCACCGCGTCGTCGGGTCACCGGGGAAATTGACCCGGCGCGCAGAGCGAGTCATCCTTCATTGCGCGGCGGCGCAAATCGTGAGCCAAGCCTTATTGGCGTCGCTTTTCCGCCTGAATTTCGAGAACGGGAGGCCTCGAAACCTATGGCCAGGCATCGCCGGACAGGCTCACGGAACTGGGCGCGTGGCGTGTTCGCCACGTTCTGGATCCTGCTTGGCGGCGTTTCCGGCCTCTATCTCTTCACCGTGTTCACCGATCCGAGCGCGCTTGGCGGCCAGCTGGTCACACTGAACCCGTCCGGAGGGCGGATCGGCTTCGCCCTCGTCGACGGGACGACATCGGCCATCGCCGGTCAATCTTCCGAGGCGAGCGACCAGGAGCTCGCCGAGATCAAAGCCAGTCTGCGCGAGCTGTCGGAGCAGGTGGCCGAGCTCAGCACGCGGCTGAAGCCGGATCGAGAAGGTCGTCGGCACCGGTCGCGGCGCTCGCCGCCGGCCGCATCCGTCATCCCGGCGCCGCGCCACCGAGACGAAGAAGCCCGAGCGCCGCCGCCTGCGCCTCCGCCTCCCGGCCGCGCCTCCCGCCGAGGAGGCCAAGCCGGCGCAAGCCGAGGCGCCCAAGCCTGCCGAGAAGCCGCGCCAGCGGCCAAGCCTGTCGAGCAAGCCGCGGTCGAGCCGGGAGGCCCCGAAGCCTGCCGGCGCCGAGCGAGCCTCCGCCGGTCGCCGTGTCGCCGCTCGAGGACGACACGGCCGAAGAAGAGGCCGCGCCAAGCAGCGACGTGCCGACGCCGGCGCCGCCTCCCGCCGCCGCCGAAGAAGCTCAAACTCCCGCTCCATCCGCGCCCGCGCCAGCGGCCACCGAAAGCGCAGCCTTGGATCCGATCGCGCTACCGCCAGCCGCCAATGACGGCTCGACGCGCTACGGCATCGAGATCGGCACGGTGGCCAAGCAGGATGCGTCTCAGACCGCTGTGGCGCGAGTTCCTGACCAATCATGCGGCGCTGGTCGCCGGGCTTCAGCCGCGCCGCGTGCTTGCCCCCGACAAGAAGTGGCGGCTGATCGCCGGACCGTTCGGCAGCGCCGACGAGGCCAGCTCAGGCTTGCGCGCTGTTCAAGAAGGCGTCGCGGCCGTGCGAGGCGACGGTCTACGCGGGCGACGCGCTCTAGTTTTTGTTGAGCGTGATCTTGTCGGAAAACCGGTTCCCACTTCTCCGCCTGATGCTACAAGCGCGCGCGTCGACCTCTATCGGCGGGGGCGCGGCACCACCGGCTTGCCGGTGGCCCATTTGGCGGGCGCGACCACCACGTATTTGCCGCCCTGAATCTGGGTCAACACCATCGGCTTGGCGATGTTGCGGCCCGACTCGTCGAACTTGATCGGACCGTAGAACGTCTCGAGCTCGGTCGCGGCGATGGCGTCGCGCACCTTCTCCGGGTCGAGGTTCTGGGCGCGCTTGAAGGCGTCGATAAAGACATGCACGGCCGCCGCCGACTGGGCCGCCTGATACGGCGCCTCGTATTCATAGGCCGCCTCGAATTGCTTGGCGAAGTCCTCCGCGGTGCCGAACAGCTCGTCCTTGTAGCCGAGCGAGCGGTGCCATTGATGGGCGCAGAACACATGCTCGGCCGCCTCCCCAAGCTTCTCGGCGATCTGCGCCGAGTCGCAATGGGTCATGGCGAGGATCGGCACATAGACTTGCAACGCCTTGATCTGGCTGACCGCGGTGAGCGCGCCCTTCTCGTGGCCGGAGATCACGAGCACGTCGGGCTTCAAGGCCTTGACCTTGGTCAGCGTGACCGACATGTCGTTGAGCTCGGGCGGCAGCTGGTCGTCGATCACCACCATCATGCCTTGGCGCCGCACGTCATCGAGCACGCCGGCGCGCACGTCCTGCGCGAACGGATCGTTCTCCATGGCCAGCGCGACCTTGAGCTTCTCTTTGGTCTTGCCGAGCTCGCCGGCATGCTCGGCGGCGAGATCGATGGCGGGCGTGAGATATTGGTCGGAGGTGGAGAGCACGGCGAAGATGTAGCGATAGCCCTTGGTGAACAGCTCGCGCGCCGCGCCGTTGCCCTCGATCATCGGCACCTTGTACTTCTCCACGACCGGCAGGATCGCCTTGGTCAGGCCCGAGCTGTACGGCCCGAGCATGAATTTGACGCCGTCCTGCTTGATCAGCCGCTCGGCAAGCTCGGTGCCGCGCGCCGGCGTCGACTCGTCGTCGTAATAGCGCACCACGAGCTTGTAGCTCTTGCCGCCGACCTTCACGCCGCCCTTGTCGTTGATCTTGCGGACGGCGAGCTCGTAGCCGTTCTTGGTGTTGGCGCCGTTCAGCGCATATTTGCCGGTCAGAGACACGGCGGCGCCAAGGACGATCACGTCCTCGGCGCCCGGAGCCGGCACGCCGCCCAAGCTGCACAGCAGGACGGCCGCCAGGCTTGCCGGCAAACAGTCGCGCAGGCCTCACTTATTTAATCCCCCGCCGCTAGGTCCGCGAATCCCCTGCCTGCAACAGACTACGCCGTCTGCGGCGTTCCGTTCAATGTGACCGCGGCAAGTCTTAAAAACGTCTGGTCGAGTCGGCGGCGCTCGCCTAAAGATCGATCGGCGTTGAAGGTGTCGCAGGCTTCGAGCTTGCCGCTCTGGTAGCCGCGCTTGAACCAGCTGCACGCGCTGCTCCGACGAGCCGTGGGTGAAGGCGTCCGGCACGACATAGCCTTGGGTCTGTTTCTGGATGCGGTCGTCGCCGATGGCGCTCGCCGCGTTGCAGCGCCTCATCGATGTCGCCGGGCTCGATGATGTTCTTGGTCTCCTCGGCGTGATTGGCCCAGATGCCGGCGAAGCAGTCGGCCTGCAGCTCCATGCGCACCTGAAGCGCGTTGGCCTGGCTCTGACCCATGCGCTGGCGCGCGGCCTCGACCTGATCGGCGATGCCGAGCAGCTTCTGCACGTGATGGCCGATCTCGTGGGCGATGACATAGGCCTGGGCGATGTCGCCCGGCGCGTGGAACCGGTTCTTGAGCTCCTCGTAGAAGTCGAGGTCGATATAGACCTTCTCGTCGTTCGGGCAGTAGAACGGACCCATCTGCGCCACCCCCGTGCCGCAGGCCGAGCGCACGCCGCCGCTGAACAGCACCAGCTTGGGATCGCTGTAGCGCTCGCCGTACCGCGCCAAGAGTATCGCGCCAGACGTCCTCGGTGTCGCCGAGAACGACGGAGACGAAGCGCTTGAGATCGTCCTCGCTCGTGGTCTGCGGATGCTGCACCGGCGGACCCTGTTGCCCGGGGATCGGGAAATTGGTGGTGTCGGGCCGGGACTGCGGCAGGCGAATGTCGGGGAAGGTGGTCACGTCGCCGCCCGGGCCCGCCGCCTTGCATGATGACGCTCGGGTCGACGCCGAAAAACAGCATCAGGCCGAGAATGATGAGAAGCCCGACAATGCCGATGCCGCCGCCGCCGCCGCGCCCGAGCCGCCGCCGCTCGGAAAGCGGACGCCGCCGCCCGGGAACGGGAAGCCGAAGCCGCCGCCTTCGCCCCGCCGGTCCTCGACATTCTCGCTCTCTCGTTCACCGCGCCAGCGCATTTCTTCGTGACCTCGACTCGGGGCAGGACTGCCCGATTTTTGCCCATTGTGCATGGGGCGAGCGCGCGGCACAAGGCTTCCGACCGGGCGCGGAACCCTGGGCCGGGGTGCAGTTAACGCTCACGGTAGGGTCTGCGCGAAGCGCCACGCGGTGTGAAAGCGCGCCCGCAAATGCTTGTGGCTATTAAAAAGACTGACAAGGAACCGTCAAAAAACTGCCACAGGCGCGAAGGCATGCTGTAGTTGCCCAGTTGTGTTCGGTCTGGGTCGGTAGTGCGTTCTGTGTAATGCGTACGAGCCCTGGCACTCCCCGCGCCGGGGCTCTTCTTTTTTGGGCACGCCCTACTCGGCGGGTTCCAGCGCCTCGCGCGGCTTGCGCTTTTGCGGCGCGGGCAGAGCCGGCACCGTGCTCGTGCGTGCCTTCGTCGTCGGCCTCGATGAACACCCGCCGGCTGAGATAGGTGTAGACCACCGGGATCACGAACAGCGTGAACAGCGTGCCGACCAGGAGGCCGCCGACGATCACCCAGCCGATATCCTGACGGCTCTCGGCGCCGGCGCCGGTGGCGAGCGCAAGCGGCACGGCGCCGAGCACCATGGCGCCGGTGGTCATCAGGATCGGCCGAAGCCTGAGCGTCGCCGCCTCGATCACCGCCTCGCGCATGACCTGCCCTTGGCCCGGAGCTGATTGGAAAACTCCACGATCAGAATGCCGTGCTTGGTGATGAGCCCGATCAGGGTGACGAGGCCGACCTGGCTATAGATGTTCAGCGTGCCGCCGCTCCACCACAGCGCCAGCAGCGCGCCGGTGATCGACAGCGGCACCGTCAGCATGATGATGAAGGGATCGGTGAAGCTTTCGAACTGCGCGGCGAGCACGAGATAGATGAAGGCGAGCGCCAGCAGGAAGGTCAGATACATGTTGGCGCTCGCTTCCCTGAATTCGCGGGATTGCCCCGCATATTCGATATGGGCGGTGGCCGGCAGCACCTCCTTGCGCCGTCTGGTTGAGAAAGCTCAAGCCGTCGCTCAACGTGTAGCCCGGCGCAAGCTGCGCGGTGATGGTCGCGGCGCGCAGCTGGTTGAAGTGGTTGAGCTCCTTCGGCGCCACGGTCTCCTTGATGGTGATGAGGTTCGAGAGCGGGATCATGGCGTTGTCGCGGCCCGCGCACATAGATGCGCCGCATGTCGTCGGGATTCTGGCGGTCGATATCGGCGATCTTCACCACGACGTCGTATTGCTCGCCGTTTTGCTTGAAGCGCGTGACCTGGCGGCCGCCGAGCATGGTCTCCAGCGTGCGGCCAAGCGTGTCGATCTCGACCCCGGTCGCGGCCGCTTTCTCCCGGTCCACCGAGATGTCGAGCTGGGGCGAGTTCAGCTTCAGGTCGGTGTCGACATCGACGAGGCCTGGATAGTCGCGCGCCTTGTCCAGCATCGCATCGACCATCTTCTGCAGCTCGTCATAGGAGCTTGAGGTCTGGATGACGAAGTTGATGGGCTTGTCCTTGTGGCTCTGACCAAGCGAGGGCGGATTGCTCGGAAAGGCCACGACGCCGGGAACGGCGACCATGCGCGGCGCGATCGACTTGCCGATCTCTTGCTGGCTCCGCTCGCGCTGATCCCAGGGCTTGAGCCTCACCACGGAGGTTCCTTGCGACACCGTGGGATTGCCGGCGACCACAAAGATGCGGTCGGCTTCGGGCACCGAAAGAAAGATCTGCTCGAGCTGCTTGGCGTAGGCGTCGGTGTAATCGATGGTGGCGCCTTCCGGAGCGCGGAACATGACATAGATGTTGCCCTGGTCCTCGATCGGGGCGAGCTCGGCCTTGAGCATGCCGAACAGGAAAAAGCTCGCGCCGGCAACGCCAAGTCCGATCAGGAGCACCAGAGGCCGCACGGCAAGGGCGAGCCGCAGCAGGGCGCGATAGCCTGCGCTGATCCCCTGCAACACGCGCTCGCTCGCGCGGTAGAGAATGTTGTGCTGGGTCTGATGGCGCAGCAAGCTTCGAGCACATCATCGGCGAGAGCGTCAGCGCCACGAAGCCCGAGACGATGACGGCGCCGGCTAACGTCCAGGCGAACTCGGTGAAGAGACGCCCGGTGATGCCGGTCATGAAGCCGATCGGCGCGTAGACCGCGGCCAGCGTGATGGTCATGGCGATGACGGCGAAGCTGATCTCGCGGCTGCCGAGCAGGGCGGCCTTGACCGGCGCCATGCCCTCCTCGACGTGGCGGTAGATGTTCTCCAGCATGACGATGGCGTCGTCGACGACGAGCCCGATGGCGAGCACGAGCGCCAGCAGGGTCAGCGTGTTGATGGAGAAGCCGAGGACGTACATCAGCGCGAACGCGCCGATCAGCGAGACCGGGATGGTGACGAGCGGGATCAGCGTGGCGCGGAGCGAGCGCAGGAACAAGAAGATGATGAAGACGACGAGGACGATGGCCTCGCCGATCGTCTTGTAAACATTCTTGATCGACTCGGCGATGAACACCGACTTGTCGTTGGCGATCCTCACCTGCATGCCGTCGGGCAGCGAGGCGGTGATGCTCGGCAGCACCTTCTGGATTTCCTCCGCCACGTCGAGCGGATTGGCGGTGGCCTGCTTGATCACGCCAAGCGCGATGGCCGGCTTGCCGTTGAAGCGGACGATGCGGCGCTCATCCAGCGCGCCGAGCTCGGCATGGCCGACATCGGAGAGCCGCACGAGATAGCCGTTGGCCTCCTTGACGATGAGATCGTTGAACTGCTCGGGCGTCTGGAGGTCCGTCTCGGCCAGCACGGTGAACTCGCGCTGCAGGCTTTCGATGCGGCCCGACGGCACCTCGACATTCTGGCGCCGGAGCGCCGCCTCGACGTCTTGCGGCGTCAGCTCGTAGGCGGCGAGCCGTTCGGGATCGAGCCAGATGCGCATGGAATATTCGCGATCGCCGAACATGCGCACCTCGGCGACGCCAGGTAGCGTCTGGAGCTGATCCTTCACATAGCGGTTGGCGTAGTCGGTGATCTCGAGCTCCGAATGCCGCTCGCTGAAAAAAGCGAGATGGAAGATCGGCTGGGCGTCGGCCTCGACCTTTTGAATGATCGGCTCCTCGATCTCGTCGGGAAGCCGCCCGCGCACGCGGCCGACGCGGTCGCGCACGTCGGCCGCGGCATAATCGGGATTGCGGTCGAGCTTGAAGCGCACGGTGATCTGGCTCAACTCCTGGCGGCTGATCGAGGTGATGAAGTCGATGCCCTCGATG
This sequence comes from uncultured Chloroflexia bacterium, assembly GCA_963706515.1. Lineage (GTDB taxonomy): Bacteria > Chloroflexota > Anaerolineae > Anaerolineales > UBA4823 > CAVPMW01. The sequence goes on from CAVPMW010000010.1 coordinate 433,723, forward strand.
CCCGAGAGCGAGTCCTCGAGCACCTGCGTGACCTGGGTCTCGACGATGGCGGCGCTCGCGCCCTGGATAGGTCGTCTGCACGGTGACGACCGGCGGGTCGATCGCGGGATATTCGCGCACGCGAGAGCCGGTCATAGGAGACGAGGCCGACGAGCACCAGCACGAGGCTCAGCACCGTGGCGAAAACCGGCCGCTTGATGGAAAGCTCTGGAAGCGTCACGGCCTACGCCCCGATGCCGTTGACGATGGAGACCGCGCTGCCGTCGCGGATCTTGAGCTGGCCCGCGGTCACCACCTGGTCGCCGGCGGCGAGCCCCTCGACGATCTCGACGCGGCCCTCGCGGCGCGTGCCGGTCACCACCTTGGTCAGCTGCGACCTTGCCGTCGACGATCTTGAACACGAACTGGCTGTCGCCTTGCGGCACGATGGCCTGCTCCGGCACGCTCAAGGCATCCTCCTTGAGCTGCAAGAGAACCGTCACCCGCGCGAACAGGCCGGGACGCAGACCGCTGATCCTTATTGGGCACCATGGCGCGGACCAGGAGGCTGCGTCCGGCAACGTCGAGGCGCGGATCGATGGCGTAGACCTTGCCCTCGAAGCTGTCGTCGGGAAAGGCGTCGACCTTGATGCGGATGGTTTGCCCGACCCTGATGGCGGGGAGGAATTTCTCCGGCACCCTGAAATCGGCCTTCACCGGATCGATGGCCTCGAGATTGACCAGCGCCTGACCGGCGGTGATGTACTCGCCGACGCTCACATGGCGCAAGCCGACGATGCCGGAGAACGGCGCCACGATATGCGCCTTCTCGAGTTGCACGCGGGCGAGCTCGACGGCGGCGGTGTTCACGGCGAGGTTCGAGGCCGACTCGTCGGCCGACTGGGCGGTCGCGTATTTGTTGCTGAAGAGCGTGCGTCGTCCGCTTGTTGGTCTGCTCGGCGAGCTTCAGCTTGGCCTCGGCGTCGTCGAGCTGGGCGCGATAGACCGAATCGTCCAGGGTGAAGAGCGGCGCCCCCTTCTCGACCGGCTGGCCTTCCTGGAAGTGGATCTCCTTGAGGCGGCCCGGGAATCTCCGAGCTGACCGTCACCGCCTCGTTGGAGAGAAGCGTGCCGATGGCGGTCACCTGCTCGCTCAACGGCGCGGCGATCACTTTTGCCGCCTCGACCGGCACGGCGGCGCTCTTGTTGTCCTGAGCCTCGGCGCCGGAGCAGGCAAGGGCGATGCCGGCGGCCAAGAGCCACCAACGCGCGCCTCCACCGCACCCTCTCCGCGCCATTTTTTGCCTGTTTCCCGCTGACTTGAGTGCCGTCAATTTAGCAGCAATTCGGCAGCAAGAAGACCGCGTTCAGTCTGAACCTCAGATGAACGGAGCGGCAGGGCGGCAAAGTCTGGCGATGAAGGGAGCGGCAGAGGGCGGCCGCTCGTGGGCCGCCCCCAAATCGTCGTGCCTCTATCGGATTCTGTCGGCGCGGGTGTCTCGTCCGGCGCGGGCGTCTCTTCCGCAGGCGGCATTTCGGCAGCTGGCGGCGTCTCGGCGGCCGGCGGCGCGGCAGGCGCCTCGGCGGGCTGCTCGGTCATCGGCTGCTCGACCTTCACGCCCGTTTCGCCCTTGTGCCCGTACATGAAATAGGCAGCGATGACGAGGGCGAGCACGATGCCGCCCAATACGATCGCAAGGAATGTCCTGCTGCCCTGGTTGTCGTTTGCCATGTGTCAATCTCCTCCCTGTCGAGGGGCGTTCGAATCGAAGCGCTGAACCTATCGAGGAATGACCCAGCGGTCGAGAGCCGCTTGGCGCTGAGTGAATAAGATCAGCGTGCGGTCGAGGCGGCGCTGCGTCGCGCCATGCGATCGAAGAGCGGCGAAAGCGCGACGGCGACGAGGAAATTGATCAGCACCGAATAGAGGGCGGCGTAGCCCGGCACGGTGACGCCGAAGATCTCGAGCGGATAGACCGATGAGGTGAAGCCTTGGGTGGCGGCCATATAGGTGCCGATGGCGGTGCCCGCGGCCCACCCGATCAGCAGCGCGAGCGCATTGAACGCGCGCGTATAGAGACCGAGCAGGATCGGCGGCAGGAGCTGGATGATCCAGATGCCGCCGAGCAGCTGGAGCTGGATGGCATAGGCTTGCGGAATGGCGAGGATGAACACCACCGCGCCGATCTTGACCACCAGCGAGACGATCTTGGCCATGCGCGCTTCGTCGGCCTCGCTGCAATCCGGGCGCAGGAACTCCTTGTAGAGATTGCGGGTGAAGAGATTGGCGCAGGCGATCGACATGATCGCCGCCGGCACCAGCGCGCCGATGGCGATGGCGGCGAAGGCGACGCCGACGAACCAGGAGGGAAAGGAGGCGAGGAACAGCGCCGGCACGGCGAAATTCGGTCCGTATTGGGTGAAGCCCGCGGCGTAGGCCGGATCCTTATCGACGCCGGCGGCGATGGCCATGTAGCCGAGCAGCGCGATCAGCCCGAGAATGAAGGAATAGGCGGCGAGCATGGCCGCGTTGCGCCGGATGACGTTGCCGCTCGATGCGCTCAAGATGCCCGGTCATGGCGTGCGGATAGAGGAACAGCGCAAGCGCCGAGCCGAGCGCCAGCGTGGCATAGGCGCTATAGGCGCCGAGACTGTCGCCGGTCGGCGGCGCAAGGATGAGCTTCTCCGTGCGGCACGCTGGCGAAGATCGCGCCGTAGCCGCCGAGCTTGGCCGGAATGATCACCACGGCGGCGAACACCGTGACGAAGATCAGCATGTCCTTGACGATGGCGATCAGCGCCGGCGCCCGGAGCCCGCTGGTATAGGTGAAGGCGGCGAGAATGATGAAGGCGATGATCAGCGGCACATGCCCGGCAAATCCTCCCGCCGGAAAGCCGAGCGCGCCGATCACCACCTCCATGCCGACGAGCTGGAGCGCGATGTAGGGCATGGTGGCGACGATGCCGGTCAGCGCGAAGGCGAGCGCGAGCATGCGGCTGCCGAAGCGGTCGCGCACGAAATCGGCGGCGGTGACATGGCCGCGCTCATGCGCGATCGCCCAGAGCCGCGGAAAGACGATATAGAGGATGGGATAGATGAGGATGGTGTAGGGGACGGCGAAGAAGCCCATCGCGCCTTTGCCGAACACCAGCGCCGGAACGGCGATGAAGGTGTAGGCGGTGTAGAGGTCGCCGCCGAGCAGGAACCAGGTGACCATGGTGCCGAAGCGGCGGCCGCCGAGACCCCATTCATGCAGGAGATTGAGATCGGCCTTGCGCCAACGCGCGGCGACGAAGCCGAGCCAGGTGACGAACAGGAACAGCGCGACGAAGATGATGGTGGCGGTCAGATCGAGCGTCACAGGATGTCTCCGGGGACATCCGTCGGCTCCAACTCCTTGTCCGGGCGCGTTTCCGTCACATGCGTGATGCGCGTGTCGATCACATGGACGAGCAGCACGATCGCCGCGCCGAGCAGGATCCAGCCGAGCTGATACCAATAGAAGAAGGGAATGCCGCCAAGCTCGGGCTCGATCCGGTTGTAGGACGGCACCCACAGCATGGCGATGAAGGGAATGAGGAAGAGCAGGCGCGGCCAATAGCGCAACCGGCTCGCCGTCTTCTTTTTGCGTGGCATCGCTTTGGCCCCTCCCCCTGAAACGCAGGCCTGCTCGGCGGCGCGAAAGCGCCGGAAGCCGCAAGCGGGATGCCGCATTTTGGGTTGTTTAGCAAGGCGACGCGCAATATTGCTTTTGAGCTCGCAGCGGCCCATATGGTCGCGCAGAGAGCCCGTAGCTCAGCCGGTAGAGCACTTGACTTTTAATCAAGGGGTCCGGGTTCGAATCCCGACGGGCTCACCAATTTTT